>JAKOTQ010000009.1 GCA_029776205.1 Bacillota bacterium | reverse complement strand
CCATTGGGCATCAGCTGGTTTGGATCATTGTGCCCCTTGTACTGCTTGGGTTGATCGCTGCCGGGTTATGGTGGCTCGGTACACACCAAAAGAGTTTTGGTGAAACCCAAAGTCAATCAGTGACGATGGGGAGTTAATCTCCCCGGCGGAACTCCGCCTGTTTTCTGCAGTTGCTATATTCGGAGTTTCCCTCGTCATTTTTTTTCAGACCGGTTTAACGCCTGTCACAACTAAACCGAAAGGATTGGCTTCGACATGAGTATAAGTTAAGGTTGTATTTTTTAAAATTTGTTCTAATTCGTGGGCGGTATAGGCTGCTTGGAGTGAGCTTGTTAGGCCTTTTCGCATTTTTGGGGGGGTGGTCCCTGCGTAAAATAGGCATCGGATGAGAAAGGATATGTCTCTTCGTAAATCACTGATGAAAATTCTACCGCCCGGTTTTAAAACCCGATGAATTTCATAGAATATCCTTTCCGGCGCTTCCCATTCGTGTAAAGAGCCGTTACTGATGACCGCATCAAACTGGTGCTCCTGAAAAGGCATGGCAGCTGCATTACCAAGGCAATAGCTGGTACGGTGGTTATGTCCATATTCTTTAGCGTTTTTTTGTGCTAGATCGATCATGTTTTGGCTGATATCGAGGCCGGTTAAAACGGTGTTTTGGGTGCGGGACAGCCATTCTAAACCGAGATATCCGGGGCCTGGCCCTACTTCTAAAACTTGGCCATGTCTGATCCCGGCAGAAATGATCTTATCTGTTACTAACCACCCTTTATCCCGCATATTTCGTTGGAGTAAATCGTAATCTGCCACTGTACTGAAATCTTGAATTCCATCTAAAGTTTCAATTTTTCTTGGTTTAACCATTGTGAAATACCTCCTGCTATTTAAATTTATATATTCAAACTTGAATAAAAGCCTAAAAAATTATAGATAATCATCGATGTTTTTAAGCAAGTCCTGAAGCCAATGGAGTTCAGCTTCCAGGTGATAATAAGAGTGATCAATGATGGCGATGGCTTCCTTAGGTATATAGGGGTTCTGCCGGTGTTCTTTTTTATGGTCGTTAAGGAAGTTGAGCTGTTGGGTAACTTTCTCAATACGTTGCTGTAAGTATTGAAAGGCTTCTGCTTTGCTTAAGTATTTGATAAAGAAAACAGCCATATCAAAGGGAAATATGACTTGCTTATGTTCGCACCATGCTTTTTTTAAAAGGCGTAAAAATTCTTCCTTTCCGGAAGCGGTAATTTGATATACGGTTTTAGCCGGACGTTTGCCGGTACGGTTTTCCTCGATAACTTCAATGTGCCCGGATTCGGCAAGTTTGGAAAGGGCAAAATAGATGGAACCAAATTTAATATCGGTCCAATCTCCCATATATTCTTCGATAATCTGTTTGATTTCATAGCCGTGAAGCGGCTGTTGATTTAAAATTCCTAAAATCACTAAGCGAATGGACATGATGTAACCTGTTACTTTCAATATATTCAAACTTGTATAAAAATTTACCATATTTTGTTGAAGATTGCAAGTGAAGGATATTGAAAATTAGAATTCCTGTATTTACCGATATTGGGTTGCCGAGAAGGGAAAGAGTTTCTTCTGTATTGGATACGTCTGAAGAAAAGGAAGATGGTATGATAGGATAAAGTATATTATGATAGAGTCAAGCCTGGTCTACCGATGGGACGTAAATCAATAAGGGGGATAGGTCAATGACTTTATTGCAAATATGGGTCTTGCTGCAATTGCTCCTTTTTTATGCGATATTTATCGGAAGAAGCATAACCCTTCCTCTCATCTATGGAATTAATCCGTTTTCCCTCGGAAAAAGGAAAAAAGGATGGCAGCGTTTGGTGGAGTTATTCTTTTTTGTCGGTTTGATGGATTGGACTTGGGAAGTAGTGAATGAAATATTCGGTTGGGGAGTTACTATTTTACCTGAAATATTTTATGTAGAACTTTTTGATTTCTGGTTCCTGGATGCGGTTGGTAGCGGATTATTACTGGCGGGGAATCTTATCTTTGCTTGGGCTTTGCATTCATTTGGCACTTCCTGGCGGATCGGAATCGATCACCAGAGTCCTGGAACTCTTGTTACCTCCGGGGTTTTCGGTAAAAGCCGGAATCCGATTTTTATCGCTGTTGACTGTATCTTTTTAGGAGTTGCGCTGATTTACGGAAATCTCTTTTTTGCCGTTGCGTTCTTATTGACGGTAGCCGGAATTCATTATCAGATCTTGCAGGAAGAACGGTTTCTTACCCAACGGCATGGTACGGCTTATGTAGAATATTGCCAACGGGTTAGGCGTTATTTTTAATCGGCGGGAAAGGTAAAAAGTTTTATGGTATACAAGAAAATTAAACATGGGATCTTTTGTGAGCGGCTTAACCGGTTTATTGCCCGGGTGAAGGTGGACGATGTGATTGAGACGGTTCATGTAAAAAATACCGGAAGATGTCGGGAACTGTTGCAGCCGGGTGTAACCGTCATTCTGGAGGATGCCGGCCATACCGGGCGAAAGACCCGATATTCGCTGGTGGAAGTTTATAAAGGGGCGACGTTGATTAATATGGATTCCCAGGCACCCAACCATGTGGTTTATGAAGCCCTATGCCAAGGTAAGCTTCAGGAGTTAGGCACACCGGTCCGGGTGGCTAAAGAAGTAACCTATGGCAAGTCCCGTTTTGATCTCTATTATGAAAACGAAAATGGGAAGGGTTTCATCGAAGTGAAAGGGGTTACGTTGGAAGATAAGGGAATCGCTATGTTTCCGGATGCCCCGACTGAACGGGGTGCGAAACACCTGATGGAACTGATTGAAGCGGTGCGAGAGGGATATCAGGGATGGATTTTCTTCTTAATTCAGATGCAGGGGGTCAGCGTTTTTCGGCCGAATCGGGCGATGGATCCTCAATTTGCCCAAGTATTGCAGTTGGCACAAAAATGCGGAGTAAGGGTGTTGGCTTATGATGCAGTCGTCACCGAAAACGGGATGACTTTAGGCCATCCCGTTCCGGTGGAGCTGGAATGAATCTGGTTTAAAGAGCCAATAATACACAATTTTGAACGGCCTCCAAACCCAGGCTATCGATGAGATTCATCAGCTCATCATCGTAGGTCCCGGGCTGCAGCCAAATGTACTTGATACCTAGTCGGGCCGCTTCCTCCAGGATCGGTTTACCCCGTTTAGGAGAAACTACCATATTGAGGACATCCGGTTTTTTAGGTAAGGAGCTGAGATCCGGATAACAGGGATCGCCTTCCACTGTGTCATAGGCCGGATTGACTGCATAGGTCTCATAGCCATGACTCTTTAAATGACGGTAAATTTTATTGCCGTATTTTTCCCGATCCTGATTGGCACCGACGACGGCCCAAACGTTCTGCTTTAGCATCGTTTCAGTCAGCATCGAATCCTTCCTTTCAAAACTATTATACCTTAATTTTAGTTCGATGAATCTCATCTTCATTTAGAAAGTAAAAGGGAGAGCTGTTGCTCTCCCTTCATGTTAGGCGGTATGGCTTATCAATGTTTTGGTAAGTACTTCGATGAACCGGTCCACTTCCTGTTGGGTATTGTACAATCCGAAAGATACCCGGAGGCTTTCTTCCAATCCATAATAGCGCAACACCGGTTGGGCGCAATGATGACCGAAGCGTACTGCGATGCCTGCTTCGTCCAGACGGCGAGCCAATTTTTCGAGGGTGCAATTGGCTACGGTAAAAGAGATGACGCTGGTTTTATGCGGGGCGGTACCGATGACTCTCACTTGCGGAATGGCGGTTAAAGCGTTCATGGCATAGGCCGTCAGCTTCTGTTCATGTTGGCTGATGGTCGCCATCCCAATCCCCTGCAAATACTCGATGGCCGCTCCAAGACCGACAGCATCAGCGATGTTACCGGTTCCAGCTTCAAATTTGTGGGGGACCCGGTTGTATAAGGTGTGGTCAAAGCGAACATCTTTAATCATATTGCCTCCGCCTTGCCAAGGCGGCATGGTTTCCAGTAACTCCCGTTTGCCATAAAGGACTCCGATACCGGTGGGGCCATATGTTTTGTGCCCTGAGAAGACATAGAAATCAGCGTCAAGATCGGTGACATTGACCGGAAGATGAGGAGCAGCCTGGGCGCCGTCGACCAGCACCCGGACGCCATAATCATGGGCCATCTGGGTCATAAGCCGGACCGGGTTGATGGTTCCAAGCACATTGGAGACATGGGTCAGGGCCACCAGAGCGGGGCGGGTAGCCAATAATTTTTGATACGCATCCAAATCCAGGCTCCCATCATCGTTGATGGGAACAACCTTTAAGACGGCGCCCGTCTGCTCGCTGATTAATTGCCAGGGGACAATATTGGAATGGTGTTCCATCATGGTGATGATGATGGGATCGCCGCGGCGGAGGATCATCCGGCCGTAGGCTTGGGCAACTAGATTAATAGCTTCGGTCGTGCCCCGAGTGAAGACGATCTGGTCGGAGGAAGGAGCACCGATAAATTGCCTCACTTTCTCCCTGGCTTTTTCAAACGCATCGGTTGCTTCGTTGGCTAAGGTATGGCTTCCCCGGTGGACGTTGGAGTTGTATTCCCGGTAATAATGGCTGATGGCTTCGATCACCGGTACCGGTTTTTGGGATGTTGCAGCATTGTCAAACCAAATTAACGGTTTGCCATGGACTTTTCGGGCCAGGATCGGAAAATCTTTTCGGATAGCCTCGATATCCAATGGTGAATGCCAGGGGCCTTCAGTCAACGATGGGGCCACTTCGCGTTGCAAATAATAATAATCGGTTTGGGATGGAAGCAGGGATTGGAACTCGTCAATTGTCAACGGTTTTTCCCATAACGGAGTAAGGTCCTCGGGAATGATGGCTTTCCGGTAAATTTGGTTCGCCCATTGGCTGAGAAGGCTTTCAATCGGTGTAGTCATAATAGTTTCCTACCTCGACATTTTCCAACATTCCTAAGGCGTCGCTGGTTAAAACCGCTGCCGAGAAATAAAGGCTTAAAATATAGTGGGCAACGGAATGGGTGTCGATTCCGGCGAACTTCACTGATAAACTGGGATGATATTGTTCGTCCGGTATGCCTGGCTGATGTAACCCGATGACGCCTTGCTCTTTCTCTCCAACCCGCATCAGTAATATATTAGTGGTTCCATTTGGGAGAAGGGTTCGGATTTTTCCGTTGATCAACAGTTTGTCACAGGGAACGATGGGTACGCCTCTCCAAGTGATAAAGGGTGAACCAAACAGGTTAACGGTTGGTGGCGGGACGCCGCGCCGGGTGCACTCCCGGCCAAAGGCAGCAATGGCTCGGGGATGTGCTAAAAAGAAGGCCGGTTTCTTCCAGACCAGGGACAATAGTTCGTCCAGATCGTCCGGAGTGGGCGGACCGTTTCGGGTACTTATCCGCATCGATGGCGCAACGGAGTGAACCAGTCCGAAATCGGGGTTGTTGATAATTTCATATTCCTGCCGTTCCAGCATAGCTTCAACAGTCAGGCGGATTTGCTCTTTGAATTGATTGTTGGGAACGTTATAGATATCCGCGACATGAGTATTGATGTTTAAGATGGTTTGGATCAGGCTTAACTCATATTCCCGGGGCTTTTCCGTATATTCAGGGTAGGTTTGGGGAAGTTGGGATTCGCCGGAGTGGCCGGAAGACATCTTGATGAGTTTTTCGCCATACTCATTGCATTGCTCCGATTGGCTTTCCGGATCGTCACAAAGCTTTTTGCACTTATTCACCCGGTAGACTCCGGCATCCACCGGTACCCAGGGTAAAAGGCTCAGTAGCCATCGCGGGGTGATCTGTTCCATCATCGGAACGGATTTGGTGGAATGGGATAAACGCCGGGCTGCTTTGGTGCTGAGACTGGATAGGGTCATGTTGTTCTTATCATGAATCTCCACGCAATCACCTACTTTAAGTAATTTAACCGCTATAGTAATATATGTCGAAACAGGGCTTTCGGTGGCTTGGTTATGATAGGCTTTTAGCCGAAGATGCGTTTGGAGCATTTCTCCGATGCATGGGAAAGCTTTTTCGAAGGAAGAAAAAGTTTTTCCGTTGCAAGTGACTCTAAAGTAGCTTATAATTAAATCCTGCGGTTTTCCAGAAAACCCGCGGACTATGTCGGCTAAGTACAGTCGGCTGGCAAACAAAACTGGAGGTGTAAATCATTATGTCAAAAGTTGATTCCCGATTTTCCCCGTTGTTTCTGATTTTAGCTTGCTCCTTTGTAACCTCACTGTTAATCTCCAACATCATCGCCGGAAAGCTTGCAAATTTTTGTGGAGTGGTTTTACCGGCAGCAGTTATCCTCTTTCCCGTTACTTATATTTTTGGCGACGTATTAACAGAAGTGTACGGATTTCGTAGAGCCCGTCTGGTCATCTGGCTTGGTTTGGGAGCTAATGTGATGATGACATTGCTCTTCATGGTCGTGTTGGCTTTGCCCTATCCGGAGTTCTGGACCGGACAGAGCGCTTATGCGACGGTGTTGGGGTTTACGCCGCGATTGGTCCTGGCGTCCCTTGTTGCCTATTGGGTGGGAGAATTATTAAACTCGGTGGTGTTATCCCGTCTCAAAGTGAAAACTAATGGCCGGTTTCTCTGGATGCGAACCATTCTGTCAACGGTGGTCGGGGAAGGGGCCGATACGATGATCTTTATTGGGCTGGGTTTTGGCTGGACCGTACCTTTGACTGTCCTTACAGGCATGATGGTAGCACAATACCTGTGGAAGGTAGGTTATGAGGTGCTTTTGACTCCTGTAACTTATCTGGTGGTCCGATGGGTGAAACAGAAAGAAATGCTTGATGTCTATGATCATGATGTAAAGTATCATTGGTTTAAAATGGAGGTTTGAACATGAGTGAATTGGAATTTAAGGCGTTAGGCAAAACTGTGCGGGAACCGTCCCGTATGTTGGAGACTTTTCCCAAACCGGAAGGGGTTCAGATGGTGGTGATGGAGAGCGATGAAGTCACCAGTTTATGCCCGGTGACCGGTCAACCGGACTGGGAAACCGTGACCATTGAGTATGCACCGGATCAATCCTGTATCGAAAGTAAAAGTTTGAAATTGTATCTTTGGAGTTTCCGGCAGGAAGGGGTTTTTTGTGAAGCATTGGCTGCGCAAATTGCCAAAGATATCGGGAAGGCATGCCGTCCCCATTGGGTTGAAGTCGTGGTGACCCAAAAACCGCGAGGCGGTGTGAAGTTGGTAGCCAAGGCTCGGTTTGAAGCGTCGGATTTTTGATACAATCCAGGAAAAGTTTGGGTTGTTTTTTGAGTGATAGAGAACTATAATATAGAATAAAAATGATATAACTAATTTGAACCTTCAGGATCGGTGCAAGTCCGAACCGGCGGTAATCGTCCTCTGTGGCGTAGCCCGCGAGCCGTGTAAACGGTTGATTTGGTGAGATTCCAAAGCCGACAGTACAGTCTGGATGGGAGAAGGTGTTTTTCTTTTTGTCTATTTCCGTCCTGAAGGTTTATCTGAAGGGCGGTTTTTTTATGGCTGTATCATCGGAACAGGCAATGAAACGGGCTTTGGAGCTGGCCCGAAAGGGATATGGGCGGGTTTACCCCAATCCCATGGTTGGCGCAGTCATTGTCAAAGAAGGGATGATCATCGGCGAAGGATGGCATCGAGGGCCCGGTCATCCCCATGCTGAGGTGGAAGCCCTCAAACGCTGTACGGTTGATCCTCAAGGTGCTGTACTTTATGTTACGCTGGAACCTTGTAACCATTTTGGACGGACACCTCCCTGTACGGAGGCGATCATCAAGGCTGGCATCGGGAAAGTCTGCTATGCTGTGGCTGATCCCAATCCCCATGTGGCTGGAGGGGGTGCCCGGAAATTGAGGGAAGCGGGGATACTGGCGGTAGAGGGCATCGGGAAAGACGAGGCGATTCGTTTAAACCAGGCGTATTTTCATCATTGTCACACTGGGCTTCCCTGGGTTATTCTCAAGGCCGGCATGAGTTTGGATGGGAAGATTGCCTTAGCGGGCGGGGAATCTCAATGGATTACCGGAACCAAGTCCCGGGAGAAAGTTCATCAACTCCGGGCCCGTGTTGGTGCTATTTTGATCGGGAGCGGTACAGTCCAAAAGGATAATCCCCGTTTGACCTGCAGATGGGGGGATTCAAAGCAGCGCCAACCTTTAAAAGCGGTGTTGGATAGCAATTTGGTATTGGACTTGGAGAGTCGGTTGGTTCAAGAGTCTCCTGAACGCTTAGTGGTTTTTTGTTCGGCCGAAGCGCCCCGTGATAAAGAAAAAGCCCTGACTGAACGGGGGGTCCGGGTATTTCGTGTGAAGACTCAGGGGAAACCCGATCCGCGGAAAGTTATGGTGGCCCTGGGGGAGATGGGGGTTCAATCGGTCTTAATCGAAGGCGGGCATCAGATTTTTACGGCTTTTGTGGAAGCGGGGCTGGTCAACGAATATTATCTCTTTTATGCGCCCTTTTGGATCGGTGGCGATGAATCCATCGGGGTTTTAGGGGGATCGGGCCTTAAGTCATTAGCGGAAAAAGTGCCGATCAAAGTGGAATCTATCAGGCGTTATGGCGATGACTTTTTGGTTCATGGCTATGCCAACCGTTAGCCGGAAGGGGGTAGGGGAATGTTTACCGGATTGGTTCAAGAGGTCGGCAGAGTATTGGAACAGCGAATGGCGGGACATCAATGTCAATTTAAAATTCAAGCAACAACAGCAGAAATTTTAGGATTGGGAGACAGCGTGGCGGTCAACGGGGTTTGCCTGACCGTGACCCGAAAAGGGAAAGGGTGGTTTGAGGCGGATGTGATGCCCCGAACCTTGCAAGATACCAATTTGAAGTATTTAAAACTCCGGGACTATGTTAACTTGGAACCTGCGCTAAAAATGAGCGATTCATTGGGAGGCCATCTGGTCACCGGCCATGTGGACGGCGTCGGCCGCTTACTGGGCTTGCAGAGAGAACGCAATGCGGTCCTGGTCAAAGTGGGCTTGGCAGAGAAACTCTTGGACTATATCGTTATGAAAGGGTCTATTGCCCTGGACGGTGTGAGCCTGACAGTACAAGATGTGGAGAGGAACGCGGTTGTGGTTTCAATTATTCCGCATACTTTCCGTCAAACCCGGTTTCAATATTTGAAGCTTGGGGATTACCTGAACATAGAGACCGATATGTTGATGAAACGACAATCGGAGAAGGAGAAGGGACCGGCGAAGAATGGTATTACCCTAGAGTTTCTAAAAGAGCATGGTTACTGGAAGTGAGGAGGTGTCATAATGGAAAAAGTCATTGAAGCTATTAATGATTTGAAAGCCGGTAAAATGATCATTGTGGTGGATGATGAAGAGCGGGAAAATGAAGGGGATTTGGTGATGCCGGCGGCCATGATGACCCCTGAAGCTGCCAACTTCTTTATTAAGCATGGCCGCGGGCTCCTTTGCGTTGCCATTACCAAAGAACAGGCTAAACGGCTGGAGCTTCCCTTGATGATCCCGGAGGAAAACACCGAGAAGCTGCGAACGGCATTTACAGTTAGCGTCGATTATTGTCAAACGACGACCGGTATCTCAGCAGCGGAACGGTCAGCAACGATTCAGGCTTTGGCTAGGCCGGATGCAGTTCCTTCCGATTTTAACCGTCCAGGGCATGTGTTTCCGCTGATTTCCAGAGAAGGGGGAGTGTTGGTCCGGGCGGGACATACGGAAGCTGCCGTTGATTTGGCCCGGTTAGCCGGATTTGAGCCGGCAGGGGCCATTTGTGAAATCATGAATGAGGATGGGACCATGGCCCGCCGGGGTGATTTGGAACGTTTTGCTCAACAACATCATCTGAAGATTATCAGTGTGGCGGAGCTGATCGCGTATCGCAGCCTCACTGAAAAATTGGTCCAACGTGAAGCGGAAACCTGGCTACCCAATGAATACGGGAATTTCCGGATGATCGGTTATCGGACCAAGTACGGGCATGAAGAACATATTGCCCTGGTATTGGGGGATTTGGAAGGGAAAATTCCTCTCGTGCGCGTTCATTCGGAATGTCTTACCGGTGATGCACTGGGGTCATTCCGATGTGACTGTGGGGAACAGTTGCATGCAGCCATGAGACAAATCACAGCGGAAGGATACGGAGTTTTGCTCTATCTGCGTCAGGAAGGACGGGGAATAGGACTGATCAATAAACTGAAAGCTTATCAACTCCAGGATCAGGGGCTGGATACGGTGGCTGCCAATGAAGCCTTGGGATTTAAGGATGATTTGCGGGATTATGGGATTGGGGCTCAAATATTGCGGGATTTGGGATTGGGCAAGATTCGCCTGTTAACCAATAATCCCCGGAAAATCGTGGGATTAAGCGGCCATGGCCTCGAGGTTGTGGAGCGGGTGTCTCTAAAGATGCCTTCCCGGCCGACCAATCAGTTTTATTTGGAAACCAAGCGAACCCGATTGGGGCACATTTTGTAAAAGGAGGAAAAGAGGATGAAAGTCTTTGAAGGACAGTTAAACGCCGGTGAATCTCAAGTTGCTATAGTTGTCGGGAGATTCAACAGTTTTATTACGGAACATCTTCTGGAGGGAGCGCTGGATGCATTAAAACGGCATGGTATGAATGAAACGCAGATTACTGTTGTCCGGGTCCCTGGCGCCTTTGAAATACCGCTTATGGCAAAGAAATTGGCTGCTTCACGGAAATTTGGCGCTGTGATTTGCCTGGGGGCCGTGATACGCGGGGCGACGCCTCACTTTGATTATGTGGCAGCTGAAGTTTCCAAAGGGATCGCTGCAGTAACGCTCCAAACCGAAGTGCCGGTGGTCTTTGGAGTTTTAACCACCGACACGATTGAACAGGCTATCGAACGGGCCGGAACCAAGGCTGGAAATAAGGGATGGGATGCGGCCATCACAGCGTTGGAGATGATGGATCTCAATCGACAATTGAATGAGGCCCTTCAGCCGTCTGTAGAAACTCTCTGAGACAGGAAACCACCAGGGCGTGGTCTTCTTCCTGAGGCAAGCCAGAGACGGTAATGGCACCAACAACGCCAACTCCCTTGATAATCAGGGGGAAAGATCCGCCGTGGGCTGAATACTCCTTCGGGCTGAGAAAATATTTTGACTCGATATCCATTCCTGCTTCCTGCAGGATACACCGGATATGCATCGAGCTTTTGTGAAACCGTTTGACTACGTTTTTCTTGCGAATAATCCATTGATCATTATCCGGGGTGGTTCCCTCCATGGCATAATGAAACAGCTGTTGGCCGTGGCGTTCTATGTCAATGGCGATTTTTTTCGATTCTTTCTGAGCCCGTCTTAAAATAAGCAAACCAAGTTTTAAGGCATCGGAATTCGGAAAAGCGGGAAATTGTAATTCAGCTTCTTCGGCAATACAGGATTCAACAGTGAATTGCGCCATGGGGACCTCCGTTAGAATTTTGAATAATGAATATCTTTGTTTTTAGTATGTGCATTTGATGGATAGAGATGATATTTTTTGCGTGATTTCATTATAGCGGATGATGAATGGTTATGTCTAAATATTTTTACAGCGTAACTGGATGGATGTTATATATAGAATATACGGACTAAGAAGAATTGAGCTATTCTAGTGCACAAAAGGCTACTTTATTTTTAGTATGACTTAAGCTATTCATTACTTATTTTGGCATATAGTTCAGGCAGAGGGTTACTTTTGACCGTCTAATAAAACCAAAAGTCCCTCGAATTCGCTTTTTCCGAGTATGGAGCTTTATACGTATTGATTGCAGGGAAATCCATTTTTTAAAAGAATTAATAAGAGCTGATTCTATTGACATGAATTGGTAAAAAGCTATAATTTAGATTGAAAAAGGAATGAAATCAATGGCGAACGTATATTTTATACCGATTGACACGGTTAATGATACGGCTGCTGTCCGACAGGCGGCTGTTGAAATTTTGGACCGGATGGTTAAAGACGAACATATTCCCTTGGAGAAGTTTATTCCGTTGAAAGTTCATTTTGGAGAGAAGGAGAACACCACCTTTATCCGTCCGGAGAATTATGACGGGATCATTGATTATCTCCAGGAACAACAGATTGAATCAGCTTTTATTGAAACCAATGTGTTGTATCGGGGTGAGCGGACCACCCGGACTGAGCATGTGAAATTAGCGCAAGACCATGGGTTTACCCGATTGCCTGTAGTTATTGCCGATGGGGAATATGGGGAAGATTTTGAATGGGTTGAGATCAATCAGAAGTATTTTAAACGTTGCAAGATCGCCAAAGAATTAGCTGGGCAAAAACAGTTGATCGTATTGAGTCATTTTAAAGGGCATATGTTGGCCGGGTTCGGCGGGGCGATCAAGCAGTTGGCTATGGGCTTTGCATCCCGTGGCGGTAAACTCGATCAACATTGCAATGCTGTCCCCATTATCAAAAGATGGAGTTGTAAAGCCTGCGGCCTTTGTGTTAAAAAATGCCCGGAAGATGCGATCGTTATCACTAAAAAAGCCCGGATTAACCGGGAAAAATGTATCGGATGTGCTTCCTGTACGGCGGTATGTCCTTACCAGGCGATTTCCAATAACTTTTTGGCATCCATATCCGGCTCCTTTTTTGGCCGTTTAGCAGAATATGCATATGCGGCAGCCAGAGATAAATCCATCATGTATATTACATTCGTCTTCAATATTACCAAAGGATGTGACTGTGAAGGCCATGCGATGCGCCCCTTCCTTCCTGATGTGGGCGTTTTGGGGTCGACGGATCCGGTGGCATTGGATCAAGCTTGTCTGGATCAGATCGAAAAGAAAGTGAACCGGCGGGTTTTGAAGAAAGGCCGGTATACGTTGGAATATGCGGAGAAAATCGGTTTGGGTAACCGGCAGTATAACCTTATCCAATTGAAATGAGTGAATGATGGCGGAAGAACTTTATCTGATTCAATATGCACCGGAAGTGACCGTACAGAAACGGGCGGAGATTGCCCGGCGGTTAATGAACCTATCCCCGAATATTCAAAAGGAAACATTTACCCGTTTGGATGTATCCGATCTGGAGCTTTTGTTTCGACTATACAATGAAGTTTTTTTTGAAAAGCGGTTTGAGAGTGTATTTTCGGGAGAACTGAAGTTTTCGTTATCCTCCCGGTTAACCCGTAGCGCCGGAAAAACGCTGTGTCCCAAAAATATTGCGCGGTTAAGGCCGGAAACGGTGATGATCGAGGTTCGGATAGGCCTTGAATTTTTTCTTCGTTATCATGAGTTGCCAGGGGATAAAACCGTATCAGGGATTGTGACCCATCATGCCCTGGAGGCGTTGCAAGTTGTCTTTGAACATGAACTCTGCCATGTCCTTGAATTCATTTATTTTCACCGTTCCAATTGCAGGGGATCCCGCTTTAAAATGATGGCTTATCGGATTTTTGGGCATACCGACAGTTACCACCATTTACCTACTCCAAATGCTATTGCCCGAGAGAAATACGGGTTGAAACCCGGGGATAGGGTTTCCTTTGTCTTTGCAGAGCGGATTTTGACTGGGATCATTTATGCCATAAACAAACGGGCCACTGTGATGGTGGAAGATAAAAAAGGGCCTTTTATCGACAGACGGGGCCAGCGCTATCAGAAGTATTATGTGCCGGTGGAAAAGTTGAAACGGATGTAACAGGTTCAGTATCATGGGTATAGGTGGGTAATGGAAGGAACGCGGAGGCGTTTCCGCTATAACCCATAACTCGGCACCTAGGCCTAGAACCTAAAACCTAGAACCTCGTACCTAGTCCCTTTACTGTGCACTGTGAACTATGTACTGTGCACGGTGTAAAATATAAGGAGGAGTGATACGGTGGTTACTGTTGAGAAGATCGTTTACCGAGGATGGTCCAATTGTTACCGGGTAGCTGATCAGACGGTAGAGGCTGTAGTGACAGCGGATGTGGGGCCTCGAATTATCCGGTGCGGCTTCATTGATGGACCTAATTGCTTAGCGGAGATGGAGGCACAGGTCGGGCTGACAGGCGGTGATGAATGGCGGATGTATGGAGGGCACCGGCTTTGGCATAGTCCGGAAGCAGTACCTCGAACCTACATTCCGGATAATGAACCGGTTGAAGTCGAGATATTACCTGATGGGCTGGAACTCCGGCAAAAGACAGAGCCTGGAACCGGTATTGCCAAGACGCTGCGGTTGACGTTAAACGCTGCGAATCATCAGTTCACGGTGGAGCATCGTTTGGTCAATCAAGGTTTGTGGCCTGTAACGTTGGCTCCCTGGGCGATTACTGTTATGCGCACCGGAGGGGTGGCGGTCTTTCCTCAGGTCAGGGAAGCCTTAAATGGTCCGTTGTTATCCAACCGGGTATTGGCTCTATGGCCCTATACGGATATGAATGACTCCCGGGTTACCTGGGGTTCCAGGTATATCATTCTCCGTCAGGATGTAACCAAAGAAAACCCGTTCAAGTTTGGGATTTCCGCTCCGGAGGGCTGGATGGCTTATCTCAATGACGGCTATTTATTTGTGAAACGCCACCAATACCAGGCAGATGTAGTGTATCCGGATGGAGGCGTAAATATTGAGACCTATACCAACCATGCCTTTTTGGAATTGGAATCTCTGGGCGAAGTTCAGACGCTGGAACCCGGAAACGCTGCCGAATTGACGGAAATCTGGTCCCTTTTTAAAGACGTCGGACCGGTAAATAGCGAGGCGGATGTAGAAAAAAATATTCTGCCATATATTAAAGATTAACCGTAACGGTTTAAATTTCTTTTAGTTGCATTTTATGAGAACCAAGGATTTAGCTTGGTTCTTTTTTGTTTTGATTCCAAACGGTACAGGTATGGACTTTCTGGATGAGTTTTACCATACGATAGATATAAATTATCCATGGTTATCTGCACTTTTTGAAAGGATGACGGTTAAGAAATTAAACAATTCCAAAAAGATTTTTTATTCTAACTTCTCCTTTCATCATTAATAATGGAGATAGGTATTTTTTCATCAAAAGAAAAGGCAGGAGGTTGAGTTAATGGAGCGTCACAATAAAACATGGTTGCCTTATGTCTTTTTATTGCCAGCCATTGCGTTGATTGTATGCTTTATGATTTACCCGGTTGGAACCGTTTTCTATTACAGTCTGCATAACTTTTACCTCAACCGGGCATGGGCCAATGGTTTCATCGGATTGGATAATTTTAAGCAAATTTTTCAGGATTCTTTATTTTATTCCAGTTTGGCAGTGACGGCAAAATGGGTTTTTTGGGAAGTTTCATTACAACTCATTATCGGGCTCGCGATTGCTCTGCTACTCAACCGTTCCTTTAAATGTCGGGGTCTGGTACGGGCGTTGGTGTTTTCGCCTTGGGCTATCTCCGGTGTGTTAACGGCTTTAATGTGGTCGATGATGTATAACCAACATATGGGCGTCATCAATGATCTCTTGCTGAAATTTGGGTTGATTAAAAGCAACATTGCCTGGTTGGGCGGAGTCAATACGGCTTTTTGGGCAGTGGTTATTGCAGAGCTTTGGCGGGGAATTCCCTTTTTTGCCATTACCCTGCTGGCTGCCTTGCAAACGATTCCCGGGGAACTTTATGAGTCCTGTTCCGTGGACGGCGGAGGAAAATGGGTTGCGTTTAAAAAGATTACATTGCCATATTTGAAAGAAACTATCGTATTGTCCTCGTTGCTCCGGGTCGTTTGGGAGTTTAATAATGTGAACACGATTTATGCAATGACCGGCGGAGGGCCGGCCAATCTGACCACTACGTTGTCGATGTATATTGCCAATGAAGCGATTCATAGCAATAATTTCGGTTATGGTTCGGCATTGATGGTGATCGGGTTCTTGATCCTGTTGATCTTCGCTGAGATATATCTTAAAGCCAGCCGCTTCGGGAAGGAGGAGTAACCCATGAAAATTGAACAGCGTTTACGCAGGTGTTTAAGCCTTCACTTGCCATTATCGATCATTTTGATTTTTGTATTGTTCCCTTTTTATTGGACGCTGAATACGTCGCTCAAATTTGAACGGGATATTATGAAGGTTCCCTTAAAATACTTACCGAATCCGATGACATTCCAGAATTTTATTGAAACTTGGAATAACATCGGTTTCGGGAGATACTTTCGGAATAGTTTAATCGTTGCGTTAATTGCCGTGTTTTTTATCGTTACCTTTGCGGTTCTGGTGGGATATGCACTGACCCGTTTCCGGTTCAAAGGTAAACAACTGATGATGTTTTTGCTCTTATGTACCCAATTTGTGCCTGGAGTTATGCTGTTAATTCCGTTGTTTATTATCTTTAAAAAGCTGGGTTTGATCAGTAACCTGGGTTCGCTGGTTATTGCTTATACAACTTTTCAGCTGCCCTTTAATGCCATACTAATGCGGGGATTTATTCAAAATGTTCCTTATGATATTGAAGAGGCGGCTATGATGGATGGTTGTAACCGGCTTCAGGCCATCTTTCATGTGGTTCTTCCGATACTGCTCCCCGGAATTATAGCTACAGCTGCCTTTGCGTTCATCAGTTGCTGGAATGAGTTTATTTTCGCGTTGATGTTTATCAGCCGCAGCGATTTATATACCATTCCGGTGGCACTCCACTCCATGCAGGGAGAGTATGACATCAATTACGGATATTTGGCGGCCGGCAGTATTATTGCGATGATTCCTCCCTTCTTGATGTTCGCTTATGTTCAAAAATATCTGGTTCAGGGATTGAGTGCCGGATCTGTGAAAGGATAATTCATATCGTTTATTCGGTTGTTTAATGGAGAAACCGGTCCCGAGTGGCCGGTTTTTACTACTGTATGCGGGGAGTTTCTTCAAAAAACAGGATATCATGGGAAAGAGCCGAATTTTTCCTACGGTATACTTTATCTTGTGTTGTGAAAAGAAGTTGACCATCAAAAAGGTGGGTTTACATGATGGCTCAAAGACAAAAGCGGATGGCAGTTGGAACACTGTTTAGAAAATGGTTTGGTTGGGATTCTCCGCGTTCGTTGAAAACGTTAATCGTTTGGCTGTTTATACCGGTAATTATCGAGTGTGTCGGATTGGTGGGTTTTTTAACTTATACCGTCGCTGCCCGTCAGATTCAGGTTCATGCTTATACCGGGATCGGCGATACGGTGAATCAAACCCGGAAATATATTGATAACCGTTTAACGGCTATTTTCGAACAGTTAGTTGCTTTGGAAAATGATATTGATACATTATCGTTGATTAAACGGCTGGATGAAGACAGATACGGTGTGATACAGCCGGGTGACTATATTCGGGTCGACCGGAACTTAGAACGGATCTTTTCCTCGTATTATTCGATGTTAGATTCGATTTTGATCTATTTTAATGAAGGCCGTCTGATGCTGTCGAAGAAAGATTATATGACTTCCCGGAATACATTTCAGTATCAAGACTGGAGATTGCGGTATCATGGCAACCGGACCGAGTACTATTGGCGTTCGCTCCGTGAAAATGATATCTTCCTCTCGTTTGAGTCTAAGAACCGTATTGCCAGTTTGTTTAAGATGTATGGCGATGCGGAGTCCCATGTCCGAGGGGTGATCATGTTCAATCTGAAAGAAGATTTTTTCCGGGGGATCTTGGAGGATGCCCGGATCAGCGAACACGGGTATTTGATTATCGTCAGTCCTGACGGGATCATCAATTTTAAAGAAGATATTCCTAATGGTTACCAAATTGACGGGATTATTCAAAAAAGCCTGTTAACTGCCTCAAATCCCACTGGACAGCTGAGTGTCCGCAATTCCAGAGGCGAAAAGATGAAGATCATTTATGATACGATTTCCGTCAACCAATGGAAATTGGCTGCGGTATTTCCGGAAGACGACATTTTGAATCTGGCGGCATTTATTAAAAATATCACCTTGGCAGTTATGGGTATTATTCTGTTTACAGCGGTGCTTCTCTCGAATTTGCTGGCTAAAATTGTAACCACGCCTTTGGCTGAATTAACGGAAAAAGTCCGGCAGGTGAAAGCCGGTAATCTGGATGTTCCTTTTGAAGCGCAGTTTCCGGAGGAAATTGGCGTCTTAAACGATGGTATCAGCCAATTGTTGGCCCGGGTCCGTATGTTGATTGAGCAAGTTCGTTTGGAGCAAGAGCAAAAGCGGTTGGCTGAGTTGGATACATTACAAGCACAAATTAAACCGCATTTTCTCTATAATACGCTGGACTCTATTAAACAGCTTTGTGAATTGGGCGAAACCCGGGAAGCCGGAGCCATGGTGGCGGCACTGGCGAAGTTTTTCCGGATCAGTATCAGTAATGGCAGGGAAGTGATCTCTATTGCTGAAGAGTTGGAACATATCCGGAATTACCTGGTGATCATGAAAATGCGGTATGCAGATCGGTTTGATTATGATATTCGGGTGAACCCCGAGACCTATCCTTGTGAAATTATTAAACTTACGCTGCAGCCGTTGGTGGAAAATGCGATATACCATGGGATTAAAGAAAAACGGGGACTGGGTCAGGTTATTATTGACGGATATATTCGAAATGACAGGGTCATTCTTGAAGTTCGGGATAATGGCGCCGGAATGACAGCGGAGAATTTGGAACGTGTTCGGCAGATGCAGGGAAAAGGCCAGCCGGGACGGAGCGTAGGTCTGGCGAATGTGGCCCGCCGGTTGCAGCTTCATTATGGGCCGGAATATGGATTGGAGATTGACAGCACACCGGAAAATGGAACTTGTGTCCGGGTTCAGTTGCCGGTTCGTCTGATGAAGGAGGGAAAAGCGAATGATCCGGGTGATGATTGTTGATGATGATGTGATTATTCGTAAAGGGTTGAGTAAAAACATTGGTTGGAGTGAGGCCGGCTTTGAGTTGGCGGGAACAGCTGCTGACGGAGAGGAAGCGTATCGGTTATTTCAAGAAATTCAACCGGATGTGGTGATTTCCGATATCAAAATGCCCTTTTTGGACGGTTTGGGCCTCGCCAGGAAAATTTTTTCCCAGACAAACGATGTTAAGATCATTTTGCTTACCGGGTATGATGAATTTGATTATGCCAAACAGGCGTTGGAATTAAAGATCTTTGAATATATTTTAAAACCGGTCGATCGTGAATGTTTGCTGGCCAGTGTTAGACGGGCAGCTCAAGAGTTACAACAGGAACGTGAGGCCAGACGTCGGGTAAAGGAGAGTTTGCCTTTGCTCCGGCAACATTTTTTAAATCGTTTAATCCATGATCAATATCATACGGAAGAGGAGATCCGCGAGGAAGTTGCATTTTTAGAGCTTAATTTGAATGTTTCGTGTTATATCGCCGTTGTTTTAAAAATTGATGATTTTACAGTGGATTCGGCTTTAAAAAATATGACTGAGCAGGAAGTGTTAAAACTTAACCTGGCTGATCTTTGTAATCATTTTCTTAACGGTCAAGCTGGTGCCGTCTTAAATCCAGGCGGTGATGAATTGGTGTTGCTCATTGGAAGCGACGGCGAGGTGGGGCTCTTAACAGAATATGTGCTTGAGCTGGCTGAATCAATTAAGGAAACCATCAATCAGCAATACGGCCTCAGTGTCACGATGGGGATTGGAAAGCCGGTTTCAAGCTTAATCCAGATTGGCGGTTCATACCGGGCTGCCAAAACAGCCACCGAATTCCGGCATCTTTTTGGGAAAAATCAGATTTTAAATAGTGCTGATATTGGAATACCGGTCGAGGAAACACTGGAGCTTCCGGAGATCGATACCAGTTTGGGGATTAAGATAAAAACCGGTTTAACCGATGAAGCGTTGGAAATTGTGTCCAAATTGGAAACGGATTTGCTCAGCCGCGGATTCGTTTCGTTGATGTCTGCGCGTCTTATTGGGATTCAGCTGGCGATGATCGTGTTTCAAGGAGCCGAACTTGGGGGCGAGACTGACGGGCCAGCGGTTAACCTTCAATTTTCAGAGCGTTGTCGCCAAATTCAAGAAGGGGAGACAGTGGCTGATATCTTTGCCGTTGTTCGGAAGATTATTATTGAGATCACAGAGACGATCAACCGTAAGCGGCAGTCCAGTGCTTCAGGGTTGATTGCAGAGGCCATTCACTATATGGAGACCCATTATTCCGATGAAGGATTGTCTCTGTCCGAGGTTGCCCAGGCGGTTCATGTCAGTCCGGTTTATCTCAGTATTGTTTTTAAGAAGGAACGGAATATTAATTTCTCGGATTATCTCAATGAAATTCGCATGAACCGGGCTATGGAAATGTTGCGGAATTCCGATCTGAAAGCCTATGAAGTTGCCGAACGGGTTGGTTTTAGTAATCCGCAGTACTTTAGCGTTTGTTTTAAGAAGTTCACCGGCTATTCTCCCTCCGAGTTCAGGAAACGGTGAGGCTAATATCGGATATGATAAAAATTTAAACATGTTCATTAAGATTTTTAATTAAAAACGAAGTCACTTTGGACGAAAATGAAAGTAATGCTGACGGAAAGCGACGGCAACAAAAACAAAAGAGGAGGAGAAGCATGTTAAGGAAAACAGCAAAGAAGACAGCGGTTTTACTGGTTAGTTTGTTGTTGATCAGCGCTTCGGCTACTTTCAGTGCCCCACAAAAGGTTAAGCTAACTTTCTGGGATGAAAATGCCGGCCCCAATCGTACACCCTATTTACAAGAGTTACTCAAACGGTTTAATAAAGCCAATCCTTCGATCGAGGTCGAATATGTTGGTCTTCCGTGGAGTTCGTCCAAACAAAAAATTGATGTGGCCATTGCAGCCAATAGTACACCGGACGTCAGCGGTGTATCCACCAACTGGGTGGCCGAATTTGCATTGAACGGAGCTATTTTACCGTTGGATCCTTATTTCAATAAAGCACCGGATAAGAAGCAATTTGCTCCTGTTCATATTCAGGCCATTCGGGATCTGGTCCCCAACAAGAAATTGTATGAACTGCCGAATACATTTAATGCCAATCTTTTCTGGTATCGGCCGGATTGGTTCAAAGAAGCTGGCTTAAATCCTCCTGCTACCTGGGAAGAATTTTTCGATATTGTCGCCAAAATGACTGATAAAAGCAAAAACCGTTATGGATACTCGATTCGTGGCGGTTCGGGCAGTGTAAACAATTTGGAGATGTTGTTATATGCCTATTCCGGTTTAACGGAATACTTTGACAAAAAAGGCAAGTGTACTATCAATCATCCTCTTCATGTCGAATTATTAAAGAAATATGTCGCGATTTATGGAAAATATACACCGGAAAGCGATATTACCAATGGTTACAAAGAGATGGTTGCCAACTTTGATAACGGAATCGCTGCCATGATCATGCATAACATCGGTTCGTATGGCGAACATATGCAAACCTTGGGTCCTGGTAAATTTGCAGCAGCAGCATTCCCTGTCGGTAAACTCGGGAAACGTACGGCGATCACTGCCCTGAAAGGGTATGTTATCTACAAGGGTACCAAATATCCGGCAGAAAGCTGGAAACTGGTGCACTTCCTGGCGTCAGCTGAAAGCCAAAGCTATTGGAATCAGAAAATCGGCCAATTGCCGACCCGTCTGGATGTCATGAATGAACCCTGGGTTTCAGAGGCCCAACATTTGAAACTGATGGGCGATACCTTTGCCGATAAAAAATCAGTAGCCTTAAAAAATCCGCAATATTTGCCGGATTACAATGCGATCCTCACCCGGTTGGATCCTGCTTTCCAAGAAGTTTTGCTCGGAAAACGGCCGGTTGAAAAATTCCTTAACGAGTGGGCTTCCGCCATGGAAAAAGCTAAAGCGGAATATGACAAGGTTTTCAATAAAAAATAAGTTATCGGAATTGAATAAAAAGTCTAAGGTCAGGCCGGTATCATCCGGCCTGATTTGATTAAGCAGGGAATCAAAGACTTGTACCGAATAACGTGGGAAGAAAAGGAGTGGTATCCATGGAAGAAATGCTTTTGTTTCGGGATGATTTTTCCAGTTTTAAAGTGGGGGATTATCCTTATGAGCCTTTTTTGGGGGCCATGGGGGAATACCATTACCGGGTGAACCCGGGATATGCAGGACAATGGTTTGATCCGACTCCGATCATGGGTTCCGGCGGCGTCAAAACTTGGATGATCATGGAACAGGACGGCCGGAAGTTTATCGAATATTCGACTGCGGTTAAGCAAGGGTTGGATGCGATGATCATTCTGGCAACCGGAGAAGCGGAGTGGTCCGATTATCGGGTGTCCTGCCGGATCCGGTTGTTGTTGACTTCCAGTGCGGCCGGATTGATCTTCCGGTACCAAGATAGTTTAAGTTTCTATATGCTCTGTTTTAATCAGGGACGACTGGAGTTATTCAAGCGCAATCCTGCCGGGATTACGGTTTTAGCAGCTGCTGATTATCCCTACACAGCCGATGAAACTTATCAATTTCAGGTTGTTTGCCGTGGGAAGACCATCGAATGTTGGGTAAATGACATTAAACACTTTGAAGTGGAGGATGATACATACTCCCGTGGGAAAATTGCCATCGGAACGCTGGCCCCGGCACAATTTGGGGATATCGAAGTATATGGCGATGTAAAGAGTTATCAGGAAGCCGTGGCTAGGAAGAAACAACGGATGTTGGAGGAAGTGTCGGAGCAAGCTAAATATCCCCAGCCACTGCTCTGGAAGACGATTAATTTGAGGGATTTTGGGGCTGGCCGTAATATTCGTTTTGGCCATTTGACCGGAACCAAAGATTGGCATATTGTTATTGCCCAGTGTCAACGGAGGATTCATCGGGATGCCCATGCCCAGATCAGTTGCTTAACAGCGATCGATTTGGACGGCCAGATTCTTTGGCAGATTGGAGAGCCCAATCCGGAGCATGCGTTTTTAACAGCCGATCTTCCGTTCCAGGTTTGTGATATTGATGGAGACGGCTATGATGAAGTCGTTATGGCCCGGGATTTTAAGTTAATGATCTTAGAAGGTGCTACCGGAAAGGTGAAGAAGTGGGTTCATACCCCGAAGATGGAGCGGCCGGATTATCCCTTTGACCGGCTTAATGTGGACTCGATCCGGATGTGCGATTTTAGCGGAGTTGGCCGGCCTACCGACATCTTAATCAAAGACCGCTACAATCAATTATGGGCGTTCAATAAGGATTTGGAGTTTCTGTGGACATATAAAGCCCGGGTAAGCAGTGGCCATTTTGCCTTTACCAAGGATGTGAACGGTGATGGCCGGGAAGAAATGTTTGTCGGGTATGATCTGGTGAGTGCGGATGGCCAAATGATCTGGTCGCTGCCGGTGGAGACCGATCATACCGATGAGATCGTGATCGGGAAGATCGATCCGGAACGGGATGAGCTGATTGGTATCGTCTCCGGTTCGGAAGGATTTATGCTTGCTGATTTGCAAGGTAATATCTTAGTGAAAGATATTATCGGCCATGCGCAACGGATCAGCGTTGGAAATTACCGTCCGGAACTGCCGGGGCTTGAAATATGTGCGATCACTTACTGGGGTAATCAGGGGATTATTCATCTCTATGACTGCCATGGCAAACTCCTCTGGAAAGAAGAGATGGAGACTAATGGCAATATCATTACTCCGGTCAACTGGACCGGCGATGGACGGGATTTGATCTTGCTGAACGGCTCGTTGAAACGGGGCGGGATGATCGACGGCCATAACCGGTTGGTGGTCCGGTTCCCCATGGACGGCCATCCGGAACTTTGCGCTGAGGTGATTGACTTAACCGGAGACTGCCGGGATGAGATCGTTCTCTGGGATGAAAAGCGGATGTTTATTTATACTCAGGATAATGTGATGGAAAATCCCGTCTGTACTGAAAAATATCCGCATTATAACGCTTCAAACTATCGCGGGGAATATTCTTATCCGCGAAAGAAAGAGTAAGGGGAAAGGGTACTAGGCACTGGGCGGTCTGGTAGGAGTCAGTAGACAGTAGTCAGGAGTTAAGTTGGTTGAAAGAAGACAGAATACAGAATATAGAAGATAGAAGTATTCAATTTTGGGTTATAGTACTAGGTTTAGTAGGAACGCTGTGCGTTCCATCCATCACCTAGGACTCAGGATCTAGAACCTCGAACCCGAATTCCACTGTGAACTGTGTATTGTATACTGTAATTTGGAATCTAAGCCTGAAACTGTCTCCTAACTCCTAACTCCTGTCTCCTATACCCCGGAACCCAGGACCTAAAGCCTCGAACCCATCGAACTATATGGAACGGCCCTGAACTGGTCAAAAAAACCATGGTCGACATAAAAGGATTTTGGGCATCGATAGGGAACTAAGATTGTAAGTGCTACGACATTATGGCTGATGAATGGGAGGAATTTGCTTGAATAAACAGATTTACCGGCGGTTAATCATCGGTGTATGGTTAATTGCACTGGTGGTAGCTTATCCCCTTTGTCAATGGCTTGGGCCGGAACGGGGTTGGGAAAATGGCAGGCTTGAATGGCTTCAGGTGATTGTGCTGTGTGGGTTAATCGTCCTTGCGTCGGTTCAGGCAAAACGGGCCCGGGAACAATCTGTGCGCCGTTTTTGGCGGTTGATGATTCCGGTCTTTGTCTTAATGGTGCTGCGGGAACTGACTTGGGGGGCGATGTTGCTGCCTCCGGTCGAAGTCGGTGCGGACGGACCGCGTTATTTGTCCAGGAAAGACTTGCCTTATGGGGATTTTGTTCATCCTGCTGTGGGGATTGTCATAATCCTCTGGATACTGGCTGTGATCCGTTGTAAACTGGTCAGCTTTTGCCTGGAGTTGGTGAGAAACAGGCGTATCCCCTGGCTTGAAATGGGGTTGGTCGTGGTGGCCAGTATATTAGCGATAGCAGCTGAACGACATATCTTGTCTTTGCCTGGGAACATGGTGATGGTTTTTGAAGAGTATATGGAAACACTGGCCTATTTAGCTATCGGTTTGGTTTTCCTCCGGCTTAAGGATAATATATCAAATATTAGGATGCCGCTCCGGTACTTTATGAAAAAATGATGGGATAAGAGACAGCCTTTCCGATACCGGAAAGGCTGTTTGATTTCGAAGGATATTCTATTTTAATTCAGGTTTTTGGTTGGATTCTGTTTCGTCTTTTTCCGCTCTGACTTCCCGAATCGGTTGTCCGCACCGTTCACATATTTCCTCGTTTTCCGACTCCCAGTAGCATTCATAACAACGTTTGCTCAACTGGATCACCTCCTTTGACGGGGTTTGATGATCGGTATCGCGATGGTTGTCAATACTATATATACGGCTAATATTTAAAAGCAGAACGCAGTAGTTCCTGAGGGAATATAAATACTGCTGTTAACAAAAAAATTGGTTTATGTTAAAATAAAATGGTTATATTAAGACTAGTAGGATGTGGAAAGGAGAAATTTCGTGCGTAGACTCCTTCAGTATTTACTTCCATACAAAAAACGCCTTATTGTAGTCATTTTTGTCTCTTTAGTTATGTCTGCTTTGACGTTGATGGATGCATGGGTCATGGGGCGGTTATCGGATGCTATTTTCTTTCAGACTAAAGGAATTCCGCTCAGTATCAGTTGGGAAAACCAAAATGAGACGTCGGTGACTCTCAATGTTGTGGCTCAAAACCCATGGACGGATGTAAGCCGGGAAAAAATGCGGGATGGTTTGGAACAGCGCGGTTTTTCGATATTGGGAATCGAAGAGGTTGATTTGAAAACATTGCTGGTCCGGGCCAAAGTTAGCAGTGAATTGATGGATGATCCTCTTCGGGTTGTGGAGGATTTGGAGAAATATTTAACGCCAAAGGTTGGCCCTCACCAGCTATATATTGGTCCGGCTCAAGAAACGAAAGCCCAGACAGGATGGGTGTTGTTTCCCAATGTATATACAGTATATTTGTTGCCTCTGTTACTTATTGGTGTTTATTTTTTAAGAGGTATTTTTCGATTTGCCCAAAATTTTTTAGTGGGAACCATTGGCCAAAAATTGGTGATGCGGTTACGC
>JAKOTQ010000106.1 GCA_029776205.1 Bacillota bacterium | reverse complement strand
AATTCTGCCTTCCAGCGGCTTAGCTGATTCGGATGTATTTCATATTCGGCAGCGATCTCATTCAGCGTTTTTTCTTCCCTTAAGACCTCAATCACTATTTTTGCTTTTTCTTCCGGTGTAAAATGTCTTCTCTTTTCCATAGTTCCATTCTAACTTATTTTAGCTGTTTTGTCTGTCTTAATTTCTGGTATCATTATACTTTTGGTTATTGCTCGATACTCTTTTGATCCTTCCTTCATCCCGGCACGTAAATTTTTCAGCTTTGCAATTTTTTCATCAAGTGAAAGTTCCTCCGATTTCTCAGATTCTATCGATTCTACCGATTCCACCGGTTGCTCTGTTGCCCGGGCAGTTTCTTGCGGTGTTTCTGGTATTGTTTGCTTATTTATATCAGTTGGTTCAGCTGGTGTTACTGCTTCAGTAGCAGCTGCTTCCTGTTTTGATACTTTCTGAGCATAATCGGCTAAATCCTTTGCCACCTGGGCCTGAAAATCAATCAGTTCATTATAGCTGATGGGATAGACATTCTTTGTATATTCAACTGCTTTTTGATGTGAAGCGTATTCTTCAGGCAATCCCTGTGCCAATATCAGAGTTGCATCGTAATTTTCTTCAATGTATTTCTTGGCGGCAAGCGCATCTGATACATTAAACGGCACAGTAGGAAGCGCAAATAAACCACCGGTTATTCCGCCGATCAGTGCATCATATGCCATTTCTTTTGGATCAACAACACCACCCTCACCATACCATGGCATATTACGATTGTATATGATTTTCTTTGCTAATCCGGATATCGGATCAGCAATAGCTTCTTCAAAAGCCTCACCGCCCATTGCCTTTAAAGTGTCCCATCCGATACTGAGCAGGCTTTTCTTCATGTTTGCTGTTCCGGCTTTGACAACATCACTGAATAAGCCCTTCGGCATCAGCTTTTCCAAAGGCTTAAAAAATGCAATTTTTTCAATGGCTGTTTCTACTGCTCCTGATGTAAGTCCGTATGCAAGCTGCTGTGCGAGATTTGCGCCTTCCAATTCCGCTTCTCTTGCTGATGTGCCAACGACAGGAATAGCGAATGCCAAATCACCTGCTATCGGGCTGAATATCCGTGTAATAAGTGATGGCATCATTTGGGTGGATGAAGAAATAACATCACCCAAAATTTTCTGTCCTTCGCTTGCCGGCTGATTGAGCTCCCGATTTATGTTGATCCAGTTCTCAAAAGTTGTCTGAGCCTCTTTAAGTTCACGGCTAATCTTTGATTCAGGAGATACTAACTCTGCAATTATAGCAGGAATATTCCATAGTCCCTGATGATGGCGCAACAGTCCTTCTTCTGCTCGGCTGTAAAGATAAGCTAAAGGTTGCCCGGCGTTCTTTTTGCGATATTCGGCATCGGCAGCCAATCTTTCCTCCAATGTCATATTCTTTTTTTGTTTACGGCCTTCAAGGACACCTTTAATGAGATCCCGACTGGTCCACGGCTTCTTTTCTTTTATGTATGTCCGGATCCCGTGTTTAATGGCTTTATATGCGTTAGAATACCATTTCTCTTGCTCTTTATGTGATTTTTCAGCATAAGCATTGGCTTCCTCTTTCCGTTCTTTCGATTGAGGCTGTTGCGTAGACGGTGTGTTCCGGATAAACCTTTCTTTCCACTCCTCCGACTTCATATCTGACAATTTCGGCGGGTTCCGCATAAGCATTTCTGACCACGCCTCCGGACTGACCATAGGCGGCCTTTCCAGCTTGGTTAAGTCAATGCTGTCCAAAGTAAGCATTTTCAATCTTTCCCGCGACTTGATCGCATCAGCTTCAGCGGCGGCTCTTTGAGCCTGTTCTATTCCGCTAACTTGTCTGATTTGCGATT
>JAKOTQ010000100.1 GCA_029776205.1 Bacillota bacterium | reverse complement strand
CAAGAGATGCCCCAATTCATGGCGGCAGGGTTTCTTCTGTTGATAAATTCATAAAGATACTTAGCCCGTACCGTTCACGGACAGCGGAACTACTCGAAGAATTACGAAGGATACCGGACGAGGCAAACGCAATTGAATTTATCTCAAAGAAAGTCCCTGACGCTTCAATGGCCCTGTGGAATTTTATCCGCCTTGCCAATCAGGGCCACACAATGAAGTTTTACGGCATTAACACAAGAAACAAGGGTGTTGAATTAACAAACATCGGCGAACAATGGCGCGAATTTGCAGCGCGGATAAATTCTGTAAGCAATTCGGGGCTGGACGGCTTGATTGACATATTCCACAAAAACGGAATACTTTACGGCCTGCAAATGTGCGAGATAGAAGTCAGTCCAGACCTTACCGAAGTGGTAGAAGTCCATCCCATTGATCCCCGGACAGTAACCTGGGAATTAGAAAATAGGGGTGGACGTTTTGTTTGGGTGCCGTATCAATATGGCATGGGCAAAAAGATAGATTTAAGCAAGGGCAATATTGTTGCGGTGCCAACAGACCCGGACGGAAATGACCCGCGCGGTACTTTGATTATGGCTCCCGCGCTCCAGGCAATTGATTACCAATTGCAGGTTTTCAGTGATGTCCATGCCGTGCTACACCATCAAGGGTATGCAAGGGATTTTTACCAAATCAATCTAGAACGGATGTTGCAGTATTGCCCGCCAAATATAAAAAGCAGTCCAGAGAAGCTCCAAAAGTGGCTGAAAGAGCAATACGACAATGTTGTTGAAACTTTAAAATCAATCCATCCCGATTCTGACATTGTTGCCTTTGACGACATTACCAGAATTCAAGGGCAGGGCAATGTATCAAGGAGTGTTGACTTCCGGGCAATTAACGAGTTGACCGACACGCAAACGATGAACGGCTTAAAGCAGTTAAGCACGTTTGTCAACAGGTATTCGGGAAATACATTCACATACAGTACCGTGGAGATGAAAATTTTCGTCCAGGGTATTCTTTCACTGCAACGCGGCAGTAAACGCCTTGTTGAAGAAATTGCCCGTCTATGGCTAAGGGTTAAAGGTATTCAGGCTGTTCCGGTATTCACCCATAACCCTGTAGATTGGCAAAGCGAGATCGACAA
>JAKOTQ010000101.1 GCA_029776205.1 Bacillota bacterium | reverse complement strand
CGGCGTTGCCCTGGCTTTTTTAATGGGATGGAATCCGTTGGTGACAGCGTCTGTTGCCGCAATGTTGATGGTGGTGTTGATCGAAGGGGTCAAGCGGAAAGCCGGGCTCAAGATGGATACGGCCATCGGGGTTCTGTTTTCGCTGGCCATGGCTTTAGCGGTCTTATTTATCGGGATGCTCAAACGGTATACGCCGGATATTATGGGTTATTTGTTCGGGAATTTACTAGGGATTACGTCGACGGATCTGTGGGTCATGGGCGGGATCGCGTTGACGGTGGTTGTCCTGATTTTGATTTTCTTTAAAGAGATCCAATATTCTACGTTTGATCCGGAGATGGCGGAGTTGTCAGGGATTCCGGCCGGATGGATTACCTTGGGGCTCACGGTATTGATGGGATTAACTATCGTCATTTCGCTCCAGGCTGTTGGCGAACTGCTAGTATTGGCATTGATCGTTTTACCGGCTTCAACGGCGTATCAGTTGACGACCTCCCTCCAGAAGATGATTGGCCTATCCATTACCATCGGGGTCGTTGTTTCGGTGGTCGGACTGATTTTAGCCTATTATCTGGATGTTCCCAGCGGTTCGACCATCGTGATCCTCTTAGGCATCTGTTTTGGGATGGCGCTCTTTGGGAAGCAGGGGGAATGATAATTTGGGTTATGGGGTACTGGGTACTAAGTGCTAGATACTAGGCAAAGGAAGTAACTCGTTTGCGTTCCTTTTTAAACCCTGAACCCAGGACTTGGTCGTTATGACCCGGAAACTAGGGTCTCGTGCCATTATACTGTGAACCATTAAACCAATCATCCAGAATCTGGAACATAGCACCTAGCCTTTATTGGATTGTACTATGCCCTATGGGCATTTTTTTATTTCGAATCGGGCACAATGGGATTAAACCAGATGAAAGTAGAGTGAGGAATTCATGTTTATGGTTAAGTGCAAAAACCCGTTCGGCCGGATCGAACAGGTGATCGCCGTTGTGAGCGGCAAAGGCGGCGTAGGAAAGTCATCGGTTACTTCGTTGCTGGCTTCGGCCCTTAACCAAAGGGGATTTAAGGTTGGTATATTGGATGCGGATATAACCGGGCCCAGTATTCCCAAGTTCTTTGGGGTGAAAGACCGGCTTCAGACCTTAGACGAACATCTGCTGCCCGCGGAGTCAAAGAATGGAGTCAAAATCGTATCCAGCAATTTGTTATTGGAAAATGAAGATGACCCGGTGATCTGGCGGGGGCCGCTGGTGAGCGGGTTGATCAATCAGTTCTTTGAGGAAGTGGACTGGGGCGATCTGGATTGCCTACTGGTGGATTTGCCGCCGGGAACCGGCGATATTCCGTTGTCGGTGATGCAGAATTTGCCCGTCACCGGGTTGGTGATGGTTTCTTCCCCTCAAAAACTGGTGACGATGATCGTTAAAAAGGCTATCCATATGGCTGAGAAAGTGCATATTCCGGTGCTGGGCTTGATCGAGAACTACAGTTATTTTGAATGTCCGGAGTGTAAAAAGCGGGTGGAGATCTTTGGCAAGAGTAAAGCCCAATCCATCGCTGCAGAGGCTGAGATTCCCTTGTTGGGCCGGTTGCCGATCCGTCCGGAACTGGCTGAAAAAAGCGATGCAGGGCAGATTGAAACCGTTCACCAGGCCGATCCGGAATTTTTCAAAGAAGTCACCGACAATTTCCTTGTCCAATCCAAACTCGATAAAACAGTGTCCAAGGTTTAATTGGTGCCACCCTTCGGGGTGGTGTTTTTTTACCACATTCACAGTGTACCGAAGGACAGTTGACAGTTTCTATGAATTGTGCACTGTGAACCGTGTGACATAAAACTGATTGTTGAACTGTCAACTGTAACTGTCAGCTGCAAACTCCGAGAGTTGTATTTCGTGGTGGTTTTTGATATACTATCATCGAACATATGTTTGGTTGGGAGGTTGTCGAGGTGATTGAGGAGATTGGAGAGGATGTGAAGGTGCTGGCGTCTTTTGTCAACGGGAAGCTGCAGCCGGTGATTTTTAAATGGCGAAACCGGACCTATCAGCCGTTGACGATCGCCTCGAGCTGGTCTGATTATGAAGGCCAATTTAAGCGCGTCTATTTTTCGGTGCTGACGGACCAGAGTAATCTTTATGAATTGTGTTTTCACACCCGCAATTTTCAATGGTGTTTGGTTCGGATCCATCATGACTGATCGGGTGATCTTACATGTGGACGCGGATGCGTTTTTTGCTTCAGTGGAACAGATCACCAATCCGTTTTTGAAAGGAAAACCGGTCGTTGTCTGCGGGTTGCCCCTTGAACATGGGGTGGTGACGGCAGCTTCCTATGAAGCCCGGCCTTACGGGGTAAAAGCCGGAATGCCGGTGGCTCAAGCCCGAAAACTGCTGCCGGACGGGTATTTTGTGCCGGTGAATATTCCGAAATATCTTTTCTTTTCAACCCGGCTATTATCGATTTACCTTCAGATGACTCCTCGGGTTGAGGCGTATTCCGTCGATGAAGTTTTTTTGGATCTCAGCGGAGTGGCGGATCCCTGGAAACAGGCGGTGGAATTGAAACGGCAAATTGCACAGGAGACGGGGTTGACCGTTTCCATCGGAATCGGGCCCAACAAATTGATTGCCAAGATCGCCTCCGATCTTGACAAACCTGATGGACTGACCATGGTTTTACCGGAACAGGCCCTTCAGGTATTAGGCCCGTTGCCGGTGGAGCGATGTCCCGGGATCGGGCCGAAAACTGCAGCGAATCTTAAGGCGTTGGGGATTGTCACTTTTTCAGATTTAGCTCAGGTACCTCTGGCTAAATTGCGATGGTGGTTCGGAAAGAACGGGGAGAAGTTGTATTGGGCTGCTCGAGGCGTTGATGAGACGCCAATGGTGTTGTTGGACCAATTGCCGCCGCTAAAGAGCAAGGGCCATGAAATTACGTTTGATCAGCCGATGAGGTCGGTGGAAGCGGCTCAAGCCGTCATTTGGGAGATATCTGGCCGTTTGGGTTTTGAATTTCGCAGTCAACAGCGGTTGGCCGGCGGCATCCGGTTAAAGGTGAAGCCCGTTGGAGGGAAAGCAGTTACCCGGCAAACCCGGTTACTGGCTGCGACTGCAGACGAAAGAGTGATTGCCAAGACAGCTTTTCAACTGTTTCGGCAGGGAAATTTCACAGAACTGCGGGGACTGGGTATTTATGGAATTTATCTGGTGAGTTCGGTCAAAGACCAAAATCAGTTGCATTTATTTCCGGAGGACATCCCTGGGGAAGAGCGGTTGCAGACAGCTATCGATCATTTGAAGCAAAAATACGGAGAGGGAATTGTGGTTCCGGCGTTGAATTTGTTGTCGTCGGATTTTAAAGGTTCCGGCAAAGGTTAACAAGGATCATCGGGGAGGATCTGATGGGAGAACTGTTGATCGGTACGTCCGGTTTTTCGTATCGTGACTGGCGGGGCGTATTTTACCCGGAAGCGATTAAACCCGGCATGATGTTGGAATATTATGCAGCCCATTTTCCGGTTTTGGAATTGGATTTCAGCTATTACCGGATGCCGGATTATAAGACCATCGCCGGAATGGAGCGGAGGACACCGGACCGGTTTTTGTTTGCGGTAAAAGCCCATCAGTCCATGACCCATTCCTTTTCCGGAAATCCCGAACTGGACCGGGAAGCATTTCGCATGTTTCGGACGGCGATGGATCCTTTGCGGGATCAGGGGAAATTAGGGTGTATTTTGGTCCAGTTTCCCTGGGGTTTTCAATATACTCCGGATAATCTTTCGTATTTGGAGTTTGTCCGGGAAGAGCTGCGGGATGATCCGGTGGTGGTGGAATTTCGAAATATCCAATGGGTTCGAAGGGAAGTCACCCATTTTTTGCTCGATCATCAGTTGGGATTTTGTTGTGTGGATGAGCCGAGACTTAAAGGGTTGTTTCCGCCGGTTGTCGGTGCTACTTCGGATTTGGGATATATCCGGTTTCACGGACGCAATGCAGCTAAATGGTGGAAACACGATCAACCATGGGAACGGTATGACTATCTGTATAGCCGGAAAGAACTTGAAGAATGGCAACCGAAAGTGCTCAAACTGATGAGTCAGACCCGCCGCACCATGGTGTTGTTTAACAATTGTCACGCAGGCCAGGCGGTGATCAATGCCCGGATGCTTCGGGAATTGATGGGACTTTAGATTGTATAGTATTGAAGTTCGCCCTTTGTTGCTTTTCCCAGGCTGTCAATTCTTCGCAATAATCTGAACAGGGTGTTTGGTCGCCCGACCAGTTATTAATACATCCGATACAAGGGTGTACTGACATCATTATCTCTCCTAGGGTTGATTTGTTTATAAAATATGGAAACTTTTCATTTTTTATACAAGGGAGATAATGATGGCGTTTTTTTTAAGCTCCTTTGAGAGATGTTATCATCAAACCGTATTGAGGGGGATATTTGGTGAAGCATTCTTTTTTGGAGCGGATAGGGCACTATATTCGAGGGGCAAGGGGTTCCAAATACACCTGGGAATCACCGGTTCATTTCGGCGGCCGGGTCCGGATCGGTTCCCGGGTGCATATTGGGAGATTTACATATATCACATCCGGACGCATTTATCCGAATGTGCTCATTGGCCGGTTTTGCTCCATGGCTATCAATGTGGTTATCGGTGCCCAGGATCATCCTACCGACTGGCTGTCCTGCAGTACCTTTCAATATGAAAACCGGGACCGGTTCCGTACTTTTCATACGCCCCTTCCGTGGCGGGAAGCGCCTCAAACCCGGATCGGCAATGATGTATGGATCGGGGCCAATGCTGTCATTAAAGGCGGCGTAGCAATTGGGGATGGGGCCATTATCGGAGCAGGGGCAGTGGTTACCAGGGATATTCCGCCCTATGCTGTTGCGGTGGGAGTTCCGGCCCGGGTGATTAAGTATCGATTTGATGAGGAAACGATCCGGGAATTGCTGGAGCTTCAGTGGTGGAACGCAGAGCCTGCTGTGTTGATGGATTTGCCGTACCATGATATCCGGCAATGCATTGCCGAGATCCGGCGGCGGATGAGGTCGAACTAAAACCATTGGAGTTCTGTGGAGAATTCTCTTAGAAAAGCCCGGATCTCCGGATCTTGGATTAAGATGGCAAAACTGCGCCGGACGGCGGTTTTGAATTCCGGCCGGAGGGGGTACGGGTTATCTTTCCTGGCTAGCGGGCAGAGGCCTCCGGCCCGGGGATCCATTTTGACGAGGAGAATATCCTTTGGGGTGATGATGGGGGTCAACGGGAAGATCCGGCAGGCTAATGGCCGCATACTGCGGTTACAACTTCCGGTGCAGGTGGCCAGTAAGACCGGTTGGCCGTTAAGTTGGAAATTGGCTTCGGTGATGGTGAGAAAATCGGATTCTTGATGAAGCTCTTCCTCCCCGGGAAAGAGATACATACCGGTTTCGGTGTCGGTTCCTCTGCAGCAGACCTGGTCACAAAGGCGGCCGCAGTTAAACCGCAGTGGATGGACACGATCAAACATTTGATAAACTTTCAGATATAATGCTTTCTTATCCATGAAAGTTGCTCCCTTTTGAGATTTAATGACGATCATAACACCAATTATAACATAGGAGGGTGTTGCGGTATGATCCCTTTCCGTTATTCTGATTTAGAAAATGAAACCATTGCAGTCCTGGATAGCAGACGAAGATGGTATTATTGGCGACCTGTGCAGGAAACCGGGTCACAGCCAGAATTATGACGAAAACCGGAATCCTTATTGGATGTTTTAGATGTGGCGCAACATAAAGCGTATCGGGAGTATTATTTGAAAGATTCAGAATGATCTATGCCGGTTTTTACCTCGAGAGATTTAAGGTGAAAGTGTGGGATTGATTCAAAAAACGAAAATTTGGCAATATAGGATGGAGCCTCCGTCAATGGCAGATTGTTACGAAAGGTAATCGCCGCTAAAAGGCGAATTCGCACTAATAGATGTTGCAACAATCATCTAAAGGATCACTCTGCAATATCGTAAAAATCTCAGCAACAAAAGGAGTGCGAACTATGAAGAAAATCATCGTAGCCATGTGTGTCGCGTTTTCGATGGTCGTTTCCCTTTCAACCGCAACCTTCGCCAATCTGTATACGGTTGAAGCGGAGAACGGAAAGATATTGCGCCCGACAGGGATTAGTGTTGACGGGAGCGGGATCTTTACTTCCGGCAGTGATTTGAAACTCGATAATTACCAGCTGGAAGTGGGATACGGCGCTTTTTCCTCGATTACTGTCAGCGGTGCCTATGAAAAGGAAGACGATTATGAACGGCTTTTGGCCAAAGCGTATGTCAGTCCGGTCCATGGGGAAGAAGGATATACCCTGTATGCCGGATATGATTTGAAAGAAGGCGAGCTGGCCATGGTCGGAGCTTCGGTTTGGATGAATTATAAGTATTTGCTTGGCTTCGTGAATGTTGAGTCCGATGTGGACCGTGATGGTGAGCGCAGTCTCTCCCTGACGCCTGGATTTAACCTGCGGGTTACGCCGAAATTCCGGGTTGTCGGTGAAGCAGAACTGGATACCGAGGATATGAGTGCCACCGAATTACGGGCCGGTGTACAATATAATTTTGCCGACCGGATCGCCGGTAAAGTGGTTGTCATCGAAGATAGGGGCGAGCAGGGTGATACGGTATTCCAAACCGGAATATCGCTGGAAATTTAATTGAAATTCCATTGCTTTAAAGAAGAGCTGTCAAAGGACGGCTCTTTTTTTTATTGTTTACCCAATTGTAACTTCTATTTGGGCCAATTGGATCTACAATAAAAAAGTATTTGTATACAAAATTGTCAATTAAAACAATTTAGTCGAGATTGGTTAATCTGTGAAGAATGATGATGAAATTCATCAAATTTGGTGAAAGGTGTATGTTTGGATGTTTAAACCAAAATTACTCACAACGATGAAAACCTATGATTTTTCTCAATTTGTCGGTGATTTGTCTGCTGGTGTTATCGTGGGAATTGTGGCGATCCCGTTGGCGATTGCTTTCGCGATTGCATCAGGGGTTTCACCGGAAAAGGGACTGTTTACGGCGATTGTGGCCGGATTCCTGATTTCGGCATTAGGCGGTAGCCGAGTGCAGATCGGCGGGCCCACCGGAGCTTTTGTGGTGATTGTTTATGGGATCGTTCAAAAGCATGGTTTGGATGGGTTGACCATAGCCACGATAATGGCGGGAATCATCTTGATCATCATGGGATTTGCCGGGTTCGGTTCGATGATTAAGTATATTCCGTATCCGGTGATTGCCGGGTTTACCAGCGGGATTGCTGTTATTATTTTTTCTTCACAGATTAGCGATTTGTTGGGTTTGGCGATGAAGGAGATTCCGTCAGAGTTTATCGAAAAGTGGGCAGCTTATTTCAGCCATCTGGATTCGGTGAATTATTATGCGGTAGGGATCAGTCTGGTTTCGTTACTGATTATCCTATTTTGGCAGCGTATTTCGAAGAAAGTTCCCGGATCTCTGGTGGCTTTAATTGTAGCTACGGTGGCAGCAGCTGCCTTTGATTTGCCGGTAGAGACTATTGGCAGCCGTTTCGGCCAGATTCCTTCGACGCTGCCGATGCCCCACATTCCCCGGGTGGATTTTCAAACCTTTCGGGCGATGATTCAACCGGCATTTACCATTGCTCTTTTGGCCGGGATCGAGGCTTTGCTATCGGCGGTAGTCGCTGATGGGATGATTGGAGATAAACATCGGTCCAATACGGAGTTGATCGCCAATGGCGTGGCGAATCTGGTTGCTCCGTTGTTTGGCGGGATTCCGGCCACCGGTGCCATTGCCCGGACTGCCACCAATATTAAAAACGGCGGGAAAACGCCGGTGGCGGGAATAGTCCATGCATTGACCCTTCTTTTCATCATGCTGTTCTTCGGGAAATGGGCGTCTTACATTCCGTTAGCCAGTTTGGCTGCGGTGTTGGTGGTTGTTGCCTATAATATGAGCGAATGGCGTTCTTTTGTAGCGTTGCTCCGCAGTCCCCGCAGTGATGTGATCGTTCTGTTGCTGACGTTCAGTTTAACGGTGCTCCTGGATCTGACCGTAGCGATTGAAATCGGAATGGTCATGGCGGCCTTCCTGTTTGTGCGGCGGATGGCCCATGTAACACAGGTCAATGTGATCACAAGCGGTATCGAAGATGCCATGGAAGAGGAAAGTGAAAATGTTGGAATCAAAATGAATGTCCCGAAAGGCGTCGAAGTCTACGAGATCAACGGGCCTTTGTTTTTCGGGGCGGCTCATAAATTTGAAGAGGCTCTGAGCCAAGTGGATAAACGTCCGCGCTTGATGATTATCCGGATGCGTTATGTTCCGGCCATTGATTCCACCGGTCTTCGAATGTTAGATCAGATCGTTCGGAAAAGTCAGAAACAAAAGATCGGCGTGATTCTCTCCGGAGTTCAGGAACAGCCCATGCATGCCATGGAGCAGGCCGGTTTGTTGGACTTAATCGGACGGGAAAATGTGTGCACTCATTTTGAGGCTGCCCTTCGACAAGCGGAGAAATTATTGCAACTTATGGAAAATAGCAGGCAAGTTGATGAGAAAGCAGGATAAAGCGGGGTTTTTGTCTAAAAAGAGAATTGAGGTGATGCATGATGAAACCAATCTTAACTATTTTACTTCTGATTGGACTTATCGTAGGGGTCTCTTCGAATGCTGCTGCCGAAGTCCTTTTTGGAGTCAGCGGTGAAGTTGGCAAGGCGGATATCGATGTAGATTATCAGTCTGTACCCAATGATTTTTCCGATTCTCCCACCCAATTGGCTTTGACCGGAAATCTCAACCTTCTTGGCACCCATATCGATCTGACTCTCGGTAAAGCTGATATGGATACGAGGCAACTTTCAACCGTGGATTTCCGGATTGGATATGAACTGGGCCTGAGCCTCTTAAAAGTGCGGGCTTTTGGAGGAGGACAATATTACCGTTTCACCGATGATATGTTACCGGCTGGTTTTCGAAAAAATACGTTCACCAGTTTGGTGGTAGGTGCCGGGGCCCAATCCAAAATCGGAGACTTCACATTTTACGGGAATGTCATTCTTCCAGTGAAAACCCGGTTTGAAAACGACTTACATAAAGATAACGATGCCGACTCAGCTTTTTTGAAGTCGGCATCGAATACGCTCCTATGCCTTTTGTGGACGTATTTATGAAATACCGAACCTTTTCGGCAGAGTCGGATGTTCTGACGCTGGATTCGGATAGCTACACCCTTGGCCTGAAAGTAAGTTTTTAAAACCGATGTTGATGTAATGGAGCCGGTCACTGACCGGCTTTTACTTTTGTTCGAAGATTTCCTTATTTGTCTTTAGTGTCCGTGGATGGCTTATGGATATATCGTACATCCACTTTCGTTGTTTCCGGAAAAACAGGGAATTGGGGCGGAATGGCGAAATAGGGAATGAGCTTTTTATTTTCTGCATCGGATAGGTGATTTTGATGAAACCATGGAAACGGAAATTAGGTTGGATGTGGGTTGGATTAGTTGGGTTGATGATGGCGACGTCCTTTGGCGTTGCTTCTGAGAGAACGGTTTTCCCGGGTGCTGAAGGATTTGGCAGCGAGACGCCGGCCGGACGCGGCGGAAAGGTTATTAAAGTGACGACGTTACGGCCGAATGGCCCGGGATCGTTGCACGAGGCCATTTCTGCAAAAGGGCCGCGCATCGTCGTTTTTGAGGTGGGCGGGGTTATCGATCTGGGAATGTCCAAATTGCGGATTGTCGAGCCGTATCTAACGATTGCCGGGCAGACAGCTCCGGAGCCTGGTATCACCATTATCCGGGGCGGGATCGATATATATACTCATGATGTATTAATCCAGCATATCCGGGTTCGGCCTGGGGACGGTTATCCTTCATCCCGGAAAGGGTGGGAACCGGATGGCATTACGACCGTAGGGAAGAATGCTTATAATATCGTTTTGGATCACTGTTCGGTGACCTGGGCGGTGGATGAGAATATTTCTGCATCCGGAGAACGGTGGTTGGGACCGGAGTATACCTCGCGGCGAGTCACCATTAGCCATTGCTTGATTGCGGAAGGGTTGAGCTGGGCGACTCACTCCAAGGGTGAACATTCGAAAGGTTCATTGATCCATGATTATTGTCAGGATATCGCGGTCATCAAGAATTTTTATGCCCACAATATGGACAGGAACCCGTATTTTAAAGCCTTCTCCACCGGAGTCATTGTCAACAACCTTATTTATAATCCGGGGAAAGCGGCCATTCATGTGAATTATGTCGAGAAAGAGTGGGCCGGTTCGGGGAAAATCCCGGCCAATGCCCAGATAAGTGCAGTTGGCAATGTGATGATCCACGGAGCTGATACGAAGCAGTCTCTTACGATGATTGGCGGCCGGGGTGAGGTATATAGCGAAGATAATGTGGCATTTTTCGCCGACGGCAAGCCGGCACCGTTGGTTGCCAACTCAGTGTACCGGCTTCAGTCCAAGCCGGTGTGGCCGGAGACGGTTCATGTATTGCCTTCCGATAAGGTTATCGATTATATTGTTCAAAACGCGGGAGCCTGGCCGGCCCGGCGGGATCCCGTGGATGCCCGAATCATCCGAGATTTCTTGGAACGGAAAGGCCGGATCATTAACAGCCAGGAAGAGGTCGGCGGATATCCCAATTATCCGGAGACGCGGCATACATTGGATGTTCCGGAGACGGGTATAGACCGCTGGCTTGAAGGTTTTACCGCCCGGGCTGAGGGGAGAGCTAATCTCTGAGTAGCCAATGTTTGTTTATCGGAGATAACCGGGATAATATAAAGACAGTGTTGTGGCCGGGATTCGGGCCGGTGTATATACAGTTGGATCGGGTTTTCCATGTTTTCCATATTGAAAGTAAGGAATGGATGGCATGTGCGAATTTTGTATTAAACATGGTGAGGGGAAAAAGTGGTATGAAGTGATGGAACATTATTCTGCCCATTTGGCGGAGGAACAGAGACGGCAAGCTTATATCCAAAAATTTGTGGAACATACTCTACATCACGGGGAAACCACGATTCAGCGGTTAGCCTGGGCCAAACGGAAATTTCCAGCCGTTTACCGGTTTATTCGAACGATTGGGACAGCCGGCATGAAAGCCAATCATTATGGTCAAATTGTTCCGTTGGAAGATGTGGAAGCTATTCTTGACCGGGTTCATTCCATTACCCGGATTGCCTGTATTTGCCGAAGTGTAACCACAGGTAAACATAATGCCCGGTATTGCTTTTTATTGGGCCTTAACCCGGAGGGGATAGTGAGCCAGTGGCCGGATGTGGAGACATCTCTGGAGAAGGTCTCCGCCGAGGAGGCCAAGAGGCTTGTACGGGAGTTTGACCGTAATGGATTAATCCATTCCATATGGACGTTTAAAACTCCATTTATCGGAGCTATCTGTAATTGTGACCATGATTGTTTGGCGTATCGGGTTCAAATCAGCGGTGATCTGATAAATCTGATGTTTAAAGCGGAGTATTATGCGGAAATTGCTATCGATCAATGTAACGGATGTCGCAATTGTCAACGGCTTTGCCAATTCGGAGCTATTGAGTATTCTGCGTTGAATCAAAAATGTTATATCAATATTGGAAAATGTTACGGTTGCGGGGTGTGCCGGGCAGCTTGTAAGGGTCAGGCGATCACCTTGATCGAAAAAGGCGAAGTTACTCCCAAATAATATCCATTCCCATCGAAATTTAATCTATCAACCAGAAAGGGATCCGCTCATGGCGAAACTTTATTTTCGGTATGAGGCGATGAATGCCGGCAAAACGACTCAATTGTTACAAGTGAAATACAATTTCTCGTTATGCCGTAAGCATTGGCGTGAAGGAAAAGTAGCTCCTGAGGCTTAACGAAGGATAGCGAGAGGAGGGCGGAGATGAAAGTAACGGCTGTCATCGGTGAGCTCAAAAATCACCGGGAATTGTTAACTTTGCTAAGACAAGCTGCAGAAAAGCATGAATTTTCCCTGACGGTTATCTTTCCAACCATCAGTTTGCTTCGGCAGGTTCAGGAAGAACTGTTAAGCCAACCGGATATCGGCGGTATTGGCGGGTTTCGGTTATTATTGTTCGAAGGATTTATCGGCGAATTGCGGGAGCAATTTGGGTTGAACCGGCGGACGCCCTCGTCCCTGGAACGGGATTTGCTCATCGAATATGTTATCGATCAATTGGAATCCGAAGGCCGGTTTCATTATCTTAACCGGATTCCGTTTAACTGGAATTATCGCCGGGCGATTTTGGACGGGATTTCGGAATGGAAACGCAGTGGCTTGAGGGTGGAGTTGTTTACGGAGTGGGCTAGTGACCGGGGACGTAAAGAAGCGGAGCTGGCCTTGATCTATGCGGGTTATCAGGAGATGCTGCGGTCCTGCGGTTTTGCTGAAGATGATCTTACCCTTGAGGAGCTGGAAGAACTTCGGATGAGCGGTATGGCAGCGGCCGTTCCGGGCCGGGTCGTTTTATATGGATTTAATGACTTAACTCCTTTTCAGATAGATTTGATCGCAACGTTAGCCCTTTGGTATGAGTTTGAGGCCATCATCGATCCGACGGCGGTTCCGGAGTTTCAGGAATTTACCCGGAATTATTTTTCCTTCGGTTCCAGGCTTCTGTCTGCAGAGAGTGTGGATTCGGATAGGGTTTTATCCCGGTTGCAGCAAGTGTTTTGGACAGGGGATCCTGAGCCTATTACAATGAGTTCAGAAGACTGCTCGGTCCAGTTGATCCAGGCTGCCGGGCCCCGGGCCTTTTCGGGCATTGCCCGCGAAATCGTTCGGTTACGTCAACGGGAGTCGGAATGGAGCGATGCTGATGTGTTGATCTTGGCGCCCCGTCCCCAACAGTTTATCACAGAAGCTACTCCGATTTTTCAGGAATACGGGATTAGACTATCCGGAGCAGAAGTGCCGCTTAAAGAGACCATACCGGTGTGGCAGTTCCAACAGCTGTTGCGGGTGGTTGCGGAAGACTGGAAATGGCCGGAGATGCAGGAATATCTCCGCCAGTTATATTCGGGGAACCGGGTTCGGCAGGGTGATCGTTTGATACAGTTGATCATCAGGCAGATCGGTGCCCTCTCCGGACGGGAACGTTGGTTGCACTTGATGGACGATCCGGCGTTCCGAGAGCTGTTGGAAGCGGAGCAGATTGATCCGGAACCGTTAAGGGTTGGATTGCGGCGGTTGGAACCTTTTATCGGTGAAGCAACGCTAGGTGAATATGTCCGTTTAACGCTGGAATGGTTTCGGGCGTACGAACGGTCCGTATGGATGGAGGGGATCGGAAAATCCCTTGCTCCGGCTGATATTTTCAGGCAACGGGTTGCCCGGCAGATGGCGGATTCATTAACCGGTTTTCTGGAGACGGATCCCCGGCTAGCCCGGACGGAACGGGTTATCTCCTTTGAGGATTATGCCCGCTTTTTTGATGCATATTTTATCAACAGCGAAATCAAGGCGGCATCTGCCGGAGAAGAGGGAATCCGGGTGATCTCACCGCGGGAAGTCCGAGGGTTAGCGGGGCGGTTCGTTTTTATCACAGGACTTGAGCAAGGGAATTTTCCCCGGCACTACATTAATGACTGGAAACTGGATCCCAACGACCGGTTTGACCTTCAGACCCTGGGCGTAATGTTAGAAAACGGAGAAAACTATCAACTCCAGGAGAAACTTTCATTTTATTGGGGGCTACAGGCAGCCCGGGAACAGTTGTTCCTGATTTATCAGGAGCAGGAAGCCGATGGGCAGCTGGCGAACCGTTCTCCCTTTTTGGATGAGGTTCTTCAATGGGTTCCTGAGCTTTCGGAGCGGCTTATTTATTATCCCTTAGAGCCCAAGGTCTGTGACGGGTTTGATGATTGCCGTTCCGAGTTGGAAGTACGGCAGGTATGGTTGAAATATAGCCTTCAGGAAGAGCATGCTTTGCCTGCCGGAGATGTTGGACAGTATCAGGCCTTATTTCAATTGGCTCCTTTCCGGAGATTGGCGTCAGGCGCTCTCCATTGGATGGCATACCGGCGTTCGGCAGGCGAAGGAATGCTGGTAATGGATGATTATATCCGGATGTTGCTGGACCGGCTGTTTGGTGATACTGCGGTGATCGGTATTACAGCCATCGAAGATTATCTGGTCTGTCCCTATCGATTTTTCCTTAAACACTTTTTGAAGATCCGGCCGCTGCCGGAAGCCTCATTGCTGCCGGAGGCCCTGGATTTGGGGAATTTTTATCATCAAGTGTTGTCGGAGTTTTGCAATCGGTTCCGGGGACAAGCGTTCCGGCGGGAGCGGATGAATGAATATCGGGAATGTTTGGACCAATTGGCGTCAGCCACTTTGGCCTCATGGAAAAATGAGGCGGCCAATGACTTGGTCCGGGTGATGCTGGTGGCTCAGGAGAGCGAGATCCGGAGGACCTTGGAACGTTGGCTTGTGGCGGAACTGGACTGGTCGGAGTTGACCCTGGGCCGGTTTGTTCCATATCGGACCGAATTGGCCTTTGGACAACCCTATTCTTCTGGAGAAAAAGCGGAACTGCCGCCGTTGATCCTTCAGGATGGGGAGATATCCGCCCGCTTTTCAGGACGGGTGGACCGGGTGGATACCGACGGCCAGAACCGGTTTATTATCTATGATTACAAATTGGGGCGGGGCCCTTCAACAGCGGATGTATTGGAACTGCAAAGAGTCCAGCTTGCGGCCTATGTGTTAGCTATGGAACAGCTGATGTTTGGGGAGGGCCAGGCCGTGGGCGGAGCTTACCTGGGGCTGCGCGATCCTTCACGGAGCACGGGCGGTGTTTGGCAGCAGGAACGGTTGAATGTGGATTGGAGAAGCAAGAGCAGTCTCAGCCCGGAAGAATGGCAGCAATGGTTGGAACAGGTGCGGATGAGGATTGTAAATGCAGTTCGACAGATTCGGGAAGGACGGTTTGGCTTAACCACCGAGGAATGTCCGGATTATTGCGAATATCAAAGCTGTTGTCGGCGGAAGGAACGGGAGGTCGAAGCGGTTGGCGCATGCTCCGAATGAACAACAGGCGAAAGCCATTGAAACCTTTGACTGGGACATCCTGGTTTCGGCCGGAGCAGGAACCGGAAAAACCAGTGTGCTCACTGAGAAATATCTATATTTACTCAAGGAATACCGAGTGGATGTCAGTCAAATCGTAGCCATTACGTTTACCAACAAGGCTGCAGCCGAAATGTTGCAACGGATACGTCAGGGTGTGGAGCGACTGGTGGCGGAGGCTGCCGATCCGCTTGAGATCGAGTATTGGAAAACGCAACTGCAGAAGATGGCAGGGGCCCGGATCGCCACCTTTCATAGCTTTTGCCTCGGATTGATCAAAGAGCACCCTTTGGAAGCCGGCATTTCGCCGGGGTTTACCATGATGAATGAAGGCGAAAGCCTCCTGTATTTGAATCAGGTCATCGATGAAGTATTGACCGAGTTGTATCATAGCGGGGAGGCGTTGCAACCGGAATTTGAACGGTTACTCGCGGAATTTGGCTGGCAGGGCTTATTAGCCAGTTGCCGTCATATTTATCAAACCATCCGGGAAAGCGGAAAAGATTTTTCGGAGGTTTTAGCGTTAACAACGGAGAGCCTGAACCAAAGCCGGGGAGGGATTCGACCGGACTTGGCCGAGTTAGTGGCGATGATCGATGCGTTGATGGCCGATTATCCCAGTCGAAAACTGACTCCCAGGGCCATTGAAGTATTGGGAGAGTTTAAACTGTCCTGGCCGGAGTTTCGGTCAGCCTTGAACGATACAGCAGCCAATCCGCCGGTCATTCAGGTTTTAAGGGCTATCGGCAAGGGATTGCCGAAAAATCTGCCAGCTGCTGTGAAGGAAGATATTGTGGCGATCCGCGACTGGATCGATGAGGCTATTCGGAAATATGTGGATGAGGCGGCGTTATCCCGCCTGCCGCTGTTGGAGGAGATCTTGGCCCGGATCGACCGGCGGTATCAGCAGTTGAAAGTGGACTTGGGGCTTTTGGACTTTACCGACCAGCAACTGTTGGCCCGGAATATGCTGCGGGATTATCCTCAACTGGCCGAAAAATTGCGGCAGGGTATCCGCTATCTTCTGGTGGATGAATTTCAGGATACCAACAGCCTTCAGATGGATCTGATCCGGTCCCTGATTGGAACGGAGTATACCGGAGGCCGCTGGATGGCGGTGGGCGATGTGAAACAGTCCATTTACCGGTTTCGGGGGGCGGAAGCCGGATTGATTGTGGACTTGCGGCACCAGTTCGAAGCTGGAGCCGGAGAGATTATTCCATTGTCCCAAAATTACCGTTCGGCATCTACGATCATCGACTATGTCAATGCCTTTTCTGCGGAGATGTTTCAAGGCGAGGATTTTACCTATGAAGCCTTACAATCAACCCGGATCGATCCGGAGTCTCGGATCGAGTTTTTGCTGACCGGGACCGATGATATTCAGGTGGAGGCCCGGATGGTGGCTGCCCGGATCCGGCAGTTGGTGGATGAGTCCCGGGGGACGGAGCATCCGGTAGATTTTAAGGATATTGTGATCTTGTTTCGGGCCAGTAGCGGGATGGGCCCTTACCAGGCAGCGCTGCAGGAAGCCGGGATACCTTATTATACATCGGGGGGAAGTAGTTTCTATTCCCGCCCGGAGATCGTCGATCAATTGAATTTATTGCGCCTGGTGGATCAGGCTTACGATGGGGTGGCTCTCTTTGCCTTGCTCAAATCCCCCTATGCGGGGATCAGCGAAGCTAACCTGTTACGGCTTGGACGGGGAGAGGCTCTGACGGAACGGTTTTATGAGGAGACCGATTTCCGGGATTGGAATGATCCGGCGGAAGTGGAGCGTTTTCAACGGTTCCGCCAGGTGATTCTCTATCTTCAGAGTCATCGGGATCGGATGAAGATCGCGGAGATTCTTCGGTATGCCATTGAAAATTTAAATTATAAGGAATTGTGCTGGGTCTTTACGGATGGCAGCCAGCGTTTGGCGAATCTTGAAAAATTGATGATGAAAGCCGATGAATTTGCGGCCAAAGGATTTTACAGTACCACCGGATTTTTAACGTATGTGACAAGGCTTATTGAGGCTGAATTGGTGGAAAATGATGCGCCGACCCAAGGGGAAGCCAATAATGTGGTTCGGTTGATGACCATTCATCGTTCCAAGGGTTTGGAATTTCCGGTGGTGATCTTGGCTAACCTGGACCACCGGTTCCGCTTCGGAAGGCATCAGAAGCTGTCTTTTCACAAAAATGTCGGGATTGGCTTTAAAGTGCTAACCGGCGTGGATGAGTATGAGGAGACCTCGGTATGGGAACGGATTAAAGCATCGGAGAAGCGCGAAGAGATCTCGGAGTTGAAGCGGTTGCTGTATGTAGCCCTGACCCGGGCCAAACGCCATCTGATCATGGCTGGTTCAGGCTGCAGTACATCGAAGGGAGATACTCTGGAGACAGCCAACAACTGGATGAAATGGTTTGAGATCCTCCATCCTTTCGAGGAAGGCGATTGTATAGACTTTCATGGAGTTCCCATTCACATCCTTCGGCAGATTGCGGAGGCATTGCCGTCGGAAGAGGGAGCCCGGTTAATCGATACCCTGGGTCCTGAGGTTCCGCTCGTGGATTCCCGACACGAGGTGGCTGCTGTTGGGGTAGAGACTGTACGGAAACCGATGGTTTTAAAGGCCACCGGGATTGTGGCGTTTAAGGATTGTCCAAGGCGGTTTTTGTACCGGTATATCTATGGGATTCCCGAACCGGAACAGGACCGCGGGTTCCAATCAAGCGGATCTGACGGGATGGGCACCGAGATCGGTACCTTTTTACACCAGGCAGCCCGGTTCCAAACGGCGGAGTGGCCGGAAACCTTGTGGGAACGGTTTATCCAAAATCATCGGGTGGCCAATCCGGATGCGCTCAAACAGGATTTGGAGCGAATCTGGATGCATTTCAGCCGGAGTGAGTATAACCGGTTTAAGCAGTGTTGGGACGAAGTGCCGTTTATCCTTAAGATTGCCCCGGAAATCCGGGTGGAGGGACGGTTCGACCGGCTACTCTTAAATGAAGCCGGAGAATTAGTTTTGGTTGACTATAAAACCCACCGGATCTCTAAAGCCAAAACCGAACAAGTGGCAGCCCACTATTTCTGGCAAGTCCAGTTGTATGGATTGGCGGTTCGGGAGTTATGGGGCAGGCTGCCTGACCGGGCGGAATTGTATTTTCCCTATCCAGACTCCCGGGTAGCTGTGCCTTTGGATCAGGCTAGCCTGGACAAGTTGGTGGCAGAACTCCGGGATATGGCCGAATGGATCCGAAACCACCGGGACGCCGGGGATTATCCGGTAAAAATTGGTTGTTCCGGGTGCGGGTATAAGGAATGGTGTTTTGGACAATAGTCTCAGTTAATCAGTTGACAGTGTATAGTGGATAGTTAATAAATAAAAGGGTACTAGGTGCTGGGTTTCTAGCTGCTTGGTGTTAGGGTTAGGAGACAGGAGACAGGAGTCAGGAGAATACAGAAGACAGAAGCTTTGGTAAGTTGACAGTTGACAGTATACAGTGGACAGTTTAATAAAGGTATTGGCGCTACGTATGGTTGTGGATCATGAAACAGGAACCTTAGCCATTAATTTTTTGTCTATCTGGAATACTTGAGATTTTGAAGATCATCGATTATTCGCATAAGTATACGCAATAAACAAGAGGAGACTCTGCAATGCAGGGTCTCCATCGTATTTGGAATAATTTTGTGTGGGTATTATAAAGCTGGAATCCGTGGCCTTTATCCTTGACGCTTAATTCATTTTTTACGGTCATGGGGTCAGTCCATGGATTGTTAACTGTGTACTGTGAACTGTGCACTGTGAACTGTGAACCCCAAAAAAAGAACTGTCAACTGTAAACTGTCCACCGTCAACTCTACTCACGCCTCATGTCTTTTCTATCCTCCACATGGGAGGCAAAGGCGCTGTGGTTGTGGATGGATTCGTAACTTTCGACCTCCACCTGGAAACGGTTGATCCGGGGTTCGGTGCGGAGGGCCAGTACCGAGTCGCGGAGAACATCTTCCACAAATTTAGGGTTGAGATAAGCCTGTTCCGTGACATATTTTTCATCTTCTCGTTTTAAAACGGGGTAAACCGGGCAGCTGCCCTGATGGCGGAGGAGCTCGATCAGTTCTTCCAGCCAAAGGATTTTACCGGGATAGTCGAAACGGACCAGAGCGCGGATGATCGCCCGCTGGTTGTGGGCGCCGAATTGGGAGATCTCTTTACTGCAGGGGCAGAGGGAGAGAACAGGGATCTCAGCGCCGATCCAGGATTCGAACCGGTTTTCCGTTTGCTGGTAGACGCCTTTAAACTCGCAAAGATAGTCCAGGTATCCGATAATCCGGCTGACCGGAGCGGGAAGGGGCAGGAAATAACGGAATTTCAGGCTGATCTCAGCTTCTTTCACTTCAAGATTGGCACAGACTTCCGTCAGCAATTGACGGAGTTCTTTGGAGGAGATGGGTTGATCGCTCCAACGCATCAACAGCTCCATAAAACGGCTGAGATGAGTCCCTTTAAATTGATGGGGTAAACAGACGGCGACGGTGACGTTGCCTTGGACGTGCTGAAATTCTCCGTTTTGCATCCGGATTTGAAAGGGAAGGTTCACGTCTTTCAATCCTACCCGTTGTATATCGATGCCTCGTTGATCGGGCATGTTTTGAACATCAATCATCTTTCGGCCGCCTTTCGTGATAAGCATTTTACCAACCAATTCGAGGTTTTATTGCAAAATCCCTACTCGGGATCGACAAATATATAGAAAAAGAAAAATTTATTTACCAGCAAATATTTGAAGGAAAACAGCAATTTTCCCTGAATATCTCCTAAAAATATCAAGTAGCGGGGGAAATATCCATGTCAACACGACGGACAACATTGATGGTTTTTTTGATATTGGTGAGTCTCTTTAGTCTGTTTCAAATAGGGGAGAGCCATGCGGCCCAGCCGGGAACGGCCTTCACGCCCAATGAGCTGGGGCGAATTATGATCCTGGAGTATCATTTGATCGGCTACCCGGAAGGGGAGTGGCGGCGTACTCCGGAGAACTTCCAAAAAGATTTAGAAATGTTGTATGCCAATAATTATTATCCCATATCCTTGGATTCGCTGGTCAGCGGAAAGATGGACGTTCCAGCCGGGAAGACCCCCTTTGTTCTGACCTTTGATGATTCCAGCGAAGGGCAATTCCGGTATATTAAAAAAGGGGACCAGTTGGTGATCGATCCGTCCAGTGCTGTGGGAATCATGGAAAACTTCAAAAAGAAACATCCGGATTTCCCGTTGACAGCCACCTTCTATGTTTTACCTGCCATCAAAAAAGGGTTGCGTCTTTTTGGCCAGGAAGAGTACATCCAAAAGAAACTGGAGTTTTTGGTGAAGAACGGTTATGAGATCGGCAATCACTCCTATTGGCACCAAAATCTCGGCAAAACCGACGATATCGGCGTCCAAAAGCAATTGGCCTTGGCTGTTAAGGAGATTCAGTCTTATCTTCCGGGGTATCAGGTTAGGAGTCTCGCCCTGCCCTTCGGAGTCCATGCGAAAAACCGAGAGTTGGAACGGACTGGAGTCTATGAAGGCATCCGTTATGAGCATAAATCGGTGATGCTGGTCGGTTCGGCCACTGCGCCGTCGCCCTATTCCGTAGACTTCAATCCATACCTTCTGGAACGGGTGCAAGCCGGGGACACTCCCTGGGGCCCGGAGGCCTTTATGAAGCGGCATCAGAAGAATCCGGAACTGCTGTATATCAGCGACGGCGATGTGAAAACCGTGACCATCCCCGCTTCACTCCAAGGGAAACTGGCGAAACATGTGAAGGAGAAGTATCGGGTAAAGATCATCCCGGCACAAAATCCGCCGCAGAATGCAGGGAAGAAATAGGCATCAATTTAATTTCAACCGCTAAGAAGAAACCGCTTTGGCGAAGGCTGAGGCGGTTTTTTTATGTCTCTCCTTCGGTTGGATTTTAATTCCTCAAATTTAAGTTTTGGAAGCCAAAGAAAAAACCGATAAAACCGGCCAGTTAGCCTATCGGGGTGAGCTCAATGAACGAATTTTCCTAAAAGGGTTGAGCGGTCAACCCCTTTGGAATCGCCACCGCTGGGGACAATTGTGTCTTCAGACCCCTCCAATCTCTACGGTCTTCCTTGACCTCCGATAAGTAAGGCTTCGCCATTGCTATGATTGCTGCCGCAAGCTAATGGGAATTGGGATATTCCCCAACCGGCGGGTTCAGGTGCGAACAATATTGCCCTGATTTGGAAGGTGCAGGAGGGCGAACAGCGCCTCCTGTCGACAGATGAAGCATTTGTATTCATTTGGTTGATAGAAATCGAACAGATTATCGTATAAAGGATTTAAGATCTGTTGCTTAATATGGCCTACGAGAAAAACCAGTCCAGCCGGTGTAACTTACTATGCCTTCGACCAGTCGGGGAACATGCTCTACGAAGAGGAAAACCGGAATTATCTGGAGTACATCTATGTACTGGGTAAACACTTTGCCCGGTTGGACGGGAACCTTGATAACTTAAACGATACCACGAAGTATTTCTACCATACGGATCACCTGGGAAGCACCGTTGCAGTCACCGACATAGCAGGGAACACCATCTGGGACGGGGAGTATACACCCTTCGGAAAACAGGTAGGCCAAACCGGCGTTCTGAAACGCGCTGCCAAGTTTACCGGGAAGGAACTAGATGAGGACATCGGGTTGTATTACTTTAATGCCCGGTGGTACGATTCGGAGACGGGTAGGTTTGTTGAGGAAGATAGCATCCCGATCGATCCTAATAATCCAATCACCTTAAACCGCTACACTTATTGCTCCAATAATCCGATTAATCGAATTGATCCTTCAGGGCATATGGATTATGCAACCCAAAGTGACGATTTACTTAGGGGTATTGTTGATGGTGTGGGTGATCAGCTTAAAGGATTGAAGGAAGCGCCGAAGGCGATCATGATTATTGCGGATGGAATAATTAGGGGCGACATTACTCTTAAACAGTTGGCAGAGGCCGGTTTAGAGAGTGTGATTGGCGATTATAAGTATATCCTGGAAAATGCAAGTGTTTTCAATCCATTTCAGAAGAATTCTGATAAAGAAGTCTATGAGATGGGAAAACATTTAAGCGGTATAGCAGTAGATGTGACGATGGCTGCAACAGGTACTGGTGCAGCGAAATTATTCACTGCTCTTTCTAAGACTAAGTCGGGTGCTAAAATAGTAAAAGCCTTAAAAACATTGAAAACTGCAATGAAGGATGAAGGCGGATATATAAATCCGAGTGCTTTTACTAAGAAAGTAGCTGGTAACAGTGATGACTTAGTTGACCAGAGGTTAATGAGGCTTGATCTTGAGGGAACGCGTAAGACTACACCGAAGACAACACTAGACTATTTAAAAGACATTGAAGTAAAAAATGGAAACTACTATGCTTCAAAAGCAACTATTGATGAAATTGGGAAAATTGAAGCAAAAGGCGTGGACTTTTCAAAGCTAGATAGTAAAGTAATGTCATTAAGAGCATCAACTGAAGGGGGAATGTCAAGAGTAAT
>JAKOTQ010000099.1 GCA_029776205.1 Bacillota bacterium | reverse complement strand
CGCGTTCCCTTTCCTCCGGAGCTTTATCGATGTCGTCGAATTTCACGAAGTTCGCTTGACCGGCTTTCGATAATATCAGGGTAATCGCTGCTGTCGTCGTCGTCTTCCCATGGTCTACGTGACCAATGGTCCCAATGTTTACGTGGGGTTTAGTTCTTTCGAACTTTTGCTTCGCCATAATTGATATCCTCCTTTAAATCTCAAAACTATATTTCCCTATGGGATGTATTCTTTGAATCACCGATTACTTACTTTGACTCGAGATGATTTCATCGGCGATATTCCGCGGCACTTCTTCGTAATGGGAGAACTGCATCGAATACGAAGCACGGCCTTGGGAAATGGAACGCAAGTTGGTTGCATAGCCGAACATTTCGGAGAGAGGCACATGACCCCGGATAACCTGGGCGCCGGCCCGCATTTCCATGCCTTCGATCCGGCCGCGGCGGGAGTTGAAGTCGCCCATGATGTCTCCCATGTATTCTTCCGGTGTGGTGATCTCCACTTTCATAATGGGTTCCAAAATCACCGGATTGGCTTTTTTGCTTCCTTCTTTAAAGGCCATCGAAGCAGCTACCTTAAAGGCCATTTCCGAAGAGTCAACTTCGTGATACGAACCGTCAAAGAGAGTTGCTTTCACGTCGACCACCGGATATCCGGCCAAAACACCCGATTGCATCGCTTCTCTAATACCCGCTTCAACCGGGGCAATATACTCTTTCGGAACCACGCCGCCGACGATTTTATTTTCGAAGACGAATCCGGTTCCCGGTTCGAGGGGCTCGAGTTCCAGCCATACATGACCATACTGACCGCGTCCACCGGACTGCCGGACAAATTTCCCTTCCGCCTGGACTTTGGTACGGATGGTTTCTCTGTAGGCAACCTGGGGTTTACCGACATTCGCCTCGACTTTAAACTCCCGAAGCAAACGGTCAACGATAATTTCCAGGTGAAGCTCGCCCATTCCCGAAATAACGGTTTGGCCGGTTTCATGATCGATCCGGACCTTAAAGGTGGGATCCTCTTCGGCCAAGCGGGCCAGGGACAAGCCCAATTTATCCTGATCGGCCTTGGTCTTCGGCTCGATAGCAATATCGATCACCGGATCCGGGAATTCCATGGACTCAAGAACGATAGGGTTCTTCTCGTCGCACAGGGTGTCACCGGTCGAGATATCTTTTAAACCGACCACCGCTGCGATATCTCCGGCAGATACCATATCGATGTCTTCGCGGTAATTGGCATGCATCTTCAACAACCGACCGAACCGTTCCCGTTTATTCTTGGTAGAATTGAGAACATAGGAACCGGATTTCAGCGTTCCGGAATATACCCGGAAGAACGCCAGTTTACCGACATAGGGATCAGCCATGATTTTGAATGCCAGCGCAGCAAAGGGCTCATCATCGGCGGATTTTCTTTCCAGTACCGTTTGATTATCTCCGACAGCCGTACCTTTAACCGGCGGCAAATCAACCGGAGACGGCAAATAATAAACCACCGCATCCAGCAACAATTGCACACCTTTGTTTTTAAAGGCCGAACCGCAAAGCACCGGCGTAAATTTCGTCGCCAACGTTCCTTTCCGGATACCGGCGCGGATCTCCGCTTCGGTGAGCTCCTCGCCTTCCAGGTATTTCATCATCAACTCTTCGTCCAATTCAGCGACGGCCTCAATCATTTTGGTGCGATATTCTTCAACGGTATCCACCAAATCTTCAGGGACATCGGTTTCAGCGCTCTGGGTACCCAAGTCATCGGTGTAAATAACCGCTTTTTTGGTAACCAAGTCCACGACCCCTCTAAAGGTGTCTTCCGAACCGATCGGGATTTGAATCGGCAACGGATTGGCGCCGAGACGGGTCCGAATCATATCTACACCACGGAAAAAGTCGGCACCTACCCGGTCCATTTTATTGATAAACGCAATACGGGGAACCCCATATTTGTCCGCTTGACGCCATACCGTTTCGGATTGGGGTTCAACGCCGCCAACCGAGCAAAATACAGCAACAGCACCATCCAACACCCGTAACGAACGTTCAACTTCCATAGTGAAGTCCACGTGCCCGGGTGTGTCGATAATATTGATATTATGACCTTTCCATTCGCAGGTTGTAGCAGCGGAAGTGATCGTAATCCCCCGCTCCTGTTCCTGAACCATCCAGTCCATGGTGGCCGCACCGTCATGGACTTCTCCCAGACGATGCGTTTTCCCGGTATAAAACAGGATACGTTCAGTGGTCGTTGTCTTACCGGCATCAATATGAGCCATAATACCGATATTTCTTACTTTATCTAACGGATATTTTCTCGACAATGTTTTTTACCTCCACAAAACCCTCTTCTGAGTTAAATCGCAAAGAAAAACGGGGTCACGTGGCATTACCAGCGATAATGGGCAAAAGCTCTGTTGGCTTCAGCCATCTTATGCGTGTCTTCTTTTTTCTTAATCGAAGCACCGACTCCCTGGTATGCATCTAAAATCTCTGCTGCAAGTTTTTCTTTCATGGTTTTCTCACCGCGGGCTTTGGCATACGTGACAATCCACCGAATCGCCAGAGCCAAGCGACGTTCCGGCCGAACCTCCACCGGAACCTGATAGGTCGCACCACCCACCCGACGGGGTTTAACTTCCAACACAGGCATCACATTTTTCAAGGCAGTCTCGAAGACTTCAATCGGGTCCTTGCCGGATTTTTCAGCGACAATTTCCATTGCTTTGTAGAAAATGGTCTCAGCAACGCCTTTTTTTCCGTCAATCATCAGACGGTTGATCATTTTGGCGGCTTGAGCATTACCATAAATCGGATCTAATACTACTTCTTTTTTTGAAACAAAGCCACGACGCGGCACAAAAATACCCCCTTACTTCTTCTTGGCTGCGGCTGCTTTGGGCCGCTTCGCACCATACTTGGACCGCCCTTGTTTCCGGTTTTGAACGCCGGCAGCATCGAGGGTCCCGCGAATGATATGGTAACGAACGCCAGGAAGGTCCTTAACACGACCACCTCTGATCAAAACCACGGAGTGCTCTTGAAGGTTATGACCTTCCCCGGGAATATACGCAGTGACTTCCATGCGATTGGTCAAACGAACCCTGGCAACTTTACGCAAAGCAGAATTCGGTTTTTTAGGAGTAACCGTGGACACACGCGTACAGACACCCCGCTTTTGAGGGCTGCCGTTGGTTTTGATCATCTGCTCTTTGTTTACGTTATAGGACCATCCCAACGCCGGAACAGTGCTCTTTTTGGTAATAACCTCCCGGCCGTGACGAATCAATTGATTAATTGTTGGCATTAACCGCCACCTCCTTCCAAGTAATACAGCTCATCTCTATTTTAGTATCGCGACTACTGCCGCACCTACTTCAATTTGACAGGCCCTGCCCAGTTCTTCCCGTCCGCATCCCACAGCGGTCAACGGGATCTGTTTTTGAAGGCATGCTTCGGATATTTTCTTCAATACGTGGTCTTCAATGTCATTGGCATAGTATACCGTTTTGACAACATCTTGTTGGATAGCCCTTAACGTTTGTTTCAACCCAATCAGTTTGTTTTTACTGTTCTTAATTAGGTTTAAGTCAACGTCCGCCAAAACCTTCACCACTCACATTTTCCCATGACAAAGTAAAACCTGGTAATAAGACACTTTTATATTTTAGCACCCATAATATAACGTGTCAAGAAAAATATTACGCCAAAAAGGCTCATCAACTCACTTTTTAACCACTTTTTCAAAAAACATGCGTTATAAGAATAACACTAAAAATATACGCGTTTTATCGTTTGATGTCAATCGGCTCTTCATTCAGATTTTTCAATGAATTCGTCCATCTGGGAGTAAGCATCACAATTAGCTCGTTAGCCTGTTACTGTTCATTATTTACATTAATATTGCCATCCTCATCAGAGGTTTTCATTGGACATTGAACAGTAATCATCATCGAGACTCCTGTCCATTCATCCCCAGAACCAAAAGAACACTGATTAAGCGAGTCAATCTATTGCAAATCACGCTTCAAAAATAGCATTCCATTTTTGACCGCTTTTAACCATCTCCAATACAATCTGAACCTCCGAAGAAGTTTCACCCCAATGCTATATATTTCGTCTTCTATACCAATTTACATAAAGCTTGTGGGCTTACGTAATGATTTTAACCTCGACTCTTCCCTTTCTGTTCATAGAACCATATTCTTTCTTCAATCTATATATCAAAAATAGAAGCAGCATCGATTGATGCTGCTTTTGATTGATTTTACTCTAATTGGTTTAGGCCCTATCGTCATTAACGATTTTAACATTACGATAACGGGACATTCCCGTTCCGGCCGGGATCAGTTTTCCGATGATAACATTCTCCTTCAACCCGAGAAGCGGATCGGTCTTGCCTTTAATGGATGCCTCCGTCAATACCCGGGTCGTTTCTTGGAACGAAGCTGCTGACAGGAAGCTTTCCGTTGCCAAGGAAGCTTTGGTGATACCGAGCAATACCGGTTTGGCTGTTGCCGGCTCTCCACCTTCGGCCAGAACGCGTTCATTCTCTTCTTCAAGCTCGAAAACATCCACTAAACCGCCAGGAAGTAAGTCGGTGTCTCCGGCACTTTCAATTTTCCGTTTCCGCAACATTTGACGGACGGTAACTTCAATATGTTTATCATTAATCCAAACGCCCTGAGAACGGTAAACGTTTTGGACTTCCTGAACCAGATAGGCCTGGACACCGTGTACACCTTTAACTTTCAAGATATCATGCGGATTTGCCGAACCTTCGGTCAACAAATCGCCCGCTTGTACCCGTTGTCCTTCTTTCACCCGCAACCTGGAACCATAAGGCACCTGATAAACCCGTTCTTCACCGTCATCCGCGATCACGGTTACCCGGCGGATACCTTTAACTTCACTAATTTTACAGATACCATCAATTTCATTGACGATAGCCTGCCCTTTCGGTTTCCGGGCTTCGAACAACTCCTCAACACGAGGGAGACCTTGCGTAATATCGTCAGCCGCAGCCACGCCACCGGTATGGAACGTTCTCATGGTCAACTGAGTTCCAGGTTCACCAATGGACTGGGCGGCAATGATACCAACCGCTTCACCCACATCCACCATCTTACCGGTGGCCAGGTTCCGTCCGTAACATTTGATGCAAACACCATATCGGCTGCGGCAAGTCAATACCGAACGGATGCGGACCTCTTTGAGACCGGCTTTTTCGATCCGATCCGCAGTTTCTTCATCAATCTCTTGATTGACGCCAACTAACAGTTCGTTAGTATTCGGGTCATAGATATCTTCTGCTGCGATCCGGCCGATAATCCGTTCCTTCAACTTCTCAATTTCTTCACCGCCGTCTACAATCGCGCCAACCGTAATTCCTTCCGTGGTACCGCAGTCTTCTTCGCGGACGATCACGTCCTGGGCGACGTCCACCAAACGCCGGGTCAGATATCCGGAATCCGCCGTCCGCAATGCGGTGTCGGCCAAACCTTTCCGGGCACCGTGAGTTGAAATGAAGAATTCCAAAACCGTCAACCCTTCACGGAAACTGGCCCGAATCGGCAAGTCGATAATCCGACCGGAGGGATCCGTCATCAAACCGCGCATACCGGCAAGCTGGGATAACTGTGCAGGGTTACCCCGGGCTCCGGAGATGGACATCATGTAGACCGGATTGTGCAGTTTATCCATGGATTTATTCATTACCGCTGTGACTTGCTCTTTGGCTTTGGTCCAAATATCGATAAACATCTGGTACCGTTCATCTCCGGTAATTAAACCACGGCGATATTGTTCTTCAACCTGTTCGATATGGCGTTCGGCATCATCCAGAATATCTTTCTTTTCCTTCGGTACCGTAATATCACTGATACCGATGGTTGTTCCGGATTGAGTGGCGAAACGGAACCCAAGGCGTTTAATTTGATCCAAAATTTCTGCAGTTTTCGCCACACTGTGAACCCGAGCGCATTTACCGACCAATTGTCCGAGTTTACCCCGATCAATCACGCAGTTGGTTAAATTGAAGTTAACTACGGGATCGGGATCTAAGTCCAATTTAACTTGATCGTTGAAGATAACCCGTCCCGGAGTCGTTTCGATCTCAGTCCCGTTGATCCGGTAACGAATCTTCGCATGAAGCTCGACTGCTCCGGCATTATATGCGGCCATCACATCGTTAGGATTGTCAAAGACTTTCCCTTCGCCGGGAGCCCCCTCATACATAATGGTCAGATAATAACATCCTAAAACCATATCCTGAGTGGGAGTGGCAATCGGACGACCGTTTGCCGGTGATAAGATATTATGCGCCGATAACATCAAAATTCTGGCTTCGGCCTGAGCTTCAGTTGACAAAGGCACGTGTACTGCCATTTGGTCGCCGTCGAAGTCAGCATTGTAAGCCGTACATACCAACGGGTGAATCTGAATAGCACGGCCTTCAACCAATACCGGTTCAAAAGCCTGGATTCCCAAACGGTGCAGGGTCGGAGCACGGTTTAACAAGACCGGATGTTCATGAATGACTTCTTCGAGAACGTCCCAGACTTCCGTCTTGACCCGTTCCACCATCCGTTTGGCGCTTTTGATATTGTGAACATAGCCCAGATCAACCAGGCGTTTCATCACAAAGGGTTTGAACAATTCCAATGCCATCTCTTTCGGGAGACCACATTGATGCAACTTCAATTCCGGACCGACCACAATAACCGAACGGCCGGAATAGTCAACCCGTTTTCCCAAAAGATTCTGACGGAACCGTCCTTGTTTACCTTTGAGCATATCGCTTAAGGATTTCAAGGGACGATTGCCCGGTCCGGTCACCGGACGGCCGCGCCGTCCGTTATCGATGAGGGCATCCACCGCTTCCTGAAGCATCCGTTTTTCATTACGAACGATAATATCCGGTGCGCCCAATTCTAAAAGACGTTTTAAACGGTTATTCCGATTGATGACTCGGCGATAGAGATCATTCAAATCGGAGGTTGCAAACCGGCCGCCATCCAACTGAACCATTGGCCGGAGTTCCGGCGGAATTACCGGGATCACATCCATAATCATCCATTCCGGACGGCTTCCGGATTTACGGAACGATTCCACCACTTCCAAACGGCGAATGGCACGAACCCGCCGTTGACCGCTGACTTCCTTAACCTCTTTTTTCAATTCAACGGACAATTTATCGAGATCAATCTCTTCCAGTAAAATCTTGATGGCTTCAGCTCCCATCAAAGCTTTAAAATCCTGCCCGTATTTCTCCCGGGCTTCCCGATATTCATTCTCGGATAACAGCTGTTTCTTTAATAATGGAGTGTTGCCGCTGTCGATTACCACATAAGATGCAAAGTAAAGGACCTTTTCCAAGTGCCGCGGCGACATATCCAACAAGAGCCCCATCCGGCTGGGAATCCCTTTAAAATACCAGATATGTGAAACCGGGGCAGCAAGTTCAATATGGCCTAAACGTTCCCGTCTCACCTTGGATCGGGTAACCTCCACACCGCAGCGGTCACAGATAATTCCTTTATACCGAACCCGTTTATACTTACCGCAATGACATTCCCAGTCTCGTTGCGGCCCGAAGATCTTTTCACAGAACAAACCTTCCCGCTCAGGTTTTAGCGTACGGTAATTAATGGTCTCCGGTTTTTTAACTTCCCCGCTCGACCATGCCCTAATCTGCTCGGGAGAAGCTAATCCGATTTTGATGGCATCGAAATTGTTAGCATCCAGCAAAGAATTCCCCTCCTTAAAATTCGGTCATTCATTGCCTAATTTAACTCAGGCTCTCTTCCGAAAAATCATCCTCAAAGTTCTCCTCGAACAATTCTTCATTATCCGACTCATCAAAACTTTCACTTTCTTCGGCTTCTTCATAGATGACATCTTGAGGCGCTTCAATCTCAAATCCTAAATCTTTAGCCCTTTCACTCACGTCATCATCTTCATCTTTGATTTGGACTTCTTCAGCCTCTTCAGTTAAGACTTTAATATCCAGACCCAGACTTTGAAGTTCCTTAATCAAAACCTTGAAGGATTCGGGAACTCCGGGTTCCGGAATGTTTTCCCCTTTAACGATGGCTTCGTACGTCTTCACCCGGCCGATAACATCGTCGGATTTGACGGTAAGCAACTCTTGAAGGGTATAGGCTGCACCATAAGCTTCCAAAGCCCAAACCTCCATCTCACCGAAGCGCTGCCCACCGAACTGGGCTTTACCACCCAACGGTTGCTGCGTAACGAGAGAGTACGGACCTGTGGAACGGGCATGGATCTTGTCGTCAACCAAGTGAGCCAATTTTAACATATAGGTATATCCTACCATAACTTTCTGATCGAAGGGTTCGCCGGTACGCCCGTCGTACAATACGGTTTTCCCGTTTTCCGGCAGGCCTGCCTTCTCCCACATTTGCATAATGTCTTCTTCGGTAGCCCCGTTAAATACCGGCGTCGCCACCCGGATTCCCAAGGCCTGGGCAGCCCAACCCAGATGGGTCTCCAAGATTTGACCGATATTCATACGAGACGGCACGCCCAACGGATTCAAGACGATCTCCACCGGAGTGCCGTCCGGCAGGAACGGCATATCTTCCACTGGGAGAATCTTAGCGATAACGCCCTTGTTACCGTGCCGCCCGGCCATCTTATCCCCTTCGGAAATCTTCCGCTTTTGAGCGATATACACACGGACTAAACGGTTTACGCCCGGAGCCAGTTCATCGCCGTTTTCGCGGGAAAATACTTTCACGTCCACAACCCGGCCGGATTCGCCGTGGGGAACACGAAGGGAAGTATCCCGCACTTCGCGGGCTTTTTCACCGAAGATGGCCCGGAGTAATCGCTCTTCTGCCGTTAACTCGGTTTCGCCTTTCGGAGTCACCTTACCGACCAGAATGTCACCGGGACGGACTTCGGCACCGATTCGGATAATGCCGTTCTCATCCAGATCATCCAAAGCACCTTCGCCCACATTGGGAATATCCCGGGTGATCTCTTCGGCGCCGAGCTTGGTGTCACGGGCTTCTGCCTCGTACTCTTCAATGTGAATCGAGGTAAATACATCTTCATACACCAGCTTTTCGCTGATGAGAATGGCGTCTTCATAGTTATAGCCTTCCCAAGGCATATAAGCCACCAGGACATTTCGGCCTAAAGCCAGTTCACCATGGTCAGTGGAAGGACCGTCGGCGATAACATCGCCTTTTTCCACATAATCCCCTTCAAAGACGATAGGTTTTTGATTGATGCATGTTCCCTGGTTGGATCGTTTAAATTTCAGTAATTTATAGACATCGACTTTTCCGTCGTCGGTTTTGATCCGAATCTCATCGGCCGTCACCTTTTGAACCACGCCGGAATTCTTGGCCAAGACCACAACGCCGGAATCCACCGCAGCCTTATATTCCATTCCGGTCCCCACATAAGGGGCTTCCGTCCGCAACAGCGGCACCGCCTGACGTTGCATATTGGAACCCATCAACGCCCGGTTGGCGTCGTCATTCTCCAGGAACGGAATGAGCGCCGTGGCGATACTGACCAGCTGTTTCGGGGAAACGTCCATCAATTGCACCTGATTGCTGGGAACCTCGCGGATATCATCCCGGTGCCGAACGGAAACACGGCTATGAATGAACTCCCGGGTTTCCGGATCAAACGGCTCGTTAGCCTGGGCAATAACGAATTTATCTTCCTCATCGGCAGTCAAATACAGAATCTCGTCGGTCACTTTGCCGTCAACCACCCATCGATACGGCGTCTCGATGAAGCCGAACTCGTTAATCCGGGCAAAGGTAGTCAACGAACCGATCAAACCGATGTTGGGACCTTCAGGCGTTTCAATGGGACACATCCGGCCATAGTGGGAGTGATGAACGTCCCGCACTTCAAAACCGGCCCGTTCCCGCGACAAACCGCCTGGCCCCAGAGCCGACAGACGCCGCTTATGGGTAAGTTCAGCCAACGGGTTGGTTTGATCCATAAACTGAGACAACTGGCTGGAACCAAAGAATTCTTTAATCGCAGCTACCACCGGACGGATGTTAATTAACGCTTGAGGTGTAATGACTTCAACATCCTGAATGGTCATCCGTTCACGAACGACCCGCTCCATCCGGGATAATCCAATCCGGAATTGATTTTGTAATAACTCACCGACGGATTTCAAACGGCGGTTACCCAGATGGTCGATATCGTCGACCTCGCCTTCGCCTTCCAGTAAGTTCAATAAATATTTGACAACTTCAGCCACATCTTCTTTGGTTAAGGTCTTTAAGACTTCACCTTCAGGGAGTACTTCATTCCCTGCAGAGTCCATATTTAAACGGACATCTTTCACAGACGTCGGCGGATTCAGCTTTTTGTTGATTTTATAACGCCCTACTGAGGCCAAATCATAACGTTTCGGGTCGAAGAACAAGGTTTCAAAGAGAGACCGGGCACTATCAACGGTCGGCGGCTCCCCTGGGCGCAGCCGTTTATAGATTTCAACCAGCGCTTCTTCGGCATTCTGTGTATTATCCCGTTCTAAGGTGTTTTTAATGCTCTCATTCGAATCAAATAATTCATTTAACTCGTAGTTATTACCCAGACCGAGCGCTTTAAGTAAAATGGTCACCGGAATCTTCCGAGTCCGGTCGATCCGTACATATAATACATCATTAGCATCAAACTCAAACTCCAGCCATGCACCCCGGTTTGGGATGATACTGGCGGAATAGATATATTTACCCGTAGTGTCTTGGGTACGGCTAAAGTACACACCCGGCGAGCGAACCAGCTGGCTAACGATAACCCGTTCGGCACCATTAATGATAAAAGTACCTTTCTCAGTCATCAAAGGGAAATCTCCCATAAAGACTTCCTGTTCTTTAACCTCACCGGTATCTTTATTAATCAAACGCGCTTTAACCTTCAGCGGAGCCGCAAAGGTTGCATCGCGTTCCTTACATTCTTCCACGGAATATTTGGGCTCACCCAAGGAATAGTCGATAAATTCTAAAACCAGGTTCCCGGTAAAGTCCTGAATCGGCGAAATATCCTTGAACATTTCCCGCAGACCTTCATCCAAAAACCATTGGTATGATTTTTGCTGAATTTCTATCAAATTCGGCATATCCAAAATCTCTTCAATCTTGCCGAAACTTACGCGTTCGCGTCTTTCTTTTCGAAGACTTTGCAAGTTTACTCACCTCTTCAGAATTTTTAGGGGACCAAGTTCTATAAACAGATAAAAGCAAGGTAACACAGTTATCCTCGCTTATAAAATTGGGGATTAAATTTTAGCTATCTCAAACGTTTCAGAAAAACTCAGCCCACAATCGTCAATATTTATTAAAATCATTTGGTAATCTTAACAAAATTATACCAATCTCAGCATTTTTTAATAATATCATAGCGGTTTTTTTCTGTCAAGAAAATTTTAAGAGGGGTCGAAGATTTCAACCCCTCTTTGAAGAACACTCTTGATTACTTCAATTCAACAGTTGCGCCAGCTTCTTCAAGTTTAGCTTTCAATGCTTCAGCATCAGCTTTGGAGAGGCCTTCTTTAACAACTTTCGGTGCACCGTCAACCATATCTTTGGCTTCTTTCAAGCCCAAACCGGTTGCTTCACGAACCACTTTGATAACTTGAATTTTTTGAGCACCTGCATTAGCCAGAACAACATCAAATTCGGTTTTTTCATCAGCAGCCGGAGCAGCAGCGCCAGCAACAGGAGCGGCAGCTACAGCCACCGGAGCAGCAGCAGATACGCCAAATTCTTCTTCAAATGCTTTAACCAGTTCGTTTAATTCTAATACGGTCATACCCTTAACGATTTCCAATACTTCATTCACTTTAGACATTATTATAATCCTCCTCAATATATAATGATTTTTTCGATACTATTTTGATTCAGGGCCGAGATCTGAGCTATAGGCCAAATCCCTTCCCATGATCATCCCAACATTGTTTCATAACAAAGCCCTACAAGATTACTCACCGGCTTTTTGCTTCCGAACTGCTTCCACAGCGTAAGCAAAGTTACGCAACGGACCTGCAAGTACGGTAACCATTCCACGCAGCGGAGCCTGGAACATACCAGCCAATTTGGCGAGAAGAACTTCCCGAGAAGGCAGGTCGGCCAAAGCTTTGACGGAATTCAGATCAATCACTTTTCCATCTAAGATACCGGCCTTTAATTCCAGGTTTTTATGGTCTTTTGCAAACTCGGTTAAGATTTTGGCTGCGGAAACATAATCGTTATAATCGAAGGCCAACGCTGTAGGACCAGTCAAATATTGATCCAATCCTTCAATGTTTGCGGCTTGAGCTGCGCGGCTGGTCATGGTGTTTTTAATAACTTTATATTCCACTCCGGCTTCACGCATCTTTTTCCGCAATGCAGTAACTTCTTCGACGTTTAAGCCACGATAGTCCGCAAGAATAACCGTTTTGGAACGTTGTAATTTTTCCTGTACCTCACTGACTATGGCTTCCTTTTCTGGTCTTGCCATCTTTACACCTCCTTAAAATGAACTTCATAGCGTGTTGCGGTAATTTTGAATTCAATTGTTACTCAATAGAAAAGACCTCCATAGACATACTGGAGGTCTTGTTGGCATGACACGAAAACATGATGCACCCATGCAACTACTTCCAGCCTCGGCAGGCGGTTTCCCATTATGTCCGAAGACACCTGCTGTCTATGGCTTATCTTTCGTATATTGTAACCAAACTTCCGAATTAGGCTTGGGTCGCCAAATGCGGAGCAACTTTCACGCCGGGGCCCATCGTCGAAGACAGGACAACACTCTTGATATAGGTCCCTTTGGCGGATGCCGGTTTCGCTTTGACGATAACATCCATGAGCGTCCGGAAGTTACCAAGCAATTTTTCGGTTTCAAAGGAAACTTTTCCGATGGGAACATGGACGATACCGGTTTTGTCAACGCGGTATTCCACTTTACCGGCTTTAATCTCCTGAACCGCTTTAGCCACTTCAAACGTGACCGTACCGGTTTTCGGGTTCGGCATCAAACCTTTCGGCCCGAGGATTTTACCCAATTTACCCACGGTACCCATCATATCCGGAGTGGCAACGGCCACATCAAAGTCGATGACGCCGTTTTGAATTTCAGCCACCAAATCATCAGCACCCACTTTATCAGCGCCGGCTTCCTGGGCTTCCTTGGCTTTTTCACCTTTGGCGAATACGGCCACCCGCACCGAACGGCCGGTTCCGTGAGGCAATACAACCGCACCACGGATTTGTTGATCGGCATGGCGCGGGTCAACGCCTAAACGGATAGAGACTTCGACCGTCTCGTCAAACTTAGTTTTGGGCATATTTTTGATTAAGTTTAACGCTTCAGCCGGCTCATACAGCTTGTTTTTTTCAAACGTCTTAAGAGCTTCCTGATATCTTTTGCCATGTTTCGGCATACTTCTTCCTCCTTTGTCAAGCACCTACGAGGGCGTCACATCAAAGATGATGCGATCCGTCGCAAATGCCTCGTGGTAATAACGGATGACATCCTCCCACCATGAGCCACTGTTAGTCTTGAACAACAATGCCCATGCTCCGCGCGGTTCCGGCAACCATGCTCATGGCTGCTTCGATGCTGGACGCATTCAGATCAGCCATTTTCAATTCAGCAATTTCGCGAACTTTGGCTTTACTGATGGTACCAACCTTATCGCGCTTGGGCACTCCAGAACCTTTTTCAATGTTGAGCGCTTTCTTCAACAATACAGGAACTGGCGGGGTTTTGCAGATAAACGTAAATGAACGGTCTTCATAAACGGTAATCACAACCGGAATAATCATACCGGCTTGATTGGCCGTCCGTTCGTTGAAGGATTTACAAAATTCCATAATGTTAACGCCGTGCTGTCCCAGGGCAGGGCCTACGGGCGGTGCCGGATTTGCTTTACCAGCCGGAACCTGCAATTTGATAATCCCCGTAATCTTCTTAGCCATTGCCCTTCACCTCCTCACCTTTATATGTGGTATTAACGGGTCTATGCCCCTCCCACTCACTTTTAAAAACCATGTAATTTATTGTAACTTCTCAATCTGGTGATAGTCAAGCTCAACAGGGGTTTCCCGACCAAACATGGAAACCATCACTTTTATCTTCCCCTTTTCCGGATTAATATCCTCAATCACACCGGAAAAGTTTTCGAAGGGCCCCCGAATCACTTTGACCGCTTCACCGACTTCAAAATCCAACTTAACCTTGGGTTCTTCATAACCCATTTGATGCAGGATCATTTTCACTTCTTCTTCCCGCAACGGAACCGGCTTTGAACCCGAACCGACAAATCCGGTCACTCCCGGGGTATTGCGGACGACATACCACGAATCGTCGGTAAGAATCATTTCCACCAACACATATCCCGGAAAGACATTCTTTTTCGTAATCTTTCGTTTACCATCCCGAATTTCGAATTCTTCCTCGGTAGGTACAAGGATACGGAAAATTTTATCTTCCATACCCATGGATTCAACCCTACGTTCCAGGTTGGCCTTTACTTTATTCTCATATCCGGAATAGGTATGAATAACATACCAATTCTGCTCCATCCTTTTCCCTCACTACTGATAGAATCCTAACAAATTAAAGAACAACGTCAGCAAACTGTCCCAGAAGAAAATGACTACCGCGAGAACCAAAACGGTTACAATAACTACAATGGTGTAGGTCGTCAATTCCTTACGGTTGGGCCAGTTCACCTTCTTCAGCTCAGCCTGGACATTCCGGAAAAACTTCGAAATCCCCTGAAATCCAACCTCTTTTTTGGTGGTGGACTGCATCCATCCTCACCTCTTCAATATATACTCCAAAACCGCACCATGAAAGATCACGTCATAAGCCTGCAAGTTACCGGGTTTCTTTATGAGGTGTCTCTTTCCGACAGAATTTACAGTACTTCTTTAACTCCAAACGTTCCGGGTTGTTTTTCTTATTTTTAGTGGTCCGGTAGTTCCGGTTTTTGCATTCCTCGCAAGCTAAAGTAATGCCTTCACGCATGACAGCCACCTCCTATATCGCGCCAAACAGCTTACTTTCCCTAAAAAAAGGCGAAAAAAATAAGATCCTCTGGATCAGTAAATCACTTATAAAATTTACCACAACGGCATGAATGTGTCAAGAAGATTTTCTGATTTAAACATAACGCTTAGGATTGGGGGTTCTAGGGATTCAAAGAGATTTTTTCTTCGGGTACAAGTTCACGGTACACAGTGCACAGTCATTACAGGATAAGCTGCCAATGCCAACCGGATCTCGCTTCTGCTCTCTCCTAAAGAAGAAGGATGTGACATACCTCAAGATTTTACTTTTATATTCTGTATTTTCAAAGCAGCGCCCAGTACCCAGTACCTAGTATCTAGTATCTAATACCCAACGCTCCATTACAACAAAAAGGGGCGGATGAGTCCGCCCCTCATTACTTTAGCTCATTACTCTGGTTATTATTCAATAATCTTGGTCACAACACCGGCACCAACGGTATGGCCACCTTCACGGATGGCGAACCGTAAGCCTTCTTCCATAGCAATCGGAGTAATCAGCTCAATGGTCATCTTAATGTTGTCCCCAGGCATTACCATCTCCACACCTTCCGGAAGATTGGCCACGCCCGTCACGTCGGTGGTCCGGAAGTAGAACTGCGGACGGTATCCATTGAAGAACGGAGTATGACGTCCACCTTCTTCTTTGGTCAATACGTATACTTCTCCTTCAAACTTGGTGTGCGGGGTGATGGAACCCGGTTTCGCCAATACTTGGCCCCGTTCA
>JAKOTQ010000097.1 GCA_029776205.1 Bacillota bacterium | reverse complement strand
TGAACGGGGCCAAGTATTGGCGAAACCGGGTTCCATCACCCCGCACACCAAGTTTGAAGGAGAAGTATACGTATTGACCAAAGAAGAAGGTGGACGTCATACTCCGTTCTTCAATGGATACCGTCCGCAGTTCTACTTCCGGACCACCGACGTGACGGGCGTGGCCAATCTTCCGGAAGGTGTGGAGATGGTAATGCCTGGAGACAACATTAAGATGACCATTGAGCTGATTACTCCGATTGCTATGGAAGAAGGCTTACGGTTCGCTATCCGCGAAGGCGGTCACACCGTTGGTGCTGGTGTTGTTACCAAGATTATTGAATAATTGAATTAAATAGCGTACAGGACAGGCATGCCTGTCCTGTACGAATGGATATTAGGATAACAGAGGAGGGAAAGACAATGGCCGCACAGAAGATCCGCATCCGTCTCAAAGCCTATGACCATAAACTTCTTGATCAATCCGCCGAGAAGATCGTTGAGACGGCTAAACGGACCGGTGCTTATGTTTCCGGGCCCATTCCGCTTCCGACAGAAAAAAATGTTTACACAGTCCTCAGATCGGTTCATATCGACAAAGATTCGCGTGAACAGTTTGAGATGAGAACTCATAAACGCTTAATCGATATTTTGGATCCCAGTTCGAAAACGGTAGATGCTTTAATGCGATTGGATCTGCCCGCTGGAGTGGATATCGAGATCAAATTATAATTGATGTTCCGTAATGGATGTCTATAAGGAGGTGCAAGATATGGCCAAGGGTATATTGGGAAAAAAGATTGGAATGACGCAGATTTTTAGCCCTGAAGGACGTGCGGTTCCCGTAACCGTTGTCGAGGCCGGCCCTTGCGTAGTTGTTCAGAAGAAAACTATCGCGACTGATGGATACAACGCAATCCAATTGGGTTTCGATGAGAAAAAGGAACGCCTGACCAATAAACCGATGAGAGGTCATTTTAAGAAAGCCGGGACCAAAACCTACCGTTTATTGCGCGAAGTGGAAGTTTCTCCGGATACCGAATATGACCTGGGTCAGGAGATTAAGGTGGATATCTTTACCGAAGGCGAATGGGTCGATGTGACCGGGACTTCCAAAGGTAAAGGTTTCGCCGGTGTTATCAAACGTTGGAACTTTAACCGGGCTCCCATGGAACACGGTTCGATGTATCACCGTCGTCCCGGTTCCTTAGGTGCGACGGATCCGGGCCGCGTTTTTAAAGGCCGGAAGATGCCGGGCCGAATGGGTGGAGAACGGGTCACGATTCAAGGGTTGCAAGTTGTGAAAGTGGATCCGGAACGCAATCTGTTGTTGATTAAAGGATCAATTCCGGGCGCTAACGGTTCCTATGTAATGGTGAAGAAAACTGTAAAGCGTGCAAAACAGTAAGTTTCACAAACAATATATGTCATTCCGGAATGCCTTTGGGCGTGTGAAATGACATATATAGAAATGTTAGAGGAGGAAATCCGATGCCAACCGTACCTGTATATAATACGCAAGGCTCACAGGTAGGTGAGATCGCCTTAAATGACCAAGTTTTCGGCGTTAAAGTCAATAAAGCTTTATTGCACGAAGCAGTCACCATGCAGCTTGCATCGAGAAGACTAGGTACTTCTGCAGTTAAAAATCGTGCTGCCGTTCGAGGCGGTGGTCGAAAACCATACCGTCAGAAGGGAACAGCTCAAGCTCGGCATGGTTCACGGCGTTCACCGATCTGGACCGGAGGTGGAGTCGTTTTTGGACCTTCACCACGGAGTTATAAGTATAGTTTACCGAAAAAAGCTCGCCGGCTTGCATTAAAATCCGCTTTATCCGCGAAAGTGGAAGCAGGCGAAATCATTGTAGTCGATGCATTCAACTTAACTGAGCCCAAGACCAAAGTGATGGTCGGAATCTTGGAAAATTTAAAAGCGAAAAAACCGTTGATTGTTACTGCGGAATATGAGACTTTCGTCGACAAATCCGCCCGCAACATTCCCGGTGTTATGACGATGGCTAGCGAAGGCCTGAATGTATACGATATCCTGGCTCATGACCACCTGGTAATCACCAAGGATGCCGTGAGCAAGGTCGAGGAGGCGCTGGCATAATGGAAGCGAGAGAATTAATTAAACGTCCGTTAATCACGGAAAAAACCACGAAGTTGATGGAAGAAAACAAATATTGCTTCTTAGTTGATCCAAGGGCGAACAAAACCCAGATCAAACAAGCGATTGAAGAGATCTTCAACGTTAAAGTGAAAGCGGTCAATACCCACAATGTGTTGGGTAAAATCAAACGGATGGGCCGCTATGCCGGACGCCGCCCCAGTTGGAAACGGGCCATTGTGACCTTGGAAAGCGGCAGCCGGATCGAATTCTTTGAAGGCGTATAATGAACCGGTTATCCCAATAAGAAAGGCAATACGTTAGTCACCGGCGCAAATAGGATGAGCATCTTTTAATTTATCCCGGTTGACTAAGAACTAAAAAGTAAGGGGGTCAGGAAGATGCCGGTAAGAAAATACCAGCCAACCTCGCCTGGCAGAAGATTTATGACCGTCTCCGATTTTTCGGAGATTACCAAAACCGAACCGGAAAAATCGTTGTTAGAACCGCTGAAGAAAACCGGCGGAAGAAACTCCTCCGGACGTCTCACAGTGAGACACCGGGGCGGCGGGCATAAACGGATGTACCGCATTATTGATTTCAAACGGAATAAGTTTGATGTTCCGGCGAAAGTCGCCGCGATTGAATATGACCCGAACCGTTCGGCCCGGATTGCATTACTGCACTATGCTGACGGAGAAAAACGGTATATCATCGCACCTTTGGGTTTAAAAGTCGGTGATACCGTCGTTTCCGGTCCCAACGCGGATATCAAGCCGGGCAACGCTTTGCCGTTAAGCAATATTCCGGTGGGTACCATTATCCATAACATTGAATTGAAAAAAGGTTGCGGCGGGCAGTTATGCCGGACAGCCGGAGCAGGTGCCCAGCTGATGGCTAAAGAAAGCGACTATGCTCACGTTCGTCTCCCTTCTGGCGAGATGCGCTTGGTGAAAGTTGATTGCATGGCTACTATCGGCCAAGTCGGCAACCTGGATCATGAAAACATTACCATTGGTAAAGCCGGTCGTAGCAGATGGCTTGGTAGAAGACCGTCTGTACGCGGTGTTGTGATGAATCCGGTCGACCATCCTCATGGTGGTGGTGAAGGCCGGTCTCCGATTGGTAGAGCTCCGGTTACTCCGTGGGGTAAACCCGCTCTCGGACATCGTACCAGAAAGCATAAAGCCTCCGACCGCTTGATCGTAAAAAGACGGGCGTAAGGATATAAGGAGGGGAAGTAAGTGTCGCGTTCATTAAAGAAAATGCCATATGTGCAAGAAAGCCTGATGAAGAAGATTCAGGAAATGAATTCCAAAGGTGAAAAGAAAGTTATTAAAACCTGGTCACGGAGTTCCACTATATTTCCGGAAATGGTTGGCCATACGATTGCAGTTCATGATGGCCGTAAGCATGTTCCGATTTATATAACGGAAGATATGGTTGGACATAAACTGGGCGAATTTGCGCCAACCAGAACTTTCCGCGGACATGCGGGAGAAAAATCTACCGGGTTGAAATAATTTAGTTTTACCTCTATGAGGGGAGGGAATCCTTTTGTACGCTAAAGCAGTTGCTAAATATGTACGCATTGCGCCCCGTAAAGCCCGGCAAGTGATCGATCTGATTCGTGGCAAAAAGGTCAGCGATGCTCAGACAATTTTAAAGTTTACTCCAAGATTTTCTGCAGAGGTTATCGGTAAGGTATTAAATTCAGCCATCGCAAATGCTGAAAATAACCATCAACTTAACCGGGAACGGTTGTATATTTCCGAAGCCTATGTTGACCAAGGTCCGACCATGAAACGGTACATGCCGCGCGCCCAGGGTCGTGCATCCTTGATTCATAAACGAACCAGTCATATTACGATTGTACTGGCCGAGAAGGAGGGCTAATAATGGGTCAGAAGGTAAATCCAATCGGACTTCGGGTTGGAATTATCCGAGACTGGGAAGGACGCTGGTTTGCTCGTAAGAAAGACTATGCGGACTTGGTTCTCGAAGATGTTAAGATCCGAAAATATGTGAAACAACGTTTATATGCTTCCGGAGTCGCGAGAGTGGAGATCGAAAGAGCTGCCAATCGCGTGAAGGTTACCATTCATACCGCCCGTCCCGGAATGGTCATCGGCCGGCAGGGTAATGAAGTGGAAAATATCCGGAAAGAGCTCGAAAAATTAACCGGCAAACAAGTCCATTTGAATATTGCCGAGGTAAAAACCCCGGAGCTCAATGCGCAATTGGTTGCCGAAAACATTGCTTTCCAGCTTGAACGCCGGACCTCGTTCCGTCGGGCGATGAAACAATCTATCACCCGGGCCATGCGTCTTGGCGCTCAAGGTATCAAAGTGGCAGTCAGCGGCCGGTTGATGGGCGCTGAAATCGCCCGGACTGAGACTTACAGTGAAGGGAAAGTTCCTCTGCATACGCTCCGCGCCGATATCGATTATGGTTTTGCCGAAGCGAATACCACTTACGGGAAGATCGGCGTGAAAGTATGGATCTATAAAGGAGAAATCCTCCAGGCTCGGAAACGGGCTAGCGCTAAGGCTGAAGGGGGAGTTCAATAATGTTAGTACCAAAACGCGTAAAATATCGTAAAGTCCACCGCGGAAGGATGACCGGTAAAGCTACTCGCGGCAATCAATTGAACCTTGGGGATTATGGTTTACAGGCCACCGAACCGGGATGGATTACTAACGTTCAAATCGAAGCTGCCCGTATTGCCATGACCCGTCATATCAAACGTGGCGGTAAGGTATGGATTAAAATTTTCCCGGATAAGTCCGTAACGGCCAAACCGGCTGAGACCCGTATGGGTAGCGGTAAAGGTTCACCGGAACACTGGGTAGCGGTTGTCAGACCGGGTCGGATCATGTTTGAGATCGCCGGCGTACCTGAGGAATTAGCGCGTGAAGCTATGCGTTTAGCCGCTCACAAACTTCCGATCAAATGTAAATTTGTCAAACGTGAGGAAGCAGGTGACGTCAATGAAAGCTAAGGAATTGAGAGAATTGACCCCGGAAGAACTTCGGGTTAAGCTTACCGGTTTAAAAGAGGAATTATTTAATCTGCGTTTTCAAGTCGCTACCGGACAGTTGGATAATCCGATGCGGATCCGCAATGTTCGTAAAGATATCGCCCGTATTCTAACGATTATGCGCGAGAACGAACTCAAAGCGGAGAAGCTTTGATCGGGTGATTGATAGAGGAGGAATGACAAATGACTGAACGTGCTCTCAGAAAGACCAGAATTGGCACAGTCGTCAGCAATAAAATGGATAAAACCGTCGTGGTAGCGGTCGAACGTATGGTTAAACATCCGTTGTATGGTCGGACCATTAAACTCACCAAAAAGTTTAAAGCCCATGACGAGTTGAACGAATGCAATATTGGCGACAAAGTCAAATTAATGGAAACTCGTCCGTTGAGCAAAGATAAAAGATGGCGTGTTGTCAGCATTATTGAAAGAGCGAAATAAATGCTTGAAAGGAGGAACCGACCGTGATTCAGGCACAAACATATTTGAATGTTGCTGATAATTCCGGAGCCAAACAGGTCATGTGTATTCGGGTTCTGGGCGGTTCGAAAAAACGGTATGCCCGGGTTGGCGACCTGATCATTGCGGTCGTTAAGGATGCTCTTCCGCCTTCTGCCGCTAAAAAAGGAGCAGGCGGAGGCAGCGTTAAAAAAGGCGATGTTGTGAAAGCGGTTGTCGTGCGGACCACCAAGGAAACCAAACGACCGGACGGTTCATATATTCGGTTTGATGATAACGCTGCAGTTATCCTTAATGAACAACTCAATCCCAAAGGCACTCGTATCTTTGGGCCGGTAGCACGGGAGCTTCGGGATAAAAACTTCATGAAAATCGTATCCTTAGCTCCGGAAGTACTGTGAGCAGGCCCGTGAGAGGAGAGAAAGAGAATGGGTGTTAACGTAAATATCAAAAAAGGCGACGAAGTACTGGTTATATCCGGAAAAGACAAAGGCCGCCGCGGTAAAGTCCAAAGAGTGTTTCCGCGCGAAAACGC
>JAKOTQ010000088.1 GCA_029776205.1 Bacillota bacterium | reverse complement strand
AAGCGCCCCTGCCAGATTGGTATCAGCCATATTGGAAGCCAACGCTCCGAAAGCTACCCCCACGGCCAAACCTTCCGGAATGTTATTCAACGTGATGGCCAATACCAATAAAACGCTTCGTTGCCAACCGGTTTTGATTCCTTCCGTATGTTCATCCCCAAATCCGATATGAAGGTGAGGCAACAGCCAATCCACGAGCCGTAAAAAGAAACCGCCCGCCAGAAAGCCGATCACCGCCGGAATCCACGAGGGGATACCCATCGCTTCAGCCATTTCGATGGATGGCGCCAACAGTGACCAAAAGCTGGCGGCGATCATCACACCGGCCGCAAACCCCAACATACCGTCGAGGAGTTTCCGGCTTACATTTTTGAAGAAAAGGACAATTCCAGCCCCAAGTGCTGTTAAGAACCAAGTAAACAACGTGGCGACAAACGCTTGGAATACTGGAGAAGCCTTGGCAAACCAATCAATCGTCATCATTCATCCCCTCCATGATATTTATTATGACTAAAAAGAGCAATTCTCGACAAAATTCGTTTCTTCCTGCTTAATATGTAAAGTATTCCGGAGACAGATTTATCTTTCTTGATTCATATGTTCATCCCCGATCATAATAGACTGTAATAATAATAAACCGGAGACATAACCTCCGTTCAAAACGGGGTGTACCATGAACCACATTTTACGTATCACCTTTTTCTCCCTGCTGTTCGGTTTAGCCTTGATGATGACTTTATTTATCAGAACGCCAGACTTCCACATAGTCCCGGCGGAAACCTTCGAAGAGTTTTACATCACTCCTCCGTCTAAAACTTCGGACCCAATCCTTCCGGATCATTCCATCAACCCCGGAAGCACCAACGGAATTATCACCAAGGGTGGCCGGTTAATTGGCGGCACCTCCGATCATCATTGGATAGAAACACCAAAAATTATTCCTTACCTACATTCGAAACAAGTTTATCGGACATTTTCTAAAACTGATTTTCTCGGTCAATTCCAAGCTGCTATAAAACAAAGACCAAGGGCTAATCCTCAATTAACTTTCGAAAAAGCGCCTTCTCCGGAAGATCTAAATAACTTTGCCTTTGCCATTTCCGGCGGATGGGACCCTTTCCCCCGAAAGCCACAGTATATAAAAGAAAACCATGAAAGATACTACCCGATGGTGGAAAAGGCCCTTGCCCAACTCCATTTACAGGCGCCAGTGTCCATTGGCGAAATTATCCAAGTGGACTTGTCAGGAGACGGAACAGATGAACTCCTGATCATCGCTGAATATCCCACTAAAGATTCAGATTGGGTCAATCAAAAAACTTTATTGGAACAAGCCTACAGCCTGATCCTTTTATATCCTGCCCATAACCAACTGGAAACAGCGATGATCCTGATTGGGAGTTTACAGGAACCAACCCGCTATGACATATTAGCTGTTGCCGACTTCAACGGAGACTGGTCCATGGAATGTTTAATCCGAGAAACTGTTTACACTCCAACATCCCAAAAGGCTCACCGCGACATCCTGTTCACACTGGAAAATAAAAAGCCCCAAAAGGTGTTGGAGCATCGGTGGCAACGATAAAAGGAGACAGAAGGCAGGAGTCAGTAGGCAAGAGTTAGAATATAGAAATTATAGAAGTTTCTAGTAATTAGCCAGTACTCGGCTACAATCACGTATCTCGTCAATAACTGTTACCTAATCTATACCGTATATCTTACTGTCTTCTAACTCCTGACTACTATAAACTTTCAAATATGGAGGTTGCTTCCTGTGGATTCTCAAATTTTTCAAATTTCCCCGATTATTTCAAAAGGCTTCTCCCTTTCGATGATCGGTTTTGCCATCCTTTGGTTGGGGGTTATTGCCCTATTCGTCGGGATCATGGTGTCGGCTCATAATATCCAGTATGCGATTAACCCCCAGGGATTAACCATCAAAAATGCCATTTTTTACGGACGCACCATCCGTAAAGATGAGATCGCTATCGATGGTGCTCGAATCATTAACTTAAATGAAGAACCCGCTTACAAACCAGCACTACGTACCAACGGTATCGGTCTTCCCGGTTTTCAAAGCGGATGGTTCCGGCTAAAAAATAAAGAAAAAGCCCTTCTCTTTGTAACGGTTTACCAGAAGGTGCTTTATCTGCCCACGACCAAAGATTATTCGCTTTTAATCAGTGTTACTGATCCCGAAACCATGCTGGAGAAGATGAAAGAAATGTGGTCGCAGTAACGGATATTGGGTAACAGTAGGATTCAGTAGACAGGAGACAGTAGCCAGAAGATAGGGTTCTGAGTACTAGGTATTAGGTTCTAGATTGCAAACTAGAATCCTAGACCCAATACCCTCTCCTGTTTCCTGACTCCTTTCTAAGTCACAGACTCAAAATCAGAAACGTAAAACTATGCCCTATAAACTGTGCACCGTGAACTCTACATTGTACTATTTATCATTAGCCATCATCTCCGATGCGACTGTATCTCCCCGATCACACACCGGGCGGTGACGGTAATCAGGATCACTAGTCCCCCGACGAGCGCCCACGGCCCCGGTTTTTCTCCCAAAAATATGAAGACCCAAACGGGATTAAGTACCGGTTCCAGCACAGGGATTAATATCCCTTCCAAAGCGGTTAAATACTTCATTGCCTTGGAATATAAAATATACGAAAGTCCCAACTGGAAGACGCCTAAAAGTACCAACCCAATCCATCCTTGAGTTCCGGGAGAAGACCCCAACATAAAGGGGAAGCCGATCAGCGCCGTCAATATGTTCCCCAGCAACATAGATTCAAGGGACGAGCCATCTTTTTGTTTACGGGTAAACATGGCCAATCCGGCAAAGGCCACTCCGCTGCCAATGGCCACCAGATTACCAAACATATTGCCAACCGTCAGATTGTCCTGGAAAAAGAGGACCATACCTCCCAACGTGAAAGCAATGGTCAACCAATCCAGCTTGGTCGTTTTTTCCCCGAGAAACCACCATCCAAACAAGCCGACATAAACCGGTGCCGTATATTGCAGCAAA
>JAKOTQ010000075.1 GCA_029776205.1 Bacillota bacterium | reverse complement strand
AATTCTGCCTTCCAGCGGCTTAGCTGATTCGGATGTATTTCATATTCGGCAGCGATCTCATTCAGCGTTTTTTCTTCCCTTAAGACCTCAATCACTATTTTTGCTTTTTCTTCCGGTGTAAAATGTCTTCTCTTTTCCATAGTTCCATTCTAACTTATTTTAGCTGTTTTGTCTGTCTTAATTTCTGGTATCATTATAAATCATTGACGACAAAATCAACAATATAATTCTTTCGCAAAAAGAAATTGAGCAAATCAAAGGTATAACTTTCTTCAAAAGCCGGATAAAATAAAATCCTTTTCTGATGATTACAAACTTCCGAATGACTTTCAAACACATTGAACTTATTATAGAATTCAAATAAATTATCGAGGGTTGTTTCACTTCCAAACATGTTATAAAAATCTCTAAAAATATGGACCGTCTCTTCACTATACACTCCGGTTGTCCATAATTCGGCCAGCCCCAGATGACGTTTCCAATGCTTAAGAAGCCATGGATGCTGATAATCATTTTTATCGCAATAATATTCCTTAATATATCCCCGCTTAAATATTTTGAACGAAAGCCTTGCCGGCAAGCAAAAAGAAAAGGTTGAATAATAAACCTTCTTCTCTTTAATCATATGGTCTAGTGCTGTATCAATTATATCGGCCTGATTAAAAGGTTGATTGCCATAAATGTTTACCACAATATCCCCATTAAAATGATTAACCGCTTCGTCCAGTCGTTGGTCCGGTTCAAATGAACCATAAAAAACATGAACTTTATCTGAAACGAAACATTCGAATTTTCGATTAATTTCATCATCGGGGACATTAATAATAACTTCATCAATATACTTGGACTTTAACAATTGGCCGATTTGGATATTTAATAATTTATCCGGGCCAAATTCTAAAAAACTACAATCATAAGCATTATGATGAAGTTGTATAGCAGCTAAAACATATTGGCCGTTAATCATCTTCAAATCTCCTAAAAACACAATTTCGCCAACAATCTTTCTTCTTTATGAAGTTAGTTTCTTTATTCTGTCAGCTTTCGAACCTCTGAAAAAAATTGGGCTACCTGCCTTTCTCCTGTAACTTTCATCTCATCATCCTTTATTTTGAATTAAATCCAGTATTTCCTTAGCTTTTCTATGGTTAGGCTCTGATTCCAAACATTGATCCAGGTGAAACCGGGCTTTATCGAAATCTTCCAACATATAATAGATATATCCCATATGATATTGAATGCCATAAATCTGTTCGTTTGTCTTGGGCAATGGTTGCTTTTCTATATTAGTGAATTGCATTAAAGCCAAGTCATACATTCCGTGTCTTTCATAAAACGACCCGATATTATATTCAAAGGATACATCGAAACCATTCTTTGAGCGATAGCTATTGATAAGACCTGTTATTCCTGAAACCAACCTTTTTGGAATTGTATGCGTCAGTTCCATTAAATCAGAGTAACTGATATCTATGTTATTTTCGAATTGGCTATCATTATTTAGGGATGAATTAAATAATAAAGCAAGGGGCGAATCGCTTAAACTGGGGCGCAGTTCATTAAAGATACTCTTCAGACGTTCATCAGTAATTTCCCCTTTGCTAGACATCATCAATAAACGACGCAAAAATTTATTGGTTTGTCGTGAAGAAAGCTTATGATTATTCGGGGAATTGGTAGACTTTTGAGCAAAAACCTCTAAGTGTTTCTCGCTATATTCGCGTGAAAATAAACCTTTGGACACATCCGTTACATGATCAAATCCGCAAACTGCTAAAATTCTTGATAATGATTCAAAAGAATAACCCCATTTATGAATATCATAAGGATTGGTTTGCCATCCCCATAACCCTCCGAAAGCACCTTCACTATCATCTTGAAACTCTTTAATATGATAGAGGATATCCGGAACACATATATATAACAGGCCTTCATCTTTTAGAACCCGCTTCATTTCTAAAAGGGCTAATACACCTTCAAATTCATCCAAGTGTTCCAGCATATGCCTGCTAAAAACCAACATAAAATGATTGTCGGCAATAGGTTCCAGATTCGTTGCGTTGCAAACATATTCGACATGAGGTAAAGGGCGGACATCTGCATGGGAAAAACCTTTTCTGGGCGATGGTCCACAGCCAATTTCCAAATGATTCTCTTCTTCAGCTTTGAATACCGACTCCGGCAGATAATCTGAAAAATAAAGCAAGAGAATCATTTTAAACCTTTCCCGAGAGATATTCTTTTCATTATAATAATTCATCGTGTTGAAATGAAAATCATCATTATAAAATGAAAGGTTATACCCATTCCAATCTGTGTTAAAATGATGCCCTCTTTCAGCTAATCCATGATATATCTCCGTGCCCGGAAACGGTTGAAAAACATAAAAACCTGATACTTCAACATTTCCTGCATTGTTTTTTAAGAATTTATGGGTATACATTAAGTCTTCTTCGGTTTCACCGGGCACTCCCACCATAATCGAAGCATAACATTTAATGTTATACTTTTTACATAAATCGACAACTCTCTGATTATCCTTTACACTTACATTCTTACCTTTCAAATATTGCAGCAATCGTTCAGAACCAGTCTCTGCCCCAAATCGTAGCTCTGTAAAATTCATTCGATTAAAAAGCATACAAACTTCATCATCAACTAAATTGGCCCTGGCAAACCCTCTGAAACTTACCCGCTTGTTTATCCCTCTTTCTTCAATGAGTTCAACCATTTTACTCAGTCTTTTTCTGTCTGCCATAAACAAATCATCTAAAATATAGATCTGTTTCACTTCAGTATATTGATTGACAATATTTTCGATTTCTGCGACGACTCTTTCAGCAGAATAGGTACGAAATTTACTTTGCCAATGTAAGGCCGAAGAGCAAAAGATGCAATTATACGGGCAGCCTCTACTCGTTATAATTGCTGCTTCTTCCGGATTACATGGATTTATTTCCCTATAGGGCATAGGAAGCTCATCCAAGTTCTTTATCAATTTTCGTGGAGAATTGATGATGATGGAACGGCTCACAGCCTCGCGATAAACGATACCCTCTATTCGATTCAGCTGGACTAAACTAAAATTTTTCGTTTTGGAGAACTCGCATATAAGCTCTTCCAGCGTCAGCTCTCCCTCTCCGATAATCCCAAGATCGAAGGTTTCATGTAAAGACTCAGGAAGGCTTGAAATATGATACCCCCCTATCACCACGGGGGTATTGAGTTCTTTCTTGAATAGTTGTCCCATTTTGATTGCATAGCCATAACAGGATGTTACCGAACTAATTCCGACAAGATCCGGTTTGTATGCAATCATTTCTTTCTCGTCTTCAAATATTCTCACTTCCACCGGAAGCTTTTGTTCAATATATGCTTTGATCGAACCCAAACCTAAAGGAGTTCCATAACTTCGTTCATCTTTACCTTTTGCGGCAATAAGACCAATTTTCATTTAGTTTTCTCCAATAGTAATTTCTGCCTAAACATCTTAAATCGTTAACCAGTGTAATCATCCCAGAACGAACCGTTTTAACCAGCTATTTTTCCTATTTCAATGCGTTTTTTCGATTCTTCATCGACTACGACTAAAAACTCAGCATTTGTATAGGCTATCATTTCCTGGCGGGAAAAGTATCGATAGAGAAGACTATTTTTATCCACTTTGTTATGGACGATGACCTCTTTCGCCAGATCACCATGTTTGGTTAATATTAAGGGCACCGAAAATATTCGGCATAAATGTCTTAATGCATTATAAGCAATAACATCATGGACATGGACAATATCCGGTTTCCCCTCAATATATTTTTTCAGAAAAACAAAGCATAAAAATGCTTTTCGGACCGTATAACCGGCAATTTCCTTTCCCTTCGGAAAGAGCCTGTCAAAAAGAACAGGGAACGTTTTCAGGTAAAAACTCCGGATCGCCATATTGATGGATACAGGGATAATCATTACATCAATCCCGGAGTAAGCAAGAGTTGATTGCATCAACGAGATATACTGCGTAATCCCTCCGATAGATAAATCGAAAACGGTGAATTCCCAAATTTTTTTGATTTTTTTCGAATGATTGATTGCACTTTGATAGAGTGCTTCGTATTTCTTACCAAACTGTTCAGGCGAAAATTTATTTTGAAACGCAAGATAAGCCTGCAAACCAATTTTTCTTCTCAGTTCCGGGTTTTCGATTAACCCTTTGAGTGCAACATAAATATCCTGTTCGGACCCAGGGTTCACCAACATCCCGTTTTCCCGATCAGCAATAATATTTGGAATGTCACCAACCTTCGTTGCAATGACAGGTTTTCCCGCAGCCATGATCTCCAATAGGGTAATGGGCATCGCTTCATTTAACGAAGGCAATACGAAGATATCGCATTCTTTCAAATATGGAATAACATTCGTTTGAAATCCCGCAAAAACCACTCTGTCTTCGATATTGAGGTCTTTTACTAATTTCTTAAGCGAAGAAGCCTCTGGGCCATCACCTATTAAATTCAGTTCAATATTTGTCCATCCTTCAGAAATTAACTGGTAAAACCCTTTGATTAAATAGGAATGTCCCTTAATCGGATCGAATCGTGCAATACAAGCGATTTTTACAACGCTTCTTGATCGGGGAGGTTCCTCCTGTATAACCCGGATATTCGTTGTTCCTCGGATAACATGAATATCTTTCCTCGGTTGAAACCCCTTTTCTTTCTTACGCATCAAATTGATAAGATAAGTCCATAATGCGATTAAAAAAAAGGGAGCAAGCAAAATATAATTGACAACGAAATGAACCATTCGAAAAAAGCTTAATTGGAAAACACTGCATTCTTTTCCATCACCCAGTTCATTAATGAAGAGTATTTTCTTTGGTTTCAGATGCTTTCCAACAGCCAACAAATTTCCCAAATCTTCAATTCCCCACATACTATATGGGAAAATCATTAAATCATAATTTTCATTTTTAATTTCTTCCCTGATATCGGCGGGAATTTTTTGAACCGTAAGAAATCCGGAATAATCAAGGATATATTTCTTGACAAAGCTAATATGGTCACTATCAAAATCCTGATTCGATAAAAAATCCACCTTTGCGTCAGCATATTTTATTTTGATGAACGAAAAAATTTTCTCGCAAATATGAAATTGAGCGGTCCGAAAAATCAAGATTTTTTTCATTGTCACACTCCGCAAAGTTAAATGACCAAATAAATTTGACTTGAGATTTAGCAACTATTTGTGTTATCGTCACCCTGTTCACCTTTATTAACTGGTTTTTAACGATATTCATTATGAAATATTTAAAAGAGACGAAAAGTAGTTTTCGATTCACTCGAACAAAGCCAACGCCCTCCGGCTCATCTCGGCCAGATTCTGTGGATGACTTATCGCTTTCCTTAACGATACAGCCAACCCTTCCGCATCCACCGTTTCACTCGTTCCCAGATATTCAATGGCTTCTGTTTCTGCCAGATCCCTTACCATCTCCACCTGGTTTTCTGCCACGGTAATTACGAGCGTTGGCAGCCCTAAATAACACCGTTCCCAAGTGGCCGTACCGCCGGCCCCGACAGCCAGGTCCGCTCTAGCCATCAACTCCGCCATTTGGTCCACCTGACAATGATAATGGATTGAAGGCAATCTGCCACAAAACTGTTCTATCTCACGTCGGTAAGGATTGGACATCCCTACCACCACATCCACCCCTATATCAGGACGGTTCAGCCGTTCTAAGGCCTGTAACGCCTTCATCGTTTCACCGGTGGGATCGCTTCCTCCGAAAAAAATCAATAGGTGCCGAACCACTCCATTCCGCACCCTCAAATTTTTTTTGGCATGATAAAACTCTTCTCTGAGTAACGCATATTTCGGACCCAACTCCATGCGGCAATGGAACGGAACCAACCCCCGATAACGTTCCTCCATATTTTTGTAATAATTTTGATCCCGCAGGATATCGCAATCATGAGGCCGGTTCGCCAAATCATCGATGACCATGATTTTACTGGCTATCGGCCGCAACGCCTTTTCCCACTTTTCATCCAGGCCGTAATGGTCAACAACTAAGAGAGTATCCCCGGGATCCGGTTGCAACGCTTTGATCCGACTGATGGTTTCCTCTGCATCCTGCTGCCAGGATTCAGCCAATAACTGAAACTCATTTTGAAGCAAATCTCCCTGAAGTGCAGGGAGAATTAATACCGGATAGCCTTTATCTTCAATATAAGCAGCCATATTCCCGGGCCAATCCCGGGTCACAAAAAAGACCTTCTCCCCCTGCTTCGCAAGTTTATCCGCCAAAGTCAGGCAACGCATCACATGTCCAGAACCGATAGTCAATGAAGCATCGGCCCGGATAAACACATATTTCATTTTTCCACCAACCTGTTATTTCACCAATTTCTGCTGAATATTGGCATTCAACCGGGCCCACTCCGGATACTCGGCCATCAATTCTAAGCAGTCTTCCAGAGTAAACTGGGGCTTCTTTGGATACAAGGCTGTAATCATCCGTTCAATCAGCTGAAAATCTTCCGGGGTGTCCACGGTCCACCGATAATGGCTCTCATCCCGATGATAGGGCAAATTTTTGATTCGGTACCGTTCCGGCCGACGTTTGATAAAGATAGTCACATGCTCCCGCTCCGGCTGGTCTTCAGCCTCTAAAAAGGCTTCTTTCAAGGCTTTATAGGAAAAAACCTCCGTGTCCATCCCCCGAGGATAAGTCAATTCCGGAAAAGTATTGGAAACATAATCGTATTGGTCTCGATGGGTCAAATAAAAACCGACGACCCTGTCGACCACCGCAGGGTCGATCAAAGGGCAATCGGATGTAATCCGGATCACCGTATCCCCGTGAAAAGCGGTGGCCGCTCCGTAATACCTGGCCAGAACGTCGCTTTCCGATCCCCGAAACGTATCCACACCCAAGCGGTCACACACATCCACGATGGGCTTTTCTTCACCGTGATCCGTCGTGGCCACCACAATCCGGTCCGCCGACTTTACCCGTTGCAACCGCTCCAATTGATATTCCAGCAGAGTTTTCCCCAATACCTGCTTTAGTATTTTCCCCGGCAGTCGCGTCGACGCCATCCGGGCCTGGACGATGATTACGACAGACATGGGTCCACCTCTTTTCTTTAGTTGACAGTTGACAGTTTACGCATTGAGTGCTGAATTCCGGTTGCAATACAAAGTGCACAGTTCAGGCGTGAAGCAAGAGACATGAATAAGTTTTAGGTTCTAGGTCCTGGATTCTGGGTGTTGGAAGGAATGCGCAGTGTTCCTATCTAAACCTAGTACCTAAGACCCCGTACCCTTACCCCTTTAAACTATCAACTACAGCCGTTACCCCCAACACTTCTCCCAACGCGGCTACGACTTGATCCTGTTCCTCTTCGGTTAACGCAGCATACAAAGGAAGGGTGATGGCCTCTTGGTAATACCGCTCGGCTTCCGGGCACAGGCCGGGTTTGAACCCGAGGTTTTCATAATACGGCTGGGTATAGACCGGGATATAATGGAGATTGACCATGATCCCTTTCTCCCGCAGGGTTTCAAAGACTTCCCGATGGGTTTTACGGATCCGGTCGGTCTGTAAACGTATCACATAAAGATGAAACGCAGAAAATCCGTTGGGGTCCTGCCAAGGCAGTATCACGGGATAATCCTGAAGCAACAGGTTATACCTGTTCACCAACTCATGCCGGCGTTGGATAAATTCATCGATCCGTTGGAGCTGGCTATACCCAAGGGCTGCTTGAATATCGGTCATCCGGTAATTATATCCCAATTCAATTTGTTGATAATACCAAGGCCCGTCCGCTTCCTTCGTCATAAACTCCGGCTCCCGGGTGATCCCGTGGGAACGAAGGCGGAGCAGTTTTTGATATAACTCCGGATTGTTAGTGAGGACCATCCCGCCTTCTCCGGAAGTGATAATCTTGACCGGATGAAAGCTGAAAACCACCATATCCGAAAATGCACAGGAGCCGATCTTCTCTCCCAAATAACTTCCGCCAATGGCATGGGAAGCATCTTCGATAAGGGTAAAACCATAAGTTTTGGCGAGCGCGGCTATCTTATCCATAGCACAGGACTGGCCGGCAAAATGGACCGGAATCACCACTTTGGGCAGTTGTCCCTTTTCTGCGGCCCTCGCCAGTTTCTCTTCCAATGCTGCCGGACTCAGATTATAGGTCAGCGGATCAATGTCCACAAAATCAACCTCAGCCCCGCAATATAAGCCGCAATTGGCTGTAGCCACAAATGTATTCGGCGACGTCCACATCCGGTCTCCAGGGCCCAACCCCGCCGCCAAACAGGCAATGTGCAACGCCGACGTAGCACTGTTGACGGCAACAGCATATTTGGCCCCGCAATAATCAGCGACCGCCTGTTCAAATCGCTGAACAGCCGGTCCTTGCGTTAACCATGGAGATTGGAGCACAGCGACAACTTCCTGGATATCTTGTTCATTAATGTCCTGCCGCGCATACGGAATTAGCACTTTTGATTCAACTCCCTCAATTGTTCAACGGCCAAAAACACCGGATTATTGTCGGAGCGGTACTCAAATCCGTCCGGCACCGGACTGTCCTTCTCTCCCAACAGGTTCACAGAATAATCGATCTGTTCGAAATAGTTAATAGTCGGCTTGATGACATAATGATCATGAAATTCCAAAGTCAAATGGGCAGCATCCGCCGGGACCATCACTTCATGCAGTTTTTCCCCGGGCCGGATGCCAATCACCTTCGGACGGATATCTTCTCCGAAGGAAGCGACCAAATCCGTTATGCGCATCGAAGGGATCTTGGGAACAAAGGTCTCTCCGCCCTGCATCCGGGCAAAGTTTTTGAGGACAAAATCGACCCCTTCTTCCAACGTAAACCAAAAACGGGTCATCCGCAGATCGGTCACGGGAAGTTCTTTAGCCCCCTCGGCCACCAACTTTTTGAAATAAGGCACTACCGAGCCCCGAGAACCGATGACATTCCCGTATCGGGTCACCGCAAAGCGGGTAACGCGACCTCCTGCCATATTGTTGGCCGCAATGAACAGCTTGTCCGAGACCATTTTAGTGGCACCGTACAGATTGATAGGGTTCACCGATTTATCCGTCGATAACGCCATCACCTTTTTGACTCCGCTCTCGATGGCGGCTTGGATCACGTTTTCGGCGCCATTTATATTGGTTTTGACAAACTCCAAGGGATTATATTCCGCAGCCGGCACCTGCTTCAAAGCTGCCGCATGAATCACATAATCCACATCCCGCATAGCCTGTTTCAAACGGCTCAAATCCCGGACATCCCCTAAAAAATACCGCATTTCAGGCTGATTAAACACCTGTTGCATCTCATATTGCTTCAGCTCGTCCCTTGAAAAAACGATCAACCGCCGTAATTTATAGCGTTTTAACATTAATTCCACACATTTTTTTCCGAAAGAACCGGTACCGCCGGTAATGAGAACAGACTTGTTATCAAACATGGATATGCCTCGCTTCGATATATTATTTATTATTCATCACGATAAAGTCAGCTAATTGTCGATACTGGGGCTCGATCCAGGAAAATTCCTGGGAGAGAGCTTGGATAAACGGTGCAAAAACCTCATCGATGCGTTTCGCCTTTGATATCAGATCAGTTTCCGCTATAATCTCAGACATTTGACGGTTTATTTGCTCAACATGTAACAGTACCATTGACTCCAAAAATACCCGGAAAAACTGATTATCTGTCAAGGCTTTCAAGTGTTTATTAAATTGGTTGAGAGTCGTCTCCAACTTAGAATAATACCGTTTTTGTATGAGCGTTTCCATTTGAGTCAAAGCGCCGGAGAGATCCTGCTGGATAATTTTAAATGTCTGGTACTCCCTTTCCATGCTTTCCTGTTGGCGCCGTAGATAGTAAAGATCATAACTCTGAGAATTATCACCGGGCAGCCAACTATCGGATACAACCCGATCAGCCAGATACTTATGGATCACTTCTTCAAGCGGCATAAACGGCGCTCCCTCGATACGGGCTCCGCCTTGAGTTGTATTGATAAACTCTTTATCAGGGTATAACCGAATATAATACTCTAAACTCTCCCGCATCAGCCGATAGGCATCATTCGTATAAACCTTTCCTCCGGACACATCATCGACTAAATAAGCGCCTTTCAACCACTCTTCGGTTACTTTCGGATCATAATAGCTTATCCCTCCGGCATATCGCAATTCTCCACGATAGGCTAAGTTCTGGCCGACCAGAATAATCGGATTGCAGCCAAGTTTGCACAAAATTTGAAGAATTACTGTGGAGATGGTTGGTGCATCCATGATCACTTCAACCGATTTTCCATCAGCATATTTAAGATAATAAGGAGACAACGTGTCCACACTCAGAATGAAATGGCATTTCGGTCCAGGATAATCATTTAACCGGCTGAACCCCACTGAACTCCCAAAACACAAAGGAATTCCATCGATGTGCTGCTCAAATACTGGCTGAAAAACAAGGGTGTTATCATTGGGATCATACGAAAAGGCACCGTCCGGAAGGATATGATGATTCAACAACGGATGAAGTCCTGACCCAGCAGCAAAAATATAAGCCAACCCATTATCTTTAATCCGGCGAAGATTTTCAATTTCATCCATTACCGACGGGCCAGCTGCAACAATGATCGCCGGTTTATCGCGTAGATGCCCACAATCAAATACTGATGGAGTTTTTAGCAAATACTCAAAATTCAGAAAAGCATTGCTCATCCATTTTTTCTGATATCTCAAGTTCGCACTGATATGGCTTCGCTTCATGAAAACAATTTCTTCAAAAAGCTGTACAAATTCACGGTATTGCTCGTCAAATATCCGCTGATAACTCGGGAGCGGAATGAACAGAACCTGCTCATTAACAGAATTTACAAAGCGCATCAAGAAATTAACGGTATTTTCACGGGTATCTTCTGTATAAAAACCTTGCAAGTTTTTACCGCTAATCTCCGATAATTTTTTATCAGCCAGACATTGGATGGCGATTTCCGGAAAGGGTTCAAAAACCGTGTACTTCACATCTGGAAACCGTCGGGTAAATACTTCGAGATGATAGCCCAGACCCATTCCATAGAAAAACACATGGCGCGTACTGTCAATGGAATACCCGTCCAACAGTCGCTCCGCTTCCTCATAAGGGTTATATTTACTGTGAATGAACAGGGATTTGCCTTCTTTTTCAACG
>JAKOTQ010000036.1 GCA_029776205.1 Bacillota bacterium | reverse complement strand
ACGGGAGTGGGGAATTCATAATCAATGTTTTCGGGCTTTTGATGTCCAAGGAATCCGGGAAGCCCTTGTGACATAACTTCTCCTACGATAGCCTTCAAGGCTTCAGGTGTATAATTCCACCCCCGCTTCGATTTACCTGCCGGGATTTCTACCACAACCTCCATCGGTTCGGGGTCTCCCGCTTTCAGCGCCTGTAGGTCGGCCCAAGAAGCCAAGGGTACGTCCTCAACCTGAATTTCGCCAGAAATGATAGCCTGAATGGAAGTTATCTCTCCAACCGCTTCAGTCAAGGATTCATGCGGTTCAAGCTCCAACTCTCTATAATGCCTTAACAGGTGTCTTGCCGCCTGACGTTTTTGCTGCGGTGTAAGGTTCGGCTCACTCCGGGCTCCGGCAAGTGCAGCAGCTGCGGTTATGAGACCTGCTCTGTTAAGAACGATTAAACCATCATCCCTGATCTCATGGTGAGGGCCCCAGCAATCATCCTGAGTAAGGTCTTCGTTAACGGGAGCTTTAACCACTGCGTAAACTTCACGCACAGCCGCCGCTATGCCTTCCGCTCCTTCTTCAATGCCTTGTTTTAGTAGTCTCCAAATGCGGGATTTGTCGACACTCCCCCAATCGGCAGTACTGACTGTGTCAGTAATCGAGAACTTTTCCGGCACTCTCTCACCTCTCTTTCAAGGGCATAAGAAAAACGCCTCAGTTTTCACCTCAGCGTTTATTCACGTATCTCCCAGTTTTCATATCTCTTATGACTAACTTTTGATGTCTGGAATGAATCTCAATTCGCTTGGAAGGAGAATTTTCGCAAACCTGAATTGGTTGATTTTGATTTTGTTTCTCCTCCATCGCCCTCTTTCCTTTCATTCAGGCATTTGTTTAGGTATTCGTTTTGGACAAGGTTCTTCGTTGTAGCGGTATTTTTTGAATTTTGTCCCGAATTCTGCGCAAGTAGCATAATCCAAAGCGTTCTTGCAATACGCGCACTGCGGAAATTCAGCTGTGACCTCGCCTTTCTTCCATCTGAATCTAACAGATCTATCCTCAGTCATTGTATCACCTCGTTTAACTTTTTGCCTTCTGACTATATTATACTATATGGTACCATTTGTACAAAATTATCCGCTATATCGGAACCGCGTGGAGTATTAAATTTTTCATTCCCATGTAAACTTCGCCTACCTCTACATCCACTATCCTGAATTTTTGTCCGGGAGCAAATAGATACTCCCTTTCCCTTGGGAATTGGGATATTTCTTCTAGGAATAACCCGCCCCTGAAACCTTTGGGTGCGTAAATCCGTATCTCCAGACCATCTGGCTGAACAAACACACCTTGGCGGTAGGAAGTACTCAAAAATCCTTTGTCTTGTATTGGTGAGCCAATCAATAGCTTCTTCAGTTCCGGCATCTTACTAGTATCACCATTTACAACTACGTCCCATGCAATTTTCCTTACTTCTGGATTGTAGAGGTGTTCTAATGTCCCCAACCAGTCATGACGATAGAATATTGAGTTTTGGCTCAATGGATTGGCTTTTTTGATAAGGTTGGTTAAAGTCTGAATCCCTTTCTTGATTTCTTCGCTAGCCACCTCCCCTATTTCGGGAAACCTCAAGGCTTTGTTGAATTCCGTATAACCTTCCGAGCCGGTATAATACTCTATCGCATATCGTTCATCCTCAGTAACCTCGTATTCCAAAAAGTAACTGTGATTTTTTACGTCCTCAATTGTATTATTCAAACCGTACTCGTTTTCGTAATCGTTTGGCTGGTATTTTTCATGCAAATCTACATAGTCGTCCAGATTGATTATGTCCTCTTCCTCTATCTTCTCCATAGCCTCTGCGGCGGTTTTTGCTACTGATTCAGCAGCTTTTTGAGAGGCCTTGGGCAATTTCGCCTTACCTTCTCCAGGCTTGTATATATTTTGATACCACTGTTCCAACTCTGGTTCGCTTTCGGGGGTTTCGGTCCATTTCTTCAACTTCTCGATAAACTTCTCTGGTTCCTCATGTACCGGCACCAATGCACAAAGACAATTCGGATGAGCCGGGTAAGGCGGTTCATCGCCTGGAGGATAAACTCCCGGACCTAATCCTGAATCATAAGTAGCAAGTGTATCACAAATGTCTGGCATAGGATGATTACCACTCAACACCCATTTCATCCCGATGTAACTGGGGGCAACTCGGGATGCGGCTATCGTTCCTTCCCCAAATGCCGCAGACATTTCGGTCCTCGCAAGTCTTAACGCCTCATAACTGATGTTCCCTGGGATTCTACCCTTCATCCTTTTCATCATGTCGGGATATCTCTTTGCAAGAGTCATTGCCCCTTCACGGACATATCGTTGAATCATCCTAGCGGTGGTCACTGCATCTTGTCCAATTGCGACGGATTCTTGAATCAAATCCCTCATTATGGTACGGTAATTTTCGCTTTGCTCCCAAATCCTATCCGATAAATAAAGTCCATTTCTCGTTCTTGCCCAAACTGCTTCGACGGCTTGCTTATTTACCCGGCTGAACAGCTTCCTTATCCCAGAAGTTTTCAATCCCGCTTGGTCGAATAAATTCAATACAACACCTTGAGTGTATCCTGCCCCCGCCTTTGCGGCGGAGTTAATATAGTCAACAAAAGCCTCTGTTAAACCTTTCTGAATCCGTTCAGCCTCAGCCCTCAGGGATTTCTCTAACTCTTTGAAATGTTTCTTTCGTATTTGACCCGAAATCGTAGTTGTTCCAATTTGTTGTAGTTCCTTGGCAATCCTATCAGCTGAACGAATGTAAAGGTTTGCAATCTCCTTATCCTGTCTCAATCGTAAATTGATATATTGCTTTCGTGCAACTAATGCCCATTTTTGGTAATCACTGGCGGCCTTCTTGATTTCATTTATCTCCTTAGTCATCGGCTATCATCCTTGGTTGCTTTGATTCTGATTCTGGTTTGGATTCAG
>JAKOTQ010000029.1 GCA_029776205.1 Bacillota bacterium | reverse complement strand
AATGCGGAAAATACGCATTGAGTTTAATGGGAATATGTCATATGGATAAAAAATTTGTTATCAATATCGGTCGTCAACTTGGCAGCGGAGGCCACTTGATAGGCGAAGAGTTGTCGCGACAGCTTGGTGTTCCTTTATACGATAAGGAACTTATCGAGCTTGCTTCAAAGGAAAGCGGTCTGAGTAAAGAGTTTTTCGAGCAAATGGATGAAAAGAAGTCCCATAGCATTTTCGGTGGGTTTTTTGGTTTGCGAAATTCTTCTGTAGCCGAGATTTATCCTAGCGAGAGCTACCTTTGCAACGAAACCTTATTCAAAATTCAAAGTGACGTTATACGCAATTTGGCCGAGAAGCAGTCGTGCATTTTTATTGGGCGTTGTGCCGATTACGTGCTGAAGGATCACCCTCGTGCCGTGAATATTTTCATTACGGCCGATATTGAAGATCGAATAAAACGGGTTAGTGAAATTTATCGGTTGACCCCACAAGATAAAGCCCTTGCCTATATAAAGAAGATGGATAAAAAAAGATCCGGTTATTATAATTATTATACCGATAAGAAATGGGGTGCGGCCGAATCCTATCATTTATGTATGAATTCATCGGTTCTAGGCATCGAAAAAACCGTGGCATTCATCCGTCGTTTTGCGGAAGAAAAATTGGGACCTTTATAATTTTTTGTTTGTTTCCTTTTACTTTTCCATTGCCGTAAGGATACCGTCGACCAATTCGTTTCGTTTATCTTGTCGTTTTACCGATTCGAGAGGGAATCCTAAGATGCAGGTGCTGTATTTTTTGCCTTTATACACGATTCCCGCACTCAAATTGTTTTCCGAATATCGAAAAACGGTAAATGCATTTTCATCTGCCGGTTCAATGGCGTCCGGATTTTCAACGACATATGATTCGCTGTTCAACTCGTTGAAATATTCATAATTCCCTTCAATTGACGGGAAAGGTGAAGCAACTGCCTTAATGCGTCCCGTAACGGCACCATAGTTGTTGCGCCATTGATATTTCAAGATGTTTTGAGCCCACGTGCGATCGGCTTTGTCGGCATAAGGGTTATCCCATAAATCGGTACCCACGAAAGCACCACTTACCAGTATATTCCCTCCGTTTTGACAATAATCGGCAATCTGTTTTTGTTGCGTTTTGGAAAATGTTTTGAATTTAGGCGGCATGGCACCGCGTGCCACACTCCATTCGCGCTGTTTGCCCAATATCCAATCCACCATTTTATAATCGGAAAGATGAACCGATCCGTTTTCCACGGCGCTTGCCGCACATGAAACAAACGATTGTCCTGCTGCGGCAAATGCCTGCCCGTGAAGGAATGGATAATCGAATGTATTTCCTGCGATTTCCGTGGTCTCATAATTGGCGTCGCTATCGCCGAATCCTGCCGCATCGTCGTCCATCCAGGGGATGGCACGTCGATATTCGTGCATGTGTCCAATAAATTGATGTTCCGAAAGATAGGGCACCCCGTTATCTATGCGACCTACAAATCCGGCAATGCTATCGCGTGTCGTGAAACTAAAGGGTCCGGAAATTCGTGTGAATCCGTTTACGATGAGGGTTATGCCTTTTTCGTCGGATTTGCGGCAAACCGACAGAATTTCCGAAGGAAAACTTTCGCCTCCATCATTTACGGCGGTAATTTTGAAGCTGTATATTTTATCTTTTTCGATCTTGATTTTGCAGTCGTTTTGCGTAACCAGCATGCCATTGTCGAATCCGCCATCATCGATACGGGTATAAACAATGTATTTCGTGGGCATTGCCGAGGGTTCTGCCGGATCGGGTGTTGGTTGCCATTTCAACTCTACCTCGGTATCGCCGCTAAATATTGCACTGAAATCTTTTACAGGCAAGGGTTGTACCACGTAAGCGCGGTTGTATTGCGAAGCCACGAATTTGAGCATGCCTTTGTAAATGGCTCGACTGACGGTAAACCGAAAAGCCGGGTCGAGTCCATAACGCATATCGGCAAAGTTTTGATGAGAAAGCAACTCCAGGAGCATGGTCGGAACATTGGGTACACGTGCTTCGTGATATGAGCGGTTCCACATATGGCGACGTGTCCAATCCGGCTCAAATTCGCGGCGAATATCGCTTACGATTTCTTCCATAATAAGTTCCGTGAGATCGCGCGAAGCCCAGCGGGAACGTCCGTTTTCAAATTTTTCGTTATTGTAGTGCGTCATGTAAATTCCCAATGTTCCCACGATGGTATCGCCCCAAAGCGTTCCCGCATCGCTGTGGAATGCAAAAGCCAAGTCGATAGGAATATGCAGTCCGTCGGCTTTGGGAAGTACGGAAGAACCTCCGGCCAGATAATTTACCCAATGGCCGCGACATTGATAATCGTCGGTATAATCGTTTTTGCTTTCGCTCCGGTTGTAAATACTGTCCGGTAGCCCTGCCCATTGCAGCCAATAACGTGCACCTTCGGCATAGCGGGGATATCCGCTGATTTCGGGTGTGAATTGAATTTTGGGTAGGGTTATTTCTTGAGCAACGATATTCTCGGAGCTTTTGACATTATCTTTTTCATAACCTTCGGGATGAGGCAATCGGGCAATGTTTCCCATGCCTCCGCCAATTTTCACGGCATCGGCGGTAACGATACGTCCGGCATGTTTGCTGCGATTGCTGAGGGTAATTTTATGATCCGAGCCTTTGTCGAATGTAAAGTAACCCAGAAAAATCCATGTACCCCCACCCATTTGTTGATTTACGAGAAAATCTGTGCGACCTCCCGCATGATAAACCGAATATAGCGCATCGTCCGTACTGTTTTTCACGGTTTGATAGGAGACATAAACGCCATACGTGCCCTTTTCGGGAATATCGGGTGTCCATACGGCAAGACTTTCGTTTCCCCGCGAGATGGTTTTTATTTTTCGTGCCGTTCCCATTTTGAATGGATTTTCGCCGTCGAGATACCGGGTTTTCGAATTGGCAAAACCTGCAGAATCGGCAGGCAACCAATGTTGTTTCCCATTGGTTTCGGTATAAAGGGAATTTGGCGAACTTCCGTCGTTGTCGACGATTATTTCGTGCGTGTTGTAGTCGCGTTCGCGTGGAAGCAGCACATTTGCCCCTGCATTTTCCAACATTGGAACAAGAAAAGGCACCACGTAGCTTTGCGTATAGAGATCCTCTACCGTTTGAAAAATGCGGGCACGCTGCCATTCCCACCGACCGAGTTTTTGTTCGTAATAATAACCGTGACTATGCCATAAAGCAATATGATTGTTTGTCAATCCTTTATCGAAAGTTTTTACCGGTGCCGACAGCTTGGTTGTCAGGGGTGTTTTTACGCGGTGGGCAATGATTCGATCTTTATTTTTTGGGATGTTCTTGCGATAGATGTTGGGCACCAGTTCGCTGATTTCCTGCCCGTCGGAGAATACGTTTAGCCGGTAATGTTGTTGTTCTTGCGGCAGGTAAAATCGAATGCTGTCGTAAATGAGGCTAACGGTATTTTCGCGCATCGGCAAGAAGGAAAGCGATAGGTTGGTATACAATTCGATTGTTTTTTTGCGGGTATTCGTCGCTATGCTGTCTACCGTCACTCTACCGGGTCTCAGCAAGGTTTCTTTATAAATATTGGAAAGACACGAATTCAGGTTTTTCTTCAGTTGTTCATTGGCAATTTCTTGTGAAAAAACGGGAGATAAAATCATCGACACGGCAAGAAAAAAAAAGGCACGTCTTTTTGTCATGGGAGAGTTCATTTTGTTTGTTTTTTTCGGATATAGGTAAAAAAAGTATAGTCGAAAGGATGTCTGTCGTCGGCATCCTGTTGTTTTTCCTCAACGAGCGTCCATTCGTTTGGGTCGATGGCCGGGAAAAAAGTATCGGCATCGGGAAAAGCATGGTGGATACGTGTGAGGTATAATGTATCTGCTTTATCGATAATCAGCTTGTAAATTTGCTCTCCGCCGATAAAAAAAACTTTATCTTCGTTTTCGCAATGCTTCCACACCTCGTCGAGAGAATGGCACACGATGCAATCGTTGAATTTGGCATCCTTTTGTGAGGTCATGACAATATTTTTTCGGTTGGGCAATGCCCCTTTGGGCAACGATTCAAAGGTTTT
>JAKOTQ010000023.1 GCA_029776205.1 Bacillota bacterium | reverse complement strand
ATATCCGGCGTATACCGTTTGAGCATCCCGATAAATAAGACCGCTAAAGCCATGGCCAGCGAAAACAGAACCCCGATGGCCGTATCCATCTTGAGCCCGGCTTTCCGCTTGACCCCTTCGATCAACACCACCATCAACATTGCGGCAACAGACGCTGTCACCAACGGATTCCATCCCATTAAAAAAGCCAGGGCAACGCCGGCAAGACACCCATGGCCGATTCCAGCGCCAATATACGACATCCCCCGCAAAACTACAAAAACGCCTATCAGCGAACAGCATCCCCCGACAATAACAGCACCGATCAGCCCTTTTTGCATGAAACTATAGGCTAAAAAGTCAAACACCAAAATCACCTACCAATACATGGGGATGCCCATTATGATCATAAACGAATATCCGCTCGCCATAAACCCTGGCCAGGTTTTCTTTAGTCAGCACTTCCGAGGCAGTCCCAAATCCACAAACCGTCTTATCCAGCAACAAAACTTTGTCACAAAAATGGACGATCTCGTTGATATCATGGGATACCACCATAATCGTCATCCCGGCTTCCCGATTCAATTTCTCTAACAATTCCAAGATCTCATGCTGGGCGGTAATATCAACAGCCGAAGTCGGCTCATCCAGAATCAACAATTCCGGTTTCCCCACCAAAGCCCGGGCAATAATCACCCGTTGCTGTTGGCCCCCGGAGAGATCCCAAAAATGACGGTGCATCCAGTCGCCCATTCCCACCAGCTTCAAACTGTCGGCTGCACGCTCCCAGTGTTCCGGCTTCGGACGGCGGAACCAACCAATGCGGGAATACAACCCCATCAATACGACTTCCAACGCAGTCACAGGGAACTGGGTTTCCCCTTTGTTTTTTTGAGGGACATACCCGATTTTGGAGCGGAACTCAGCCCGGGCATGGTGAGGAACGCCAGCCACATGAATCGAACCGGCGAGCAAAGGGCGCAAACCCAAAATACCCTTTAAAAGCGTACTTTTTCCGGAACCATTCGGGCCCACCACGCCCACAAATTCTCCCGGGTAGACTTCAAAACTGACATCCTTAAGGGCAATCAGATCTGAATAACCGATACTGACGCCTTTGAGCTGTAATATAGGTGATGTGCTCATTTGATCTTTTCGACTCATTTCAGTGCTTCGACCAACTTTTCTATATTTTCTTTCAACGTCGCCAAATAATCTCCGGATTCATTGGTTGCAGGCCACAGCAGGACCACCTGTGCTCCGGTCTCTTCCGCCAAATTTTTGGGGAGTTCCGGATATACCATTTCGCCGATGAGTACCCGGATCCGGTTTTGCCGCATAACCCGGGCAACCTCCACCAAACGTTTTGGCGATACTTCCTGTTCACAGGTGGATTCAACCGTAATGACATTGTTAATGCCAAAGGCCTCAAAAAGGTAAGGAAAGGCAGCCGAATAACTCACCACCGGCTTGGCATTCAAGCCTGAAATTCGTTCCTTCAACTCATTAACCAGCGCATTCAACTCGTCCTTAAATTTCCGGTAATTTTCTTCAAACATGCTCTGCTTATCGGGAGCAATCTTACTCAGGCCTTTCATAATATTTTCGGCCATCATCAGGACATGATCCGGATTGCCCCAATAATGTGGATTCTCCTCAAAATGATTATGGTCGTCCTCGTCGGCCTCTTCATGATGATCCTCTTCGTCCTCAACCAGTGCCGTAATACCCTGAGAAGCATCGATCACCAACATTCGGCCGCCAGCTGCATTGGCCACCAACTGATCCACCCAGCGATCAAAACCCATTCCGACCCGTATGTAAAGGTCACTGGCAGCCACCTGCTTCAAATCTCCGGTGGTCGGCTCATATTCATGGTTACAATTGGGCCCGTTGATAATACTGGTCACTGATACTTCAGAGCCGCCGATCCGTTCCGTCAAATATTTTAAAATGGGCATGCTCACGCTCACTTTGATTTGTGAACCGGATTCTCCCCCGGTTTCCCGCTGGGCAACCCAGGCCCAGATACAGATGATGCATGCCAATCCTATGAAGCTCATCCACAACCATCGTTTGGCCAAAATATTATCCTCCTATGTTGACTTTCTGAATCAAGTCGTTCCTATGAGCAACCCGGACATAAACCTTTAAAATATACTTCCTGCTCTTCGATAATATAACCTTGGGCAGAAGCAGCCACCTCAGGTAGGTGCACTTTGGTCAGGCACTCGACTTTTCCGCAAGCCCGGCATATGAAATGAGGATGACAATGTCCTCGGCTGCCGCAGCCGCAAAAGGCAAACTTCCAAACCCGATCGCCGCTTTCGAGCCGATGAACCAAGCCTGCCTGGAGAAAGGAATCCAATGCCCGGTAAATACTGACCTTATTCAACCCGCTCTCCTTGAGCCCTAGCGAGATTTCTTCCTGGGTCAACGGACGGGAGGCCCTCCATAAAAAATCGATCAGAGCTGCCCGTCCTGGCGTATATTTCAGGCCGGCCTGATGAAGGATTTCTTTAATCTTTTCCTCTCCCATACAAACCTCTCTAAACGCAATTGAGTTGCGTTTATATTATACCAAATAAAACTGATTTTCAACCCTTTTTGGATAAATATTGATATAAAAATGAGCTGATGTTGACATCAGCTCGAAAAACTCTTTTTATTCGCGGAGGATATTGTATTGATTTCATTCTTTATTTCCGTTGACGTCCTAGGAGCCAACCGGAGATACAAGCAGTGATCGGTACCACCATCACCAGTCCAATACTTCCTGCCAATGCCCTGACGATCTCCGAAGCCACCATATCCAGATTAATCACTTTCATGAGCGACTCCCGATAGGCCATAAACAACAAAATCAGCTGCAGAGAGCTTCCGGTATAGGCTAAAATCAAGGTGTTGGTCATGGTGCCGATAATATCTTTCCCCACATTCATTCCGGAAGTGATTAAATCAGAGGTTTCCAACTCCGGATTAACCCGTTTGATCTCCGTCACTGCCGATGCCACCGAAATACTGACATCCATGGCCGCACCCAGGGCTCCGATGATAATGCCTGCAAACAAAATGCCTTGAATATCCAATTTGACCTGTTGAGGAATATACAGCAACATGGCTGCTTCCTCTGTACCGAATCCGGTTAAATGAGCGGCTTTGCCAACAACCAACGCCAAGATCCCGGCAAAAGTCACCCCGCCCACGGTTCCCAAAATCGCCGCCAGGCTTTTTAGAGACCAACCGCCTACTATCATAATAGTGATTCCCGTGGCCAACGCTGCCGTGATCACCGACAACAAGATCGGGTTATAGCCCCGTAATAAACCGGGAACCAGGATACCTCCTACCAAAACAAGCGTCAAAACCAGCGCAGCGATGGCTTTCGCCCCGTGTTTCCAACTGACGGCAAGCACAATCACAAGAAATATAAGTGCCAACAATAACAGTTGCCGTTCACGAAGGTGATCGGCAATAAACGCGCCGGTTATCGCCCCGTTTTGAGACAATTCCAAAGCCACCAACACTGCATCACCTTGTTTGACGGCAATATTAAATACCGGATTGCTGGTTTGATAATTATAAACGGTAATGACTTTCCCTTTATATTCTCCGGACAGCAACCGGACCCGCAACTTTTGATTAACAGTGGATTCACCGTTTAACGGATCTTGAACCGGTTCCTCCGCCACAACTTCCAATACTTTTCCCCGAGCGGTAACTGTCTCCACACTTTCCTCGGGTACTTCTGCTGCTGCAACATAACCGGATAAAAAACCGGCCGACAGCCCCAACACAATAAAGATCAACAATGCCTTATGCCACGTATTCACAGTGAACCTCCATAAACTAATTATGGTTTGGTTCGGCATCAAGTCACGAATTCCTCTAATAAATCCTGTTTATCCTAAAATCCCAATAATTTTCCTCCATGATAGACCAACCAGGAAACCAGCCAAGCCACAGTAAGATTTAAACCGATCTGAGCCAGGGCATACTGCCACTTTCCGGTTTCTTTTTGGACGACAGCCACTGTCGCTACACAAGGGACATACAACAGCACGAAAAAGAGAAAGGCCAACGCACCCAAGGGCGAAATGTTGTTCGGCAAAATCGTTGCCAGGATTTCTTCGCCCCCACCGTGTATGGTCGCCAAAGTCCCGATAATAACCTCCTTGGCAACAAATCCGAAAATGAGAGCAATGGCATAAGTCCAATCGCCAAATCCTAAGGGACGGAATATGGGAGCGATCAGCTTACCGATGCTTCCGATGAAGCTCTGTTCCGAACCGTATTCGACCCCCAGGGGCAAACTGGCTAAAACCCAAATGATGATAACCGAAGCTAAAATGATAGTCCCGGCCCGCTTGATAAACTCCTTCGTATGAAACCAGGCATGTTTGACTATATTTCCAAAATGTGGCACCCGGTAAGGGGGCAGCTCGATGATTAACGACGTTTGCTCGCCACCCGGGATGAACATCGACAACACCCGGCTGGCAGCAAAGGCCACCACAATCCCTGCCAAATATAAAAGCATAATAACAAGCACAGCATTTTTCGGGAAGAAAATGCTGGAAAACAAGGCATAGACGGGCAAACGCGCGCCACAGGACATGAATGAATTCACCATAATGCCGATCAGCCGTTCTTTACGGCTTTTGATAGTTCGGGTCGCCATAATGGCCGGAACATTACAACCAAAGCCCAAAATCATCGGGATAAAACTCTGTCCGGAGATCCCGAACTTTTGAAACAACCGGTCGATCAACACCACGGTCCGTCCCAGATAACCGCTGTCTTCGAAGAAAGCGATCATGAAAAAGAGGATGAAAATAAGGGGTGCAAAGGAAACCACCGAACCAACTCCGCCGATAACCCCTTCCGTCAATAATGATTTCAGGAGACCAGGCAGGGGAAGACGGGCTACTCCTTCTCCCAGAGCCCCAAAACACGCATCGATCAGATCGACGATCGGCGTTGAAATCGTAAAAGTCGCCGCAAACATCAAAAACATGGCCAATATAAACACAGGAAAAGCCGTATACCGGTTTAACAAGAACGAATCGATCCGTTCCGTATGATGTTGGGATTTCTCCGTTTGGTAATAAGGCCGAATCCGTTCTTTGAAAAACTGCAAGGTATCATCATGATGAATCTCTCCGTTGTCTTTCAACAGCCGGGGCAGATAATCCGGCGTATGTACCGGCATGTCCGCTGTTTTAATAATCGTATTCAGCAGCGCTTCTTTATTCTCACCCCGATTGGCTTCAATCGGTACCACCGGCACCTGAAGAACCTCAGCGATAGCCTGAATATCAACGGTAATTCCCCGACGTTTGGCTTCCTGGTTGAAGTTAAACGCCAACACCACCCGTTTTCCCAAAGCCAAAAGCTCCATGGTCATCAACAGATTACGTTCCAAGGCATTGACATCGATGGTCTGAACAATCACTTCCGTACCTTGCCCCAGGGCTATGGACGGACATTGGGCAGACCCATGACATCCCTGTTGCCGGTTGCGGAGCCGTTTACCTCCGCCATGACAGGCAGCAGAAGCACATTCGCTGTCCGCCAGTTCGCCCCGTAAATAAGCATAGGTCACCCGTTCTTCCTCGCTATATGGAGCAATACTGTAGGTCCCTGGCAGGTCAACCACATTAAAATCGTAATCGCCATACTTAAAATATCCCTCTTTTTTCTCAACGGTTTTCCCAGGCCAGTTCCCTACATGAAGCCTCATCCCGGTGAGGGAATTTAACAACGAGGTTTTCCCGGTATTCGGATTACCGACCAGGATCACTTTGATGAAACCATTACTCATGATCGGCCACCTCCACCTCGACCAATTTGGCGATATCGTTCCGTAAAGCGATCATCGTATTTAACGCCCGGTAGATTCGGGGATTTCCCAAAGGAGTGCTGCGAACCATTCCAACTTCCACTCCTTCAATCATTCCCAAGCTCTCCAGGCGTTCTTTGGTGACCGGATCGGTACCGATGGACCGAATCCGTGCCTTTTCCCCGGCACGCAACTGGTATAACGTTTTCGTCATGATGATTCCTCCGTCTAATCCTGCATACTGAATTTAAACACTGAATATTAATGTTAGTCCGAACTAACTAAATGCTAAAAAATTATTCCTTAAATTTAGTTTCCACAAAATCCACCAAACGTTCCATCGTCGTCGGGCTCAGATAATGTTCAATCCGGCAGGCATCTTCCTCTGCCGTTTGTGCATCAACACCCAGCACCGCATGGAAAAAATGAGTTAAAACCTTATGACGCCGGGTAATCCGAAGCGCTTTTTCCCGTCCTCCCGGGGTCAGAACTAACGGGCCATAATGCTCATGCTCCAACAGCTCAAGCTCCTGCAACTTCTTAACCGCTTGATTCACGCTGGATTTGGCCACATTCATTTTTTCAGCCAAATCGGTGACCCGAACTTTGCCATCTTCCCCGGTAAGCTCCAAAATTACCTCCAAATAATTTTCGAGCGAAGGAGAGATCACCATATCATCCGCCATTAAATCCCTCCGCTATTGACATGAATGTTAGTATAAGCTAACTCCATTTTATGCCTGCTCCAAAAGGTTGTCAAGGAGATTAGCCTCCCTTAGCATACTCTTAACAAATATATTTTCGAACCCTAAGGATCAGGTCCGAAACGGAACAACGCTCTTCCGGATGAACCGGACACGCCAAGTTCGCCGCTTCCCTCAGGGAAATCAATGGTTTTCCCAGCCGCACCCCTTCAGTGATCAACTCCAGATTGGCCCGATTGATAACTCCCAAAGGAAAACCGCTATCTATAATTATTTTGGCTTCCGCCAGACTGTTTTTGGCTGCTGCAACAGCCTGCCCGTCAATTTGCGAAAAGGGCGGAACAGCTGTGACCTTTACACCCATCGTCGAAGCCACATGATAATCCACGTCGTTTTGATGGAGAATTCCGGTGGCAAAACCATAACCGTGCTTGGTTAACAACCGGTATACCGGAGTCCCGGTTCCCCCGCCGCCAACCACCCAGATGACGGCAGCATTGGGATTATCCAGCTCCGTATTGCCGATAGCCATGTTCATTTTCAACCGTTCCCCGCCATACAATTGGCAGACAGCCTCTTCATTTAAGATCCCTTCGGGAGGTCCGGCTGCCTGAATCGCGCCATCTTTAACCAAGATCACTGTTTCACAACATTTAAGGGCAACATCCACTTCATGGAGGGACCAAATGACCGTCATCCCCCGTTTACGACTGAGTTCCATCAGGGTCCTCAGAAATTCCGTCCTGTTCTTCAGATCCAAAAAACTGGAAGGCTCATCCAAAATGATTAATTCGGTATCCTGGGCCAAGGCCCGGGCCAACATCACCTTTTGCTGCTCACCATCGCTCAGCTCGGCAACATACCGGTCGGCCAAATGCTCAACCTGAACCCACCGCAATGCTTCATAGATTTTTTCCAGGTCCCTTCCCCCTATTTTACCCCGAAAATCAGTGTATGGATAACGGCCGGCAGCCACCAGTTCCATTACAGTCAGATAACGGGGAATAGGCTGTTTTCCCGTCAGAACGACAGCCAGTCGGGTGGCCAGTTTCTGCAGTGACATGGCAGATAAGTTCTCTTGATTAAGATAAACAGTCCCGGAAAGAGGGGCCAATAAGCCTGCAAGGGTTCGCAACAACGTGGTCTTCCCGGATCCGTTAGGGCCCAAAATGCCGATGATCTGACCGCGTAAGGCTTGAATATTTACTCCGGATATTACCGTTTTCTTTCCATATCCGACAGACAGTTCGGATGTTCGCAGTTCCATGCCACTATTTCCCCTTTAATACCAAATAGATCACAACCGGGGCCCCAATGACCGACGTTAATGCAGTCAGTGGCAGTTCCACCGGAGCCATAACCGAGCGGGCCGCCAGATCACAACCGGCCGTTACGATAGCTCCCATCAATATCACGGCCGGAATCAGCACCCGGTTATCATCGGTCCGGAACACCAACCGCCCCAAATGAGGTACTGCCAAACCAACAAAAGCAACCGGGCCGGCAAAAGCGGTTACAGCGGCCGTTAAGCAACTGGTCATGATAATAATCAACTGTCGAAGCCGGACGATCTCTACGCCCATGCTCCTGGCATAATCTTCTCCTAAATGCAATGCATTCAAGGATTTTCCCAAAATAAAGGTACCCATCAGTGCCGGTACCCCCACAACAGCCAGCACCAACACCTGAGGCCAAGTCACTCCTGCGAAACTCCCTAAACTCCAATGAATATAATTTTGCAACTGTTCTTTTTGGGCAAAGGCAATCAGTAAACTGTTAATAGCGTTGCACAAATAGCCAAAAACCAGTCCTGCCACCAATAATGTCACCACATTCTGCACTCGGCAGGAGAAAAATAAAACAAAAACCATCACCAACAAAGCCCCGGTAAATGCCGCCAAAAAGGTGACCATCGGTAAATTCCCATGAAAACCGAAGGTAACCCCGGCCAACATCACCAATCCCACCATTAACCCGGAACCGGAAGATATCCCAAGCACAAAGGCATCCACTACCGGATTGCGAAAAAAAACTTGTAACACCAATCCAGCGGCAGCCAAAGCTGCGCCGCCGATCATAGCAGCCAGCGTCCGGGGCATTCGGATTTGCAACAGGATGGTACGGGTCACCGGATCGCTTTCAGCTCCTGTAAGCCCATTCCATAATTGCTCTAACTGCAGCGGTACGGAACCCCAGGCCAGATTGGCGGCAAAAACCAGGATGACTCCTATAAAAAGCAATAAAAATAAGTATCGCTGATACTTAATTTGCAAAACGTTCATCTAACCATCCCTATTTTAATTTCAAAAAATTAGCTGCCGCCCTTCCGCCAAACTTCCCCGGATAAAAGATGGCAGCCAAATCGCTGATGATGGCATCCGTTCGGTCCTGCTGTTGATTATACCAGGGTTGAAGCACCCAGACATTGCCTCTCCGGACAGGTTCAAACTCCGCCAATAACGGCGTACTTCGAATCAATTCTTTAATGGAAGGGGCAAACTGGGGGAAACTGGCGTAAACCATCACATCCGCCTTTTTGCCATAGGCCAAAAAGTGCTCCATCGTCACTGCCACGCTTCCCTTGCCCGGAGTGATCCGGCTAAAAACATTCTCGCCCCCTGCCATTTCAATCATCCGGGTGACAAAGGAATCCCTGCCGGGAACATAAGCTTTACCATGATAGATAACTCCCCAGGCCACTTTGACGCGATGGCCGGATGGTATTTGGGCTTTCAGCTTGTTAACTCGCTGGACCGCTTCGTCAAAGTAACGAATGGCCTCCTTTTCCCGGTTATAAAATGCAGCAAAAAATTTCACCCACTCCAGTCGTCCTAACGGGTCTGTTTCCAGATAACTGTTTTCCGCAATATAGGTTAAACCCAAGGTGTCTAACTTCCGCGCCAAGGCCGTTAAGCCGGAAGGCCCGGTATAAATAAAAACGACATCGGGCCGTAGCTGCTGCACCCGTTCATAATCCGGGCTGTAAGCATCCCCGATATAAACGATCCGTCCCGATTGCAAACCGGAACGAATCTGAGGAATATACCATTCTTCCGCTGGCGCAGCTACGCCCGTCACGCTTTCCCAAACGGACGGATCCGCAAAGGGACGCAGCAGACATACCTGGCTGACGGAAGCAAACAATCCTCGGCGCAGCGGAACCGGAATGATCCGGCCGGAGTCAATGCCGCCCGGAGCTTTTTTCCCCTCTGGCACCAGCCAAAAGAGCCGTCCATCGTTGTCCCGGATTCGCTTGATACCATCCGGGTAACGCTCGATCAGAAAGCCCTGGGTATACTTGGGCTTGATGGTTTCAACGATATTCGCAGCACAAACCTTGTGATCGAATGCGCCAAATACCATGAAAGCAATCAGGATACATCCGAATATGACCCTTTGATACTCAACCTTCAACTTTCTTTACCTCAAAACTGATCTTGGACAAATGATATTCCTCAAGCAAATCCATGAGATGAATCATTTTTTGATACGTCACAGCCCGATCGCCCCGGATCACCACAACAGTATCAGCGGTGGCTTGTTGAAGCACTGCCCGGAGCTGATCCAGTTCCAAACGGGACCCATGATACCAGACGTTTTCATCCTGATCAATCTCCAATATCAGCTTGGAGTGAACCGCTTGGTCCTTGGCCTGTTTCGCCTGGGGAAGTTCGACGCTCAAACGGCTTTGCTGATTGGCAAAGACCGTCGTCAGCATGAAAAAAGCAATGAGCGTGATCAACACATCGATAAGGTTAATGATCTCCACTTTTGCCCCAGGCATTATTTTGAGTTGAATACGTTTGCGTTGCATCTTCATATTTTCCATCATTCATCCTCGAGAGCCGTAATGGCCGCATTATAGGCATCCACATAGGATTCCAGGACGGCATTGAAATAATTATAAAAAACCGTAGCTACGACGGCGATGACCAATCCGACCGCCGTCGTAATCAACGCTTCACTGATCCCCAAACTGATTTCCTGTGGATTATACGATACCGTTTTAATCCCCAAAAGATAGAAAGATTTCATCAACCCGGTAACTGTTCCCAAAAGCCCGAGCATGGGCGAAATGGTAATAATCGTATGTAACGTCACCAGGTGACGGCGTAGCCGGGCGACGATATCATCCGGCCGGTCCCAGAGGATCAGCGGCTGTTTCATGATTTTCCGATAAACAATGAGCCGCTCAATGATAATTGCAAAACCTACAACGGAGCAGAGTAACAAAGGAAAGATAAAAAAACCGCCTTCTTTAATCAGTCGCATCATGAACCCTCCAGCTGAAATCGAATTGGTACTCGAATATAACAAATGACAGGCACTCCGTTTTTTAAGGCCGGTTGATACCGCCAGGTTTTCACCGTCCGCTTCGCAGCTTTATCCAATACAGTATGACCGGAAGACGTTTCAACATCGATGGCACCGACCTTGCCATTGGCCAATACTTCCACTTTCAGCACCACCAACCCTTCCAGGTTGTTGGCTTTCGCTTTCCATGGGTACTTCGGCGCCGGGCTGAAAATTTTTACCGGCGGTACATCAGGGTCCGGCATCAAACGCTCCGGAGGCCCCGTTGAAACCGTATTGCCTCCAGGTTTGACACTATGATCGGCTCCCCCGGGAATTCCATTCCCGGAAGGCCCATCCATCGGTTGCTCCGGAGCCGCATCAGGCGTTTCCAAAGCCATCAAAGGAACAACGGAAAGTACCTCTTCAGTCTCCGGGTGTTCCGGCAGTGTATCAGAAGCCTGGCTTTCGCTTTCCGGCGAAATTCCATCCGCACCAGATGTCGAAAGAGGCTCTCGTTCCGGCACCGGCAAAGACTGCTGTTGAGGAACTGCATGGGAGATTTTTTGCTGTTTCAATACTCCCCTAGTCTGTACCGGAACCGCCGGTACCGGATCTTTCGATGCCGTTGCAACATATCCGTCTCCCCGCACTATCTCAAAGATCTTCCCGGATTCCGGAATGTCCGGCGACGGACGGATGGTGTTGAACATCCCGATCATTAGAATATGTAGCAAAACCGAACCAATCAGGCATTTTCGTAACACAGTTCACACCCTGCCCTTAAAACGTAGTATTCATTGAAAGCATAATCTCCCGGCCGGGCATAGGGTACCCGTAGTGGATCTGATAGGATTTATCCAAAAGATTGCTAACCGCCAAACGCAGGCTGACACTGGGCTTCATCTGATACGCGACGTTCAGATTGACCAAGTGATAATCCGGCATTTTAACATCAATCGGTTTAAAGTTGGCATCATAGGTTTGCTGGGAGCACCGGTTGGAAATCCAGTGCCAATCTAACCCTCCGGACCATTTCTCATAATGGAAGCCGGTATTGAATGTCCAACGCCCGCTGCCGAAGTAGTTTAAGTTATCACTGTATGAAGCCGTGGCCGGGTTCCATCCCGTCTTATCGATCCAGCTGTAGCGAATCCCGGCTGAGAACAGGGAGTTGAACTGATTATTCCACGAGAGGATAACGCCATCCACTTTCATCTTATCGATATTTTTCGGTTTATACATGAACCCTTCCGGCTGCCAGCTGATGCCATCTTTCATATTGGCTTTGAAAAGATGAGCACGCCATGATTGGGAACCGTATTTCCATTCGCCTGATACTTCATAGCGTTCACTTATTTCCGGTTTTAAATTGGGATTCCCAGCCGAATATCCGTCATCCGGATAATACAGGTCGCTCACAGTCGGCGCCCGAAATGCCTTACCGTAACCCAGCTTTAAGGTTAAGCCTTCCGACACCTGATGTATCACACTGATACGTGGTGTAACGGGCGATGAAAAAGCTGACCCTGTATCCCAACGCAATCCGGAAACCAGCTGCCATTGGCCGTTGAGTTTCCACGTATCTTGCATAAAGAAGCCGCCATTATCGAGCAGATGATCACCCGTAATATTGCTTTCAAAGTCATCCTGTCGTAATGTAACGCCAGTTAAAAACTGATGAACACCCCAAGTATATTGTCCTGCCACATCCAAACCTAACGTCCGGGTCTCGTAAGTAGCCGGTACTCCCCCTGAAATATAACGGTAATCCAGAGATTGTCCAAAAACTTTATAATCAATGAGCCATCCGTTGGATTGAACTTGTCCGCGCAGGTTCAACTCATTGCTTTCGGTATCCGCATCAGCGATCTGGGGGAACATAAGCGAACCAGGCACTTGAGCGTCTTTCACCAGATGGGCTAAACTAACGATGGCATAGCCATTCTCATTTTCATACAAATCATATTGGGCCAATAGGTGACGGGTCTCGGCTTCGGAACGTTTCCGATGCCCGTCGGTCACAAAACCGCCGGCTGCTATGCCAAAGTGAGGTTGGCGAATCGCCAATTGCAACTGACGGGTGCTATGATTCCCCGCTGAAAGCAGCAACTCTCTCTGGGGCTCTCCCGTCAAATCCGTAATAATATTGACTACTCCACCCAAAGCATTGGAACCGTAAAGTGCAGACAAGGGCCCATGCACTACTTCAATTTTCTGAATACCCGCCGTTGGAATATAGGTTAGATCCACCATTCCGGAATTGCCGGTGTTTGCCGGAATCCCATTGATCAAAACCAGGGTCTGGCCGGCAGAAAAACCATCCAGTTGGATGCTGGCCACTTCGGATTTGCCGCCATAGGTCGACACAACAAAACCTTTTTTCGCCAATATTTCCCCTGTATCGGTACTCCCCGAAGACTCGATCTCCTCTTTGGTAATCACTTCGGTCATTCCCGGGCTTTCCTGAGTTGACTGACGGGTTCGAGTGGCCGTTACCACCATTTCTTCTTCCTGATATATTTCGGATTCGGCAGCAAAGCCGGTAACCCAATTCAAACAAAATAAAATGCAACATCCATATGTAAACACTTTCAGTTTACGTGATAACACCTTCATTCCTCCAGTTTTACAGATTCTGGTTTGATTAAACAAAAAAAGTCTCTAACCCGAAAAAAGGATTAAAGACGCTGAATCTAACATCATGGCTTCACCCTCCTATTCTCCGTAGGTTGTGAATAAATCTTTCAAGGCAGGTCTCCTGGCTCAAGGCTCATCATTTTTCAACCGCCTTCCCGGTGTAAACCAGTGGCTTTCACGCATATCCATGCACGTTGAAAAACTCCCCTTTTACAGTGGCGGGACCGCACAGGATTTGCACCTGTTTCCCTATTAAGCTATTGAAAGAGCACCTTGAAAGAGAGAGCGGTATCAATTACCTCTCTGGAAATATTAAATTTGATTTATGACATCTTATATCAATTATATCTTTCAATCTTTGAAGTATCAAGCGTAAAACCAAATTTATCCGGGAGTTATTTCAACATGGTCGAATTCGTCATAAATCTTACCCTGGATACTATTTACAAATCATTCTACTGTTTTTGCTTTACTTTTTTATGGATTGGTGATATTATTCATAGTCGAAAAGACTTATCCGATTGGATACGAATCTTATAAATCAATTATTTATCCTTCAGGGCAGGGTGCGGTTGTTAAACTCATTCCCGACCGGTGGTAAGAGGAAAACTCGAGTCCACGAGCCTTTTGGCTGATCTGGTGCAAATCCAGAACCGACGGTATAGTCCGGATAGAAGAAGGAAAACCTCGATTTTGATGCCCTGATTTCGATCAGGGCTTTATTTTTTAAAAAGCAGGTGTAACCATGACCGCTCCGGCAATTGAAGTTCATCACGTCTCTCTTGCGTATACATCGATAGATACCCCGGAATTGCTCGATATTCACTTAAGCGTCGAAGACGGCGAACTGGTCAGCATCGTTGGGCCCAGCGGTTGCGGCAAATCCAGTCTGCTCCGGATGATCGCCGGTGTCCTTGAGCCTACTTCCGGCCATATCGTCATCTCCGGAAATGAACGCAAACGCGGTTGGGCAGAACTCAGCTTCGTTCCCCAAGACTCCTTATTATTACCCTGGCGGACCGTACTTGATAATGTATGCCTCCCATTGGAGCTGGCCCGAGACACCGACCAGCAAACGATACGAAAAAAAGCTCAAGAAGCATTAGCTTTGGTCAACCTCAGCGGTGTCGAATCTAAATATCCCCGTCAACTATCCGGCGGTATGCGGCAACGGGCCGCTTTGGCCCGGGCACTGGTGGGCAATGCCCGCATTTTACTCTTGGATGAACCTTTTGCCGCCCTCGATGCCCTGACCCGAAACCAGTTAAACTTGGAACTCTTGCGCATTCAAGCTCAAACCGGGATTACGATTGTATTGGTTACGCATAACATTTTTGAAGCGGTTTTTTTATCGGACCGGGTGATTGTGATGGGCGAAAATCCCGGAAGAATCCTCGGCGAAATCAAGATTCCGTTACCCAAACCCCGCACCCTAAAGATGATCGGTACTCCGGAATTCAGTCATTGGGTCGGAACGATTCAGGATCTATTGGAAACAGGATGGGGGGACCAGGATGAACACTAAACGAAACTCCAGCTACCCACACCTTCATAAAGTTATTCCCGTAATGGCCGGACTGGCTGGTTTCGTCGCGATTTGGCATCTCTTGTCCAATCTCTACGAACCCTTTATCCTCCCGTCTCCGGCGGAAGTAGCCGAACGCTACCGGGTACTGTTAGACAACCACCAGCCGTTAGCCAGACATTTCTGGATCACTTGCTTTGAAGCTTTGGCAGGCTTCACATTGGCTGTGATCACCGCTCTGCCTCTGAGTTATTATATGTACCGTCATCCTTTCCTGGATCAGTTACTCACGCCTTTCGTCGTCGGCATTCAGGCAGTTCCCATTGTCGCCCTGGCCCCCTTATTGGTCATCTGGTTCGGTTTCGGGATAACCTCCAAAATACTCATTGCTGCCTTGGTGGCTTTCTTCCCCATCGTCACCAACGGACTGGTAGGCCTCAAAGAAACAGATCCCCGGTTACGGGAGTTGCTGCAGATTATGGGGGCCTCCCGCCGGGACATCTTCTTCAAACTGGAAGTCCCTTCATCTCTGCCCGTGCTCTTTGGCGGCCTTAAAGTCGGGATGACCCTCTCCGTCATCGGTGCTGTGGTCGGTGAATTCTCAGGTGCCGGCAAAGGTCTGGGATACTTGGTGAACCTGGCCCGCGGCAATTTCGATACCCCGCTGATTTTCATCGGTTTAATCGCCCTGGCCGGTCTGGGGCTCGGCTTTTACCTGATACTCTCCCTGTTGGAACAAATCTTTATGCCGTGGAAGAAAAAGAGCATGCTATAAGGAGGTTTCGCTGATGAAATCGAAATGGATCGTTCTTGGAATCATCATTATCCTACTCATTGGAGCAGGAATTTTCTTTTGGAATCCCTTCCGTTCCCAACAACCCGAAAAAATAACCATCGGAATGACCTATATCCCCAACGTCCAGTTTGCTCCCTGGTATGTGGCTTTGGAAAAAGGGTTCTTTAAAGAAGAAGGACTGGATGTTGTCTTCGATTACCGGATGGATATCGATGCATTGCAACTGGTTGCAGCTGGCCAGATGGACTTCGCTATTGCCGGCGGCGATCAGGTGATTACCGCCCGCGATAAAAATATTCCCGTTACATACCTGATGTCTCTCTTTGCCAAATTTCCGCCCAGCGTCATTGCATTAAGCGAATCCGGAATCCGAAAACCCGCCGATTTAAAAGGCAAACGCATTGGACTGCCGCTGTATGGCACCAATCTGCTGGCCATCAAAGCCATCCTCAACCGGGCCGGTATTCCCGAATCAGATGTAGAACTGATCGATATCGGTTATACCCAAATCCCTTCCCTTACCGAGAAAAAAGTCGATGCAGTCGTCGGTTTTGCCAACAACGAGCCGGTTAAACTCCGAGCCTCCGGTTACGACGTCACCCAGATCAACGCCTGGGACTCTTTCTCGTTGGTAGGGCACGGCTTAATCACCGGCGAAAAGCAACTCCGCACCTCCCGGGATACCATTGCTAAAATGGTTCGGGCGACCATAAAAGGAATGCAGTACACTCTCGACCACCCCGAAGAAAGCCTGGCCATCTGCTTTAACAACCTGAAAGAATTGGGCCCCGAACAACAAGCCCTCGAAAAACAAGTTTTTATGGAATCTTTAAAACTTTGGGAAAGCGACTACACCAAAGCCCACGGCTTAGGCACATCCGACCCTAAAGCCTGGGAGGATTCGCAGCAACTCATGTTGGACATGGGCTTGATCACTCATCGAACGCCCATCGAAAAACTGGTTAATTTCGATTTTTTAAAATGATCCGGATGCATCATCCACGACCCAACATATCTCCTGAACGACTCGAGTGCCGTACATAACGGCACTCTTTTTATGATTATCATAATTCAATGATATACCCTGCCTCCAAACCCTTTTCTCTTCCCTGACATAAAATAGGCTGAAATCCGTAATGAAAACCAGGGAGTGATACTTATGCATTCAGTACGTTCTATCCATCCCACCTTCACCTGTCAATGGGGTTGGTTATATACACCCGGTGGAAAGACTGCCGTCGCAGAGATTCGAGGCGGTCCTCTGGCACCGGAGATCAGCGGAACCGTATGGTTTCACGATACAGTCGGCGGCACTTGGGTATCCGCTTATATCACCGGCCTGCCGGACTATCAGCCGGCCCAACCGGGCCAATCCCCCATCGGCCCCTTTGGCTTTCACCTTCACGAATATGGCAACTGTGAAATCGGAGATCCTGAGAATCCCTTTCTTGCCGCTGGCGGCCATTGGAACCCAACCGGGCAACCCCACGGAAACCATGCCGGTGATTTCCCAGTGCTCTTCTCCAACCACGGTATCAGCATCCTCAGTTTCTTTACCGATCGGTTCCAGGTAGACGAGATTATCGGGCGGGCTGTCATTATTCACGAAAATCCCGATGACTACCGCTCTCAACCCTCGGGTAATGCCGGCCGAAGATTGGCCTGCGGGATAATCGCAGCCTGTCCTTAATTCCATAAGATTATTCATTTTTTGGCAGGTATTATCAAAAGTGTCACGAATTTTAATAACCACAAAAATTCATACCTGTCAGAGGATACCATGAAACGATTATCCCTTTTTATCCCGTTTATTATATTGATTTCTTGGAGTACAATGATCTGTGCGGAAACCCATTCGCTCAAATCCGACTTCACGCCGGTCTTTTCCGAAATGAACGTCGAAGCGAAGCGGGCGGCCCGGAAAGCCTTTTTACCCAAGTTAATCACGAAATACACCCAAAACCAGACCTTTCACAAGATGCATTCATATATGATTAAGCGCTATGCTGAACTTAACAAACAAAGTCATCCCCCGTTACCGGATCAACTCATTATCGATACGTTGGATAAAACCCAATCCGTATTTGAGAAAACCAAATCCATCGTAGGCAACAGATTTAAACGTCAGTACGATCCGGAAATTATCGAGACCAATATCAATAAATATTTATGGCTCAAAGGCCTCTGCTTTTTTATCCTAGGTATCGGCGACGAACACAAAATTGCCGTTACATACTTCTTCGAACCAGGGAACGAACGAATCAAACAGGAATTTTTGCTGGATACGGTCAAATACTCCTACCCTGAAGTCCAAGACACCCCGGTCAATGCCGCCTGGTTCGCTAAAATGACCCAAGTAATGGAACGTGTGGCTTACCGGGTATTCAGCATCGAAACGTTTATTACAAAATAAAATAGCCCTCCAAACGGAGGGCTTCATTATTAATCTCATTGTAGTTGGGCTAAACGTTCACGAAGCTTAGCAGCTTTTTCCCGGAGATTCTCCAGTTTGGCTTTTTCCTTCTCCACCACTTGAGCCGGGGCTTTCGAGGTGAACGCCGGGCTTTCCAGCCGTTCTGCCGTCCGGCCGATCTCCTGTTCCACCTGATTCAACTCTTTGGTGAGACGTTCGATCTCTTTTTGAACATCCACAAGGCCGCTGAGAGGCAGATAGATCGTGACGCCGCCGGCCACTGCGCTCACTGCTTTCTCCGGTGCCGCGCTTCCCTCATTCAGCCACTCGATGGATTCCAACCCGGCCAAATTAGAGATGATGCTACTGTTCTCCTTCATCACATCCAATTTTTCCGGACTACCCATAAGGATCGCAGCCACTTTTTTGCCTGGAGCCACATTGGCTTCGGAACGAATATTCCGAATGGCTTTAATGATATCAATGATCCAGCCCATGGTTTCCAGGGACTCTGCAAACTCCAATCCGGCGACGGCTTTCGGCCAACGGGTCACCATGATGCTTTCGCCGCAGTGAGGCAGATTCTGCCAAACCTCCTCGGTGATAAAGGGAATAAAGGGATGCAACAGTTCCATGGTTTCCCGCAAGACCCGGGTTAAAATGGCTTGGGCAATTTTCTTCTCCAAAACATCGCCGCTATTTAAGCGCTGTTTGGAAAGTTCAATATACCAGTCACAATATTCATTCCAGAAGAACTCATAAAGCAATGCCGCAGCCGCACCCAGATCATACCGTTCCATCATCGCGGTCGTCTCTTTGATCACTTGTTGGAGACGGGTTAAGATCCACCGATCCGGAAGCGTCAGCCAATCGCCGGGAATTTCATCGGATTCACCGGTCGCAAAAGACGTGAGAATCGATGCCTGAAGATTATTGACCAAATCTCCGGCTTCGTCTTTTTCATGATGCATCAGAATGAACCGGGCTGCATTCCAAATTTTATTGGTAAAGTTCCGGCTTCCCTCCACCTTCTCCATTTGGAAACGTTGATCCTGGCCGAGGGTGGTCCCAGTTGCCAAGGTAAACCTTAACGTATCGGCGCCAAATTGATCGATAACGTCCTGAGGATCCACGATGGTTTCCGGACGGGATTTACTCATCTTCTTTCCGTACTTATCGAGAACTAATCCGTGAATAAGCACATCTTTAAAGGGTTCCTTCCCATTCTGGAATTCCAGGCCCATAAAGATCATCCGGGCAACCCAGAAGAAGATAATATCACGGCCGGTGACCAGAACGGAGGTCGGGTAAAAATGAGCCAATTCTTTGGTTTTCTCCGGCCATCCCATCGTAGAGAAAGGCCACAAGGCTGAAGAGAACCAGGTATCTAAGACATCCGGATCCTGCTCCAAATGGTTGCTGCCGCATTTCGGACAGACATCCGGATCCTGCCGGGCAGCGATCATTTCATTACAGGACTGGCAATACCAAACCGGAATCCGGTGTCCCCACCATAGTTGCCGCGAGATACACCAATCCTTAATATTTTCCAGCCATCCAAGATAGATCTTGGTAAACCGCTCCGGGACAAACCGGATCTGCCCGTTTTGCACAGCGGCAATAGCCGGTTCAGCCAAAGGCTTCATCTTCACAAACCATTGTTTGGAGATCAGCGGCTCAATGGTGGTATCGCACCGGTAGCACTGGCCGACTGCATGGGTGTGATCATCCACGCCAACCAGGAAACCTTCCCGTTCCAACTCCGCCACCAGCGCTTTACGGCATTCATACCGGTCCATGCCTGCAAATTTCCCGGCTTCAGCCGTCATCTTCGCATCGAATCCGATGACGGTGATCTGCGGCAGATTATGGCGCATACCCATTTCAAAGTCGTTAATATCGTGAGACGGTGTAATTTTAACCGCACCCGTCCCAAAGCTCATATCCACATACTCATCGGCAATGATCGGTATCCGCCGGTTCATAATCGGCAGGATAACCTCTTTGCCGATAAGATCTTTATAGCGTTCATCATCGGGATGCACGGCCACTGCCGTATCTCCCAGCATGGTTTCAGGACGGGTGGTGGCTACCTCAATATACCCGTCGCCTTCGGCCAACGGATAGCGGATATGCCACAAATGGCCTTCCCGCTCCTCATGTTCAACCTCAATATCGGAGATGGTGGTTTGACACTTGGGACACCAGTTAATCAAATAACTGCCCCGATAAATCAATCCTTTTTCATAAAGGGAAACAAAGACTTCCCGGACTGCCGCCGAACAGCCCTCATCCATGGTAAACCGTTCCCGAACCCAGTCGCAGGATGCCCCCAAACGTTTCAACTGTTTGATGATGGTCCCGCCGTACTGCTCTTTCCATTGCCAGACCCGTTTTAAAAATTCTTCCCGTCCCAGGTCATGTTTGGAGATACCCTGCTTGGCCAGGCTCTCCTCAACCCGGGCCTGGGTAGCAATACCGGCGTGATCGGTTCCCGGCATCCATAAGGTATTATAGCCCTGCATCCGCCGCCAGCGAATCAAGGCATCCTGCAGCGTATTGTCTAACGCATGTCCCAAATGGAGCACTCCGGTCACGTTTGGCGGAGGAATTACCACACAAAAGGGTTCTTTCTCCGGATCAACTTCAGCGTGAAAATAATCATTCTTTAGCCAAAACTGATAAATCCTCTCCTCAACGCTTTGAGGATTGTAGACTGTCGGTAAACTCATATCCATCCTCCTTATGTAACTCAAAAATCATTTTGAAAAATAAAAAAACTTCCATCCTATAAGGACGAAAGTTTAACTTCCGCGGTACCACCTATCTTCCCAAAAGGGCACTTCAAAAGCTGTAACGGGCTTATCCCGAACGACGTTTTGACCCGCCGCGCGCTCCAGGACGACCTTCAGCTTCCTAAGGGGAGACCTTCCACCAACCGGTCCCTCTCTCGGCCCATCCGAAGCTTACTCCTTCCATTCATCGCGTCTTAGAAATTTAGATTAAATATACTATACTATTCAGCGTAAAGTTTTGTCAATAGCCGTTATGCCTGTTCCGGCCTTAGTTTGCTTAATAACTCCATAAGAACCTCATGGAGTTTTGAAACGGAAAATACGCGGCGAAGCCTTAAGACAACCTCGGACCGGTTGACTAAGATCTGCTCCAGATACCGCCAGTTATGCATCGGAATCGTCAGCCAATGCCGGATAAAACCGGCAGCCCATTCCGGCTCCGGACTGATGATAAACCAGGTTTTATCCAGTTCAGGATCTCCCGTGTGTACCGGTTTAAAATCGCCCCAGGCCCTTTTTTTCAGATTCGGCCGGTATAACTCCACCACACCATCCCAGGCTCCCTGCAACCGGATTTCCAATCCGGAATTGCTGTAAAGGGCATCCATGGTCCCTTCTAAAAAGCGGACCGTCACCTTTTGTCCCTGATGTTCAAAGGATAATTCCGAATAGACGCTGGAAAACAAAAGTCCATGGGATTTCAGAGGCACATCCAGCCGCCGGGCGAGTTTCATTAAAAAATGCCGATGGTATAGCTTTACCGGCCAATTGGTACTAAATACGGAGATAAATAATAAAGCCGTTCCGATCAGTAAAAATGTATACATGACGCTACTGTCTCCATTATGATGATTAGATGGATTCATATGTATTATAGCATCATTGGACGGATCCGGTAAATTCATCAATCCTTTTCCGGTCATGAAAAATGAAAGAATGCCCAAATCTTTTCCGAAGTGCCCATAGACCTTTCCCACAGCAAAAACAAACCGGAGTCTATCGTGCTCCGGCAATACCATTCATTCCTGCTCAAATCAATGAAGAACTTTTTCTCCCTCATCGGGATATTTCATGTTTCGGACGATCCGGCCGTCAGCAGCAATCGCTACCGCCTCGTCCGAAGTATAGTAAATTCTGGCGTAAACCCGGCTCCCGCTTTCATCTAAAGTGATCCAGTGTTCTTCCCAACGGCCGTCTTTCCCCAGGCGGGATTCAATTTCCCGCATGGCATCGATGAGATCCGGATTGTTATCAAACTTTGAAGCTTCTTCCCGATTGATTCGTTGAATATCCTCCTCTTCATACTCGACAAATTCCCGGTTGCTAATGATACGGGGAGCGCTATTATCCATCATTCTTTTCCACCCTTTCCTCCTCCCATTTACGGAGAAAATATTCATAGACTATCGCTTTGGACTGTTCAAAGCGGCGAAACATTTGAGCGGCTGTCCGGGGATAGCGGTACACTTTCCAATATCCCTCCAAAAGAGCATTTTTTCCACGATACTTCATAAAACCCAATACATCATCCAACGGATAACCCAGCAAAATCCCAATTTCATGTGGAAACCTCCTTACAAACTGAGTTTGAATGGATCTCAAACAATTCCACGGATCGGAGCAATCAATCCCCTGCCTCTCCAAGAACAGGATATGTCGGCGGAGACTAAGAACTTGGCGAAGCAAATCTTCCCGATAAAACAATCCAAGCTCGCTACTGCCTACAGATTTCATCCTAAAATAGCTTAACCGGACTCGGGGTGCGACATCACGGAGAAAACGTTCCCGGTGGGTTTCCCACAATTGTCCCAAGGGCTTTCCTGTATCCGAAAAAGCCATCAGAGTTGCCGGCTTTAAACCGGCAATGGTGGGTGCGGCATGCGCCAAAATCAGCGAACAGATAAAATCCCAATCATCCGCTTCTCTCTGCTGTAGTATAAATTCTTCATGCATCTGCTCCATTTGTTCCATAGGATGCAGCTCCTTCAATTCCCACACAGGAATTGTCGTTTCTGGTTCCTCACCAAACAGCCGTTAATATACTATTATGACACCATCTGAAAACCAAAGAGGTCTACCGTGGCTGAAGAAAAACATCAAAAAAAGTCTGAAAGCGATAAAGATGTTAAACTCGCTCCCCTCCAGCTGCTGATCATTCTCGGACTACTCGAAGGGATACTGGAAGTTGATGCCATGTCCATCGATAAGAAGCAAATCGTGGTGATAGAGTTGAAAGGCTCCCTGAAAGGCCATACTGAACTGGAAAAATTATTTGCTGAAATGGGAATTAGTAAAGTTTCGTTTAAAAAATGAATACGGCCGTTAGCGATCCAACACGCTATCACTCACCGGAAAAGATTCCAGGAAAAGCCGCTTTTTTTGGCCGTTTGGCCACTTGTTCGAAGGAAAATTTGGGTAAAATACCAAGTCCCGTTGCTGCTTTTTACAGCCCCAATACCGGTAAGATCGAAATCCCCCACTATATTGCGTCGATGGCCTTCGCTTTGAATCCACCCCTCAACCGCCCGGGCCGCCGGATCGGAATAACCTTGATTGTAAGCAACATTTTCAGCTGCATACGTCCTGGGTATTTTGGTGGCAGCAACCCGCTCTTCAAAACCTTCGTGGCTAAAGGGAACTTTCTTATCCGCCATATTTTGGCTGTGTTTGCGGGCTTGTTCTACAATACGCTGGTCCAGGCTAAGAGGCTGCAATCCTTTGGAAAGGCGGTAATTGTTAACCTCTTCGAAAGTCTTCTGTTCCACATCATTTAAAATATTGGGGGCCTCCGCCTCCCCTTTAGATTTCGTCTCTTGACATCCAAATATAGCTAAACACAAAACAAAAACAATGATCAGCCGCAACCACTTTTTAAAACCAGACATCCATTTCCCTCCCCGTATTGTAATGATTCCCTCTTTAATAGAGTGAACACAAACCGGGAGCATATACATATTGATTGAAAAGAAACGTCTATCCACTTTTAAAAATATAAAGCGCTGCAACTCAAAGAAGCTGCAGCGCCAGGGTTTACGTGGCAGTACTATCCGGTATCTCCGTGTAAACCGGCATGGTAATTTTACGGTAAATGCCTAACCGTTTCAATGTATTCAAGGCATAAATCAAAATCGGCGTCGTATGGGCGTCCACCATTTGACCGGTAACAACGAAGTTGAACATGGATTCCAAATTGGCATTATCCCAATATTCTTTTCCATACACATTCAACAGTAAATATCCTTCATTTTCATGGAAACTGAAATTTTTAACAACCATGTCAAAGGTTTTCCCACCCATATCAAAAGCATTGATGAAAAAGTCATTGCTTTGAACTGAAACCATAAAATTATGAACGACAAAATCCTTTTCTCTGGAAGGCGCTGCATAAAGCGGCACAAAATCCTCCAAGCGGAGTACGGTTTGAATAGGCAATGCTTCATAACCGCTTAAATCATAAGGATCCTGAGTAAATCCGGTCACCACATAACCCAGGAAATCATAGGTGACGAAGAAATATGCTCTTCCCTGCTCCGGAACATCTACCGCTACCACCAAGGGAGGAATCACATTGTCGGTTTTACCGCGATAAATGGTCACCGGCATCTCGGTTAACCAGGGAAGTTTAATGGTGGAGAAAGGCCCGTATTCCCATTGGTTGAGGATAACATGGCGCCGGATCTCCGTCATTAGTGTCTCCACATATACCCCGGATTGAGGGCTGTTGGCATCGGGAACCACATCAAAACGGGGCAGGGTTGGCGGATTGGGATACAGGTCAAAATCTGCGATAGCCTCAGCCGGTTTCGGCAGAGAGAAAACATCTTCCGCTATGGGTTCATTGACTGAATGATACGTAAATTCATCAGTGATCACATTTCCCCGATCCTCATTAACGCGTTGAATGGGCAAAAACCGGACCGGATCATACCAGATCGTTAATGTATTAAGCCGACTTCCGGGATAATTCTGTCCGGATTTGGTGATATCGGGAACTGGAACCGTCTCGCTGCTTTGAAGGAACATAAACAGATCTTCCTGAAGTTTGAAAAGGGCGCTCTCAACTTCCATGGTTTGCGGCGTTTGATAGTAAATCTTCTGTAAAATATCGTATTCCAGACGCAGTCCTTGACGATCATTGACGATTTTCGCCTGCCATACCGGCTCCAACTGATTGGACAATTCATTGGGAGGAGCCTCCAGATTGACTGAATATGCGATCCCCCGGGAACGATCAAAATAAACCTCATAAGTGACCGCAGTATTGACAAAACTCCCCGTTTGCGATGTAGTGCGGAGAGTATAATGGACGGAATCCAACACCTGTTTCACCTCTTCCCCTGCATTTTCATGATCTATGATCTACCTACTTAACTCAGACCATGGCTTCGCTTAGCATTTGCACTTTAGTTATAAGCTTTGGCCCGGATGAATAAATGATTCCCTAGAAATTGAGTTGGCGGCGTTTGGGTATAATGCCAACGGCACGGATTTTTCTTATACGCACAAAAATGGGTCTTCCGGTTCACCGGGTCCTCACCCTGTAACGCCCGGGAAGCTGCCTGTTTTGCCGCAACCATCATCGGTTGCTGCGAATTGTATGGTGCTTGCCAAAACCGGTTATTGGCATAGGCCTCAAACTGTCCCGGTGTTTGGATTACCTGCAATATGGTTTTATTTTCGGCCTGTGCCTGATTGATGATGGAAGCCCCTACCCCGACTTTGCCGTTTAAGATTTCCGACTCCGCTTCAGCCCAGATAATCCGGGATAATATTTCTAAATCCGTCACCAAAACCACCTCTTCTTTCATCGCGGCAACTCTACTGACAATATATGACCCTATCCAACGATTGATTCGGACAATTTCAGATGTAAAGACAGATTCAACCAAAATATATTATTGCAAAGGAAATTTTTGCAATTTTTTTGGATTTCTGGACATCCTAAAACTGAACACCATCGCAGACCATCGAAATTTCTGAGTGGGAGTATGACTTTGAAAAACTGGATTTTTCTTGAAGAATATTCTGAAGCCGGCATCTGTTATATGCTGGCTAAAAAGAACAACGACGGCCCCCTGTACCGTTGGGAACCGCTGGCTTCCCGGATTCACGGATATGAAGCGGCCGTTTATCGCCAAAACGCCGAAAAACGCTGTAAAATCTTAGCTGCTTCCGAGCCCATGGGAATCTTACCCCTGGAGAAACCCATCAACCACCAGGATAAGTTGTGGATCGGTTGGGAAGCCCGCCAGGGAATCAGCCCGTTTTCTCCAAATTATCAGGCGCCCGACTTACCCCGATTGATCCGGGATTTGTATCCGTTGATCTCATCCTTTGAGCAATTTCATTACCGCGGCGCACTGGTGGGCCGTCCGGATTGGCATCGCCTTTATCACAATGATAGCGGTTTCTATATAGTCGATCCATGGTGCCGGCCTTACCTGATATCCCCGGATACACCGCTCCCGCCAGGATTAGAAGCTTGCCGCACTCCGGAAAGTTACTTTGGCGATCCCCATAGCCAAGCCAGCGATATCTTTTATCTTGGATTGCTCATTTACGTGCTGCTCACCAACCATCTTCCTTTTGCCCTGGAAGACGGTTGGCCAACTACTGCCATTTTGAAAGGTGAAATTATTCCCATCACCCACTACCGACCGGAGCTCAACCCCGGAATCAATCGCTTATTGAACCGGATGTTGTCGCTGAAAAAATATGAGCGCCCCACAGCGCTCCAGGTAAAATTGTTCTGGAAAGATATGATAATGCGGGAAAACTATTTTGCAACCGATGCGGAAAAAGTGATTCACCTCAAAAAATACCGGCAAGAACTTAAAAACCGTTCCATTCGTAAATACAGTATCCGGGTCGGCCTGATTTTGTTAATAACCACGATCGCCTTTATTTCCGGAAGATATATGTGGCAGAGCTTTAACCGGGAGCCTCAGATCACCCAGGAATTGATCGAAACCTTCTATCACAACCACACCTCGATGCTGGCGTCTTCCGTTACATCCGGAGACAGCTTGTTTCAGGACGTTATTGAAGCCCGCAACCAGCGGTTACAATTGATCACCGAACTGTTGGGACGGCCGGTCATTGAAGTGAAAAATCTGGCTATCAAAAAACGCTCCCCGAAGCAAGCCGTCGTTGAAGTCCATGTATTGTGGTGGCATTGGTCGGGCGGCCTGTGGCGAAAAGAACTTCGGCAGGAATTTCTGTATTTAAAACGGAACGGCAGGCATTGGCAGATCGAAAAACGCTATCAACATCCTCATTAATAGCAAAGGCGAAAGGAAATAACCTTTCGCCTTTTTTATATCTAGTCAACAATTATTTAATCGCCCAAATGTTTATTTAAAATCAGCTGGCGGCTGGTACGGCTCACCGGATCAATCATCTTCACCATTAACGCAATCCGGTTTTCCTCATTTAAATGCTCCCAATATATCCGGGCATTTTCTTCAAGGGTATCAAACAATTGAACCGGATAAGGCTCTCCCCGGAACGACGGCAGCGGATTGCCGTCATTTTCGTATGTATGAATGCAATGCCCGATACCGGGAATAGCCGTCTCATAATTATAATAATTCCGTTGACAACCGGCAGGATTCCCTTCCATTGCTTTCAAAATCGCCATTTGATACGCCACCTGTGAATTGTCCAAATCAATCAATCCGGAAATTCGCGGCGTATAATTGGGTGCATCCGGCTCAAAGGTTCTGCTGTTAAGGGCTGTCTCAAAGGTACCACCCTCGGCAAGATGAGTATATATGGTATCGGTTTGATCACCGTTGGTGACAATATGGGCATGATTAAACACCCGGACCGGATAGTAAATGATCAAGGACGGATCCTCCACTTTGCTTTCATCGAAAGCTTTGGTTTTGATACTGTCCCCCTCCGCTTCAAAGATCCGGTTTCGGCTGTTTGCGCTCCGGCCCATAATCCAGTAAATCTGAATCATCGTCTTCCCGTCAGGGCTTTGCCCCAAGACGATCCCGCGGCCGGGATAAGAATTTGACTTCAATTTCGCCATATTTTGCCCTGCCAATTCAAGAAGGGACATAAGAAATCAACCTCCAAAAAATTCTTTAGGATTTTGTTTCGTTGTTCACAATACACAGTAAATTCGGGTTCGATGTTATGGTTTAGGAGTCAGGAGTCAGGAGACAGGAGATAGTTGCAAGTTTCGGATTCTGAGTTAAGTGCACAATACAGAGTTCACAGTACGCGGTTAAGGCATGAGGTGCGAATAGACATTTAATTTTCTTCTGATTTCTGTATTCTGTTTTCCGTTTCTAACTACTAACCACTGACTACTGTCTCCTAACCCAATACCCAGAACCAAAAACCTAGTACCTGAAATTAATGATGGAACAACCGCAAACCGTTGAAAACCATCACCATGCCGTATTCGTTACACGCTGCAATCACATTGTCATCCCGCAAGGAACCGCCGGGTTGTACAATGTATTTCACGCCGCTTTTGGCAGCCCGGTCAATATTATCCCGTTGCGGGAAAAAGGCATCGGAGCCTAAAGCAACATCGGTCATCTTAGCAAGCCATGCTTTCTTCTCTTCCTGCGTTAATCGAGTCGGAATCTCAGTGAAAATCTGGTCCCAGCTTTGCATCTCTTCGGCCGATGTATCTTCCCGGAGGAATTGATCGATGGCGATATCCTTCTCAGTCCGCGATACCCCTTCTTTAAAAGGCAGACTGAGAACTGCAGGATGCTGCCGGAGAAACCACAGATCCGCTTTTTCACCGGCCAACCGGGTACAATGAATCCGGGACTGCTGCCCGGCCCCGCAACCGATCACCTGGCCATCGCTGACATAACACACCGAGTTGGATTGGGTATATTTCAACGTAATCATCGCAATGATCAAATCCCGGATCGCAGATTCGGGCAAGTTTTTATTTTCAGTCACGATATTCTTCAAGTAACTGGCATCGGGGATAACGTCGTTCCGTTTTTGTTCAAAGACAACCCCAAAAACCTCTTTATGTTCAAGCTCTCTTGGTTGATAATCAGGATCAATTTTAATTATGTTATAACCGCCTTTTTTCTTCTTCTTCAGCACCTCAAGGGCTTCCGGTGTATAATCGGGAGCAATAATGCCGTCGGATACCTCTTTGGCGATGAGATTGGCCGCAGACAAATCCACCATATCGCTAATGGCGATCCAATCCCCGAAAGATGAAACCCGATCAGCTCCCCGAGCCCGGGCATAAGCGGCAGCCACCGGAGAAAGTTCCATCCCTTCGACAAAATATGCTTTCTTCAGACTCTCGCTGAGCGGAAGCCCAATCGCTGCACCGGCCGGACTAACATGTTTGAACGACGCTGCTGCCGGAAGTTTCAATACGGCTTTCAGTTCTTTCACCAACTGCCAGCTGTTGAAAGCATCCAACAGGTTAATATACCCGGGATTCCCATTTAGAATCTCGATGGGAAGAACGCCGTCCTGTGCATAGATCCGGGCCGGATTTTGATGAGGGTTGTTACCGTACTTTAAAATCAGCTCTTTTTGTTTCATGATCATCCTCCGTCGTTTTTTCATAAAAAAAACCTGGGTATCCTATGCAATGTACCCAGGCGGTCGGCTTGATGAAAACCATACTCCCTGTGGTGAACTCCACTTCCGCCAGTTGTATGGTTTTTTCGATAAATTGATAAAAAAGAAATTTTCAATCCAAATTATAGTATAAAGGAGAAAGATGTTACTGTCAATAAAGCATTCTTCCCCTTTTTGGCGAATGTTCGGAACAAATTTTTAAACCGAAAAGTGCGTTCATCGATAATGGGATCATCATTCGAATTTGAACCCAATTTGTAGAATATGTTAAAATGAAATTACAAAAATGGGAAAATCATTTCAAATCTTCCATTGAAGCGTTACATTAATAGATGATAAAAATATAGCTTCTGATTTTATTTGATAAGGAGCAAACCGCATGGAATTGCCAAACGTCAATTATTCAAACCCTACCAATTCTTTTTCATTCTACCATGATACCCGTACCGGCCATTATAACATGCGGGGCTGCCATTTCCACAGCCGGTATGAAATCTACTATCTGGTCTCCGGTGAACGGTTCTATTTCATTCACGACCGGACCTACCTGATACAAAAAGGCGATCTGGTGCTGATCAGTCCCTATGTGATTCATAAAACGATGGATACGGGCAAACCCCATCATGAACGGTATTTAATCGAATTCGACCAGCGGTTTGTGAGTAATTCAATCCACGAAAATTTGCAAAGCATCGAAGTTCTATTCAAAAACCGCCACGTGATTCGGCTGTCTCCAAAAGATAGACATATCTTTGAACGGATCTTCGAAACCATGCTGGACGAAGTCCAAAACCAACGATTGGATTATGAAATTCAACTCCAATCCCTATTACAGCAACTCCTGATCTATGCTGCCCGAAACCTGGATTTAGCTTCTAACGGACACCAGTATATTAGCCAAACCCACGCAAAAGTCTCCGAAATCGTAAAATTTATCAATACGCATTACGCTGAAGATTTAACCTTGGTATCCGTCGCGGAGCAATTTGAGATCAGCCATTTTTACCTGAGCCGTCTCTTCAAGGCTGTGACCGGGTTCGCTTTTATTGAATATTTGAACAGTATCCGCATCAAAGAAGCCCAACGCCTTTTACGGGAGACCAACGATAAAGTCCAGGCCATCGCCAATGCCGTCGGTTTCGTGAACCAATCCCATTTTGGCCGGATCTTCAAGGAGATCACCGGAACCTCGCCGCTACAGTACAGGAAGGAATTGCAGAGGAAAAAGGATTAAACCAAAAGACAGCCGCCGCAAATGCGACGGCTATCTTTTTTCTCTGATGGACAATCTTACCGGCTTTTCCGAAACGTTCTCTGCCTGTTACAAGGTTAAACCTCATTTAACGCAATTGATATTGGCTGAAAGCATAAAATTCTAAACACTCATACACCCTAACAATTAATTTCCTGCAAAAAAAACATAATATTTGAAACTTTATTATTTAATATAGTAAATTTCAAAGCATATTCATAATCTGAGTATGATTCATATTTCTCATAAAACAGATACTTCCCGTCCCATTTCTTCGTCTGGCCATATCGAGTAATAACATCTTCCTCACTGTCTCCAATCGAAATTCCGCGGGTATTCTGTAACCCTTTTCGAGAAACATCGATTGTAACCACTCTGTTTGTTATAATGTTATACATTACTTTCAAACCTTCATAATCTTCGATAGTAAACCTCCAATTGCGACGAATAAAAACATTTGCAAGAATATATTTAGCAGGGGGATAAAGATATAGATCGAGAAAATCTCTTTGACACAAAAAGCTGTCAATGTCTATCTTCCGGTCAAACTACTCCGGTATTATCCTTTCCCATTCTTCCAATGTGTTCCAATATTTTTTTTGCAAATTTCGTGACCAAATCCCGATATCATACGTATAACGAACTATTACGCCTATATGATCTAAGGTTCGCTTTAATGATTATTTGAACAGTATCGCTTAGCAAAGACTCCAGGGAAGGAGCCTTGCGACGCATCTTTTCAAGGAAGAAAAACTGCGGTCGCCGTCGGAAGCCCTAGCTTAATTGACAATCATAAAGCCAGGGATGGCGAAAACCCATAAGAAACCTTGGATGATTAAAGGAGGTCTGGAACCATATGGTTCCAGCGCGTTTTTGGTGACTTTTTGCGCGATCAAAAAGTCACCCGCCGCCGGAATCTGTGGGCCAAAATAAATAGCCTAAACATATATCCAAAAATAAATCTCGAGAATAGGTAAAGAAAGGATCAATCATATCAAAGCCCCCTTTTGCGCCGCTTTTTTGGCGGTAAAAAAGCGGCAGTGAGCGTTCAGTAACACTTTCACGGGTAAACTGTAAAAGGAGCTATAAAAGCAAAGGATATAAATTACAGCACTTCCTGTCGACAAACAAAGCACAGCCGAGGATTAGACTAAATCCAAAGCTGTACAGTACTCTCCAAAACAAAAAGACCCTCATTCAGGTCTTTTATCCGTATCGATGTACCTATGTACCAGTTATACCAATTATGCTTCTTATTCCACCCGCTGAATATCAGCGCCTAATGCAGCCAGTTTTTTCTCCAGCGCCACATACCCGCGATCCAAATATTGCAGGCCTTCAATGGTCGTTAATCCGTCAGCTGCCAACCCGGCAATCACCAGTGCCGCTCCAGCCCGAAGATCCGGGGCATATACGGAAGCTCCGCTCAATCGCTTAACGCCTTTGACAATGGCGCTCCGGCTCTCTACCCGGATCGCCGCTCCCATGCGGATCAGTTCATCCACATACCGGAAACGGCTGCCAAAGACGTTTTCCGTTATAACGCTGGTTCCGTTGGCTACTGACAAAAGAGCAGTGATCTGCGGTTGCAGATCCGTCGGAAAACCCGGATACGGTAACACCGTAACATCAGCAGCCTTCAGCCGCCCATCGGAAATGACACGGAGTTTCTCCCCGTTGGTTTCGATCTTCACCCCGATCTCCCGCAATTTGGATGCTAAAGCATCTACATGTTCAGGAATAACATCCTCTAAAACCACATCTCCACCGGTAATTGCTGCGGCAATCATGAACGTACCTGCTTCGATCCGGTCGGGAATCACCGTATAATCCGTCATCCGGTTGTTCAGCCGTTCCACACCTTCGATCCGGATGGTGTCCGTTCCCGCTCCCCGAATTTTTGCGCCCAGCCGATTGTAAAAATTTTGTTCCTCGATAATTTCCGGTTCTTTGGCTGCATTACGAATCACCGTCGTTCCTTCTGCCAAGATCGCAGCAGACATAATATTTTCCGTAGCGCCTACACTTGGGAAATCCAAATGTATCTCAGCACCTTTTAGCTTATCGGCTTGCACATAGACATATCCGTGTTCTTCGATAACTTCCGCTCCCATTGCTTGAAATCCCTTCAAATGCAAGTCAATGGGACGCTGTCCGATAATACAGCCTCCTGGTTGAAACAGTTTCACCTTACCCAGCCTGGCCAACAACGGCCCCATGACCTGCACCGAAGCTCGCATCTCCCGCACATATTGATCGGGTGCTGCATAACTTAACCCGTCTTTCACTTGAATCCGAATGGTGGATTCATCTTCCCAGACGGTTTCGGCGCCCAAACCGTTAAGGACGCCGATCATCGTTTCCACATCGCGAATCCGGGGAACATTGCGGATCAGGCATTGATTGTTTGATAATAAAGCAGCCGCCATTAACTTCAAAACAGCATTTTTCGCCCCACTGATTTTTACCACGCCGTTCAATGGTTTTCTACCGATAATTTCTAACTTATTCTCTTTTTTGGTCAAGGTTTGAACTGCTTCAGTATCAATCATGGTAAAGCCCCCTATAAATGAGTCGAACAATAGCCATCATATGCATTGCCACTCCCGGGTGTGACAAAATCCCAGATCAGCTTGTCCAGTAACCAAGGAGATAGTAGTCAGGAGTCAGAAGACAGGAGAAAGTTCCTGTAATATTGGGTTTCAAGCCTAGTACTCAGTATCTTCTGCCATTCAAACTCGAAACTACTGTCCTCCTCACTCCTGTCTGCTGTCTCCTATCACCACATCCTCATAACCATTCGTTTTACTCACAACTCTTCGAAATATTCAAAAGGATTCCCACACTCAATAAACTAACCATCAATGACGATCCGCCGTAACTTAAAAAAGGAAGGGTAATTCCAGTGACTGGAATCGAAGAGGTCACTACGCCGATATTAAGTAGGGCTTGAAATATCAGGTATGACGTTAACCCGGTCGCTAAAAGTTTACCGTAAGTATCCTTTGCGGAAATGGCGATTTTATATCCCCGCCAGGCCAATAGGAAAAAGAGCATGATGACGGTAACCGTCCCCAACAGGCCCAACTCTTCGCCTAAAATGGAAAAAATATAGTCCGTATGAGCCTCCGGTAAATAATTAAACTTTTGGCGGCTCATCCCCAAACCCATACCCAACGGGCCTCCGGATCCCAAAGCATATAATGACTGAATGATTTGCCAACCGTCTCCGCGAGGGTCTTTCCAGGGATCCAGAAAAGCGATCAGCCGTTTAAACCGATAGGGTTCGATGATGACCAACACCATGGCGGCAGTCACTCCAAATAAAGTCAAAAAGGCCAAATGGCTTAGCCTGGCACCGCCTGCAAAGATCAGGATCATAAACGTTGCAAAGATCACCATCGCCGTACCCAAATCCGGTTCCAACAGGATCAACAGGCAAATAAACCCGACAAAAATAAAGGGAATGATCACGCCCACCATGAGCGTAGTGATACCTTTTTTAATCTCGGTAATATAATGGGCTAAAATTAAAATGATCGCCAGTTTAGCATATTCCGAAGGCTGAAAATTGAAAAAGCCGAGATTAATCCAGCGATGGGAGCCTTTAATATCTTCTGACACGAATAAAACAATAATCAAAAAAGCAACGGACGTCAGGAGGATCAACGGACTCAAACGTCTCCAATTGTTGTAAGGGAATTTAGCGGCAATGAACATAAAAACGACGCCAATGGCTGCAAAGAACAATTGGCGCAGGCCATAGTGGAAAACATTGGCCCCTTTGGTAATGCGCAAGGATTCCGGCGCACTGGCACTGAAGACGATAATCAATCCCAAGGTCAATAACGTCAAGGTCACCAGCAATAAAAATAAGTCCGGAGGATTTCGCTTCATTAACCCTTAACCTCCACCTGTCCAAAATATCCATCAAATAATATGAGCAAACTGATTTTTACTTGATGACAAAACTTAAAATTCCCAAAATTCCGAGAACCGCTCCAACCATCCAAAACCTCAACATGATCTGAGGTTCCAACATTCCTCCGAGTTCAAAGTGATGATGCAGGGGACTCATCCGGAAGACCCGTTTACCGGTGGTTTTATACGAAACCACCTGAATAATCACTGACAAGGTTTCGGCCACAAAAACTCCGCCGATAATCGGCAAAAACAAGCTAGTCCGTGTAAACAATGCTAAAGCGCCCAACGCCGCGCCCAATGCCAATGAACCGGTATCTCCCATAAAAACCTGGGCCGGCGGCCCGTTAAACCAGATAAACCCGGCACATGCACCAGCCAGGGATACAGCAAAAATCGCCATCTCATGAAACCCTTGCAAAAAGGCCAAAACTGCAAAGGCCAAAAGGCTGATGGCCGTCGTCCCGGCAGACAAACCGTCTAAACCGTCGGTCAGATTGACCGCATTGGAAGCAGCCACCATGATAAACGTGGCATAAATCACAAACAACGGATTACCCCAGTTAAAACTCGGGAAAAATAATTTGAGTTTGGAAAAAGGCACCCATTGGGTCATCACCTGTGAATCCTGCAACATGAAAATTGAGGCGATGGCCGCAATCGCAATTTGAGCCAATAACTTCTGACGTGCTTTTAAACCCAAGGATTTTTTAGTGAGAATAATGATCATATCATCGATAAAGCCGACCAATCCAAATCCAAGGGTCACAAAGAGCAACCAAAATACTTCCTGGGTAAAAGGACGGGCCACCAACAATCCGGATACCATGGCGATAAATATTAAAATGCCTCCCATGGTCGGAGTCCCGGCCTTTTTTTGATGAGATTTGGGGCCATCATCCCGAATGCTTTGCCCGAACTTCAGTTGGTGTAAAATGCGAATGATCGGCGGTCCGAAAATGAGCGAAATAATGAACGAAGTTAAAGCGGTGAATATAAGTACGACGTAATTTGCCATCACTCGTTGGCCTCCTCCTCTGACAGCGCAGCAACAACTTCTTCCATCTTCATGCCCCGGGAGCCTTTCACCAACACGACATCCCCCGGCTGAATCCTCTTTTGCAACATAGTAATTAACTCGGCCTTGGTGTTAAAAAAACCGGACCGGCCCTCCCGTTCTCCGAAACCTTCAACATATTCCCGGCCCAGGTCCCCATAGGCGTATAAGTGATCGATGCCCTTTTTCCGGGCGTATTCACCGAGTCCGCGATGGATTTGCCGGGAATCAGGCCCTAATTCGAGCATATCGGCTAAGACAGCGATTTTCCGCTGCCCCATGGCCATATCGGCCAATACATCCAAAGCGGCCGTTACCGATGAAGGGCTGGCATTGTAAGTATCATCGATAATCCAGTATCCTCGGGTTTCATATATTCTCAAACGTTTCCCGGTCAGTTGCGGCTGGGCCAACCCCTTTTGGATCCCTTCAACCGTAACGCCTATCTCCAAAGCTGCCGCCATGGCCGCCAACGCATTGAGAATGTTATGCCGTCCCGGGACGGGCAATGTCACCTCAAAGCTTAGATCTTTGGCCTGAACCCGAAACCGGGATCCCCGATCAGTCATTTGAATATCGACCGCCCGGAGGTCCAACTCCGCTGCGTCAATCCCGTAAAAAATCGTACGGGCCGCTGTTTTTGGATACATCATCCGGACGAAAGGATCATCTCCGTTTAACACCGCCAAGCCGTCGGCTGGCAAAGATTCAATCAATTCGCCCTTGGCTTTTGCAATATTCTCCTGGGAACCCAACAGCTCTAAATGGGTCAGCCCCACATTGGATACGATCCCTATCGTTGGCCGGGCAATCTGGGCTAACCGCCGAATTTGGCCTAAGCCCCGCATGCCCATTTCGACAACAGCCGCTTGGGTATCCCGCGATAATTTGAATAAGGTTAACGGCAATCCAATCTCATTGTTATAATTTCCTTCCGTTTTCACAATGGCAAATTGCTGTTCCAAAACGGAAGCCAATAAATCCTTAATGGTTGTCTTACCATTGCTTCCGGTAATACCGATAACCGGAATCTTAAACCGGCTTCGATAATAGGCTGCAATATCCCCCAACGCCGTTAAGGTATCCTCCACAAGGATGACTGTAACCTGGCCAGCTTCGATAGGCCTTTCCTCATGGACGACAACGGCAGCAGCCCCTTTCCTGACTGCATCCCCGATGAAATCATGGCCGTCGTAGCGTTCCCCTTTGATCGCCACAAACAAGGCCCCGGAAGGTACCTGCCGGGAGTCAATGGTAACGGCATCGATGCTAAGTTCAGCGGTACCAGCAATCACCTGACCGCCAATCGCAGCGACAAGATTAGTTAAAGAGATTTTATCCATGGAAACGTTCCTCCAGAGCTGCTTTGGCGATCTCCCGGTCATCAAAATGAATAATTCGGTTTCCTTCAAAGATCTGATAATTTTCATGGCCTTTCCCGGCAATCAGAATCAGATCTCCGGCTTCGGCCATATCGATAGCCTTTCGGATGGCCTCTTCCCGATCGACGATCATGGTATACGGAACAGGCGGTTGAACCTCTTTTATCCCAGCCTCAATATCTTCCATAATTCGATTCGGTGCTTCATTTCGGGGATTATCCGAAGTGACAATCGTATAATCTGCTAGTTTCGCCGCAATTTTCCCCATAATCGGCCGTTTGGTCCGGTCCCGATCGCCACCGCAGCCAAATACCACAATTAACCGCCGCGGATTGAGACCTCGCCCGGTCTGTAAGATGTTCTCCAAGCCATCCGGCGTATGAGCATAATCCACAATCACACTGAAATCCGCTCCGGGTACCGTGACCTGTTGGAACCGGCCCGGAACGCCGGTGACCCTTTCCAAACCAACTTTGATAATATCTAAAGGAATTCCCAGAGACAAAGCTGCCGTCAAAACGCCTAAACTGTTATAGACATTGAAATAGCCGGTGAGATGGAGATTTAACTCCATCATGCCCTGGGGAGTTTTAGCCTGATACATGGCCCCCTGGGGCGTTAATCGAATATTCTCCGCCTTTACATCGGTATCCCGTCGAATCCCATATGTCAGAACTTTTGCAGCAGTTCGGGAAAGGATATATTCGGCATGTTCATCATCTTCGTTGATACTGGCCCAGGACGTGGAAGGCAAATCTGCAAAAAACTTGGTTTTCACCCGCAAATATTCTTCAAAAGTCCCATGATAATCCAGATGATCCTGAGTGATATTGGTGAATATTCCGCCGCAGAATGGAATTCCGTCCACCCGGCCCTGATGAATCGAATGGGAAGAGACCTCCATCACCACATACTCTGCTCCGGCTTCCACCATCTTGGCAAACAACTGTTGCAGCTCCAGCGCTCCGGGGGTCGTATTATGTACTGAACCGTCATTTATCGTGATTTCCTCGTCTCCCACCAGATTGATGATGGTGCCAATCAACCCTACCCGATGGCCGGCTGCTTCCAAAATACTTTTCATCAAAAAAGTTGAGGTTGTTTTGCCATTGGTTCCAATCACTCCGATAATCTTCAATTTGCCATCGGGGTAATCATAAAATTTCCCGGCAATGGCTTTGAGGGCACTGGATACATTCTGAACCTGAATCAACGTAATGCCCTCCGGTACATCATCGGGAATGTACTCAACTACAGCCGCCACGCAACCGGCTGCCACAGCATCCTTCAAATAACGGTGGCCATCCGCCTGGACTCCCCGGATGCAAAAAAATAAATCACCGGCCCGGACTTTGCGGGAGTCTTGGCTCAATCCCGTTATCTCCCGTTCCGTGCTGCCGATGACCTGTAATGTTGCAACAGCGTCGATGAGTTCCGATAATCTCAAAAAATCCACCTTCTTTTCGATAGAACTTATCATCTTAGTAAGGCACGATGATCTGAAGCCATCTCCATTTTTGCCAAAAATTATCGTCTTTATCCACCATTTGGCAATGCAGTATCGCTTTATAAAAGACTTTTATCTGAAGGTTACTGTGACGGTTCCGCCGTAATCGATCAGCTTTCCGGACTCCGGTGACTGATTGACCACCACACCTGAACCGCTCCCCTGCATTCGCAATCCCAATTGTCCCAGAATGGATTCACACTGAGCTGACGACAGGCCCTGCAAATCAGGAACCACAACCTTATCCGTTCGGTGATTGGTATATTTTGCTTCTGGATTGAGATACAACAGCACCTTGGTCCCTCGCTGGGCACTAGTACCCCCTTTGGGAACCTGTTCAAAAACCACGTTTCCTTCACCGATAATCCGGTAATCCAATCCAACCCGCTTAAGTTGCTGGGTCGCTTCGACAACCCGTTGATTGAGGACCTGTGGTACGGTTACGGTCTCTTCCTCAATCTTCGCAACCGTATCCGGTTCTAACTGAGGTTTAACTCCCAAATACCGTAAAGCATCGCGGAAAATATTTCCGACCACCGGCGCTGAAATAACACCGCCATATTTGATGTTTGACCCCGGTTCATCCAAAATAACCATAGCCAACAATTGGGGGTTATCCGCCGGGGCAAATCCTACAAAGGAAGCGATCAATTCACTATATCCCCGTTTACCAGCCACCACCTTTTGGGCAGTTCCGGTTTTCCCGGCAACCCGGAATCCGGGTAGATAGGCCTTATTACCGGAACCGTTGGTGACGACCGACTCCATCATTTGACGCATTAACGCCGAGGTCTTACTGGAAATAACCTGCCGTACCACCTGGCGCTTAAAACTCATCTTAACTTTGCCGTCTTCACCCCGAATTTCTTTGACCAATTGGGGTTTGAGCAAATATCCGCCATTGGCAATAGCCGAGACCCCCATCACCATCTGTAAAGGAGTCACGGAAATCCCCTGGCCAAAACCGATATTGGCCAACTCCACATTTTTCACTTGATTGAGATGCTTAAGCATTCCCGGCGATTCACCGGGGAAATCGACCCCGGTTGGAGTTCCGAAACCGAAAGCTTTGATATAGTCATAAAACCGTTCCTTAGTCAGCCGCATCGCCAGAGTGGCAAATACAGGGTTACAGGAATTCTCCAACGCTTCCACAAAATTTTGGCTGCCGTGTCCGCCTGCCTTCCAGCACTTTAATCGCCGATCATCAACCACGATGAAACCCGGATCAAAAAAAGTTGACTCCGGTGACACTTTCCCTTCTTCGAGAGCAGCCGCTGCTGTAAACACCTTAAAAGTGGAACCCGGCTCATACATATCCGACACCAATGGATTTCGCCGATTGGCTGCCGGATACTCATTAAACTTATTCGGATCAAACGTCGGATAACTGGCCATAGCCAAAATCTCGCCAGTCTGGGGATTGACCACGATGGACATTCCCCGCTTGGACTTAGTGTCATTGACCGCTTTCTCCAGTTCCCGTTCAACAATAAACTGTATGTTGCGATCGATGGTCAAATAAACCGAATCGCCGGCCACCGGAGGTTGATACCGACGTTCCCCCTGGGGGATATGATGACCCAAGGTATCAAACTCAGCCCGATCACTGCCGGGAATGCCCCGCAAGTACGAATCCAGGTGTTTTTCTAAACCTTCCAATCCCTGATTGTCAATGCCGGCAATTCCCAACAATTGGGCAGCCAATGTATTTTGAGGATAAAACCGCCGCGGGCTCTGACTGATCTCGATACCATGGATCTTTTCTTCTTTTAATACTTTCCGCAGTAGTTCGATTTCTTCCAATGTTGCCCGCCGTTTAATCCAAACAAAAGAAGCCTGTTTGCTGATGGCTTGTTCAATTTTAGCCGGATCCAGCCCTAACACGCCTCCAACGATCTGGGCAACCTTTGCTTTTTGAGATTTCCCTTTGTTGATATATGAAACTTTTCGGCCCCGATTGTTAATGACCGTATCTTCTATTCCAATTTCTTTGGGAATAGCAAAAACCGATTCCGCATCAATACTGATAGCCAGTTCAAATCCTTGACGATCATAGATCGTCCCCCGGCGCGGTAAGATGGAAACGGCACGAAAGCGCTGATCTTCAGCGCCTTTTTTCAACCACCCCGCCATAAAAACCTGGATATAAGTCACTCTGAGGATCAATAATGCCAGCAAAACCAGAGTTCCGACAAGCAACACTGCAATCCGTTTTTTGGACGAAGTGACTGAGTAATCCACTATTCATTCCTCCGCAAACATCCCATCTCACCCCGAGAATGGGACGGCCATTTCTCAGGGATTTTTGGCCATGGTCCGGCCCAAGCCTCCCAGCCATCCGGATACTTTATTCCAAAGACCGGTATTAGTCGGAGTCTTTGCCACATAATCGCTCTTAAACACTTCTTTCTTTAACTCCGGAGCGGATTTGATCAAATAACAATCCATCGGGCCTGCATCCCGCATGCCCAATTCGTTTTGAGCGATCCGCTGAATCCGGTCAAAGGATTCCAATTGAGCGATCTCTATTCGCAATTTTACCAGTTCACGCTCTTTTTCATCAATCATTTTTTGCCAATATTTAAGTTGATGGTCCTGCCGAATCACACACGCATGAACCACCACGTTACAAACGACCAATGCTAAAAGAATTCCGACCAAGATAACTATTTTGGCATTTCGTACGTTAACCCGGCGCGCTGTCTGCCTTTGCCGGATAATATCGTTTTGCGTATCCATAGTAGATACCGGGAGTTTCTCTGCTACTAACAATATTATGCACCTCCATATGAGCCTAGTATAGCGTTCTTAAATTCCCCTGGTAGACTCTTAGTTCGTAACATTTTTTAAACCTTTCCGACCTCGATTTAAGAAACGCTAGCCCTCCGTCTTCTCTGCCGCTCTTAGCTTTGAACTCCTGGCTCGGGGATTTTCTTTAATCTCAGCCGCCGAAGGAATCACCGGTTTACGGGTAATGATTTTCAATTCAGGTTTTATACCGCATTGACATATGGGTAAACTTTTAGGGCAAACACACCCTTTGGCTTTTTCGGCAAAGGTAGTTTTAACGATCCGATCCTCCAATGAATGGAAGGAGATGACCACCACCCGGCCTCCGGGTTTTAACACGGACACCGCTTGATTCAGCACGCTTTGAAGCACGTCCAATTCTTTATTCACAGCGATTCGGAGCGCCTGAAAAACCCGCCGCGCAGGATGAGGACCGTTACGCCGGGCTGCAGCAGGAATCGCCCGTTTAATCAAATCAGCCAACTCTCCGGTAGTCTCGATGGGTTTTTCACGCCGGTATTCCTCGATAAATCCGGCGATCCTTTTACTCCAGCGTTCTTCACCGTAATTCCAGAAAATCGATGCCAGTTCTTGAGCCGAAGCCGTATTGACCAGATGAGCCGCTGAGAACGGTTGCGTCCGATCCATCCGCATATCTAAAGGAGCATCATGTTTATAGCTAAATCCCCGCTCTTCCTCATCCAATTGGGGCGACGACACCCCTAAGTCCAAAAGAATCCCGTCAATGGCCGGAACGCCGATCTCTGCCAAAATATCGCGTAAATAAGCAAAATTTCGATGAAACAACCTGATCGCAGGCTGAAAATTTTGCAGCCGTTCATAAGCAGCATCTATCGCCGTTTGATCCTGATCGATGCCGATTAACATGCCGGAATCGTCCAACCGCCGGGCAATCTCCCGGGAATGGCCCGCACCTCCAACGGTCCCATCTACATAAATCCCGGAAGGGTTAATATTGAGATAATCAATGGCCTCTTTTAAAAGAACCGGTTGATGTTGAAATTCTGACTTCATCACTCACCTCGGAGGTTTACCTCCGTCTTCTATCCAACACACTAAATTCCGATATCGATAATTTTCTCAGCAATGCTTTCATAAGATTGTTGAGCCTGACTTGAATAGCTTTCCCAAGTCTCTTTCGCCCAAATCTCCACTTTTGTCGAAACACCGATGACATATAAATCCCGTTCAATCCGGGCATGTTCTCTCAAATGGGCCGGAATAACCACCCGCCCCTGTTTATCCAACTCAGCCTCCACGGCACCGGAGAAAAACATCCGGACAAAGGCACGGGTATCAGCGTGGGAGGTAGGGAGTTCTTTAATCTTATCTTCCAGCTGTTTCCACTGTTCCATGGGGTAAACAAACAAACAGTTATCCAAGCCCCGGGTGATCACAAATTTCTCGCCCAGGCCTTCGCGGAATTTAGCCGGTATAATCAACCGGCCTTTTTCATCCATGGCATGTTGGTATTCACCCATAAACATGGTCTAATTTACTCCACTTCACTCCACTTGGACCCACTTTGTATTCCCTATTCTCCACAATCGACCCATTTCCTCTTTTCCATTAGCATTTTTTTGAATTTTTTTGGAAAATCCGCAGCCACTACCATATATGGCTCCAAACAAAAAGAAACCCCTATATCTTGGGTTTCATACAAACAAGATTGTAACCCCGCAATCCGGAACCGCCACCGTACCCGGTGAAATGTGAACTAAGCCTCTAATGCTTCCAGAATCTCCAACGCACGGTTTCGTCGACTTATCCAAGCCGCTTTCCGCTGCCATTGTTCCTCCAGATAACGTCGGCTCCAGGGCAGTTGCTCGATGAGAAATTGCCTGCCAAACATCCAATAATCATAAGGAAAGGTCAGATAAACATGTAACAGACGCAATTCTCCCTTTTTCCAGGGATAGTGTTTATCAAATAACCACAGGATTTTCAACAGGTATCGATAATCCCAATGATGCAAACGGGCATACCTGGAAATTAAATTGGCTTTATCGTGCACCGCGTTGTCCATCAGCAAATAATCAAAATCAAAAAGACAAGCCTTTCCTTCCCGGATCACCACATTATGATGGGCCCAGTCGTGGTAACAAAGGCACTTTCCGGCTTGCTTCACCATACTGCGATATGCGTCAATGGCATGATACGCCTGTTCATAATAGGCCGGCCAAAGCCGGAGGTATTGCCTGCACCAGCCGTCTCCCCGCCGGATTGCCAAACGCCTGCAAGCTTCCATTTCCCGGAGATAACAGTTCCATTCCCGGCCCGGTTGAAACCTGAAATACTCCCAACAAGATGAGGCTTCAACTAACCGTCCCGTACTTTCATGAAACCACCGCATCGCCCCAATCGCCGCTGCCAGATCCTCATCCCGGTAGTAGTCCGCTTCCCTTCCGTCCAACCATCGAGTCAGAAAATAACGGTTTCCTCGAAACCAAAGATAGTTATGGCCCCTTTCGGTAGGGATCAAATCCGGAACCCGCCTTCCTTCATTGATTTCTTTTAATAATTCGCCAATTAAAAAAGAGCGGACTGCTCCGGTTTTCAATGGTTTCAGCACTTTAAGGCTTTGACCGTCATCGACCAACCATACGCTGCGATGCGGTTCCAACTCAGCCCGGGGACTTAACCGATAACCCTCAAGCACCCCCTGCAACTCATTTGAAACCATCGGAGTACCACCCTAAAAAAATCACAATCAAACCCGTGAGGATCAGTACATCGATAGGATTCGGAACAATCAATGTTTTGAGCAATTCCAACCCAATCACACCGAGGAAAATCTTCTGGTCCAATTTCCACAAGTGCTTGAAGGGATTCGACATCGGAATACACCTCCGCCACTATCCTATGCATAAAGCATTAAAAGGGGAACCATGTTCCCCTGTTCAGTTAACCCCTGTTTCATACATCGTTTCAGCATTTTCTCTGCAGGCGCTAACAAAAATTCACCATTTAACATAGTATAGGACGAAAGCACAGCGGAGGTGATAACCATCATGCATCCGTGGTTAACGGAGCTTAAACGCCACTACGGCCTTGAATGTACGCTTTGCCAACCTCAGGGGCCAGCCTGGAAAATCCATACCCATTCAGGGGTCTTTTTACTGAAAAAAACCACCCGTTCTCCCCAACAATTGCTTTGGTTGGCAGACAGTATCGAATCGCTGTGCCAAGCAGGTTTTAAAGGACTAATTCCTTTGCTAAGAACCCGGTCCCGTCAGCCCTATTGTGAGCTGCCTACCGGACGCTATATTGTCATGCCGTGGGTCAACGGAGCCCATCCTTCCTTTTCCAATCCGAACCATTGGAAACGGACTGCCGCTTTGCTAGCCAACCTTCACCGTATTGCCCAAACGGCGTTACCTTCGGTACCGCCTTTTCCGGATCTAATGGAAGTTTATCAGCAAAAGCGGCAATTCCTCCAAACATTAATCGCCCGATTGAAAAGGGAAAATCACTTAAACCGGATCGACCGCGGTATCTTACGCTGGAGCGATCATTTCCTCATTCAGGCCGACACAGCATTGAAAATCCTCGAAACTCATCCTTTCACCAAAGAACCCCGGCTTTATTCGGAAGTGGGCTTTTGTCACAAAGATCCAGCACCCCGGAATATCATCATCCAAAACAACCAATGGGTGTTGATTGATTATGAGTTATCGGCCATCGATTGGTTTCCGGTTGAACTGGCCACCCTTATCCAACGGGCCATGGCCGCCAATGATTGGCAACCCGATTGTTTCAATTCGATCTGTGAAACGTATCATCGGGAACGCCCTCTGACAGAGGAAGCCGTATCTTTCATCCGCATCTCACTTTGCTTCCCCCACCGTTTCTGGAGATTATGCAGCCAGCGTTTTGAAGAGAAGCTTCCCTGGACAGAAGGGCACTTTCAACGCAAATTTTGGCATCTTTTTGACGAAGAGCCCCGGCGAGCTCAATTATTGCAAAGCTGGTTCCCGACGATGCCATTACCGTCAGTCGGGGCAAAAAATAACTAAAACGCGGAGGTTACTGATGATGGATCGATTATTCTTGGAAGTACCGGCTTTAATGAGCCGTTGGGGTTTGACCGCCTTTCGCTGGGAAAAAATTAAAGACGTTTTCCGGGTGGAAACCGATAACGGAACGAAAAATTTAAAAATTTCTCCCTTCAATCCGGAACGGTTGGCTTTTGTCCATGGCGCAGTACAACATCTGATTCTCCGGGGATTTACCCGCATGGTTCCGTTGATCCCTACCCTTTCCGGCGATACCTATGTCAGTAGCCACGGCTACGCTTTCTCCCTATTTGACTGGATCGAAGGACGGCAAGCAGATTTCAGTTATCCTGAGGAATTAAAGGAGTCCACCCGGGCACTTGCGGAGTTTCATCAATGTTCAGCCGGATTTACCCCGCCACCGGGTTCCAATATGCGGGACCTTTTGGGAAAATGCCTGAGGCATTTTGAAGAACGTTATCAAAATTTGGTGGATTTTAAAAAACAGGCACGACACATCCAACACGATGAATTCGCTCGGCTTTATCTGGAAAACGTCGATTTCTTTCTGCCTATGGCCGAAACGGCCATTGTCAAACTGAAAGCCAGCAACTACACTCAACTGGTCCAACAAGCCAAGTTCAATCAAACCTTTTGCCACGGCGATCCGGCTGCCCGTAATTTTATCCTTACCCCTCAGGGGAACATCTTCATGATCGATTTTGACAGCACCCGCTTGGATCTGCCGATTATGGATCTGATAAAATTCACCCGCAGGGTGATGAAAAAACACGATTGGAATTTTGAAACCGCCCGGCTCATCATTGATGCTTATCAGGAAGTGATTCCCTTATCTCCTGAAGAACTGGATGTGATGCGCGCCACCTTTTACTTCCCCCAAAAATTCTGGCGAATGTCCATCCGCCATTTTCATCGCCATAACCACTACTCCCCCGAACGGGAAGTGCTGAAATTTCAAAAACTACTCGAAAAGCAACAGAATATGGCCGATTTTCAAGTTCAGTTTGATCATTATTTTGACAGCACCAGATATCCGAATTAAGATGAAACCATTGGCTCAAAGGAGTATACCATGTCCACCATTCAAGCTGTTATTCATCCGCCGGATCAATTTGAGGTCCTTCGGAAAGTAACTGAAAGCTATGGTTTAAAACTATATCAGGCGGAAAACTGCCGTAAAGTTTGGAAAATCGAAACCTCTGAAGGAACGAAATATTTAAAACAATCCAAACTGGCTCCGGCTGACCTTCAGTTTATCTATGAAGTCCTGGAATACCTTCATGTCAAAGGCTTCCGAACGGCACCCCGCTTATGGTTGGGCCAAGCCGGAGAACCCTTTGCCAACGGGCCGGACGGGATCTATATCCTTACCGATTGGTTTGATGGTAATGAACTCGATTTTAACAACTTCAATGATTTAGCTGATGCCTGTCGGTATCTTGCCGAATTTCACCGCTATGGGCAGGGATTTGAACCTGCCTTTCCCAATCAGCGGACTGCCTGGTATAGCTGGCCTGCCAAATGGGAACGGCGGATCCGGGAATTGAACGATTTTCGCCGTCTGGCTCTGGCCGAAAAGGAAACTTCCGTATTTAGCCGTTTATATCTGCGACACTTTGAACCTTTTTACCGTCAGGCCATCCGCAGTTATGAACGTTTGCTCCAATCCTTTTACCCGTTTGTAGCCTCTGAAGGGTACCAACAAAAAAGCTTGTGCCATCACGATTATTCCAGCCGGAATATCTTAAGGAATTCCCAAGGGCAACTGGCATTAATTGATTTTGACTATTGCCTCCGCGATATCCGGATCCACGATATTATGAACCTGCTCCTTCGCAATCTGCGCCACCAGGAATGGAGCATAGATGTCTGCCGGTTTATCCTCCGTAAATACCATCAAGTATCCAAACTTAGCGCCGATGAAATGGAAGTGATGTATGTCTTATTAAGCTGGCCGGAGGATTTTTGGCAAGTCGGACTTCAATATTACTATGAAAAGCTGCCGTGGCCAACTCAACGTTTCGTGAGAAAATTGGAACATCGGATCGAATGGCGTTTTTTAAGAGAAAAGTTTCTCAGCGAATTTCCATCCGGAAACGGCGTTTTCCATTGGAAAGAATCCGTATTATCCTGTTAATTATGTAAAATACCGTTTGAAAAATTCCGCTTCATCCAGAGCCGGCTCTACTGAAAACCGGGTCACCGGTTGGGATATGGCTGCAGGAATATCTGAGATGGCATCAAGTAGCCGAATATTAGGGATATCTTCAAAAGCTGTTGCCAGAGATTGCAAGCGGCGCCGGCGCCTCAAAGGCCCTACCGCCCGATAAAGCATCACATGGGGAACCGCCGGAAAGATCAAGGCTGAATTGATTAAAATCGTAGAATAAGCCGTCAATACATAACGTGGATTGCAATGATGGAGCCATATTTCGTTAGGAAAATGATTATTGAAAAAAGGAAAAACATTCCCAAACCGCCGGTATTTATCGGGCCGTTCCCAGGGATGTAGCAAAACTAAAATTCTGTCCGTTGCCGGCAACGCCGCAAACACTGCCTCTAGATACCCGTTTTCTTCATCCACACTTAAGATTCCCCCTTCGCTTAAGGGTTGCCCTAGATATATCCCTTGAAACGAATTGAAGTCTAAATTAGGATAGCCTATTTCATCCGGCAATGTCAGCTGAGCTAAATTGGAAGATGTAAATAAAAAGGGCATCGGCCGAATCCGGGGATGGTTAAACCTCTCCTGTCCAAAATAGGTGAAAAAATAATCAAAGGAATAGATATACCGGCCTGATATAGTTTTGATCCAATGGTCAAACCCGGATTTAAAATAATCATAGATGATCAAGCCCTCCGGAAAAACGTATACAGTGATTCCTTTTTCCTTGGCTGCTTCCATCATCGCCTGATTGACTTTGGAATGAAGGGACCAAAGACATAAGATCCAACAATGTTTCAGTTGGTCGCAGGCGGCCTTCTTAATTTCCCGCCACTGGGACGGATCTTTTTTTTCTCGAGTCGAAAGCCTCCAATGATGCTCCCAATTTTGCTCAATAAAAGATTGAAGATGATCGAGCTGATTCCGCCCGTCATCTTCCCAGATCAGCTGAGACTTTCCTTGAATCTTTTTACGCATTATCGTGGCAAACATCAACTGAAACGACGTATGCACCACAAAGCAAATCTTATTTTCTACTGTCATCGGAAGCTTTCACCAACCTCTCGGCAATGATCCAGTCTAATTCCTCATCTATATCCACACTGCTGTGACGATCCATCACAAAGCCATAACTTCCCGCAGGGTAAAAACTCCGCTCTCTCAGAAAAACTTCCGTCCGTATAATATAAATAGCACCATTGGGTCGATATACTTGGGGCAACTGTTGACGCTGCAGGTATTCTCCCGAAGGCGAAATAAGATTATTGAGAACTCCAGCTTCATTCATGGTCTTCATCCAAAAAGGCGATTCCCGGACCGGAGCTACGGATATTACCGCATCTGCCTTTTTCTCCAGATAAAATTCGATGGCATGGTTAATATGCGACACCGTGCGCAGTGGCGAGGTGGGCTGTAATAACACCAAATGTTGGTAATATCGGCCACAAGAAGCCAATCTAGTGACCACATCTTCAACCACTGCAGCAGAATTGGTATCATCCCGCGCCAATTCCGGCGGCCGTAGCCAGGGAACTGCCGCTCCATAGGAACGGGCAACTTGAGCAATCTCCGGAGAATCCGTCGAGCAGATCACATCTTCTGCTGTGAAATAAGGGGACTGCAAAGCCGCCTCCACTGTGTACCCAATTAACGGCTTACCATAAAGGTCTTTAATATTTTTTCCCGGAATGCCCTTTGAGCCGCTCCGAGCTGGAATAATCGCCAAAAATGATTGTTTCACATCAACCGCCTCAGATCACCATATTAATTCTGAAAGATATTCGCATAATCCTGATTAGCTTTTATTAAATCATCCGGACGGCCAATATCCATCCAATACTCCGTAATGGGAAAACAACCTACTCGATCACCGGCTTTGATCAGATCATTAGCCAATTGAGTCATATCATAATAGGTATTTTTAGGAATCCTCCGGATCAGCTGAGCATTAAGCAAATAAATACCACCGTTAACTAAAAAATGATAGGTCGGTTTCTCCTGAATCTCCCGAACCAATTCTTGTTTCATCTCCACTACCCCGTAAGGGATTGTCCACGAAAAATTCCGGACTCCAATCGTCAAATCATTCTTCTTTGCCTGATGATAGGCCTGGAAGCTGTCAAAATTCACAGTAGTGAGTACATCCCCATTCATCACAAATATGGGTTCCTCGCTGGGCACCCGAATCAGGCTCAACGCCCCGGCCGTACCCAAAGGTTTCTTCTCTTCAATATATTCAATGGTCACCCCCAGTTTCCGGCCGTCACCGAGGTGATTTTTAATTTTATCCGATAAATAGTTCAGACTGATAATAAACTGAACAAAGCCATAACTTTTAAACTGTTCAATAATGGTTTCCAGAATGGGCCGGTTTCCCACCTTCAACAATGGTTTAGGCGTTTCCAAAGTCAGCGGCAGTAACCGTTTTCCAAAACCGCCCCCATCAACACCACCCAATTGGGCCGCTCCGGCGCAAAACACTGCTCCACGAGCTTCAATCCCACCACTTTTCTGGAATCATCAACCACCGGAACTTGCCGGATGGACTTCTCCCGCATTAAACGGCGGATTTCACCATCCGTCATATGAGGATAAGCTACGATGGGTTCCCTGGACATTAAGCCATCCACGGTCGCTTCAAAAGGTACGCCTTTTAAAATAGCCCGCCGCATATCACCGTCGGTGAGTACCCCCAACAAACGGCCCTCCGAATCAACGACCATCACGAGCCCCTGGGCGGCCCGATCCATAATCTCCATTGCACCTCTCAAAGTGGTTTCCGGCGCGATCAATGTTTGTCGAAAATCTTTCATTTGACTGCTCCTTCAATCAATTGGCCCCTCGTAAAAACCTTTGATCACTGTTTTGGGCGTCAGTTCAGAATTTTTCAAAATCTCCTTAATATTCCACCCAGCACGGTAGTCCCGGGCATACGGGTTATCCGCCTGCCCAGCCTGACTCCGAAATGCATCGGATAAAGCCAGACGAATCCCTTCGACGATCTTCTCCCGATCCACCGGAACCTGAATGACATTTTTTCCAGTCATTCGCCCAGCCTGCCGAGACCCCATATTCACCACCGGAAGACCAAAAGAAGGCGCTTCGATGATACCACTGGACGAATTGCCAATCATCAGATCCGCCACTTGCAACAGACTCAAATAGCGTAACTGCCCCAAGCTGGGGAAAAAAAGATACCGGCTGGGGTTTTCCTGGCAAAACTCCGTCAGTAAAGTTGTAATCAACCTTCCTTCAGTATCTGCATTAGCCCCGGTGAAAATTGCAGATATCCCGGCTTCCCGGATCGCCCCCAATAAACATCCAACCTGAGCCGCTGCATGTCCCTGTTCCAGCGTAACCGGATGAAAAGTCACCAAAGCCACTGGGTGCCGGATCTCCCAATCCAACTCCCGTTCCAATTGCTCCCGTGTCAAAAAGGTCATTTCCCGCAGCCGGTCCAACCCCGGTGCACCGGTCACAAAAACCCGCTCCGGCGCTTCTCCCATCCGGATAATCCGTTTTCGGTATACTTCGGTTGCAGTAAAATGAAACGAACTCATCTTGGTGATACTATGGCGGATACTGTCATCCACTGCTCCGGCAGTAATCTCTCCGCCGTGAATATGAGCAATAGGGATCCCCAGGATTAACGCTGAAACCGCCGCAGCCAGAGCCTCAAACCGGTCTCCCAGTACCACCATAATATCCGGCCGGATTTCCGCTAAGGCATCAGCGAAGCCAATACATCCTAAGCCGACGGATTTGACAACACCGGTTGGTGAATCCGATGAAAGCAGCATCTCTATACGTTTAGCAATCGGAAACCCGTCTTTTTCGATCTCGCTTACGGTGAATCCGAACTCCGGCGAAAGATGCATTCCGGTGACGATTAATTCCAATTGCAATGCTTCATCCTCATGGACCGCTTTGATCAACGAATGCAATAACCCGTATTCAGCCCGGGTTCCGGTGACCACAGCAATTTTCCGTTGCCTCACTCCTTAAAATCCTCCCACTTCAAGACTGTATCTTGCTTAACAGGCCGGATTAACTTTAGCCCGATAACTTCATTATAGAAGGAAGGAGGAATACCCGTCCCCGGCCGTTTCGTCAGAAGCATTTCCGGGGTGATAACCTCACCTTTTCGCAGATCAACGGAGGCCACCAGACTTTTACGAATAATCTGCTGAATCTCCCGTTCCGAAGCAGCCGGCCGTTTCACCCCATCACCCAATGCTGCCTCCACATGGCGAATGGAAAGAACCATCCTCTGAAATTCCGGAGGTTCAATCGAAGCCTGATGATCAGGACCCGGCATCTTCCGGTCTAGCGTGAAATGCTTTTCAATGATCCGGGCCCCTAAGGCAACAGCTGCAATGGCAATTTCGATTCCCAACGTATGATCGGAATATCCTACCGGCACCTGAAAGACATTAGCCAAGGTGTTCATGGCCTTAAGATTGATATCTTCAAAAGGCGCCGGATATTGAGACACACAATGGAGCAAACTGATCCCGGCCGCTCCTCCGTCCTCTAGAGCAGTGATTGCAGTAGCAACTTCTCCTATATCCGAGGCACCGGTCGACAGGATCACCGGACGGCCTTTTTCAGCAATATATTTCAGAAAAGGAATATTGGTAATCTCCCCGGACGGTATTTTAAACCGGCTGATCCCCAATTTATCCAAAAAGTCCGCACTTTCATAATCAAAGGGCGTCGATAAAAACTCAATTTGACAATTCCGGCAGTGTTCTAGCAACCGATAGTGAGCTTCCTCCGATAATTCCAACCGTTTTAACATGTGATATTGGGTTTCATCGGCTGAAGTATGGCGTTTTTGGTAAGCCGCTTTTTCTGCAGCCATCCCGACGATCCGGTCCGCCCGAAAGGTTTGAAACTTAACGGCATCTGCGCCGGCTTCTTTGGCTGCCTCCACCAGCCGAAGGGCCGTATCCAGATGGCCATTATGATTTACCCCGGCTTCCGCAATAATGAAAACCGGTTCTGAATGAACTTTCATCGACTATCCCATCCCGTTTCATCATCATTCCATCCCCGCAACCTTCGGGCAGGGACACCGACATATACTCCCGGCTGAAGACAATCCTCACAGACCACCGCACCGGCGCCAATCAATATCCTGGAACTAATCACCCGGTTTTCAATAACCGTCGCATTCAATCCTACATGAACATCAGCGTCTAGCCGGACTCCCCCGCCCAACACCGATGCCGGCGCCAGATGAGTAAAGTCCCCCACTACACAGTCATGTTCAACTACAGCCCCAGTATTGATAATCACGCCTTCCCCCAATCTCGTCCTGGCATTAACCACTGCCCGTTCAAAAAGAACCGTACCCGCCCCAATTTGGACATCATCAGCCACCACTGCCGAGACAGCCTTAATCACCGGCAGTTCGAAACCGATAGCCATTAAATCTGTAAGCAATCTCCGCCGCAACCGACCGGGTTGGATAGAGCCTACACCAAGAACTGCAGTACGAATTCCATCGGCAAACAAACGGGGTAAAACCCGGTCGTCGCCAAGATATGGCAGATCTCCCATATCACCAGGAGACATTGCCGTATAGCCAACCGGTTCATAATTAGGCAGCCCGTTCAATAAAGCCCGTATTGAACGGGCATGTCCACCACCGCCAATAATAATTACCGGTTTCATCTAACCGCTCCTATGCTTTCCAGGTGGGCCTGCCGAATCACTTCAACAACCCGATGAAGATCCTCTTCCGTCAAGGAAACACTGGAGGGCAAATTAACGCCTTCTTCCCACAATAGCATGGTTTCTTTCATTTCTGTCCGGTCACACGCCTCGTACATGGGCAACCGGTGCACCGGATAGAAAAACGGCCGGGATTGAACTCCGTTACGGCGTAAATACTGAATCAACTCTCGAGAACCCATGCCAAACTTTAAGGGATCAACCAAGATAGAATACAACCAAAATGAATTATTGGCCCATGGCTGTTCCGGAGTTAAAGTAATCCCGTCCAATGAAGCCAGCTCCTGGCTATACCAAGCAGCAATGGCTTTCTTCTTCTTTAAAAAACCATTGATCTGTTCCAATTGAGCGACGCCAAGCGCCGCTTGAATATTGGTCAAACGGTAATTGTACCCGATTTCCCGGTGGATAAAGTTTTCAGGGTCATCCTTGGCCTGTTGGGACAGATAACGGGCTTTCTCTGCCAGACTCTGCTCCCGGGTTACTAGCATCCCACCGCCACCGGTTGTAATCAATTTATTTCCGTTAAAGGAAAAACAACCAATATCCCCGATAGTCCCCGCTTTTTTGCCCCGATACTCAGATCCAAGCGCTTCGGTAGCATCCTCAATCAACCATATATTATGGCGGCGGCATAATTCTACCAAAGGATCCAAATCCACCGGATGCCCGAACAGATGGACCACGATCATGGCTTTCACTTTCTGACCCTTCGCTTCCAACTCCTCAACCTTGGCAGCAGCTGCTGCCGGATCCATCCCCCAGGTTTCCCGGTTGACCTCAACAAACACCGGTTCTGCACCACAGTATTTGATCGGATTAACCGACGCAATAAACGTCAACGAGGGAACCAGCACCCGGTCTCCGGGCTCAACCCCTGTAAGCTTCAAAGCCAAATGGATTGCAGCCGTACCGTTCACCACGGCGACCCCATACTCAATCCCCAGATAATCGGCCATCCGTTCTTCAAAAAGATCCACAAAGCGTCCTGCCGATGATACCCAGTTAGTATCGATACATTCTTTAACATAAGTCCATTCATTCCCTGAAAAATGAGGGACACTCAAAGGAATCATTTGTCCGGCCTCCTAGAGATTATAAACTCCCGCTTTATATCGACCTAGATTTTGCCGAAACCATTCAATCGTCTCCTGCAAACCTTCTTTTAAAGTATAGCGTGGTTTCCATCCCGTCAGCTCAAAAGCCCGGGAATTGTCACACCACAGCCGTTCTACTTCGCTTTTATCCGGACGCATCCGCTGCTGTTCTTGGACAATCTCAACCCCGGTACCGATGATTGCAGCAATGGTCTCAATCACATCTCTTAATCCGGTTTCCACCCCGGAACCGATATTAATAACCTGTCCCAACGCAGCGTCGCTCTCAGCAACTTTCAGAAAACCGTTCACCGTATCCAACACATAATTAAAATCCCGGGTTGGACTGAGATTTCCCAGTCTAATCTGAGGGTATCCGCTGAGTATCTGAGTGATCACCGTCGGAATGATTGCCCGGGCCGATTGACGGGGCCCATAAGTATTAAAGGGCCGGATAATGGCCACCGGCAGATCGAAGCTCCGGTAATAACTGATGGATAACTGATCTGCCCCGATCTTAGTGGCAGAATAGGGAGATTGTCCAACCAAAGGATGATCTTCACGAATGGGAACTATTTGAGCAGTTCCATAGGTTTCACTGGTAGAGGTGACCACTACTCGGTTAACCTCATTTGCCAAAGACGCTTGCAAAACATTATACGTTCCCTCAATATTGGTACGAATGTAAGCCAATGGCGACTCATAGGAATAAGGAATGCCAATCAGAGCTGCCAGGTGCATTACTGCACCGCATCCCCGGACCGCCTTGGCAACGGAATCATAATCACGAATATCGCCAGCGACAATCTCCATCTCTTTTTTCAATTCAGATGTTTCCAACCAGCCCCAATCATTTTTTGAATTATACCTGACGAAAGCCCGGACCTCACATCCTTCCTTCACCAGTTCCTCCGCTAAATGGGATCCGATAAATCCGGCAGCGCCGGTAACTAAAACCCGTTGACCCTTTAGTTTCATCACTTCACCTACCCAATGTTTCGCTGAATGTTCGTTATTATTATGTAATTTATAAATCTTATAATTGAACTCTGTTAATTTTAACGGATCTATTGACAGTCCCATCTCGCACACGTTTGTCTATGACATGGGATCTAGAGATGATTTCACCCTGGATATATTCTGAATTTTATTTAATAATTGCGTTGCATAATTTTTTACCATTAGTTTCAATTGTAAAGGATTAACTGCTGAAAAACAAGGAAAAATATAGAATCACTCCAGATATACGTCAATAAACCTTGTCAGTTTTCCCTGGCGGTAATAATCAATCAATATACGGTCCGCTTCAAATGCCAAATCCGGCAACTGTTCATCCGGACCAAACCAACGCAATTCAGTAAGATCGTCATTGGGTTGAAGAACTCCACCCCTTACCTGTGCTGCCAAAACTACCACCAAGGTGTGTAATCCTTCATTAAAAAAATTGTGGACAACATTGATTATCCCGGTAATCGCCACGTCCAGGCCGGTTTCTTCCCGGACCTCACGGCGGCCCGCCGTCAGAAAATCTTCGTCATATTCAATATATCCGCAGGGAAAACACCATTTCCCTCCTTCAAAATTCCAACCTGCCCTCTTCCCCAACAGGATTTTTCCGTCATCGACGATTAATACGGAAACCGCCGGACTGGGATTGCGGTATTGGATAAAACCGCACTTGGGACAGGCCGGACGCAGGCGATCGTTTTCGGGCTGAAGTTCGCATTCCGTGCCACAAATAGGGCAGTACCGCAATTTTCCGATACCGGTATTGCCTTGATAATTATAGCACGCAAAAACCTGTTGCCATTTCATCGCCGTTCCTCCAACCAATCCCCTGGCACGTTTCCTCTTCGCCCGGGATCACGTATTTTTTTAACAATTCAAAACCAAATGACGAACTCCTTCCGCCAAGACATTAACTTCCTATTAAAAGACGGCCGTCAGTATGTGATAAGCATCCAATACGGCCGGATATCTCCAGATGTTGACAACGGTAGAAAAACCGAACAGCGGTCCAGCAAGAGTTTCACCGAATTTTCCTCATCAAACATCCGGGATTGGGCAAACTAAAGCGGGAGTGATCAACTTGACCAAGCCGCGCAAAATTCTGATTTATCTGCTTATCGGATTAACGGCCTTATTCTTCATCACCGGGCTGTTGCTTCGGAAAGATCAAGACCATACCCGGCCGGCACCCAGCCGGACCGTCCCCCGGCAATACGCCTATTACCGAATCGTCGAAGAAAAGACGGGGAAACTTCTAATGACCGTCTCATCCGCTCCGGTCACCAAGGGAGACGAATTGATCACCGATGACAACAAACACTATGTGGTGGTTAAGGTCGAAAAAAACGTGGCCTATGCGCGATATATGGAAACCGTGCAATTTATGGACTAAACGTTCTTCACATATTCACCGCCTGCTGCGGCCGTTCGGATTCTTTGGACACATCAACCCAATGTCCTCTGGTAAGTTCTGCCAAACGATCCACGCTGATTTTCACCGCCGAATTGGGCGTTCCGCCTGCAGGATAAACATAGTCAAAATCCTGGAGTGATTGGTCCAGATAAACCGTAAGCGGTTGTTTTAGCCCGAATGGACAGACTCCGCCCACCGGATGGCCCGTGACTTCCAACACCAACTCCGGCTTTAGCAGACTGGCCTTTTCCCCAAAACACTCCCGGAACTTTCGATTGTCAATCCGGGCATCGCCTTTAAATAAAATCATGATATCCCGGTCTTTCAAACGAAAGACCATGCTTTTGGCGATCCGCCCCGGCTCAACACCCAATACCCTGGCAGCTAAATCTACCGTAGCACTGCTTTCATCAAATTCAATTACTTCCAAATCCCAGCCATTGGCTTCAAACTCCCGTTTAACGCTTTCAATACTCACTGCCGTATAACCTCCGCTGTTTTATGCTTTGAATACCCGATTGCATAATATATTTTCGCAAAACTTTATTATACATAAAAGGTTTTTTCATATTTTTATAAATAATATCAGGATCTAAAAGGCCGCCGCAACATTTTTGCAAACCTCCATACAACGATTCCTGAAAAGTACGTTTTTCTATAAGCAATACTTTATATTGATCGTGCCAAAGTTGAACCTGCGGCCCTCCGACTATCACAATATCGTACATTCTTTCACGCCTTTACTTATTTCTTAAAGATAATATTATCCTATTTGGGCAATTTTAGGAATTACTTTTTTTGGCGAATGTATGATATCTGATTATAATCATCAATTCCGTTTTAAAACCGGAGAAAAAATAATCTCCCGTAAAAAGACAATAAAAAACCGCCCATTTAGGCGGCATTCATGTTTTATCTCAGTTTAATGTTTTTCAAGAGAAATAAGTATACAACGAAATGAGTTATGGTTAAAATGAAAGGTCTTAAAAGTAATATAACTTTTAAAACCTTTAATTTATAAATGGTGCCGAAGACCGGAAGTTCTCCCTCCGGTCGAAATCCCGTCGTGGGAACGTACCGGTGTGCTCGCCATCCCTGGCTCGCAACATCGGTTCTGATTCCGGTCTTCGTAAAACACGAAAACCAGCGCTATACGCTGGTTTCCAAAATTGGTGCCGAAGACCGGAATCGAACCGGTACGGTCTTTTGGACCGAGGGATTTTAAGTCCCTTGCGTCTGCCAGTTCCGCCACTTCGGCAAACCGTATAAACTTTTTTGGAGGCGGCACCCAGATTTGAACTGGGGAATAAAGGTTTTGCAGACCTCTGCCTTACCGCTTGGCTATGCCGCCGTATAATTTTATATTATGCTAAAAAACCTTATCTGTTAAGTATAGACAGGTAAAATACCTGTCTATACGTTGTAAACTTTTTGGAGCGGAAAACGGGATTTGAACCCGCGACCCTCGCCTTGGCAAGGCGATGCTCTACCGCTGAGCTACTTCCGCATCTTTTGTGAAGTATTTTATGGTGCCACGAGCCGGAATCGAACCAGCGACACGAGGATTTTCAGTCCTCTGCTCTACCAACTGAGCTATCGTGGCGCTTGAGACAACTACTATTATATTCTGTTTTCAACTATTTGTCAAGCTATTTTTATTTTTACTTTTTGTTTTTGATGGCGGAGCCGACGGGACTCGAACCCGCGATCTCCAGCGTGACAGGCTGGCATGTTAGACCGACTACACCACGGCTCCGTAAATATGGTGGGCAATGTAGGACTCGAACCTACGGCCCCCTGCTTGTAAGGCAGGTGCTCTCACCAACTGAGCTAATCGCCCGTTTTTACCACCTCTCGGCGGCGCATTTATTAGTATACCTAAAATACCCCGATCTGTAAATAGTAAATTTAAAAAATTTCATTCAAAATCCTGGTAAAACCGCTAAAAATCCTTTAATGCCAACGGTTTTCCGATGATAAATTTTTTCAAAAAACCGTTTTTAACAGGATTTATATCGATTTACACTCCAATTGCAACCCCATGATGAAACTAACCAATACCGCTATGGCCAGATACCTATTGGAGTCATACTAAATATCAGGATAAGATATGATATAATAATTCAAAAACAAAAGGATGATCACGATGAATCGTACAATCTGTGTCTATAGTTCGTCCAGTAACGAACTGGACCCAATCTACTTTGAAACTGCTGCCCAACTGGGAGCATCTATCGCCAAGCACGGAGATATTCTACTTTTCGGTGGCGGTATGCGCGGACTGATGGGAGCTACCGCACGCGCTGTGCATGAACATCACGGTAAAGTCATCGGAGTTATTCCTGAAGCATTAAATATTAAAGGTGTCGCTTATGAAAATTGCGACGAGTTCATCGTCACCAAAGATTTACGTACCCGTGAAGCGGTTATGGACGAACGCTCCGATGCATTCATCGCCTTACCCGGCGGATATGGTACCCTGGAAGAACTTTTGGAGATCATCACTCTCAAGCAGCTCGGTTACCATCAAAAAGCCATTGTCATCCTGAATATCAATGGCTATTACGACCCGTTGTTACGTCAATTCGACGAAGTCATCGACCAGCATTTTGCCAGACCCGATTCGCAACAACTCTACTTCGTCACAGACAACATTGAAGCCTGTCTGGACTATATCGACCATTACCGGCCCGAACCCCTCCCCGAAAAATGGGCGAACGGATAACGTTCAGTGAGTTGACAGTTTACAGTTAACAGTTTGAAAAGGCATCCATCAAACCAACAGAATTAATAACTGTCTACTGTACACTGTCAACTATCAACGGCTCACGCCGTTACTCGACTCTCGCCCATACTGACCAAAAATACGCCGGTTAAAATAATGACTCCACCGACAATTTGGGAAATACCCAAACTCTCTCCTAAAATAAATACTCCGCCCAAAACGCCGACAACCGGAATGAAGTTAATAAAAGTTGTCACCACAGTGGAACCTAAATGACGCAAGGCATAATTGTAAAAGAAATAACCTAACGCGGAACAACAAAAGGCTAAAAACACCAGATTAACGGCAATCCCCGGGGTAAACCGTGGCATGTCCACCCCTTCCATCCAAGCCAAAATAATCAGGAATATAGCCCCAAATACAGCCTGATAAGCATTGAGCGAAAAGACATCATAGGCTCGGCTCAACGGCTGATTAAGCAATGTATAAGCAACCCAGGAAAAAGCAGCTCCGAGCACCAACAGATTTCCCCAGAGAGATTGGAAGGAAAAGTCGGCCCCGCCTTGGAGAATGATAAAAACGCCCGCCACCGAGAGCAAGACGCCAACCCACACCATACTAGAGGTGGGTTTTTTCATCCAAAACGCCGTCACTATCGTATTAATCACCGGAATTGTCGCGATGATTAAAGAACCCATTCCGGCCGTCGTTAGCTTCAGTCCAGAATTTTCACAAACAAAATAAACCCCGATACCGATGAACGCTGCCAGCATTAACCGGGGCAATTCCCGAAACGGCAACGGTTTCAACCAACGCATCCCAAATCCTATCCCAAGGAGAATGATAACGGTCAATCCATAACGGCAAGCGGCAATTTGAAAGGGCGTCATCGTTTCCAACAGGCTTTTCGTACTGATATACGACAATCCCCAAAACAAGACCGTTGCAATAATCGCCACAAAGGGCAGTCCCCGCCTTTTCAACTGTTTCATGATTTTTCCTCTTTTCTCAACAGTATACTTATTGACTCTAATATTGAAGCAATTCGGTCCTGATTCACCATCGCCTGTTACATTTTGATTAAATTTTCTGTTATATAAAAACAGCAGGATATTCTTGCCTTTCCAAGAATTAAACAAGAATTAATTCTGAACGAAAAAGTTTTATCGATATACCTAAAATATTCCAAGAAAGGAAAAACATGACCAACTTACATATTCAAGATCCCCTTATTGGGAAAGCTGCCTTTATCGACGTAGAAACGACCGGCTTAAACCCGGCAGTTGAAGAAATCATTGAAATGGCCATCGTTTTATTTTCTTACCATCGGCAAACGGGAAAAATCCTGGAAACCATTGACCAATACGTGGGACTCAGGGAACCATCCTGCCCCATTTCTCCCGGGGCCTACCGGGTTCACCGCATCAGTAAAAAAGCGGTTCAGGGCAAAATCCTTGATCATAGCCGCATCGAAACCATGATCAACCAAGCGGAATTTATTATCGCCCACAACGCCCAATTTGATCTGAGTTTCGTTAAACGTCTATTTCCGGAAGCTGCGTCCAAACCGTGGCTCTGTTCAATGACCGGTATTAACTGGTACCGTAAAGGATACCGGTCCCGGGGTTTGCAAAACTTGTTGACTGCTCATGACATTCAAGTGGAAACCGCTCACCGGGCTGATGCCGATGTCCGTGCCTGCCTGCTGTTATTGTCCCATCAAAATCCGGAAGGAAAGTCCTACCTTTTGGAGCTGATTGAAAGATTACAGCCTGCTGCCAAAGAACAATCCGGATAACAACCATTCGCTCCCACCGGCCAACGGCAGGTTCCTGGGAATAATAACTCCAAAAAGCGCCATAGGAGTGTCAATTATGCCCAATGCTGCGATTTTTCTGGACCGGGACGGCGTCATTAACGACAATACCCGTCATGTCAATCACCCCCGGGATTTGGTGCTATACCCCTGGGTCTCTAGTGCCATCCGGCAACTGAAAGAAGCTGGCTACTACGTCTTTATCGTCACCAATCAAGGTGGAATCGAACTTGGCTTTCTTACCCACCGCCAACTGGAGGCCATCCACAGCCAACTCCGGTTACTTCTGGCCGCCGAAAACGCTGAGATTGACGAGATCGTCTATTGCCCCCACTTTCATCATCCTTGCAACTGCCGTAAGCCCAAACCCGGAATGCTCCAAACATTGATCGACAAATACCATCTGGACCCTGCACTTTGTTGGATGATTGGCGACCGCGAAACCGACAGTATGGCCGGAAAAGCTGCCGGATGCCGCACCATAAAATTAGGTGATCCTGACCCCTATGCAGAAATAACCTGCACCCATTTAGGCGAAGCTGCCGAACGAATCCTTTGCTTAAAAGCAGAAACTCCGCTCTAAAGTGCAGGATGGATGAGGTCTGAATAGACTGATTATCCCAAGCTCTCCATGCCTCATGCCTATAAAAAAGGACTGCCTTGCGGCAGTCCTTTTTTAGCAATCTTTACAGTGCTTACGTATAAATATGGCTTTCCATAATTCCACAACAGGAATGGTCAATAAGGACAAACCGATCACATATCCCCAATGAACCAAATCCAAGTAGACGATTTTAAAGATACTCCGGAAATAAGGGATTTCCATCACGATCAACTGAATCAACCCTGAGATGACGCTGGCACCAATCAAATAAGGATTGATTTTAGCGCCAGACTTAAATATGGATTCCCGAATTGACCGGAAATTAAACACATGAATCAACTGGGAAAAACTCAAAGTAGCAAAAGCTAAGGTCCGTCCCATATCCACATTATGTTCAATTTTGTACCCGATGTCAAAAGCAATCAAAGTAATACAGCCAATGAACAATCCCTGAAGGAAGATCGTCCGCTTCATCCCTTTGGTAAAGATTCCTTGCTCTTTTCGCCGGGGTTGCCGCTTCATAATTCCCGGCTCAGCCGGTTCCATGCCTAAGGCCAACGCCGGCAAACTGTGCGTTACCAGGTTTACCCACAGAATCTGGATAGCGACCAGAGGTACTGGCAATTGGAGTAAAATAGCGAAAAAGATGGAGAAAATTTCACCAATATTACAGGATAACAGGAAGTAAACAGCTTTTTTGATATTTTCAAAGATAACCCGGCCTTCTCGAACCGCACCGACAATGGTCGCAAAATTATCATCGGCCAACACCATTTCGGCAGCGCCTTTGGCTACGTCCGTCCCGGCGATGCCCATCGCCGCGCCGATATCTGCCCGTTTTAAAGCCGGGGCATCATTGACCCCGTCTCCGGTCATGGCGACCACATGGCCCTTTTTACGGAACATATCCACGATCCGCACTTTATGCTCAGGTGACACCCGGGCATACACGGCAATGTGTTCACCTTTCTCCGCCAACTCTTCATCGGACATCTGGTCCAATTCCTGGCCGTTCACTACCGATTGCCCTTCGGTCAAAAGACCCAGTTCTTTGGCGATCGCTGTCGCAGTCACCCGATGGTCCCCGGTGATCATCACCGGCTTAATTCCAGCAGCCCGGCATTCGGCAATCGCATCGCGAACTTCCAGCCGTGGCGGGTCGATCATGCCCCAGAACCCGATAAAGATCATCTCTTCTTCCACGTGATCAAGATGTACCTCTTCAGCCGGAGGCATCCGCCGTACCGCCACGCCAAGGACCCGCAAAGCATCTTTAGCCATGGACTCATTGATTTCCAACAGTTTTTCGCAGATTTCGGGCGTCATTTCCCGGATTCCCTGCGGGCTAAGATAAGCCACACAACGGTTGAGGACCATATCCGGCGCCCCTTTGGTAATGGACCATAAACCCTTCGGTTGTTCCGCCTCTATCTGGCGCAGATACTTCTCGGGAAGGCTTCCCCGATGAATAGTGGTCATCAATTTTCGATCCGAATCAAAGGGAAGTTCCAAAACCCTCGGAAATTCAGAGCCGATCTTTTCCCGTTGGACACCGGCTTTGGCGGCCGCAACCACCAGAGCCCCTTCTGTCGGATCGCCAATGATTTTCCAGACTTCATTGTCTTCATTCTTTTCCCGAGTTAAATTCGCATCATTACAAAGGGCCCCGGCCAACAACAACGTCTTTAGGGCTCCTTCGGCTGGTACCGCCAGCGTTTGCCCGTTTTGTGAGAACTGGCCTTCCGGAGAATACCCCTGGCCGCTGACATCGACCATTTCACCGGCTGCATATATTTTACGGACAGTCATCTGGTTTTGGGTTAACGTACCGGTTTTATCGGAGCAAATCACAGTAGCAGCTCCCAAAGTTTCAACAGCCGGCAGTTTCCGGATAATCGCCCGTTGTTTGGCCATCCGCTGCACGCCCAAAGCCAATACAATGGTGACAATGGCCGGCAATCCTTCCGGAATGGCTGCAACCGCCAAACTGACAGAGGTTAAAAACATCCAGACCGGAGGCTCGCCCCGCATCCAACCAATCACAAAGATCAACCCGCAAATGCCTAAAGCCAATACCCCAAGATACTTGCCAAATTCGGCCAACTTTTCCTGAAGCGGGGTCGTCTCCGGCTCCGTCTGTTGAATCATCTTGGCAATTTGACCAATTTCAGTCTGCATTCCTGTTTGGGTAACAATGGCCTTGGCCCGGCCATATGTAACGATCGTACCCATATAAACGAGATTTTTACGGTCTGCTAAAGGCAGTTCTTCCGAGAAGGTCTGAGTTACCTTATCCACCGGAACCGATTCCCCGGTTAAGGCAGACTCTTCAACCTTAAGATTAACGGCCTCGATCAGACGACAGTCAGCCGGAACAAAATCACCGGCTTCCAAAATAACAATATCGCCCGGTACCAATTCCGAAGCGGAAACTTCTCGCACATGCCCATTGCGCAATACTTTGGCATGGGGAGCCGCCAGCTTTTTCAGGGCGGACAATGCCTTTTCAGCTTTGAACTCTTGAAATACTCCTAAAAATGCATTAAGACCCACAATGATCAAAATAACGATGGAATCAACCCATTCACCCAAGAAACCGGAAATAACAGCTGCGATAAATAATAAAACGACTAAAAATTCTTTAAACTGGTCCATTAACATGGCCCAGATGGACTTGCCCGCTTCTTCCGCCAGCTCATTCAACCCGTACTCCAATCGTTTGGCTTCAACCTGCGTATCGGTCAAGCCTTTTTCCAAATTGGAGTTTAACTTCTGAGCGGCTTCGGAAATTTCTGTACGATACCATAGATGCTGACTCATGTTACTCACTCCTTGTCTCCTATAACTCCCACTTTCATGTTGCGGCGGCGCGGGCCATCAAACTCGCAAAAATAAATTCCCTGCCATGTTCCAAGGGCCAACCTTCCGTCGATGACCGGAATAGCTATGTGAAATCCCATGAACGATGCTTTAAGATGCGCATCCGAATTACCCTCAGAATGATGATAATCCCCATGCTCCGGCACTATCCGCGCCAAAGCAACGGTCAAATCCCGAACCACATCCGGATCGGCATTTTCATTAATGGTGATCCCGGCAGTCGTATGGGGAACAAATACATAGCAAATGCCGTTTTTCACTCCGCTCTGCGCTACCTCAGCCCTAACTTGAGCTGTGATATCTAAAAATTGAACCCGTGCTCCAGTTGTAACCGAAATCGTCTTCCACATCGTCACCTCTCCCTTGTCCTAGTATGGGTCGCTTATTTTTGGTTTACTCGCGCCGGGCCTCCACCCGATGATCTACTGTTGTTTCTTTAGTAAGCCCCCCTTTCGCGAACAGACCATTTTCAAAATTTGACAAATAAAAAAGACCTTTAACAATAAAAACTTATTGTTAAAGGTCTGGCTACTTGAGAACTTCAAGCGGATGGCCAGGTATTACTACCGTGTGCTGTTGGCCATACCTCAGGCAAATGCCTCAGCTACTCCCCTTTAGTTTATATTCAATTTGTGCTTTTATTATATTAAACTTTAAAAAACATGTCAACAAAAATTAACAACTTTGAGAATGTATACACAAACTCCATTTATCCGAATTGCTTTCCCTCAACTACCAGGATCTTTTGAACTTCCTTCATTAGTTGGCGGAACTCGTTTAAATCCAAGGATTGCTCCCCGTCACTCCAGGCATTTACCGGATCCGTATGAACCTCGACCAGCAATCCATCGGCACCGGCAGCCACCGCTGCTTTAGCCATAGGAATCACCAATTTCCGTTTTCCTGTTCCGTGACTGGGATCCACTACAACCGGTAAATGAGATAAACTCTTAACTAACGGAACGGCGCTCAAATCCAACGTATTGCGGGTCGCTGTTTCAAAGGTTCGGATCCCCCGCTCACAAAGGATCACCTTTTCGTTGCCCTCGGCCAAAATGTACTCTGCTGCCATAAGCCATTCTTCCACTGTCGCCGACAGCCCCCGTTTTAAAAGCACCGGTTTGGATTGACGGCCGACAGCCCGGAGCAAACCGAAATTCTGCATGTTCCTGGCACCAATCTGAATTATATCCGCATATTCTACGACCAAATCCAATTCAGTCAAATTCATCAATTCGGTGATCACCGGCAAACCGGTTTTTGCACGGGCTTGGGCTAATAACTTTAGTCCGGTCTCCTCCAATCCCTGGAAACTGTATGGGGAAGTTCTCGGTTTGAAAGCGCCGCCTCGCAAGCCGTTGGCACCGGCCTCCTTCAGCCCCTCAGCAATTTCCATCATTTGGGATTCGCTTTCTACAGCACACGGCCCGGCGATCACTCCGAAATGACCACCGCCAATTTTTAGATCGCCGACTTGAACCACAGTACCTTCCGGCCGAACATCCCGGGCAGCCAGTTTATAGGGGCTAAGAATGGGAATGACCTTTTCCACGCCAGGAATACTCTCTAAATATCTAAAATCAACCCGGCGTTTGTCGCCCACGGCCCCAAGGACTCGCTTTTCCACTCCCTGGATGACATGAATCTGAAAACCCCACTCTTCTAGATTTTTACAAAGATTTTCCCATTGTGCCTCGGTAATGTCCTGATTAGTCACAATAATCATCGCCATTCCTCCACAAAATAAATTAGCCCACGTTCTCCCCTTCTTATGGGACGAAACGTGGGCCTATTCCGCGGTACCACCCATTTTAGCCTTATACAAGACTCACTCATTCAGGTACGGAGAAATTTTTATATTTCTCGATACCCCATCCCATTAACGGCGGGCTCCCGGACCAACCTATTTTCCAGTGAACAGTTTGTCATCTGTCACCTGAATTTCAGCGGCCAACTCCTAAGGGAACTTCCCTAACGTATCTCCCAAACAGGCTTCCAGCCGATGGCCCGTTCTCTCTGTAGGGCATTCCGTAAGGTACTTTCCTTAATCATCGTTTTTCGATTATTGTTTTATTGTAATACATTTTAACTCTCGGACAAGAACGTTGTCAAGCCCCATCGTCAATTATTTCCAATCACGCGATCCGTTCGATCAAACCCGTCACAAAATCAGCGATTCCATCATTCTCCGGTCCGGGAATCGTCAACCCAGCGGCCGCCCGAACCTCCGAAACAGCCTTCTCCATGGCGATTCCCAGTCCGGCCCGGCACAACATATCCATATCGTTGTACCCATCACCAAAAGCCATTACTGCTTCCATCTTGATACCCAGCTTTTCAGCAAGCCAGACCAAAGCTTGTCCCTTGGAGGCGGAAGAATCAAAAACTTCTAAAAACCAATCCGAAAATCCCTGGTCAGGAGGCCATAATATCAGATGGGGACAAAAATCAGCCTGTGTTTTCACCAACTCAGCGACTTCCCGAATCTGCTCTTCCGAACCGACAAATAAATGTTTTATCGCCACCGGCAATTCCGAAGAACACCCTACAACGGAACACCGCTCTCCGCTTTGCAACAACCAGTTTCGGCATTGTACACCGGACCGGGTCGGATAATAAACCCCATCTTCACCCAGAATCAAATGATCAGCCGACACCCGCCCGGCAATATCCTGCAACTGCCGGTGTAATACCGGATTCAAAGGTTGTGACCTTAAAATCTTTCCCGAAACCGGATCTACAATCAGCGCTCCGGTTTGAACGATCACCGGAACCGTAATCCCAAGCTTATCAATGATGGATTTGCTTTGATAAAAGCTGCGGCCGGTAGCAATCGTAAACTTCCGATGGGTTTGGGAAAATGCCCGCAAGGCCTCGATGGTTTTCAGCGAAAGCTCGTCCGAGCCATAAGGCACCAAAGTTCCGTCTAAATCGAAGACCAACAATTTGAAGGTTGAAAAATCCATTATCATTCCTCCGTATATCCATCAGGAGTCAGAAGTCAGGAAATAGAAGCTTAGAAGTCTGGCTTTGGTTCCCGGGTAACTGGTACACAGTTCACAGTAAAACAAAAATCAACCTTCCGGCTGATCGTTATAGATATTGGTTTTTAAAATAACCATTAATTATTCAACGAGATAATATTCGATTTATCCTCCACATAATTTGGAGCTTCAACTAAAATAACATCCACCCCGATCTTTTTAATCCGTTCCCACGGGATAACAAAATCCTCGCTTTTTCCAAAAAGCCACAAAAACTTTCCGGGCCCGGGCACCACAATCGCCTTGATCCGCCCGGTTTCCGCTTCGATCTCCAAGTCACTGGCGAGACCAAGCCGGCGTCCGTCCAATATATTGACAACTTCCCGTTCGCGAAGTTCTGAAGTCTTCGTCAACAATCCTTTTCGCCCCCTTACAAGAAGATCATATGCAATTGTCCTGAGTTTTGGAACCACGTCTCCAAAGCATCGCGGCAATCACAAGGGGCGGCTAAACTTAATAGTTCGAAGTACTTTTTTAAGCATAAGGCGAGAGACTAATTCTAGTTGATAGTGGACAGTTTACAGTTGACAGTTCTTTCTTTCTGATACGCAGTGCGCAGTTCACAATACGCAGTATCGCGTTAGGCTTTAGGCACAAGAGACTGTTTCTTTTCTTCTATCTTCTTGTATTATCTGTCTTATAAATTTAACAGTTTTTCCTTTACACTTCGTCTTATAAACTGTCCATTGTCCCACTGTCAACTGTCAACTATTTAAAGTTCCTGTCTTCTATCTCCTGTCTCCTAGCTACTATCTACTACCGCACCATTCCGGTGAACGTTTCCCATAGCGTATAAAGGCCAATCCCGACGAAAAGGATACCTGCTCCGAACTTCAGGAAGTGGGTTGGTACCAACTTGGTTACCGCGCACCCGAATACTACCCCAATTAAAGACACTACGGTCAAAGCAGCACTGGCTCCGATAAACACCGATAGCGGAGCTTTCGAATCCGCGACCAGAGTAATAACTGCCAGTTGGGTTTTATCTCCCATTTCTGCGAAGAATAAAGTGGTAAAAGCCAACACAATAATGTGCCAGTTCAACAGATTGCTCATTCATTCCCTCCGTAATACCACCACTCCTCACCCATCCGGATAATAAAAAAAGGGACGTAATGTCCCTATTGTATTACTTAAGATGGGGTGAGCGATGGGGTTCGAACCCACGACCTCCAGGGCCACAACCTGGCACTCTAACCAGCTGAGCTACGCCCACCATCCGTGCACAGGTTATGATACCACAGATTATTGGGACTTGTCAATGAAATAAAATAATTGTTTATTAGTATTTTTACCCATTTTCATTTCTATGCAAACTCCGGAAGGTCTAGAAGTAAAGTTAGGAAGTTAATGACTCAAAGATACACCATACACGGCACGTCGAGAAATCCGGATATTAAAGACACTAATCAGTCTTGGGAAAACAAGACACGCAGAATACAGAAGTCGGAAATCCGGATCTTGAGTTCCGGTCAGCCGGGAAAGTGGAATTCAAAATGTGCAACACGAAAGCTTATGTTGCTGGTCCTGCCTAAAACATGTACTATCAACTGTGCACTGTGAACTGTGTACTATGGGACTCAGGAATTATGAAAAAACAGCCAACCCGGATGGATTGACTGTTTAATTCATCATCTGCGATCCCGTTTAAAGATTCTTACGCCCAGTGACGGAAGTTCCGGGCAATGAAGCCCTACCAAACCTGCACTCACGGCATACACCGGCTCCCAACCGGTTTCCCATTCACTGGACAACCGGATACAGCGGGAATCGGAACTCATATTGATACATACTAGGAATTGCTCCGTCTGACTGCTCCGGACAAACCCGAAGATCTCATCCCCGGCATAGAGTTCATAATAGGAACCGGTTTGCAATGCTTCATGATCATGACGCAATTTGGCTAAAGTTCGATTAGCCTCCAATATCACCTGATCTTGGTCCGATTCATTCCATTTCATCGTTTTCCGGCAATCCGGATCCTTATTGCCCTCTAAACCGATCTCATCACCATAATACAATGCCGGAATCCCAGGATACGTAAACTGAAACGCCAATGCTGCCAACAATTTACGCCGATCTCCGCCGCAAAGGGTCAAAAAACGGGGCGTATCATGGCTTCCCAAAAGATTGTAAGCACTCAAGATATATTCCCAGGGAAGATTATGCCGATTAGATGCCAATTGCCCCCGAAATTGCTCAACCGAAATACTGCCCTGGGCAAAATATTGGATGACGGCATCCCGCCACCGATAATTCATCACAGCATCGAAAGTATCCCCGGCAAGCCAAACATGGGCATCATCCCAAATTTCTCCGACAATGAAAGCTTCGGGATTAATCGACTTCACCAGTTTCCGAAAGTAACGCCAAAACTGCATGGGAACTTCATTCGGCACATCCAAGCGCCAACCGTCAATTCCGATACTCGTCCAGAAAGCAACCACCTTCAGCAAATATCGGATAACCTCGGGATTTTGATGATTCAACTTCGGCAAAGTACCAAAACCCCACCAACATTCGTAATTCGGGTTTTCGCCCTGACGAACCGGAAACTCCTTGAAATAATACCAATCTTTAAATCGAGACTCCTCGCCTCGCCGTAAGACATCCTGAAACGCCCAGAAAGAGTCACCGGTGTGATTAAATACTCCGTCGATAATCACTTTCATCCCGGCCTGGTGCAATTCGGCAATGAGTTTCTTAAACGTCCACAGTTCCCCAAACTCCGGCGCAATTTTCAGATAATCGGTTGCATTATATTTGTGATTGGAGGGCGATTCAAAGATCGGATTCAAATACAGCGCCGTAACGCCCAACTGTTTCAAATAAGGGATCTTTTGAATAATTCCCTGCAAATCGCCGCCAAAGAAATTGTCATATGTTGGTTGCGAATCCCAGGCCACAGTCCCAACTGGGTCGTTACTCGAATCACCGTTTGCAAAACGATCCGGGAAGATCTGATAAAATATCGATCGAGAGGCCCATTGCGGAGGCAAAGACGGGACGTTGAAAGGTTCCGGTTGATATTTCAATCCCGCTTGATTCACACCATATCACCTCTTTCTAAAAATAAATGTAAATGAGAGAATCGCCGGGGCAATTCTCCAAATTTGAAATGTGTAATAACTTATCATAATGTTACATAACGATACTCCTTTATATTAACTGGCTATCCCGTTTCAAACAAGCGGTAAATCCCGGTTAAACTGGCATTATCAATAACAGATGATCCGCCTGCAAAAACAGGAGTATCTCATTTCCTTTAATGCTTTATATAGGTTTATCTGAAATCAAACTATCGAAGCGTCTCGCATAAAATGGTATTTCGGAAAAACTTTCTATGGACACTTTGGCTTTCCGAAAAATAAAAAGTTCGCCTCCACGATGGAATGGCGAACCCATTAAATATATTTGCACATTCTAAAAATAATATTTAACGCAACTAAAATTCAGAGCCACTGTCTTTTCCAATGGCATAGGAACTTTATACTTTTTGGCGTTTTGATAAAACATCCAAATAACGAACAGCACTGAGCGCAGCCACCTGGCCTTGCCCGACAGCGCGGGAAATCTGCCATGGTTTTCCGGTACAATCACCAGCCGCAAAAATCCCTGGAATGCTGGTAGCCTGCATCCCATCGGTGATGATAAACTTCTCCTCATCGATAGCCAAATCATCCATCAATTGACTGGCAGGACGACCTGCCCTTTCGATGAACACCCCACTGACCTCCCAAGTACCTGCTGTGGTCGAAAACCGCTCCACCTGGCCGTTTCCGGATATAGCTACCGGTTTCCCTTCAATCAATGTTACCCGCGGATCCACCGGCCCCGGATTTTTATATAGAGGTAAATAATACACTTGACTACAGACTTCAGCTAAAAACCTGACTTCCGCCTCAGCTTCCCGGATGTACCCCACCATCGCCACAGGTTTTTGCCGAAAGAACATTCCGTCGCAAGTGGCACAATAACTGACGCCACGACCGACAAAATCGGCCTCCCCCTCAATCTCTGCACCCAAGGTAATACCGGTAGCCAGTATAATGGTTTTGGCCTGGAAATGATGTTCCCGTCCATATAAATTAAACAAATCCTCTTCAGGATAAATATTTTGAATTTCATCCCTTACAAAAACCATTCCGTTGGTTTCAGCATGAGTCCGTAACTTTCGGGCCAGCTCTTCACCGGTGATGGATGGCAATCCGGGATAATTGTCAATACGATGGGCTTGAGTTAATTTTGAACTAAATTCTTCCTTCCCGATAACCACTGTCTGGAGATTACGCCGGCGGGCATTTAATGCTGCCGCAAGTCCCGCCGGCCCTCCCCCGACTATCGCAATATCATAAATCATACGAATCCCTCCGTCAGAAATCCATTTTATTCATTATCTCACGACCGCCTCCGGTGGACAAGACTTCATTTCGTGCCTCAATAACTGTTCATGCCGACCAACGAAATAGGATATTCATACCACTATGCACCTTAATTTTCAAATTCTATCCTACTAGCGTTTCTACGCGTCAATCCATATAATTGTAAAGATAATAACAGGAAAAACCTTTTTTGTGCAGAATATACGCATGAGTCTGTCTGAAGGAGAATTGACGATGCTATATTTCATATTTAAAAACCTTTTTAAAATAATGTTTAAGGTTTTAAATCGTTTGGAGATCATCGGTGTAGAAAACATTCCAACCAATGGCCCTGCCCTTTTAGTAGCCAACCACGTCAGCAACTGGGATCCGCCGGTTTTGGGTGCGGCCGCCAACCGTCAAGTCTGCTTCCTGGCGAAAGAAGAACTTTTCAGAATACCAGTACTCAATTTCCTCCTGCCGGCCTGGGGAGCTGTCCCGATTAAACGTGGCCGCGGCGATCGCGAAGCCATCTCCAAATCCATGGAAATCCTGTCCGACGGAAAAGTTCTGGGTATTTTCATCGAAGGAACCCGTAATCGGGAAAATCCTGATAAATTAGGCAAACTCCATTCCGGTCCGGCCATGTTTGCCCTCAAAAATAATGCACCGGTAGTACCTACTTTACTCCTCAATACCCAGACCATCGGAAAAAGTTTTAAAAAAGTCAAAGTCATCTTCGGTAAACCAATTTATCTCACCAATGATCCTGCTCTTGAAAAGAAAGAGCTTTATGCAAAAGCCACCCAGGAAATCGCTGATGCCATTGAAAGCTTAAGGCCAACAAAAAAAGCTTGAGCATTCCGCTCAAGCTTTTCTATTCTCATTTTAAAATTCTGGCTCAATCAAGCCATAATTACCATCTTTCCGACGATACACCACGTTGACCTCTTCCGTTTCGCTGTTGGAGAAAACAAAGAAATCATGGCCTAACAAATCCATTTGCATGACCGCTTCTTCAACAGACATGGGTTTGACTGCAAACCGCTTGGTGCGTACGATCTGAGGTTCGGATTGTTCTTTTTGATTGGGAAGCTCCTCTAACACCACCCGGTTCTCTTCCCGCAATTTCCGATTAATCCGGGTTTTAAACTTATGAACCTGACGCTCGATTTTATCAATAGCCCCGTCAATCGAAGCATACATATCACTGGTTTTTTCTTCTCCCCGCAAGAGTAAGCCGTCAATATGTACGGTAATCTCCACAATATGTAATCCTCGTTCGGTACGAAGACTGACCTGGGACGAAAGCGGACTTTTTTCAAAAAACTTGACGATCTTCGCGACCTTTTTCTCAGCGTAGTCTCTCAGTGCATCGGTTACTTCAATGTTCTTGCCTGTTACGGTAATTTTCATGTAACCTACCCCCTTCAAGGTTTCTACTAGAATTATCGGCAAATGGACGCCTTTTTTTAATATATTAATCAAAAGAATGAGGTAATCCTGCCATTTACCGACATTCGTATCTAACAAAATTGTTATATAAAACCAGCAAGCCAAAATTGGTTTAAATATGAAAAATGACTTGCAACCGTTAGCCGATAGACGGTTTTGTATTGCAAGTCTTTTCTCAGTCAGTTATTCTCTTAGATACTCCACATAACTAACGTTGGTTCATTTAGGGGTAAATGTTTGACAACAGGTTTCCATGGATGTCGTCGCATTCTTATTTTGATTATCCAGCGATCCTATTTCCATATTGTGGGACAAATTGAAATTATTCTCCACTTTAATTTCTGCAGCATTGCATTTTTGGCCTGCTTCGTTGTATTTACACGAAGAAACGCTGCAATTAATACGGTTCATCCTTACCACCTCCGGTTTCTATTATTACCTAATATTTGGAGGTTATGCGAAGAGCCATAAAAAATTCCGAAGCTGGCAGGAATCCCGAAACGTCTTTTCGAAAGAATCCATTGGAATCTATTGAACCAAAGGAGGACATCATCATGAACGAAAAAGTGGGTTTTATAGGACTAGGCGCTATGGGAAAACCAATGGCCCTTAATATTTTAAAATCAGGCACACCGTTAATCACCATGGTCCACCGGAACAAAAACGTTGCCGCCGAAATATCGGCAGCCGGCGGTGAACTAGTCTCCTCTCCCGCAGCCATTGGCGAACAAGCATCATATATATTTATTTGCGTCCCTACTGCAGCTGACGTCGAAGGTTTACTATTTGGCGAGAATGGCCTGGTTCATTGTAAAAAACAACCGATCGTCATCGATTGCAGCACCCATGATATCGCCTCGGTACGATCCTTTTACCAACGTCTCAAAGATTACGGCATCGCTTATTTGGATGCTCCCATCAGCGGCGGGCCGAAAGGGGCTGAAGAAGCCAGCCTGGGAATGATGATCGGAGGCGATCGGGAAATATTCGAGCGTGTCCTCCCTATTTTGCAAAAAGTTGCAGCCCATATTACCTATGTCGGTGAAAGCGGCCTGGGCCAGGCAGCCAAACTGGCTAACAACCTGATTATCTCCGCCGAACTAGTGGCCATCTCTGAAGCATTTGCCCTTGCCGTGAAGGCCGGCGTCAACCCGTCCACTCTCTATCAAGTCTTAAAAACAGCAACAGCTGACAGCCGGATGTTGAACGCCAAGGCTCCGGCAATAATCAACGAAAATTATAACCCCGGATTCCGCCTGGCACTGAACCACAAAGATCTGGGCTTAATCATGAAAACCGCACGGGATCTCAATGTGCCGCTGTTGGTCACCGCTTTGGTGGATCAAATTTTTGGTCAAGCCAAAACTGACTATGCTGACCTGGACAACAGTAGTGTGGCCTTATTCTATCAAAAACTTGCCGGAGTAAGTTTTAAAGACCCCAATAAGGCCTAAGTCATAAAGACAAACCTCATACATAAAGGACATGAAGTGTTTACTTCATGTCCTTTATGTATGCCTATACGGAGGACGAGCCTTCGGATTTTCCACCGGAAATAGAATCCATTGCCATTAAATGGTTTACCCGCATCTCCATCTCCGGATGAGTGATGAACCACCGGAATAATCGGGAAAAACCCGTTGAAGCCGAACCCATTCCGAAAGTTCGCACTAAAGCTTCAGCCATCTTTGCTCCTCCACCTAATTTGGCCGCTGCCATCTGATCCGCTTGAATCTCCTGACGCCGGGCCATGACGTTAAAGAGCAAATAACCTGCAAAACCATAGAAAACTACATAAATCCAATGAATTTCCGGATACCGTTCTAAGAGGAAAGAACCCAGCCAAACCCAGGAAGCCACATAGGCCATCCGGACTTCCAGATGATGCAGCTTAAAATGGGCACATTCATGGCCGACAATCATTCGCAAATCGTCCGGAGCTGTATAGGCCACCAGAGAACCAGTCAAAAAAATACTTCGCCGGATAAGACCAGTTGCAAACGCATTACCCACCAACTCCAACTGCCAGACCCGGACCCGTCGGATCTGAACCCCAAAGACCGCAGCCACGTCCTTAACCAATTGACAGATTTCCCGGGGAGCTTCTTCCATCTTCAAACTTCTGACCAATACCGCAATCCCTTGAATCCCGACGAAGAACAATACCGCTATCGCTTCCAGGTAAAACCGTTCGACCTCCGGATAGTGCAGGAGCATCCAGGGTAAATACCGTTCATCCAATCGAAGCAGAAGCAGAATATCTAAAAGCAAAATCTGAAAAAAAGCATATTGCTTTAAATATTCACCATATCCGCTTCGGAACCGCCCCGTTTGCCGTTCCCATTGGTAAGACTGAAAAAGGTACCAAGCAAGGTACACCGCAAACAAGACGAAGTTAAACCCGTCTTCAACCAAAAGTTCCGACAAAGGCTGGTTCAACGGCTCACCCCGAAGGAAAACCAAAGCGACCAGGGCCGCAAGACCGGCAAGCACCCCAAGATGAACCCCTTTATACATCAAAGAAAGCGGGTATATTCCGATCCCGCTTCGCTTATATAGCCAAACCATCCCCCGGCGGATGAAAGACAGGAAAAAACACGCACCAACGATAAAACCCAAACGGATCAGAAATACATGCCATTCCAATCCTATTTCACCCGTTCTGCGCTGATCACTGTATTTTCCATCAATTTAGCGATCGTCATCGGCCCGACACCGCCCGGTACTGGAGTGATCCAACCTGCGACTTCGGCAACGGACTCATAATGAACATCTCCAACTAATTTCCCGTCAGCCGTCCGGTTGATCCCCACATCGATCACTACTGCCCCTGGTTTAACATAGTCAGCAGTGATCATCTCCGCTTTCCCCACTGCCGCCACTAAAATATCGGCTCGCCGGCAAACCTCTCGTAAATTGGCAGTCCGCGAATGACAGATGGTGACAGTTCCATGTTCTCGAAGTAGCAAAATAGCCTGTGGTTTTCCTACAATGTTGCTTCGCCCCACAACTACGCATTCTTTTCCGCTGATGGAAATCCCGGTTTCTTTAATAAGTTCCATCACTCCCGCCGGAGTACAGGGAAGAAAACCTTCCAAGCCGATAACCATTTTTCCGACATTCACCGGGTGAAAACCATCCACATCCTTATTCGGAACGATCCGTTCCAACATTTTATCTTCATCCAAGTGGGCTGGAAGGGGCAATTGCAGTAAAATACCATGAATTTTAGGATCAGCATTCAATCGGTCAATCAGATCCAACAACTCTTTTTCCGCAACATCCCCCGGCAACGTATGTTCCTCCGAATAAATGCCTAATGCTGCACAGGTCTTACGCTTGGAATTGACATAAACCCGGGAGGCCGGATCGTCTCCGACCAGAATCACCGCCAATCCCGGTTGATTGCCCCGTTCTGTCAAGCGGGCAATCCGCTCCCGCAAACTTTCCCGCAACCGGGCTGCTACTGCTTTTCCATCGATAATCTGCGCCGTCATCGTTTTAAACCCCTCTCCTTATCATTACTTTATCCTAAATTGTTTTCGCTCTTCTTCGCTAATAACGGAGATGACACCGTATTGCCCATCATATCCCGGTATAATGCTTACTTGCCCGTTTCGCAACCGGGAAATAGCCATCCCGATCGCTGAATCAAACTGAGTGAGCCGTTCAATATCGGTATCTCTTAAAATGACCAATTCCGGGCCAAATTCGCGTAATAAGGCCCAATAGACCGTATCAACTTTACGGGTATTGACCCCGACATTGTAAACGTCCCCGATAATCTCTTTAAGCGGGATCAGCCGCTGAAAAGGCTGAGCTCCTTCCGGTTGGAAACCCAAAGGGCGATCAGCTAAAGCAGTAATCCGGTTAAATACACCGACAGTCACTTTTTTCCCGCACACGGGGCATAATCCGTTATGCTGGGCAGTCTGTTCCGGAGTAAATGAAATGCCGCAATTCCGATGCCCATCATAGTGGTACTTTCCTTCCTCAGGAAAAAATTCGACGGTCCCAGCCAGGCGGTCCGTTGCATCACCCTGCAAAGCTTTTCTCAACCCTTGATATGATAATTCCGCCTCAAAAACCGTAGCTTCCCTTCCCAGGTTTTGCGGGTTATGAGCATCGGAATTGGAAATTAGCCGAAACCGATCCAGAGCCGACCATTGCCAATTCATGGCCGGATCCGACGAAAGCCCGGTTTCCAATGCACTGATGCAAGGGGTCAAATCTTCATAACACTCCTCGATAAGATCAAACCCGGAATTGGAGCCAAACACCGAAAAATGGGGAGTCCAGATATGAGCCGGAATGAAAATCGCTTCAGGACATACGTCCAACGTCATTTGAAACAGCCGGTAACTGTCCAATCCCAAAATCGGACGCCCGTCAGAATGGAGATTCATTCCCAGGCTCTCCAATTTGGCACTAAGTGCATCAGCGGCTTCCAATGAAGGCAATAAGATCAAATTATGGACTTTACGGGTACGCCCGTTCTTCTTATAAATACTGCTGATTTCCCCGCTGATCACAAAGCGGGCATCCGGTTGATCCGGGATTTCCGGTTGATGTTCCTTCCGCAAACGATAAAAACCCGGTTCCGCTTCCACCAGGTTTTCCCGGAGTTCCCGGCGCCATCCCCCATGGGTAAAGTCACCGGTTCCGACCAACGTGATCCCTTTCAATCCGGCCCACCGGTGCAGGTTCACCGGATCGCACAATTTACTCGTGGCCATCGAAAAATGGGAATGTATATGAAGATCCGCAATCCAAGCCAGTTTAAACCCTCCATATTGCTTAAGCAAATAATATCGATAAATATTGGTTCACAGTTCACGGTGCACGGTTCACGGTTTAGGCATGAGGCACAAGTAGGGAACGCATATGTGCGTTCCGTACAATTATTCGAGTTAGGATCATGATTTTCAAATGTAAGTTCACAGTACAATTCTGGGGTACAAGACCCTGAGTTCTGGGTGATGGTGATAATGCTCCACATTCCTATTTAAAACCTCACCCCGGCTCTCTCCAAAAAAGGAGAAAGAGACCTGGCCCGAAACTTCTAGTTTTTTAAGCGTTTACTTTCGCCTACTATCTTCTGTCCATTCCGTATTCTCGCTCGTCACTATGCACGGTGTACTGTGCACTGTTGCACCCTTGATTAATTAGCTGTCCACTGTACACTGTCAACTGCGAACTGGTCAAAGCAATCCCCGTTGCCGCAGGCCTTCCTCCAACTGTTCCCTGGTCTTCGGTTCCCGGGCTACACCGCTTTCCATCGCTGCCTGAGCGACGGCCAACGCAACAGCAGGAACGACGCGGCGATCAAAAGGTTTTGGAATGACATAATCGGGCGTTAACTCTTCCTCCGGGATCAAATCAGCAATAGCCCGGGCTGCAGCCACTTTCATTGCTTCAGTGATATCTCTCGCCCGAACATCCAGTGCTCCTCGGAAAATTCCAGGGAATCCCAGCAAATTATTGATTTGATTGGGATAATCCGAACGGCCGGTTCCAACCACAGCAGCCCCTCCGGCCTTGGCTTCGTCAGGCAGGATCTCCGGTTGGGGATTGGCCATGGCAAAGACGACCGGATTGGGCGCCATCGATGCGATCATCGCCCGGTCCACGATATTCCCGACCGATACCCCGATAAACACATCGGCTCCTTTTAGCGCATCCGACAATGTTCCGGTTCTCCCTGACGGATTGGTCAATCGGGCGAGAGACTCCCGCATTGCATGATTGGCATGACTACCCGGAGTCAGTATCCCATTGATCCCACAGATGGTTAAATGGTCCGGTTGAATTCCGGCAGACAATAAAAACCGGGAGATAGCCAATCCAGCCGCTCCATCCCCGTTTACCACTACCCGCGCCTGAGTGAACTCTTTCTTCACGAGTTTTAAAGCATTGATCACCCCGGCACAGCAAACTACGGCAGTTCCATGCTGATCGTCATGAAACACCGGAATATCCATGATCTTTTTAAGGCCTTCTTCTACTTCGAAACAATGAGTTCCGGCGATATCCTCCAGATTGATCCCGCCAAAAGTTGGCTCCAACCATTTAACCGCCTGGATAATCTCCGCCGGATCTTTCGTTCCTAAGCAGATCGGTACAGCATCCACATCGGCAAATTCCTTGAATAAGATGGCTTTGCCTTCCATCACCGGCATTCCGGCTTCCGGACCGATATCGCCAAGCCCCAATACGGCTGTACCATCGGAAACCACAGCCACCATATTGCCGCGGTTGGTATATTCATAACTCAATTCGGGATGAGCGGCGATCTCCTTGCAAGGTTCCGCAACGCCCGGCGTATACGCCAGACTCAGTTCCTGAGGCGTGTTGACCTTCACCTTACTGGTAACCGCCAATTTTCCCTGATGATTTCGATGTAATGCCAATGCATCTTCTCTTAAGCCCATGATGGCCTCCCAGCGTTAAAAATATCCATTCCCCATTGTACCCGAATTCGCCGATTCCGGCAAGCATAGAGGGAGAAACGTAAAGCTATTCGCCTAACCAGCGCAGCTGAGAAGCCAATACTTTTAGCCCCTGTTCCTCCTCCTGGAGCCGTCCTTTCACAAGGGCGATCCGTTCCGGATGGAAACCGGCACCCACCTTTTCAAATAATTTCGGGAAAACCACGACTTCCACCGCACCCGTCAGATCCTCCAATCGAAATGCAGCCATCACGGCCCCCGCTTTGGTGGTCAGAGTCCGCCAGCCAATAACCACGCCACCGATAAGCACTTCCTTCCCATCCGCTTCCTCTTCCAACTCAGCGATGGTCATCACTTGATTTTGACGGAATTTATCCATCCATTCATCCAATGGATGGCCGGAAAGATAAACGCCCAAATACTCTTTTTCCTGCTCCAAAAGCTCTTTTTTGGTAAATCCCCCGACCACCGGAGTTGGGGCAAGTTCCTCCTCAAAGATAGGTTCTAGTAAATTCAGTTGATTGCGTTGATGACTGAGGCGCGGGTTCTGCTCAAAATAGTTCTCGAGCATTACCAACAACTGTTTCCGGTGCATCCCGGTAAAATCAAAGGCACCGGCATAAACCAAACTTTCAATCACCCGTTTATTAACCAATTGATGCGTGACTCTCCGGCAAAAATCATAAAGGGAACGGAATTCGCCTTGGGCCTCCCGTTCTGCAACAATACGTTCAATTGCGCCTAAGCCCACGTTCTTAATTCCCATTAATCCAAAACGAATGTGATCTCCTTCCGGAGTAAAGGCCGCATAACTTCGGTTGATATCCGGATGCAGAATCGTCAGACCCATCCGTCGACATTCCTCAACATATAAACCGACTTTATCCCCGTTACCCATCACGCTGGTTAGCAAAGCAGCCATAAATTCTTGAGGATAATTGGCTTTAAAATAGGCCGTCTCATACGCTACCAGGCCATATGCGGCCGAATGGGATTTATTAAAACCATAGCCTGAGAAATATTCCATCAAGTCAAAGAGTTCATTAGCAATTGCCTCCGTTACTCCCCGTTCAGCGGCACCTTTGACAAATTGAGCCCGCATCGCCGCCAGAACTTCCGGCTTCTTCTTACCCATAGCCCGCCGGACCAAATCGGCCTCTCCTAGGCTAAATCCGCCAATTTCACTGGCAATCCGCATCACCTGTTCCTGATAGAGAATCACTCCGTTAGTCTCCCGCAAAATCGGTTCCAGCCCCGGATGGAGATAATTCAACTTCTGCTCTCCATGTTTTGCCCGGATAAAATCATCCACCATGCCGCTGCCCAATGGGCCGGGCCGGTAGAGGGCAACTAATGCGGTAATATCCGACAGGTTTTCAGGTTTCAACCGAATCATCAGGCTTCGGATTCCACGGCTTTCCAGTTGAAATACGCCCAGCGTGCTACCGGACTGCAGCAGCCGGTAAGTCGCGGGATCATCCAATGGAATCCTGGATAATTCCAGCGACTGATGGCGGTTTCGTTCGATCCAACGCAGGGTATCCCGGAGAACCGTTAAGGTGCGAAGACCCAGGAAATCCATTTTTAAAAGGCCTAAAGCTTCGATATCTTCCATCGGAAATTGAGTTAAAATTTCATCTTCAGTCGACCGGGTTAACGGCAGATATTCGGTTAACGGATCCGCCGCGATCACCACCCCGGCCGCATGGGTCGACGCATGCCGTGGAAAACCCTCCACCCGGGACGCAATCGCTATCAACCGTTGCAACCGGGGATTTCCTTCGATCATCGCCCTAAGTTCAGCCGATTGCTCGATTGCTTCCCGCAATGAAATGCCCAACTCGTGAGGGATCAATTTGGCGAGCTTATCCACTTCTCCATAGGGAATTCCCAAAACTCTCCCTACATCACGAACTGCTGCTCTGGCAGCCATCGTTCCAAAAGTAATGATTTGGGCAACCCGCTCTGCCCCGTATCGTTTTCGCACATAATCAATGACCTCGGAGCGGCGCTCATAACAGAAATCAATATCAATATCAGGCATGGAAACCCGCTCCGGATTGAGAAACCGTTCAAACAGCAATCCATTGGCCAATGGATCCAGATCCGTGATCCCCAACAAATAAGCAACCAAGCTTCCGGCAGCCGATCCCCGCCCCGGCCCTACCATAATATTGTGGTTTTTGGCATAATGGACAAAATCCCAGACAACCAAGAAATAGCCGGCAAAACCCATCTGTTCAATGGTTTGAAGCTCATAGACCAACCGTTTCTCATAGGTTTCATTCCACGCCAGTTTCCGGTTGGATATCCCTTCCCGGCAGAGTTGCTCCAAATAACGGCCTGCCGTACTTTCCTCCGGAACCTCAAACTTCGGCATATGAAACTTGCCCAATTCCAGTTCCACCTGACACCGTTCGGCGATCCGAACCGTATTTTCGATGGCAACCGGACAATCCAAAAACAGTTCAGCCATTTCATCGGCAGTTTTAAGGTAAAACTCCGCATTGGGAAATTTTAACCGATTGGGTTCATCCACTGTCTTACCAGTTTGAATACAGAGTAAGACATCATGAACTTGGGCATCTTCTTTATAAATATAGTGAACATCATTGGTAGCCACCAGCGGTGCTCCGCATTCCGCTGCCAGCCGCATCAATTGGTGATTAAGCATCCGTTGACCTTGAAGATGCTGCATCTGTAATTCTAAATAAAATGAGTCCCTTCCGAAAATCTCCTGATATAGGCCTACCCGCTCTTTGGCTGTCTCATAACGGTCATTCAAAATTAACCGGGGGATCTCCCCGGACATACACGCCGAAAGGGCAATTAACCCTTTCGAATATTTCCGCAATAATTCCAGATCCACTCGGGGTTTATAATAAAAGCCATCCAAATGGGCAATAGAAACCAATTTCATCAGGTTCCGATATCCTTCATTAGATTCAGCTAAAAGGACCAGGTGAGACAGATTATCATCGACCTTCGGCGCTTTATCCCGGTGACTTCGAGGCGCCAAATATACTTCGCAGCCTAAAACGGGGTGAACGCCCATCTTTTTGGCCTGCTGATAAAATTTTAAACTGCCATACATCACCCCATGGTCCGTCATGGCGACTGCCGGCATACCATAGTCGGCTACGGTTTTCAGCAAACGTTCCAAATCGGCCGCCCCGTCCAATAACGAATATTGGGTATGTACATGCAAATGAACAAATTGAGTCATGATTAACCTCGTATTATACCGGCAAATCCGGCTCCCTTTTCATGTAATTATTCGCTGTTTCTTGCCGCTTACCTGCCATTTGTAAAGGCTTAAACGTATTACGATCAACGTGTCCAATCCACCAAAAAACCCCGACTCCTTTAGAAAGTCGGGGTTTAACTTTACGTTAAGTTCAAAGTAAATTAACCGCGTTTGGCTTGAAAGCAATCCCGGCAGTATACCGGACGATCACCGGTAGGTTGGAACGGAACTGTGGTTTCGACGCCGCATTCGGAGCAAACTGCCGGATACATTTGACGTTCCCGTTGAACACCGTTGCGTTGCTGTTTGCGGGCAGCACGGCAACTGGGGCAACGACCCGGCTCATTTTCAAAGCCTTTTGAAGCATAAAACTCTTGCTCATTAGCAGTGAAAACGAACTCCTGACCGCAATCTTTACACGTAAGGGTCTTATCTTGGTACATAAAAAAACCTCCCGTTAACTAGCCCGATGGGCTGTGGTATTGGGCCTTTCTTCGGACTAGAACTGGAGGGCAATTCTGAGACTGATTGAAAATTAACCGACTACTCCAAGTAATCCTAAAGATTAAGGCTCTTACTATAGATTATCACAAGGCTTATGGTAACGCAATACTTTTAAAGTAATAAAAAAGCCGGAGAATTTCTCCGGCATACACTTGGAATTATTCTTCCTCTTCCACCATATGTTTTTTGGCTTCAGCAATGATATGTTCTGCCAAGTGTGACGGAACCTCTTCATAATGGTCAAAAGCCATTTCGAAATCAGCCCGTCCTTGCGTCATCGAACGCAGGTCAATCGCATATTTAGCGAGTTCAGCTTGGGGCACCAACGCTTTAACAATCTGATTTTTGCCGTCGGGTTCCATTCCCAGGATTTTTCCGCGTTTTTTATTGAGGTCGCCAATAATATCGCCCATGTATTCTTCGGGAACTGTGACTTCCAGCCGCATAATCGGCTCCAGCAAGATAGGTTTGGCTTCCATAAAACCTTTTTTGAAAGCCATCGAAGCTGCAATTTTAAACGCCATTTCCGAAGAATCCACGCTGTGATAGGAGCCGTCAAAAAGGGACACTCGGACGTCAACGACCGGATAACCGGCTAAAACACCGCGTTCCATGGTTTCCCGAATCCCTTTTTCAACGGCCGGGATATAGTTTTTCGGAACAGCGCCTCCAAAAATATTGTCGACAAACTCAAATCCGCCGCCAGCCGGTAACGGGCTCATTTCGATCCATACATGGCCGTATTGACCCCGGCCGCCGCTTTGCTTCTTATGTTTCCCTTCAGCTTTCACCGTACCTTTAATAGTCTCTTTATAGGAAATTTTCGGCTCTTTTAAGTTAACGCTCACACCGAATTTCTTCTGCAATTTACTGGTGATGACCTCAATATGGAGATCTCCCATGCCGGAAGCCACCAATTCATGGGTGATCGAATTCTTTTCAACCTTAAAGGTGGGATCTTCTTCCACCAACCGGCTAAGCCCGGCGCTGATCTTTTCTTCATCGCCTTTAGCTTTTGGTTCAACTGCCAGCGACAATTTAGCATCCGGGAATTGAATAGGCGGATAAACGATGACTTTATCCTTATCACACAAAGTATCTCCGGTGAAAGTATACTGCAGCTTAGCAACAGCCCCCAAATCTCCGGCACACAGTTGATCGACAGGTTCCTGCGTTTTTCCCTTGATCAGGAACAATTGGCCAATGCGTTCCATCGCCTCTCGGCTGGAATTGTACACCTGTGAATCAGATTTGACCACACCCGAAAACACCCTGAACAGCGTTAACTTACCCACAAAAGGATCGGCCATTGTTTTAAAGACCAATGCCGAGAAAGGTTCATCTTCGCTGGGTAGCCGTTTGGTTCCGTCTACACCGACGATAGCGCCCCGATCCACCGGTGACGGGATATAATCCACGACCGCATCCAAGAGACTGATGATTCCGATTAACTTCAGGGATGAACCGACCAAAACCGGAATCACTTGTTCATTGGTGATAGCTTTTCGAGCACCAGCCATCAACTCTTCACGACCGATAGTTTCCCCTTCCAGATACTTGGTGAGAAGTTCATCGTCAGTTTCCACCACTGCTTCTGTCAGCATCTGATGGTACTCCGCAACCTTTTCTTCATATTCGGCAGGGATCGGTTTTTCCACCATTTTTCCGCCTTCCAAGAGATACATTTTATGCTCTAAAATGTCGATAACTCCCTGGAAGGTTTCAGCCGCACCCACCGGAATTCGAATCGGTATAACATTTTTACCATATTTATCGCGTAAATCCGTAAGTACTTTGTCAAAATTAGCATTTTCGCGATCCATCTTATTTATAAAAAATACCCGGGGCAAATTTTGCTCATCAGCATAACCCCAGGCTTTATCGGTACCCACCTCAACACCGGAAACAGCGCACACCACAATACAAGCGACGTCTGCAGCCCGCACCGCCCCCTTAACTTCTCCGACAAAATCAAAAAAACCAGGGGTATCAATGATATTGACTTTATCCTCTTTATACTCAAGCGGAGCAATAGACGTTGAAATACTGATTTTCCGCTTGATTTCTTCAGGATCATAATCCATTGTGGAGTTTCCGTCATCTACTTTACCAAAACGTTCGATGGCCTTCGCACTGTACAACATAGCCTCAGCCAGTGTGGTTTTACCGGAACCACCATGTCCCAACAGGACTAAATTCCGCATGGTTTCAACAGTATGCTTTTTCAATGGATAACCCCCTCCGTCACGTTAAGATTATTAAAAAATCTTAACATTTATGTTACTTTTGGTTTAATTCGCGTTGGCTCCGTTATTTCCTCCTGATTTCTAAATTTTTTACAATATAAGCCCAATCTAAAGTATGACGGGGTTTTGTAGGATATGTGTAGATATTACCCAACCATTAAAGTATAAAAAAAATAGCTTGCGACATACTATTAGTGAGCAAACCGATTGGCCGGGACCCAGATCGGAATTTACCCCGAGCTCCTCTAGGCTCCTCCGGTAAAATCCGGTCGGACAAAGGTCAGAAAAGCGGCGGTGCCATCACCATAAGCTCCATTCTGGCCGGCGGAAATGATCGAGCTTTAAGCTGACAAATGCCAAAACGCTCATCAGAAGATGATGCAACGTTCCCTTTTGAAGTTTCCCTTTCGGCATTTGTTACTTAGTCTCAATCATTAGTCTATACTCGTAAAGAGCGAGGTCAATTAGGTAGCTCATCGCCCGTCACGCTTCACGCGGACGGGCCCGAATTTTAATTGAGGATTAAACCGTTTAACCCTTCGATCAATTGAAGCTTCTCTTTTTCATCTTTAAACGGAATGCCTCTCTGCAAATCCTCCCGTTCAGCCTCAGGTAAAAGCTGAACATCCATGGAAATAGCCTGAATGACTGGACCCGGTTTCGCCGGCGTTCCCCGCATAATTACAACCTTTCCGGACTTAATCCCTAAAAATTGATACTGCTGACAATCGGAGCAAAAATCGTGAACCTCAATTTTGGTTTGAAATTTAGTGGGGCCGCTTCCAACCGTTTCCCACTGAGGATGTTTCATCACAAAATCTTTTAAAGCTTTGATTGATGCAAATGTTGATTGTTCTACAGTTTGATGCCGACATTTCTTGAAAACGGTTATTTTTTCCAAAGTCCATAATTCAGACTGTTGTATCGAAACCGCTGAAAAAATTTTTTGAATTTCCCGGGTTACTTCCGGGTATCGATATCCTATTCCAATTGTCACCCCAACGATCAGGGTGATGACCCCGAGTCGAATCCAAAATATCGGTTTTAATTTGATTTTTTTCACCAATCCCACCTTCTTTTATGGGTAGGTTAACCCGCTCTTGGAAAAATATACTGCTGGACTTAAAATGTACACTGAAGAATCACTCTGAGACTTGTGCCAACGGAACAGTCCCAGGCCTCCTTTTGTTGAATAGGATAAAGTATACCACTTCCAAAAAACCAATCCAAAGGAGGCTCAAGATATGTCGTCATGCCGCTGCAAAAAACATAAAAAACCGGGTTGCGGTTCAAATCAGGCCGTACTATTCTTCCTGTTGCTTCTTTTATTGATAAACGGGGAACCCCGACGTTTCCTCAGATCCGCCTCCTCAGGTGAATCCTTTAGAATTCAGGAAGAATAGCGTATATCTTTCACTTTATCGAAACGCATATTTTCCCTTTCCAAATACTCAATGCTCGGACCTTCGTATTTCGTTTCATCCGCTCACTAAGACGCCGCTTCAGTGCTCGGCGTCTTTTTTAGCAACCCTTCCCGAGATTGTACCCTATAAAACAAACGACCCAGTTCGCCTCTGGATCGTTCGTCATTCTAAGTTTTTTATTTCGTTTTGTACAGTATTATTTTAAGGCGATAACTAGCGCTCCGGCAACGATCAACAAGCCTCCTCCGACCGTCTTCAGGTCGGCTTTTTCTCCTAAGAAAATAAAAGCCAAAACCATCGCAAAGACAACCCCCAGTTTATCAATGGGAGCCACTTTGGAAGCAGGACCCAACTGCAACGCCCGATAATAGCAGAGCCAAGAAGCACCGGTAGCTAAAGCCGACAATACTAAAAAAATTAAAGTCTTGGATGGAAGTTTGCTTGGATTTTGCCACGCTCCGGTCCCCCAGACTATACCGCCGGAAAAAAGCAAAACCACAATCGTTCGTAAAAATGTGGCTAAATTGGAATTGATACCACTGACTCCAATCTTGCCGAATAACGCAGTCAACCCTGCAAAAAACGCCGAACCAATCGCATAATACACCCATGCCGGAATCGGCATACTCCCCACACCCCTTTTCAAAAGTTTTCTCTAAAAATCCATTGTATTTAAAACAAAGGACTTTGTCACGAAAATTTGACAATAATCAGGTCAGGAGACAGGAGTTAGGAATTAGGAGTTAAGATTTAGGAGACGGGAGTCAGTAATTGAGAGGTTAGAAGAGAAAATACGGAGTACAGCTTTAGTCAGTTGACAGTATCCTATTTAGAAGACAGAATGCAAAAAGACAGAATTCAGAAGAGAACAAAAGTCTACTCACGTGATTTCATTTTCTCCTGTCTTCTGTCTCCTGACGGCTGACTCCGAAAACCCTGAAATCTCACTCATGCCTCATGTCTAAACCGTGTCTTGTGCGCTGTAAACGTATACAGTGACCTTAAATCTTCCGAAACTGTCTCCTGACTCCTGTCTACTGTCTCCTATACATTCACCCGTTGCGCCCGCATGGCATTGAGGATGGCTATCAAAGTGACTCCAACGTCGGCAAAAACAGCCTCCCAAATGCCGGTTTCACCAACCGTTCCCAGAAGAATAAAGATCATTTTAATCCCTAACGCCAGATAGATATTTTGCCAAACGATCCTTCGGGTCCGCTGGGCAATGGAGACAGCTGCCGCCAGCCTGGACGGATGGTCTTCCATCAGGACCAGATCCGCAGCTTCAATTGCCGCGTCACTGCCCAAACCTCCCATTGCAACCCCCAGGTCCGCCCGGGCAATGACTGGCGCATCGTTGACACCGTCACCCACAAAAGCCAGCTTCTGCTTTTCCGGCTGGGAAAGATCGGCGAGCAGCATTTCAAGGCGTTCCACTTTCTCCTCAGGCAGCAATCCGGCATAATATCCATCCAAACCCAATTCGGTCGCTACCCGGGCCGCCACCTCCTCTGCATCGCCGGTTAGCATATATATCCGCCGAATCCCCAGAGAACGCAGCCGGTGAATGGCATTCACCGCATCGGACTTCAGTTGGTCCGCGATTGCCAGATATCCGGCATACTGCCCGTCAATCGCCACATGGACAATAGTGCCGACTCCGGCCGGTTGGGAATAAGGGATCTGTTCCTGCTGCATTAAACGGGCATTTCCGGCCAATACTCGTTTTCCATTAACGGTGGCTGTAATCCCATGGGCCGGTATTTCCCGATAGTCTTCAACCGTTTCCACCGGGAATGCATCGCCATAAGCTTCACGAATGGAATCCGCAATCGGATGGTTTGAATAGCGTTCCGCAGCGACAACCGCCGAAAGCAATTCCTTTTCCGTCCAACCTCTTTCAGGTACAACCTCGGCGACACGAAATACCCCATGAGTTAGCGTACCGGTCTTGTCAAAAACCACAGTATGCAATTTGGCCAACACATCGAGGTAATTAGCGCCTTTCACCAACAGTCCTCGGCGCGAAGCCCCGCCGATACCGCCAAAGTACCCCAATGGAATGGAAACCATCAAAGCACATGGACATGAGATCACCAAAAGAACCAACGCGCGATACACCCAAGCCTTAAACGAAGCTTCGGGCAGAACCAGCGGCGGAATAACCGCAATCAACACGGCCAATCCAACCACCAGCGGCGAGTAATATTTGGCAAAAGCCGTAATAAACTGCTCTGTAGGCGCTTTACGTTCCTGGGCTTTCTCCACCAAATGGAGGATCCGGGCAATGGCTGACTGTTCATAGGGCTTCGTCACTTTGATCGTTAGTAAGCCTTGCCCGTTAATCATTCCGGCTAATACCCGTTCTCCGGACTTAATCTTCCGAGGCGTGGATTCTCCGGTCAAAGCCGATGTGTCTACGTAAGACTCCCCGTCTAAAACCTCCCCGTCCAGCGGCACTTTCTCTCCCGGTTTGACGATGATCGTATCTCCGACAGCAACCTCTTCCGGTCTTACCTGCCGCATTTCTCCATCTTCCAACAAATGGGCAACATCCGGTTGAATATCCAACAACGCAGCGATCGAACGCCGGGAACGATTGACCGCTTTATCCTCCAAGTAAAGCCCTATCGCATAAAACAACATCACCCCGACGGCTTCAGTCAACTGATGTAGCGCTATAGCCCCAAAAGTAGCCACCGTCATCAAAAAGTTCTCATCAAACCATTGCCGCCGGCGAATGTTATCATAGGCGCCATGAATAACCGGCCATCCGACCACCAAATAGGCCGGAAGCAGAAGTGCATATTCCAGCCAGGAATTGGACGTTTGGTGTAATACGTCATGATAAATCAGGCCGATTACAAAAATAACTCCTGCAGCAATCAACGCAGCCAGCGGCGGCGCCTTTTCATCGTCCTCTGAAATTTCAGACCGATCAACCGGTTTTAACGTTACCCCCGGGTCAACCCGATCGATCACCGCCGTAATTTGCTCCACCATTTCCGAGGGTATATCAATAATCTGAGTTGCCATATTCACTGAAATTTCTTCTAAACCTTTTATCTTCCGAAGTTCCCTCTCAATTTTTGCGGCACAATTGGCACAATCCAACCCTTCCAATTTGTAACGCATCATAGAATGCCTTCTTTCTCTCTAAATTCAAGACACAACCGGGTTCACAGTACATAGTACATAGTACACAGTTCACAGTTAGCCGTTACAGATTAGCCTCTTTATCGGTCTTCTGCAAAGTGAGCCTGGGCTTCCCGGATCATATGGACAATATGGTCATCATCCAAGGAATAATAAACCATTTTGCCCTCACGTCTGTACTTCACCAGGCGCAAGGCCCGAAGCAACCGCAAATGGTGGGAGACCGCCGGGAGACTCATCTCCAGCACTGCTCCAATATCACAGACGCATAACTCTTGATGAGCCAGTAAGTATAAAATTTTCACCCGGGTTTCATCTCCAAGGACCTTAAAAATCTCCGACAACCCAAACACATCCGCCAATCGATCCCTTAATTCTTCGACATAAACGGATGGACTCGTACAAATCTCATCACATAGATCGTTATTTTTCCTTCGATTAACCATCATTGCACCTCATAAACAATTAAGTAATTGTTTAATTGTATTATATACATTTCACCACATCGTTGTAAAGTATTGATAAGTATTTAATCTTCTGTTTACAATAGACATCATCGTTGCCAAATTTCTGATTATTCGATACAATCTTTCGTCAACCGAAAGGATTTAATAAGGAAAATCGGGAATTTTTATAAAAGGGAGGTTTTTTTATATGTTATATTTCATCGTTTTCTTGAGCGGAGCAATACTTATGTCGATGGAGATGGCCGGCAGCCGTGTGATGGCTCCGGCATTCGGGAATTCGATCTATGTGTGGGGTGCATTGATCACCATTGTCATGGCCGCCTTAACATTAGGATATTATCTTGGCGGCAGAACTGCCGACCGATACCCTTATATCGGCTCTTTGGGAATCATTCTGCTTCTTGCCGGTTGCGCTGTAGGGTTCCTGCCGCTATGGTCCAATGCAGCCAACCAATATTTAAGCAGTTACGATTTGCGTACCGGTTCCTTACTGGCAGCTTGGTGCTTCTTTTTCCTGCCCGGAGTCCTTTTGGCGATGGTTTCACCCTATGGCATTAAGCTTGCCGGCAATAATTTAACGACTTTAGGAAATACCGCCGGACGGTTATCCGCCATATCCAGTGCTGGAAGTATCATCGGCACACTGGCCACCTCATTTTTTCTTATTCCGGCCATGGGCATCCGCCATCTCTTTCATATGCTGGGTACTCTTCTTTTTATATTGGCCTTCCTATCCTTCTGGAGTCAATATTCATCCAAACAACCGACTGTTTCCCCGGCAATTCGAAAGACTCTCCTGATATTGCTCGGCATTACCCTCATACTAACAGCCACTCTCGTTGGCAGCTGGTGGTGGAGCTCACTCCCCCGTCCAACAGATATTGGCGAAACCACCCTTTATGAACGGGATACATTGTACCATCATGTGGCAGTCCGTCAAATGGGTTCCATTCGTTATCTTCATTTTGATAACTCCTATCAAAGCGGTATCGACCTGGACAATCCGTTAGAAATGGTCTTTGAATATACCTCTTACCTTCACCTGGGGTTAATCCCCAAACCGGATCCTCAATCCGTTCTCTTTATCGGACTGGGAGGAGGTTCTGCGCCCAGCCGTTTTCTTAACGATTATCCTTCCATTAAACAATTGGATGCGGTGGAGATCGATCCGGAAGTTATCCAGGTGGCTTATCGCTATTTTCAATTGCCCCGTTCACCACGGTTAAAAACGCTGGCCCAGGATGGCCGGTTGTTTATCCGGGAGAAAGCCAAAGCTATCGCCGCAGGCAAAAGCCGCCCTTACGACATGATCGTCATCGATGCTTATAACTCGGACGCCATCCCTTACCATCTGACCACACTGGAATTTTTAAGTCAGGTGAAAAAGACGCTCAGCCCCGACGGAGTGGTTATTTCCAATGTTATCGGTGCTGTCTCCGGCCCCCAAAGCCGTTTTTTACGGGCATTTACCCGAACCTTGAACCAAGTCTTTCCCCAGGTTTATCTCTTCCCGATTAACGGATGGTCCGGAGGCGATGAGTCCTTTCAACGCAATATCATCGTCATCGCCACCCAAGATTCCCAATACCGGTCGGCTGACTGGTGGAAAAAACAAGCTAAGCAGCTAACCGAAGAGGGTATCGTTACTGAAAACATCGTCGCCTATGCCCAGGACTTGGTCGATGACCCTCGGGTGCGAAACGACGTTTATTACCAGGACGTTCCAATTTTAACCGACGACTATGCTCCAGTGGATATTCTGCAACATATTCAAAGATAAAAACAGGACAAAAGTACCATTTATCCACCCTTAACCTTCGCCGATGATTATAATGAAAACTTCTCAACCTTTAATTTTCCAAAATCAACGACGAAGAAGGGACTACTTTGATTATTTCATCATCACAAGTCAATGCTGTGTTAAAAGCACGAAATCTCGAACAAACAATGAACACCCCTGATGCAAAGGAGTGTTCATCTACAACCGATCGATCAGAATCTTTCGACGAACGCCAAATGGTCAATAAAGTCAAAAGGGCTGTTCTTCAGGAAACCGATATACGACCGGATAAAGTTGCTATTATTAAATATAAGATTGCGAAAGGGAATTATCCCATTTCCGGTTCTGAGGTTGCCGATAAAATGATAAACCGCATTTTAGTCGATAGTATTCTTGCGGATGATGATACATAAATCATCCTCTATTTAACGTTGGTCATTTCCAACAAATTTTTCAAGTCGTTGCGCGTCAAACATAATATCCCCGGATGATAACTGGCGGGATAAATATAAATATTTTCCCCATCCGGTGACCGGTAAATCATCCATTCCTTTTGCTCCATCACCTTAATGGCTGAATCCGGCACCGTAGCCTCTAGCGATTTTCGTTCAATCATCTTCATCACTCCTTTGAATAAAGAGATTTCACCAAGTTAAACGCTATTTTCATTTTACATCAGTGCCATACAATAATTTGTCGAAAATTCTATTTATTTCTATTTTTTAAAAAATTTAAACCCTCTTTGTTATACTCTTTATTCTCTTCCATTCCTTCACCTTCCATTTAGCTTTGACCTCCTATAAGCCTGTTTCTACACTCTTACCGTAATAATATCGCTCCACCGGGTGGTGTAACAAGGCGACAGCTTTTCCCGACGCAACTCCCATCCGCTATCTCCGCCTTGTGCCGCCGACTTCACAGTAGTAAGGCCGTATCGGGCATTGAGCCGATCCATCGTTTGCATTAATAGACGATGTTTGGAACGATCCACTGTATCAAAGAGAGAGCCTTGAACTTCCCCTTCAGGAACGATGGCAGAAACGATTACACCCGCTTTTTTATATCGATATCCTGGACGATAAATCTTTTGCAAAGCCTCTAATGCATAGTGAATCAACTCCAAATCGCTGTGAGTGGCCACCGGAAGAGTCATCGTATTATGGGGATTATACTGTGGTTCATCCGAATTAAACCGGTTGGTCTGCAAAAACACCATCAAAGCTCCGGCGCAAGTTCTTTGCTTCCGAAGTTTATACCCGCACTTAGCCGCAAACGTGGCCACAGCCTCCCGAAGGGGTTCCAATTCAGTCTGGAACTCTCCAAAAGAACGCGACGTACAGATGGCTTTTTTCGCAGGGGCCATTAATTCCAGCGGCAGACAGGAAATTCCCTGGAGCTCTTCTTTGAGCCGCAAGCCTACAATAGTCAGATGTTTACGAATCCAACTATCCGGCATCTTAACAAATTCAGCGGCCGTTTGGATGCCATATCGATTGAGAAGGGCTGCATGTTTCCTACCAACTCCCCAAATTTCGCCGATCTCCAAACGAGCCAATAACTTTTCAACTTTCTCCCGATTATCCAATAAAAATACGCCGTTATTTTCCGGGACCTTTTTGGCATAATCATTGGCGATCTTCGCCAATACTTTGGTTGGACCCACCCCCACACTCACCGGGATACCGGTATGTTTTCTGACCGTAGTCCGGATCTGGTGGCCTAAGGATTCCAGATCCACCGGAACACCTTCCCAATTGAGAAAAGCCTCATCAATAGAATAAACCTCAATTTCCGGAGCAAATTGACTTAAAGTATTCATTACCCGTTGGGACATATCGCCGTACAACTGGTAGTTAGACGAGCAAACGGCTACCTGGTGTTGATGAAACAATGAGTCTAGCTTAAAAGCCGGCTCCCCCATCTTAATGCCTAATGCTTTCGCTTCCGGCGATCGGGCAACAACGCAGCCATCATTGTTAGAAAGTACCACCACCGGGCGCCCCGCCAAAGCCGGATTAAACACCCGTTCACACGAAACATAAAAATTATTACAATCCACCAGCGCGAACATCAATACACCTTCTTGATGATATATGTAACAATTCCCCAAACCGTAAAATCGTCTTCTTCTCCCACAGGAATCGGCGGATAATCCCGGTTGGCCGGTACCAGCCAAATTCCGTCCGGCCCTTTTTTAATCCGCTTTAAGGTAAATTCCCCATTTAAACAACATACAGCCAGCGCCTGATCCTTATAATTGAGAGATTTATCGATAATTAAGAGATCCCCGTCCTCAACCCCGGCTTCCTGCATTGATTCACCTTTTACCCGGCCATAAAACGTAGCGCTGGGATGTTTAATCAGCGCTTGATTGAGATCAAGACCGGATTCCAAATAATCTTCGGCTGGAGACGGAAACCCGGCTATAATCTGGGCACCGGCATAAGCCAACTGCAGTTCGGTAAAGGTTTCGGCAGCAATTAACTGAATCGTCATGATGAATCGGGCTCCTTTTTCAATCCAAACATATGTTCGATATTTATTATACCAAAAATCACAATGCAGTCGTAGAGGAAGTTTTTACAAATAGTCATGTTTTTTGGAATCCTAGATAAGCAAAAATAAAAGCTCACCCCGTAAAATCGAAGCGAGCAAATAGAAACCCCAGTACTATTATTCAACTCTCCAATACTGCTTCGCCATAATCGGCCATAAATCCGGAGGGAAATCGTACTTCTTTTCCGGGTTGAAAAGCATCAATATGTGATACCGTTCCCGATCCAGGTATATAATTCGCTTCTTGGAGCCATTTCTCGTGATAAACCGCACCGAATTCAGCCCCATCTCCATCAACTGCATCGAAATCTCCATTTC
>JAKOTQ010000022.1 GCA_029776205.1 Bacillota bacterium | reverse complement strand
GAGCTTTATCTGGAGCGGAATCAGTTCCTCGAACATCGACTTCCGCCAGAATTTTCCCGGGCAACGCCTCCATCCTGCATAACTGTACGGGTGCCAATCGGTTTCCCGGTACTCCGGGTGGGCCATCAGCTTGGCATCGTATACGCCGTTATAGAGAATCTTGTCCTTGGTCCGAACGATTTTACGGCCTTGATAATCGTTTTCTGCCGACGGCCTGATATAAAATTCGTAGACCACTGCATGGTTTTTCAGCCGGTTATCGTCGCCGTTGAGATTTGATGTACCGTAGTTCGTTGTTCTCCGGACATCCTCCAGGTTCTCCTCAGCGTCAACCTTAACACCATAGGTTTCATAGATATAATCCACAGGCAACGCCCGCTGCTCGCCGATCCAAGGCAAATCATCCATTTTAGCAATACCATTCGGCACCAGCATACACTGTGGCGGAATAACCTCGGGCCGAATCTTCCCGCGTCGAAGCTGTTCTTCTTCCGGTAATCCAGGCACGGCTTCACCGGCATTAGGATCAAAATAGTCTTTAATGAAAGCATTGCCAGTGACGAACAACCAATCAATAACTTCTTCACGCATCGACGTTCCGGCCGCCTGACGGTCCTCATTGACTTCCGCGCGGTGGGCCAGAAGGAAGTTCGTCACCTTTTTTGCCGCCTCTTTGTCAGCTTCATCGCTACTGAACGGCAAGGCCTGCGGAATCAACGGATTGCCCCCACTATGTGATAAAAAGGAGAGAGCTAGAAAGCTCTCTCCTTTACAATTAATAACTTTGAGCCATATCAAAGATCGTCATACACTTCCACGGAGTATAATGTCCGAGTTCATAGAAGTCAACTATTTTTTATCATATGTGATAAAAAATAAGCAAATCAGGTTAATGGGTGTTATAATTAGCACGGAGGTTAAACTAAATGATTGGACGTAAAATAAAATACTTGTTAGAAGAAAAGGGCATAACACAGCGAGAACTCTCTGAAAAAATTGGCGTTCATGAAATAACTGTGTCTCGCTATATTAATGAAGTCCATATGCCACCACCAGAAACAATAAAAAAAATAGCCAACGTGCTTGGAGTTACTGTTGACTATTTACTCAGTGATGATTGGAAAATATCAGAAACTGATCCGATGTTCAATTTTCAAATTGCCGAATCTCCAGATATTTTTCCTGCTGATATTGATGATTTGGAAGCCACTCTCATTCCAGCCCTACGCCGGGCCTGGTCCAAATTACCTCCCGAACAGTTAGAGAGAAAATTAAAACTGGCAAAAAAAGCCATAAAAATTGCCGAAATGCTCGAAAACGAATAAGGGAGAATGTCAGGGATGTCTTGGGAAATCGGAAAGGAACGGACACAGAAAGCGAAACTGATGGCCAGGAAGGTCGCTGAACAAGTACCAAAATCTTTACCAATCGATTTACCTAAATTAATTGAAATCTACCGTATGAAAATATACTGGGAAACAGAGCTTTTAGATGACACCGAAGACGCCGTAACATACGCAGCCGGAAACTGGAATATAGTATTCCTGAACAAAAACACTCACCACACCATGTGTAAAATCCGCTGGAGTATCGCCCACGAACTCGGCCACGTGGTTCTGGGTCATCTAAAAAAATGCAATCTCAAATCCAATCGGGGTCTCATATATACCTTGGACCGTGAAGCAAACATCTTCGCAGAGGAATTATTGATGCCAGCCGATTTTATTTTTAGCCATTATTCCCATGGATTTGAATATTTGAAAATTGCTTGCTGCGTATCGGAAAAGAGCCTGGAAGTACGTTTGATGAATCTTGGTCTGACCGGAATCTACGAAACCGCCGCCTCCAGCGAAGAATATCCGGCGATATGTTTGGATGATTTATAAAGAGGTGAGCTTTAATGAAGATAGTGGGAACAATTATATCAGGAGGAATAAGCTTAGCTGTGGCCACCTGGTATATTCGTTGGATCATTATTAATTACCGCCAAACTATTGCCGATGGATATACCAAAGGCGAAGCCTTGGCCTTAGCGTTATTTTTCCTGCTTGGTGGTCTGGGAATGGCCATAGCAGCGTATTTAGAAATTAGGAGAGGTTGAAACATCCATGACTGAATTTATGCAATCCACCGCCATCGCATATGCTCGTTACAGCTCTGACAATCAACGGGAAGAATCAATCATGGCTCAGCTCCGGGCTATTCGTGAATATGCCGAAAAAAACAACATTAACATAATTAAGGAATATATCGACGAGGCTAAATCGGCATCGGTTTTTGCTGATTCGGAGCGGCCGGCGTTTGAACAAATGCTTTCGGACATAAATAACCGCCGGGTCAAGGTTGACTACATTCTATTCCACAAATTGGACCGTGGAACCAGAAATCACTATGATTTGGCTCGGCTGAAACACTATATCCGTAAAAACGAACTCAAAACTAAAATCATCTACGTTGATCAACCGTTGCCAGATGGTCCGGAAGGAATCATCATGGAACAGCTTATGGTTGGTATGGCTCAATACTATTCGGAAAACCTTTCCAGAGAGGTTCGAAAAGGCATGAAAGAGAACGCTTTGGCCGGCCTCCACCGTGGCGGTGTTCCTCCACTGGGATATGCAGTCGATCCGGCCACGAAAAAGTATGTAATCGTTGAACACGAAGCTGCTATTGTGCGCCGGGTTTTCCAGATGGTTATCGAAGGTGAAACCTATGCCTCTATCGAAAAATATATGTTTGAAGCAGGTGCCAGGACCAAATCCGGAAAGCCATATACCAAAATATCTATCCACGATCTGCTTAAAAATCCAAAATATTGTGGAAAATACGTCGTAGGGCGATATTCCAAATACGAACCTTGGGAATCAGAAGCCGGGGTCCCGGCCATCGTTGAGCAGGCAGTATGGGATACTGTCCAGAAAATCATGGAAAAACGGAAAAAACAAAACTCTGTCCGAAGGAGAAAAGGCGAAATGACATATTTATTAACCGGAAAGTTAATTTGTGGAATCTGTGGTGGGACATGCCATGGTAATTCACTAGGTGCAAAACATCAGAATGGAAAAAGATATTTGCAGTATGTTTGTACCAATCGTAAAAAAAATGGATGCCCGAATCCGGGAATCCAAAAGGAAGTTCTCGAAGATTTTGTGTTGGACAAAATTGAGGAATTATTTGACGTTGCCAATTACGACCAAATTGCCGAAGCAATCCTTAAAAAATATGCTCAACAAAATACAGATACCGCAAACGACATAAAGCACATCGAAAATGAATTAGCTGACGTCAAAAAGAAAATGGACAAGCTCTTTGAAGTTCTCGAAACCGGCGCACTGGATGCCATGATCGCCGGACCGCGGCTGAACGCTCTTGGAAAGGAAAAAGAAGTTCTCGAACAACGCTTGCAGGATCTGCAATCAACCAAAATTGAGTCGCTTACCAAAGAAAAAATCATTCACTATTTAGCCATCAATAAGAATATACTTAATGACAGGACGAATGAAATCGCTTGTAAACGCCTGATCGAAGTGTATGTAGAAAGGGTGGTGCTTGGAGAACACACGATTGACGTTGAATTGCGGATTCCCCAAACAACAAAAAAGGCCGTTTCCGAAGAATCGGAACAGCCAAGGGATACGATGGTGGACCTGAGGGGAATCGAACCCCTGACCTCTGCGATGCGAACGCAGCGCTCTCCCAACTGAGCCACAGGCCCTTAAAGGAAACTGCTTTATTATTATAGCACGTTCAAAGCTTATTGCCAAGAACCTGAAACCGGTTTATTTGGGTTTTGATGACTCTTTCCGCATAATCAGGATATTTTGGTGGGTGATATTCGGGATAAAACAACTTTTTACCGCATAAGGCCTCAGTGGACGTTGGGTAGCTTTATTCCACCAAATCCGTATTCCTTTCCATTTAAACCCCGTTTGACGTAACTGATATGCCACATGGTAACTGAGGGGAAAATATTCGCCATTGTGGTAGCGATCTCCAATAAGCAATACCAAATAACGGCCTTCTTGAAGCAACCGAAAAGCCTCCTGCCCAAACATCCGAATCCGCTCAAAAAAAATGTCATAATCTTCAGAATTACCGAAATCCCGGGAATCACCATCATTAAACATATTAAAATTAGTTTCCTTACGAAACCCCCGAACCCCATGATAGCACCCATAAGGAGGATCTGTAATAATTGCAGCAAAGGATTGGTCATCAAAACCTTTCATTACCTCAACACAATCCCCCTGAATCATTACTGGTATTGTTTCATGGTTCCTACTTTCCCCGGATTGAACAACCCACTTTCCTCCGGAAATATGATAATGGTTTAAAATAAAATGGTAGCGCTCGACCCAGGCGGGATTGAGTTCAATGCCAACCGCTTTCCTTCCTACCATCATGCTTCCTAATAAGGTTCCACCCACCCCGGCGAAGGGATCTAGCACCACTTCTCCCTTTTTCGTAAAAAACCGTACAATATCCGCCATTAGTTCCGGCGGTTTCATTGCACCGTGGATTTTACGATAGCTATGGGTTTCATCCGGCGGAAAGTTCGTTTCATATATGGTATTGGTCCAATAAAGCCATTCTGCTCCTGTCAGATCATTCAGCTTGTTTTCCATCCGATCCCAACTTTTCCTTTTTTCATAGAATTTCCTAAAAATCAAAAAACCTTTCATCCATATGAAGAAAGGTTTCCTAAAAATTTTTCGGTTAAATTATTATAGTATGGAGGATGGGAATATCCTCTAATAATTGATTGCCGCCATCGCATGTACCCTCGCCCAATGTTCCGGTGTCACCGGCATCACCGATAAACGGGGCTGAGTAACCAACGCCCATTCATGAAATGTCGGATCCGCTTTAATTTCCTTCAATGTCACCGGCCGATTTAGCCGGTAACCAGGTGCTACATCAATAACAATATAGCGACTATCCGTTTCGTCCGGATCAGGATAAGGTTCGGACACTACTTGCCCAACCCCGACAATAGCTTTTTCTTTTCCGGTATGATAAATAAACGCCTGGTCTCCGGGATGGATCTGGCGCATATTTTTTAACGCCCTATAATTTCTTACACCGTTCCATCGTTCCCGGCCGAACCGTACCAGATCGTCATAGCTAAAGCTTTCTGGTTCGGTTTTTAATAACCAATATGACATCGAAAGCCCCCTCGAAACAGGTTATTTGATCACTCTCAGCCGACTCCGGCGCAACCGTTTTGAGTTATCGCCAACACCACGGGTAGACCTTCGTCCTTTTCCCCAATTAAGATTAGCCAGAAAAATACCGATAATACCGGCAATCCCAAACAATATATGAATCCGGGCATATGTAGCAAAAACTAACACTGTATGAATCCAGGCCAACCAACGGGCTTTCACTGGAACAATACCCCAAAACAACAGTTCCCGATGAGGATCGAGCCGCGCCCAGGCCCAAGTAACCCCAACCAATGGAAGCCAAATTCCAAAAACAGGTACTGCCACCTTCAACCAAAAACCTATTATAGCCATAGCCAAACCAGTTACTCCGGTCACCATGACCAAGAACCATCCATACCGTGTGCTTCCCCACATCCGTTCCAGTCCTGCTCCGACCAGCCACAACCATAAAGCCCCAAAAATCACTGAAAGCAAATCATTGACCAAAGCATAAGTCAGGATCGTCCATGGATATCCCAGTACATTCAACGGATTAAGCCAAAGCCAACCTTCAGCCTGAACCCCGACAATCGGAGTGAATAAAGTCACTAGAAAAACAGCAATATTTAAAATAATGGTACCCTTGGTTACCGGAATTAATTCACGATATAAAAAACGTTTAAACTCCGCTAAATACTGTTGCATTAACTTCACTTTCCTTTCAGTTAATGGTAAATGACTAAATAAAATAAGAAACCGATATAAAATTCAGCAAAGGAATTCCCTTTCCTTCTCTCGAATATATATATCAATATTTCAGGAGGTTTCCAATGATTAAAATTGTTACTGATACTACTGCTTCTTTAACACTGGACGATTATCAAAAATACGGAATAGCTGCAGTTCCACTCTATATCTGCAGTAATGGAGCGGCTCAAAAAGAAGTCTATGAAATAACTTACGAACAGTTTTATGCTCAACAACGGGCCGGAGTGAAATTCACCACTTCCCAACCCGATCCGAACAGCTTTTTGGAAGTTTTTAAACCGGCCATCGAAGCAGGCGACGAAATCATCTGTATTACGCTTTCAGGAGGAATATCCGGTACCATTAATTCAGCAGGTATTGCCGCCCAAATGCTCGACACCGATAAAATCTCAATCATCGACTCTCTCCAAAGCGGATATGGCCAAGCCAATTTGGCTATTACAGCTGCAGAAATGGCCGCAGCTGGCTGTAGCCGTGCAGAAATCGTTTCTCATATCGAATAACAAAGGTTTATTTTATGGTTGAATCTCTCCGCTATCTTTATGAAGGCGGACGTCTCAATGGTGCCCAAGCTCTCATCGGCTCCATTATTCAGGTCAAACCGATCATCTGGTTTGATGAAAACGGAAAAATGGTTGCCTTTGAAAAGATCCGAACATTGAAGGCTGCTCGAACACGGTTATTGGAACTGATTGTCGAACGAAAGCCCTTAGGCATCGAACAAATCGCACTCCACTACGGTGACAACTTGGAAGAAGCTGCCGAATTTGCCAAGTCCCTTGAAGAAGTAGCGGAAGTCCCGGTCAAATTAATAAAACTGTCGCCGGTGATTGCCGCCCACACCGGACCGGATCTGTTGGGACCCTGCGTCATCACAAAGCAGCCCTAAATTACCCGCTTCCTGCGAAGCGGGTTTTTCTTATAAATTTTCTTTAAAACAGTAAATTACGGAACATTCTTGCCAATAGATTAGTAAGCTATATTACCAAAATACTGTTTTAAAGGAGTTCCCATGAGCAAGATACATCCGGCTATTCAAAATAGTTTATTGCAAATGCTCCGGTATTACATCCCGTTTATCTCCACCTATCAGGGTGTACACTATGTCGATGTCGGATACAAATATACCGGAGGGCAACGCCTTTCGACCCTGGCCATCCGTGTGCATGTTCATCAAAAGCAACCCTTGCATTCCCTGACTCCCTCTCAGATTTTACCCGAAAATCTCGACCATATTCCGGTCGATGTAATCGAAAGCCATCCGGAAATGCAGCAACGTAGTCATATCGAACGCCGTAATATCCGGTTTGATCCGCTTATCGGCGGTGTTGCCATCCGTAACCCCCGGTTTCGATCCATGGGTACACTAGGAAAGATCGTATTCGACAACGAAACCGGTCAACCGCTGGGTCTGACGAATTATCATGTGCTGGTCGGCGATTCAGGCCAGTTGGGCGATGCAGTGACCCAACCCGCATCCGGCCTTAAGGAGGATATTATCGGCCATCTGCTTCGTTGTGATGAGACATGTGACTGTGCTGTTTTTACCCTCAATCATTCCCGGCAATGGAGCCCGGATATTCTAGATCTTGATTTCCATCCTCCCACCGGTCCAGGTGAACCCCTAATTGGTATGGAAGTTTCTAAATCCGGACTAACAACCGGAATCACCCAAGGCCTCATCGATGGAGTCAGCCTCGATGAATTTACCGTAGTCCCACTCGAAACCGATCCCCAGAACTTCCAGGAATTAAGCGCCCCCGGCGACTCTGGTTCGATTTGGATAGAAACCGAAACCGGTATTGCCGTAGGCTTGCACTATGCAGGAGAAGTCGATCCCGATCCCGCAGCCGAACGAGCCTGGTCTAAAAAACTGACAGATGTTTGCTCCGCTTTAAATATCCATCTCTAAATCTAATTTACCTTGGAGCTGGCTGAGATAAAAAAATAAACTGCTAAACAATTAGCAGTTTTCACGTCAGCGCATAAAACGCTGTTTCTACATCATCAGCGAGTATAATGCCCTCGCTTACTCGGCTTTTAGGTGAGTTATGTAGACGAACCTCACCCTATATAATACAAAAAGGAGGGAGTAAAAAAAGTTTGGTGTAATTAATTTATCACAGAGTCATCAGCGGTTCCATTTAAATATCATTGCAAAATTGATAACGTTATGTAAAATTTTTACACTTAAGAAATATAAATAGAGCGGGTTTATACCCGCTTCGTTTATTCCGATAAAATATATACTTTAACTTTTTTCCGGCCAAACATAATCGCTTCCCGGTAAGTTTCAAAGCAAAGATCAATCCGGTTACCTTTAATCGCTGCTCCGATATCAGCGGCCTCTGCCAATCCGTACCCCTCGATATAAAGCTTGGTTCCTAATTTAATAACCCGCGGATCTACAGCCACCAAACCGAATCCTGCCTTTTTTCCGGTGTACGTCCGGCCGTATTTGGCATATACACCGCAACTCTCAGGCCCCGGCGAATACGCTGTTGCATCCATCACTTTGACATCATAATACCGATAACTACCCCGAGAAGTCTCCAAAACCCGGATAATCGGTTTAATTCCCAGAGCTATAATCGTATTGACACGGGGTTTAAGGATTTTCTCAGCTATAACAATTCGCTTCTTTTCCCGCCCATTCTCATAAACCACTTTTATCTGGCGTTCCGCCAATCCGTCTTCGCCTTGTTGAATAACTTTTTGCGTACCCTTTTCCAAATTTGTATCGCGGCGATACTCGGTAGCAGCCTTCAACGGAACGACGGTTGTTAAAACTTTCGAGGAAACATCGACGACTTCAATCTCTTGGTTGGCCTTCACCACTTGATCCAAACCCGGAGAAATCCGATCATCTTCATCAAAGGCCACGTTCGCCGAGAGCAAAACATCCCGAACCGATCGTTCCACCGTATAATACTCAAATTTACCGTTAGCTGTTTTAATGAACACCGGAAAGGCCCGGGTTACCTGAATATGTAGATTTTCAGTGATAGGAGTATTCACATCCGGAACTACCATATCTCCCGGATTTAATAATATTTTACGTTCGGCTAATACTGCCTTCACAGTTGGTTTAATGGTTCTAAACGTAAGTGTTTTCCCATCCACTTGAAGCTGAACCCGATCTAACGCCAAAAAGTAAGCAAAACATGACACTATAATAAACACACTGCAGGCTATAATGACAGGCAAAGATGGCTTCTTTGCAAATCGACTTACCTTCATTCCAATCTCTCCAAACAAAAAAATACCTTAAAATAATAAATTCGCCAAGAAAATATAAAAATCCTCCCTGGCGAATTCAAGTTCTTAGTCACTGAGATAGTGACGGTTTCGGAATTGAACGCCTAAACTGGCTGCAACGGCCCTGGCCTTATCCACATCAACCCCGGGGTAGTCCACCACCGATAAAATCACCTCAGGTATAACTTCCCGGCATCGTTTCGTAAAACCGAGCAATGCTTCGTAGGCCCGTTCCCCAAAACAGCTCTGGGAAATTTTCTGATATTCCTCAGCATTATGAGCGTTTAGGCTGATAGAAATGGTATCGATCAAACCTTTCATCAAGGGAACGATATCATAATTCAAAAATAAATCAGCCAAACCGTTAGTATTGATCCGAATTTTCTTGGCATGATGAGTTTTTAGCCACCGGGCCACTTCAATCACGACATCTCCGCGGAGTAATGGCTCCCCGTATCCGCAAAATACCACTTCGGCATAGGGCGAGGGATCCCCGATCGCCTCTTCGATCTCTTTGACGGTCGGTTCCCTCTCCAGCCATAGGTTATACCCCATTCCCGTTTCGTTATTACGAATACAAAATAAACAATCATTGGTACATCGGTTGGTAATATTTAAATACAAACCGCCATCAACCTGATAAGCAATAACCATCCCCTTCGGATGGGACTTATTTTTCATCCGTTTCACACTCAACCACATCCAGTTTAAATAGGTTCCGGCTATTACGAGAAGTTATCTCCATCACTGCTTCAACCGTCTCATTCTTTAATTCCGCTAACTTTTGGCCAACCAACGGCACCAACCCCGGATGGTTGCGTTCTCCCCGAAAAGGATGAGGTGTCAGATAGGGGGCATCTGTTTCAATTAAAATCCGATCTAAGGGAACTTCAACAGCAACCTCAGCAAGATTTTTGGCATTCTTAAATGTTAAAGGACCAGCAAAAGAAATGTATAAACCTTGCTTTATACAAGCAGCCGCCGTTTCTTTACTTCCGGAGAAACAGTGCATCACACCTCCAGCCTCTCCAACGCCCACTTCCGATAAGATTTGCAACGTATCCCCATGGGCTTCCCGGTTATGAATAATCACCGGTTTCCTATATTCATCAGCTAATTCCAACTGTTCCCGAAAGGCCCGACGTTGATCGTCTCGCGGCGAGTAATCATAATGATAATCCAGTCCAATCTCGCCTAAAGCCATCACCTTCGAATCCTTCAGGAGGAGTTCGATTTCACGTCTCACCACCGGGCCCCAAATTTTGGCATCATGAGGATGGATCCCAACTGATGCCCAAAGTATATCATATGCATGAGCCAGTTCAATGGCACGAATAGAAGAGGGCAGATCATAGCCCACCACCATCATTCCGGATACTCCGGCCTGACGTGCCTGATCAAGCACTGCTGATAAATCATTCTGAAAAGCTTCATCATTAAGATGACAATGACTGTCAAACCACATCAGCGAACCTTAGCCCCACTGCCAATTTCAGATTCCGGACGAATAACAGTGAGTTTATTATCAACCGAAGCCGCCAGTAACATTCCCTCGGACAAAACTCCCCGTAATTTGGCCGGCTTTAAGTTAGCCACCACCACAATTTCCTTGCCAACCATATCTTCAGGCCGATAATACTGGGCAATCCCGGCGACAATCTGACGTTTTTCTGTTCCGACCTCAACCATTAATTTCAATAATTTATCAGACCCTTCAACTCTCTCGGCTTCCAGGACTTTAGCCACCCGCAAGTCGATTTTGGCAAAATCATCAATGGAAATTAATCCTTCATCTTTCTGAACCGCTTTAGCTTCTTCCACTGCTTTCACTTCTTTCACTTTGTTTTCTTCTTTCCCTTTGTTTTCCGGCTTCTCTTCCTCAATCCGCGGGAAAATGGGATTTCCCTTCTTCACCTGGATTCCGGATTTCAGCCAGCCCCACGTCATTCCTTCTGCAAAATCAACTTCTGCAAGGGACTGTTGAATCCCTAATTGATCCCAAATTTTAGCTGGAGTTTCTACCATGAAGGGTTGCAATAAAACAGCGACCAACCGCAGGGATTCTGCCATGGTATATAAGACAGTATGGAGCCGTTCTTTCTGATCAGGTTGTTTAGCCAATGCCCACGGAGCAGCTTCATCAATATATTTATTGGCCCGGCTGACAATCTTGAAAATATGAGCCAATGCCGCGCTAACTTCAAGGTTTTCCATGGACTGTTTCACTGCTGTGATACAATCCTCCGCAAGGCTGATCACCTGGCGATCCAAATCTTGATAGGTACCAGGCGCCGGAATAACACCGCCGGTAAACTTCTCGATCATCGATAAAGTCCGGTGGAGTAAATTTCCCAAATCATTGGCTAAGTCCGTATTAATGCGGAGAATCAGCGCGTCCTCTGAATAAAAACCATCCGAACCAAAGGGGATCTCCCGTAATAAGTAATACCGAATGGCATCCAACCCATATTTATCGATGAGCACCACCGGATCGATCACATTCCCTTTGGATTTCGACATTTTCCCACTTTCCAACACCAACCAGCCATGGCCAAAAACTTGCTTTGGAAGGGGCAAATCCAACGCCATCAAAATTATCGGCCAGATGATAGTATGGAAACGGACAATTTCCTTACCTACTAAATGAAGATCCGCCGGCCAATACCGATCAAAAAGTTCCCGATCATGTGGATAGCCTAAAGCCGAAATATAATTGGACAAAGCATCCAACCACACATAGACAACATGTTTGGGATCAAAGGGAACTTGGATCCCCCAGTTAAACGTCGTCCGGGAAACGCATAAATCTTCCAGCCCCGGCTTGAGGAAATTATTGATCATTTCATTTTTCCGCGATACTGGCTGGATAAATTCAGGATGACTTTCGATATATTCCATTAAACGGTCTGCATATTTGGATAATCTAAAGAAGTAGCTCTCTTCTTTAACCAATTCCACATCCCGGCCGCAGTCGGGACATTTTCCATCTTTCAACTGCCGTTCGGTCCAGAAAGCCTCACAGGGTGTACAATAAAGCCCTTCGTATTCGCTTTTGTAGATATCGCCTTTTTGATAGAGATACTCAAAGATATACTGTACGGTCTTTTCATGCCGTTCTTCTGTTGTCCGGATAAAATCATCATGACTGATTTTAAACCGTTTCCACAGCTCATGAATGTTATTAACAATATTGTCTACAAACACCTGAGGTGAGACACCGGCAGCCTCAGCCCGCCGTTGAATCTTTTGACCATGCTCATCCGTACCGGTTAAAAACCGAACATCATCCCCGATTAACCGATGATACCTGGCCAATGCGTCAGCAACCACCGTAGTATAGGCATGCCCGATATGCAAATTGTCACTCGGGTAATAAATGGGTGTTGTAATATAGAATTTTCCCATCGAACTTACCTCCATCTTGAAACTTTAAAATAAAAAACCCCTCGTTCCGTAGGGGACGAGAGGTATGCCTTCGTGGTACCACCCCAATTCACTTCTTTCGGCTAACTTAAAATAACAACACCTCCGAAAGAAGACTCAAGTTCGTAACGGGAACGACGCGTTCGACTCTAAGCACAAGCGGCAATTCCAACCACTAGCCTCAAGCCGACAACTCCGGAACCATCTTCCCTACCAGTATGGACCAGGCTCTCACCATTCCCCGGTTCTCTGAAACCAATCCTAACAGGTACTCTTTCCTTCATCGTCTTTCAAATAGAATTTACCGATTTCTTATAAATATATGCGCTATCCGTTTTTTTGTCAAGTAAAGTCCCTGTCGAACTTTCTGTCGAATTTTTGATATTCAAGAAGGTTAAAACGGATATTATCAACTGTTAATTTTTTGTAAAATCCGTCATTTTTTTGCGGTTTCCCACTAAATAAATTCCCTTCGGATATCGATAACTATACTGATATATTTAAAAAAACCAAATAAAATCATTAAAATATTTAACGAAAACAATTATGGATTAAATTGACTTTCTATGTAATTTTAGGTATAATGTTACTTGTGATTGTCGAATTTTAACGAAAGGGGGCTCATAACACATGATGAAATCAACAGGTATTGTTAGAAAAGTAGACGAGCTGGGTCGGGTGGTTATACCCATCGAATTACGGCGCACTCTTCAGATTGATGAAAAGGATGCTCTTGAGATTTATGTCGATGGAGAAAAAATCATCCTTAAAAAATACGAACCTGCTTGCATCTTCTGCGGAAATGCTGAAGGTATCAGAAACTTTAAAGAAAAAAACATCTGTAAATCATGCTTAGAATCCATGAAAGGTGCATGCTAATTACTATTGTTTTTTTCGACGTTCCAAATACAACCGGTAAATCTGCTTAACAGGTTTACCGGTTTTTTGAGCAATTACTTTCAACTCCTCTTTTAAGCTTGAGCCCTCTCCTTGCATCCGTTCAAATAGGACCTCAATATCTTCTATGTCATTCTTTGTTGTCGTAATTTGTCGAATATTATCGTTTAAACCTGACACCAAAATTGTAAACTCTCCAATGTTCGGATAAACGGCAACTCTTGCCAGTAGACTGTCAAGTTCTCCCCGTACAAATTCTTCATGAACTTTGGTCAACTCACGAGCGATAACGGCCTGCCGGTTTCCCAAAACCTCTCGTAAAACTTTTAGTGTAGTTTCGATACGATGAGGGGATTCATAGAAGACCAGCGTGCCATGGAACATTTCGATTTGTCTTAAGCGTTGTACCTGTTCAGATTTTTTCCTTGGTAAAAAACCGACAAACATAAACAACGATGTGTCTAATCCTGAAGCAGACAAGGCAGAGATAACAGCTGAAGGTCCTGGAATCGGAACGACGGTAATCCCCGAACGAATCGCTTCTGCAACTAAAAAGGTTCCCGGGTCGGATATTCCCGGCATACCTGCATCTGATACCAACGCAATATTTTCTCCCTGAAGCATTCGTTGAATGAGACGTTCTGATTGTTCCCGCTCATTATGCTGATGATAACTGATCATCTTCTTTTTAATCTCATAATGATTTAATAATTTTATAGTGTGCCTGGTATCTTCCGCAGCGATCACATCAGCCTCTTTCAATATCCGCAGAGCCCGAAGAGTAATATCCTCTAAATTTCCAATAGGTGTAGCAACTAAATAGAGTCGTCCTGGTTCTCGTGTCATGACCATACCTTTCCCAATGCATTAATATTCAATACCTTTACGGCTAAGTAGACCAGTATCGTAAGGATGCTTTAATGCCTTCATCTCAGTAACCAAATCCGCACAACGAATGATTTCCGGATGCATATTCCGCCCGGTTAAAACCAATTCCACTTCATTAGGTTTCTCCGTAATAACCTGTAGTACTTCATCGCAGTCAAGCATACCTAAATTGATCACATGACTCAACTCATCGATGACAACCAAATCATACTTAGCGGAAAACAATGTTTTTGTGATCTGATGCCATCCTTCTCTAACTTGTCGACATTCTTCTTCTGTTGGCTGCCGTTTCATGATAAGTTGGCCATTTCCCAACGGGATAATCTCCGGAGCCTTCTCCCATCCAATAAATGCTTTATATTCACCGGAATAATCCCTGGTTTTTAAAAACTGGTAAACAACGGCCCGTAAACCTTGACCAACAGCTCTTACAGCTAATCCTATTGCAGCAGTTGTCTTTCCTTTCCCATCCCCGGTATAAACTTGTATAATTCCTTTCTTCATTTCAACCATTCCATTTACAATGACTTTTATATAATTTTCTACAAGGCCGGATATATCCCTCCCCAATAAAAAATAAAAGGCCTTTCGGCCTTTTTTGTTACATTTTATATCCGGATTTATAGAAACAAGCTGTCGTTGAATTAATCTTCGGGAAGATATCCACTTTTGTAATAACATCCAGTTGAACCCATTCGGAAACTTTAACCAAAATATGAGCAACTACTTTTTGAATCAAGGTAGCCGGTTCTCCAGGGGAGCAGGGCGGATTCAATGTATAGTCAACATCGATATCTAACAGATAATTTTGCACATCTAAATACGGGTTGTCAGGGCAAACACCCGGAATATCAACAGTCAGCATAAACGGAATATCTTCACTCGTATGTCGTACCACATTATCCGGATCAACATAGAAAATTTGCTTGTGAATGATTCCTTGTTTTACGACCTTATTTTTAAAAATGTGATCTGTGGTCTCTTTCAGTTCAGCATTGATCCGATCGATTTTAATCGCATTAATCGGAACAGAATTTTCTACAACAACTTGCCCAACTTTTTCTCCTATCACTTTTAATGTTTTTATCCGTTCAGTTTTGGTTTTGATATACGGCTTCGTTGCTGTTCCGTTATAGCCATAACTCATATTGCTTTCCTCCTTCAGTAAGGATATCTAGTCCTCAGTAGCTATATTATGGAACATACGAACAAAATGAACTGAACCAAATGTACAGTTTTAATAAATCGTGTTCTTAGCCTATAATTCATTTCATAAATATAAAGTGTATAGTTAATATTTACAGATTAATTGATCCTCGAGTTTTTATCCTAAGACATGAGTTGCTATTCTATTAAGAAAGAGCCCGTATTCCTTTCATACATAACTCATTACTAAATTTTCTTATTTTTTCATAATTACCTTCTTAGAAATAATATTGATTATCGCCCGTGACGCCCGGACGGCGTCAGGGCTCGGCGACCCGGATGGTCCAATAGCCGAGCCTTACGACTCCCAGCCATAAAAACAACGAAGGCCTCAAGTTTCCTCAAAGCCTTCTTAAAAATTAATCCTGGCGAGGCCCGTGACGCCCGGACGGCGTCAGGGCTCGGCGACCCGGATGGTCCAATAGCCGAGCCTTACGATTCCCAGCCATAAAAACAACGAAGGCCTCGAGTTTCCTCAAAGCCTTCTTAAAAATTAATCCTGGCGACGCCTTACTCTCCCAGCCGGTCGCCCGACAAGTACCATCAGCGCAGAGGGGCTTAACTGCCGTGTTCGGAATGGGAACGGGTGGTTCCCCCTCGCTATCATCACCAGGAAAATTGATTCATTTTTCATTAAATTCACAGGATTTGCACCCTGAAAACTGCATAGGAAATTGTTTCGTTCTTACCGAGAACCTCTTATTCATGCTAA
>JAKOTQ010000026.1 GCA_029776205.1 Bacillota bacterium | reverse complement strand
CTCGTGCAATGCCTGCCATCCTTGGATTCGGCGGTTGTCCGCTTTTATCAATCCATACAATCCCTCTGCCTGCATAATCTCCACGCCACTCATACCGGTTTCGGGCCGGTGCGGATTGGTCTGCCGCCGGTTCCACAGGTCCGGGCTTGCAACGGTGTAGGCGTAATTGACGTTTGGATCACTCCACGCCAATATCTCTTTTGCGGCCTGACTCAATGTAAGGTCAGGCTTGTATAGCTCTTTGACGATATAACACGTACCGGATCCATCAACGGCCCAATCGTAACACGCAGTACAGTCCAAGCCGTAATCAAGAGACCGAAATCTAGTCCACCAATGCGGAATCTCGATCGGTTGTATAACGTGTACATCTCGCCGCCAGCAGGAAAAATATTGTCCGGCAAATATATCCCAATCCCCTTCCTCCAACATTCTCCGGTCCGCGTCCGGCAGCTTTTTGAGCCGCCGAATATAGTCAGGGTCTTTATCCAGCAAGTACGGATTGTCTTTGACTTTTGCCGGAATAAATAAATACGTGAGCCCGTCATCGTCCGTCCACATCTCATACGGTTTGTGTCCGTCAATAAACGTCTGTTTGTGCCATACGTGGCCAATGTTTCCAGGGTTTGTCGCCAGGTCGATGCCTTTTGGATGGTTGTTTGCACCACGGCAACGGCTGACCATGTACGTTATTTGATACTCGCTGAAATGGGTTGACTCATCAAATCCTATACGGTCATACTCCGCTGATTGGTATTTGGTCACATCGTTTTCAGACTCGCAGTACCCGAATTCCAAAGTTGAACCATTAGCAAAATACCAAATATGTTTGCTCTCGTTGTATCGTCCCAGGGCCCTAGGTATCATCTCAAGGCTGAGCCGGATGATGGACCGCTGGAGCTCCGGAAACGTCCGCCGGAGAATGAGGCATTTTGCGCCAGGATACTGCAAACAATACAAAAAATGCTTCACCAGCAATCCATGAGATTTTCCGCCGCCGGCTGCTCCGCCAAACATTGTGAAAAATGCTTTGGATTGAATGAACAGCTTTTGTAACGGTGTAATGGTTATATCCAAATTGATTGTTGTCATCAATCAGTCCCACCTGCGACAGCATCGCCGGGCCGCTCGCACTCTATTAGATTTATCTTGACTTCGATTCCGCCGTTCGGGGCGTGCAGCTCGGTTTTCGTCTTTTCTTGATACAGGCCGGCCATCTCGAGGATTACCTTGCCATGTTGGTAACTGCCTTTTTTGCCCTTTTTGATAAAAGTGTGTATTATTGGCAATACGGCCGCCAGGACCAGCTGTCGGGACTCATCCTTGACCAGGTCGGCAAATTCCGGTTTTTTGAACGCCTTGTAGTAGGTTTTACGGTCTACTTCAGCTATTCTGCATTTTTCCTTAACCGTTTTATCCCTGTTTTCCGGGTTTAGCAGGACTTCTAGTATCCGCTGCTCACACGGCGTAGGTTCGTATTTTGTGGACTTTTGTGCCATATTTTCACCTCCAAACAAAAGCCGCCTGAAACAATGTTTCAGGCGGTCAGTTCCGCGTCCCACGATCCGGTTCACACGATCCGGTTCACACCATCCGGTTCCCGCGATCCGGTCCCCGCGATCCGGTCCCTACAATATAAATATAGCACGGATAAGCTGGAATATCATATTCAATCTGTATTCGATTTGTATCCAGTTCCCGATCGAACACAATCGAACATAATGTTAACAATTATAAAATGCCAGCTAAATTCGTTAAAAAAATGTATTGACAAAGTATTACTTCGGTGGTATGATTGAGACAAGCAACGGGCAATGCCCGGAATAACAAAAGGGAGGCTATGAAAAATGTTGACAATTAGCGAAATCAAGGGAAAACTATACAAACCTAAAACAAAAGAATACTATTTTAAAAAGATAGACAAAAACACAATAGAGTTAACGTTATATTCATCAAAAACCGTCTTAGAAATGGACGTTGCAAGACTGTATAGATATCCTCAATATACCATCAGCAAGAGACACGAATATCATCCATATAGATGCATTTATATCATAAAAAAGAATAAATGATAATAGAAAGAACGAAAACAAAAAGGGAGGAACCCAAATGGTGAATAAACAGGAAATCATTCAGGAAATCATTGCCGCAATACAAAAGAAACACGACGAGACGTTAGAAAAACTCTATAGGTTACGGGAGCAGTACAACAAAGACCCGCGCATGTGCGACAAGGAAGAATATATCCAAAAAGAAGAATATCTCTTTGGCTATTGCAGAGGGTTAATGGAGGCATGCTGGATACTGGATTATTACGCAGAGTGACGGGGCCGCGTGCCCCGGTAATGCGGCAGTCCGGTCACAAGCCCGGACAGGTTGCATAAAACAAATCATAAAACCCATAAGGAGGAATTACACAATGAAAGTTTTAGGGACAAAAGTTTTAGGGACAATTGAGCACGATGGAAAAAAACTCTATCTCATCCAACAGGCCTCCGCCGAGAACAAATGCGATCGCATTGTTTACCTGGCCGCCGCCATTGACGAGGACGGAAATAAATACACGGTCGAGTGGAATACGGTTCCCGGCTGGGAGGACCATAAAACAGGCCGGGATGGCCGATGTGTTGTCGATGGTTGTAATGGTTGGTGTGAGGACGAGTCCAACGCCTGTAACTGGACCGAATACACGGTTACTAAAAACTAACGCAGAGTGACGGCGGGATTTACCCGCCGGTAATGCGGCAGGCCGGTCACAAGCCCGGCCAAAATAGAAAAGAATAAGGGAGGCAATGAAAAATGAAAAGATATTACACCATCAGCAAAGCCGAAAAATCAGGTTTATGGTATGCGCATAAAGCGGGTTTCCCTTGGATCCCTGTATTAGGGACCTTCAGCAAAACTAAAAGAGCAGCGCAAAAACACGCAGCGGATCTGATGGCAATCCCACTGAAGGAATATCTCCAATTGCAAGAAGTAAAATGATAATTAAACAAAATTATAAAAATATATTGACAAAATTTAAGATTGGTAGTATGATTGAGTCAGACGACGGGCAATGCCCGAAAAAATAACCGGAGGGATTACAATGACAAAATGGCAAGAGGAAGCAGTGGAAAGAATTAAAAGATACATACTGGAACATGACCTTCGCGGGAATGATGAAAGATACGAAATAAAAGAATTTTCGGTGGAAGAAACTGATTATGGTACAGTTATTGTTTTTTCGGTTACAGGATTAAAAAACAATGAAGGGACAATGTCCTCCATATTTGGCAGAACAAGAAGGTATATATTCGTCGATAAAC
>JAKOTQ010000011.1 GCA_029776205.1 Bacillota bacterium | reverse complement strand
CACATTTTTGGAAAACTATGATATGACGATTGCAAAGCATATGACGCAAGGGGTTGACGTCTGGCTGAACAATCCCCGCCGGCCCATGGAAGCCAGCGGAACGTCGGGGATGAAAGCTGCGATGAACGGCGCTTTAAACTTTAGCATCTTGGACGGGTGGTGGCCTGAAGCCTGTGTTCACGGGGAGAACGGATGGCAGTTTGGAGACGGATTTGAAAGCTCCAATCCTGATCTTCAGGATTGGCATGATCTCCAGGCGTTATATCGGGTACTTCAAAATGAAGTCATACCCACATATTACGAAAATCACTCCCGTTGGGTGAAAATGATGCAAAATAGCGTTTTAAGTACCTATGAGAAATTTGGAGTCAAACGAATGCTAGACGAGTATTACACAAAGATGTATATGACAGAATAAATTAAGTAAGGGACGAGAGGCATGGGGCTTGAGTTTTCAAGGCGTGCCTCTTTTCATTTTAAGTGGCTTGGGTTATAATGGTAAACATGAACATGAGCGTATCTAAATAAGGAGTGTTTCAATATGTTGGATATTAAACTGGTTCGAACTCAACCGGAGCAGGTTGTTGCTGGTCTCGCCAAACGGGGATTTCAATTTCCGATGGAAACTTTTTCAAAATTGGATGAAGAACGCCGCCGGAAATTGGTTGAAGTCGAGCAATTAAAGAATAAACGGAATACCGTTTCCAAAGAGGTAGGTCGTATAAAGGCAGCCGGTGGTGACGCTTCTGCCATCATTCAAGAGATGCAACAGGTCGGTGAGGCTATCCAACAACTGGATAATGAAATCCGTCAGGTTGAGGATGAATTGAACCGGTTGATGATGGAGATTCCGAATATTCCCCATGAGAGTGTGCCGGTAGGTGAGGATGAATCAGAAAATAAGTTGATTCGTTCCTGGGGAGAACCGCGCTGTTTTGATTTTGAACCGAAGTCCCATGATGAGATTGGTATCGGGTTAGGTATTATGGATTTTGAGCGGGCAGCGAAGATCAGCGGAGCCCGGTTTGTGGTGATGAAACATTGGGGGGCTAAATTAGAGCGGGCTTTAGTCAACTTTATGTTGGATGTCCATACCGGTGAGAACGGTTATACTGAGGTTTTTCCGCCGTTCTTGGTCAATCGGGCCTCGATGACCGGAACCGGTCAATTGCCAAAGTTTGAAGAGGATATGTTTAAGGTTACTCCGGGCGATTATTATATGGTTCCGACGGCTGAAGTACCGGTGACCAATTTACACCGGGACGAGATTCTTTCGGCTGAGCAGTTGCCCATTTATTATGCGGCCTATACTGCATGTTTCCGGGCTGAAGCCGGTTCTGCCGGGCGGGATACGAAGGGAATCATTCGTCAGCATCAATTTAACAAAGTGGAATTAGTGAAGTTTTGCAAACCGGAAGAATCCTATGCCGAACATGAGCGGCTTGTAACTGATGCTTGCAAAATATTGGAGAAGCTCCAACTTCCATATCGGGTGATGCTGCTTTGTACTGGAGATCAAGGATTTTCGGCTGCCAAGTGTTACGATGTGGAAGTATGGTTGCCAAGTTTCAATACTTATCGTGAAATATCCAGTTGCAGCAATTTCGAAGATTTCCAAGCCCGGCGGGCTAATATCCGCTATCGTCCCGCGCCCGGGGCTAAACCGGAGTTTGTACATACCCTCAATGGTTCGGGATTGGCTGTGGGACGGACGGTTGCCGCGATTCTCGAAAACTACCAAAATGAGGATGGCAGTGTAACAGTACCGGATGCTCTTCGGAAATATTTAGGAGTTGACGTGATTCGGTAAATAGGTGTAATTTGTAAGAAAAAAGGGCTATTAAAGGGCCCTTTTTTAGTTTCGTATCGAAATGATTCCGATATCTTCCTTAAATTGAATCTCGGTGTTGAATTCCTTCGAAAAGTTTCGTAATTCTTGAATAACCCGTTCCGCATCTTTTCCGAAACGGCGTTTGGTTTGGAATTGGACTTGATGATTGTCTACATTAACCGGGTAGAGTTTCGCACGGATCAGTCCATCCCGATCAAAATCCACTGCCAGGATGATGCTGTCCTTCACTCCTTGGGTACTGTAGGTTCCAAAGGCAAAGTTTCCTAGACTGTAGGCAATCAATCCGCCTTGATAAACTTGGAGACCTTGAAGAACGTGAGGGTGGTGGCCGATAACTAAGTTTGCTCCGGCGTCAATACATTGCTTGGCATAGCTTTTCTGATATTCTTTGGGATAATTCAGCATTTCGCTGCTCCAATGAAACGAGACGACCACTATATCTGCAGATTGCTTGGCGCGTTTAATATCGGGTATGAAGTGAGTGGGAATACCATGAGCAGTCCCGGGGCGATTTGGTCCAGCCCAAAATATATCCGGAAAGGTTAACGAATAAGCCAGAAAAGCGATTTTTACGCCATTGGGAGTGACATACCAAGCCGGTTTTCGGGCTTCGGTGCTATTCATTCCGGCGCCGGTGTATTGAATGTTTTTGGATTTTAAAGCGTCGATGGTGTCTTGGAGAGCCAAAGGACCGAAGTCCATAATATGGTTATTGGCAAGGGTCACTATGTCAAACCCCATGTTTTCCAGTGCCGTAACGGTTTGCGGGTGGGAACGGAGTATCCAGGTCTTATCCGTATATGCTTGGCCACGAAGGGATAGAGGAATTTCTAAATTTCCTATTAATACGTCAGCCTGCTCCAATATGTCCCGGGTCCCTTTCCATGGATAGGATGGGTCTTTTAGGATACGCTCTCCCAAGATTTTGGGAAACCCAATATCCCCGACAGCCATCAAGGTTTCCGGGGAATGAACTGACATTTCGAGGGAAGCAGGCGGTAGTTCTGCAGTCCATCCGGTGATAGTCATCAAGAGAAATAAAAAAATCACTAATGCCAAGCGCATTAAACTCAGCTCCTCATAAAAAAACCTTTATCATAATAAATGATTTTTGATTTCACTATCTCATATGTATTATAACCTGTCAAGATATGGTAACATGTGGAATAATGATTGGTCTGAATAAATTTTATTACTATAGTTTATATTAGAAATCGAGGTGATCTAGTGGCAGAACCATTATCAATTATTGGTATCTTAGTTGAACGCCGGGCGCAACATGCTCCTGATCTCCAAGAAATCATTACCAAGCATGGGGAGAATATTCTTTGCAGAATGGGGATACCTAGCCCATCAAAGGAGAATGGTTTAATTACCTTGGTGTATAAAGGCGATTTGAAACAGGCTGAGGATTTTCAGCATGAGTTGGAGGCAATGCCCGGAGTTCATATTCAACGAATGAGTTTTTTGCAATAATAACCCCGCAGGGGTTATTTGCTTATTTATATTTTGACAGATGTCAGGGAGAAAAACTCTTTTTAAAATTGATTGAAACGAAAAAGTTTGAACACAATATATTTATCGTTATGATGTAGATTAATTGAAAGCAATTTGGAAAATAAGTGAGGAGCGGCTGATGAAAAGATTGTTTATATGGCTTAGAGCGATGCGAGCCCCATTTTTTTTGGCCTCCATTGTCCCTGTGTTGGTTGGGGCTTCGTTGGCAGCGCGCGTAAATATATATCATTGGAGCGCGTTGGTTTATGGGCTAATCATCGTGATGAGCAGCCATGCCGGCGCCAACATGTTGAATGATTATTATGATGCATTGGGAAGTGATGCCATCAACTGTAATCTTACTCCGTTTAGCGGCGGTAGCCGGTTGATTCAATATGGAATCGTAAGTCGAAAGAGTTATCTCCATGGCTCGATAGTTGCTTTTGGAATTGCCCTAATCTTTGCCATGATACTGTCTGGTGTTTATCATAATTTTTATATTTTAGGCTTAACGTTCCTTGGGATTATGATCGGAATCTGTTACAGCGGGTGTTTTGTGATGGGAATGGGGCGCGGTTGGGGCGAGATTATGGTTGGCGTTGCTTTTGGTCCGTTAGCGGTGATGGGAAGCTTTTTGCTGCAAACCAATTATATTTCCTGGGAGTCCTTTTTAGCGGGACTGCCGGTTGGTTTTTTAATTATGGGAGTATTGATTCTCAATGAATTTCCGGATATTCATGCAGACAGAGAGAGTGGAAAAAGAAATTGGGTCGTATCCTTGGGGATTCAAAAAGGAGCTTTGGTTTATCTGGCGACCGTTGTGATGGCTTATCTTACCCTGTTGGCTTGTGTATTAACCCGTATGCTACCGGTTCATGTGCTCTACTCCTATTTAACCATACCATTGGCCTGTTGGATTATGCTCAGGCTATGGAGGTATCGTGATAGAGTACCGGAGATTATACCTGCGTTGGCTGGAAATATAGGACTGCATCTTGTAACCGGATTACTTATGTGTTATGGTTTATTGCGGTGAAATGCCGCAATTTTTTATTGAGTGCGTTTGCTGGATGAGGTTTGGTAAAGGAGTTTAGATGAAGGGTAGCGAATAAACACTTGATAGAGGATTAGGGAGGAAATTATGGACTATCAAGCTCTATACCGACGTTGGCGTCCGCGGGGTTTTTCCGATTTTGTCGGGCAGTCGCATGTGGTCACCACTTTATCTAACGCGCTCGCAACCGGGCGTATTGCCCATGCATATTTGTTTACCGGACCTCGGGGAACTGGAAAAACCAGTACGGCCAAGATCTTTGCTAAAGCGTTAAATTGTGAATCCCCCCATGGGGTGGATCCATGTGATCAATGTTCTGCCTGCCAACGGATTAATGAAGGCACTTTTTTAGATGTATTGGAGATCGATGGCGCTTCCAACCGGGGGATCGATGAAATTCGCGATTTAAGGGAGAAAATCAAATTTACTCCGGCAGAGGGAAAATATAAGATTTATATTATCGATGAAGTTCATATGCTGACGATGGAAGCTTTTAATGCGCTCCTCAAAACGTTGGAAGAACCGCCGCAATTTGTGGTGTTTATTTTAGCTACCACCGAAGTTCATAAATTGCCGTTGACTATCTTATCCAGATGTCAGCGTTTTGATTTTAAACGGTTTACCTTGGGTGAGATCACCGGCCGGTTAAAAACTATTTTGACTGCTGAGAACATCGAGGCCGATGATGAAGCATTGCAGTTAATCGCTAAACATGCCGAAGGCGGAATGCGTGATGCTTTAAGTCTGTTAGAACAGTGTATCGCCCATAGCGATGGGTGTTTGGTAGAAGCGGATGTCCGGGCGATTTTGGGTTTAATCGACCAGGAAGAATTAGAGAAGCTGGCTGAAGCGATTCAAAAACGGGAAACTAAGGCGGCTTTAAAGTTATTGGATGATGTCTGTATGGACGGTAAAGATTTGTTTCAATTCGGCCAAAGCCTGGTGGAGTATTTTCGGGATCAATTGCTTGCATCTCTGACTTCAGGTGAAACCCATCGTTTCAGTGTGTCACAGTATATTGAGATTATAGAAACGTTAGCGACGGCCACTAATGAAGTTAAAAAAAGCTTTCAGAGCGCATTACCGTTGGAATTGGCTTTGATTAAACTAACGACCGTCCAGGGGGCGGGTGATGTTTTGGCTCGGCTGGAACGGCTGGAACAAATGGTTCAAACCGGTCGGTTTACGGTAAGCGTAAATTCCCGTCCTGTTGAAGTTTCACGGCCTTCACCGACTCCCCCGGCGGCAGCGGTATCCAAACCGGCTCCGGTTGCAGCCGCCCCGGTGAATATAGAGCAAACCGGACCATCTGTTAATGACGGAGGGACGGTTGGCATAAATGACTTCGATTGGGAAGGATTCCTTGAGAAGATTAAAGGCAAAAAGAGGACTGTTGCTGCGCTAATTCAAGAGGGTAAGCCGGTGAAGTTTGACGGGTCTAATTTAATCGTGGAGTTTCCGCCGAATTTAAAATTTCATCTTGAAAATCTTGCGCTCCCACAAAATAAGGAGCTTCTGGAGAATATTCTGTTGAATACTTATGGGCGGCCGATTAAAATAGCATGTGTACCCCAAAATACTCAGGAAAAGGTAACACCGCCGTCTGGGGCAGAATCCGATGTGCCGGATCCATTAAAACAAGCGGTTTCCTTATTTGGGGGTAAAGTTGAACCAATTTAATTGAAATGAGATAAAGGAGGATATTTAAAATGATGCCGAATATGCAGCAAGCTATGAAACAGATCCAAAAAATGCAAGCTGAAATGGCCCGCGTTCAGGAAGAATTGGCCAATAAAACGGTAACGGCTACAGCGGGCGGTGGTGCTGTTAAGATAGAGATTAGTGGTAAATTAGAGGTTAAACAAGTGGTTATCGATCCGGAAGTGGTTAATGCCGATGATGTGGAGATGCTGCAAGATCTGGTCGTAGCAGCGATGAATGAAGCAATTAAGAAAGCCCAGGATATGGCGAATGAGGATATGGCTAAGATTACCGGTAATTTGAAAATACCAGGGATGCCTAACTTGTTTTAACTAGGGAGCGATCGATGTTATATCCCCATGCAATGACCCGTTTAATCCACGAATTGGCCAAATTACCCGGGATTGGGCCTAAAACGGCCCAACGGTTAGCTTTCCATCTTTTAACCCTTTCAGAATCCGAAGTTGGCAAAATTGCTGAAGCCATGCTGGAAGCTAAGCATAAGATCGGATTTTGTGAGATTTGCGGACAGTTAAGTGAAAGTTCCGTCTGTCCTATTTGTACGGATTCAAACCGATGCAACGGAATGCTTTGCGTGGTGGAGGAGCCAAAGGACGTTATTACGCTGGAACGAACCAGGGTATTTAAGGGGCAGTATCATGTGTTGGGAGGCGCTATCTCTCCCTTAGAAGGAACTGGTCCGGATGATCTTCGGATTAAAGAATTGCTTTCCCGTCTTCAAACCGGTTCCTTTACTGAAGTGGTCATAGCTACAGACCCCAATGTTGAAGGGGAAGCAACTGCCTTGTACTTAAGTAAACTCATTAAGCCGTTAGGAATCCGGGTAACCCGGTTGGCCAGAGGCCTCCCGGTTGGCGGTGATTTGGAATATACCGATGAAATTACCTTAGGTAAAGCGTTAGAAGGCCGGGTTGAGTTTTGATGTATAAATCTTCCTCATTTGGATCATACTGAACTTAGAACCGTTCTGTCTTGAGCGGTGAAATGTGAAACAAATGAGGTGATCATGTTGCGGAGTATTACCCGGTATCAGCCGCATTACTGGAAAGATTTTTTTAAAAGGATTCTTGCGCCTTTTCAGTGGAATAATTCCCAACTGGGATGTGTTAATGATAATTTATTGGATCTATTGGAACAGGCCCGCCGGGAATGGGCCCATGCAAAGATTTACTTTAATAATGTAACGGATCCGGACTTAATTGACCATGCCATTTTTTACATGGGAGCTACTGAAAAGAAGTATGTCTACTTATTGAAGCGTGCCCGGGAAATGGGATTAAGTACGGAACGATTTATTTACAGTGAATAGCTTCAAGCTTTTCTGAAATACGGTCTAAAAGTGGACACCCCTAAATAGAATTTAGCGATTGGGGGTGTTTTTATGTTTTCTGGTTTAATTGTAGTGTATATTACGGCACTGCTGTTACTTTATCTTCTCGGTAAAAGCCTGTGGAAGCCGCTCTATTTTTTATTTGGCGTCCTTTTTCAGGGCGCTTTGGGGGCGGCGGGAATTTATCTATTTAATCTATTGGCTCAATATTTTACGTTGGAAATTCCGCTTAATCCATTTAACTCTTTGTTTGTAGGTTTTCTAGGAATTCCGGGATTGCTTGTGCTTTTAGTTGCCCGTTATCTGATTAAGCTGTAATTTTTGCATCAGGACATACACGAAGACGTTCTGCTCCGAATAGAGTTAAAAGAGATTATTTCCTAACGGAGCGGAGGTATCAGGATGAATATCCGCTGTTGTTCCGGGTGCGGGCGAATGGAGGGTGAAGGTTTACGAATATTGGATATTTTACTCTGTCCCGAATGTGAAGCTGCTATCGTAGCGACCGATGTACATCATTGGAATTATTCGTACTGGTCCAGCCTTTTTCGTAAAGTCTTGGATAAGATTAGTGATCATCTGGATGATAATGAGTAGGCGTTTAGCCTATTTTTTTATTTATAGGAGTTGGGAGACAATAGACAGGAGATAGTGCCAGTTGCAGTTTTGAGTATGTTAATAGAGGTTGGTTCACAGTACTTAGTACATAGTATACAGTCAACTGTCACTTCGTTTATATCTCTTGACTGGTGTCTCCTGACTTCTGTCTCCTATCCTAGAACCTCGTCCCGGTTTTTAAATAAAAAAGGAAATATCGTCCGTTATGTCGAAACTTTAAAGCACAATGAAAAAGCAGGCAGATCAATATTTAACCCCGTTTTTTTCCGAGCTTCTCCGTTATTTGGAACAAGGGAAGACGGGGTTTCATACTCCGGGACACCGGGGAGGTATCAGTTGGGGTGAACGGTGGCAGCCGACGGATTTGCCCAAGATCGACTTAACCGAAATATCGGGTTTAGATTGGGAAAGGGCAAAGAATGATGCTGAAGGGTTGGCTGCTGAATTTTATCACGCTGATCGGAGTTTTTTCTTGGTCCAAGGTGCAACACAGGGACTGCATGCAGCCATGCTGGGGTGTTTTAATCCCGGGGATCAAGTATTGATCGCCCGAAATTGTCACAGTTCTGTGTATCATGGGTTGATTTTAGCGGATTTATTTCCGGTTTATATAGATGTAGATTATGTACCCGGCTGGGGGTTGCCGGAAGGGGTTAATCTGATTGCACTCCAACAGGCCGTGAAAGATTATCCGGATGCTAAAGGGATTATTCTTACTAACCCGACCTATCAGGGTATCGCTACTCGGGTCGAAGATTTCCGTAAAATTATAGGAGAACGGATATTAATCATCGATGAGGCCCATGGCGGCCATTTCGACTGGTGGGGTAAACCGGACTACAGTGCATATAAGGCAGCTGATCTCTGGATCCATGGAACCCACAAATTTTTGGGTAGTTTGACGCAGACCGGATTTTTGCACCTAAAGGGTACCCGGGTTGATCCGGAAAAAATCGATCGGAGTTTGCAATGGATCTCGACGACCAGCCCTTCTTTTATATTAATGGCTTCCCTTGATTTGAACCGGGCGTTTTTGGCTGAAAAAGGCCAGGCGTTATTTAACCGGTCGCTGAATCAGGTGATAGAATTAAAATTAGCTTGTGCCTCAATGCCGGGCGTCAGAGTATTACTGGACAAGGATATCGTTAGCAGGGAGCGGACAGTCGATCCGTGGCGTTTAAGTTGTTCATGGCTTGGCACGGGGTTGACAGGTTATGAAGTCGATCAGGTGCTTCGGGAACAATGGGATATACAGGTAGAGTATGCTGACTACAATCAAGTAACTATGTTACTTCCGCCCTGGCAGCCGGAGAACGATCTTCAACAATTGGTTGAAGCATTTCAAAAGATGGCCGAAAGCAATACAGGGAAACATCAGCGTGATCCGTTGGAGTTTCGAATGCCCGTTGGTCCGGTTGAGGTTGCTCCCAGGAAAATCGCTTTTGCGGAAACGCGGTTGGTGACGTTTGAAGCGGCCGTTGGCCAGATTGCTGCAGAAGCGATAGCCCCGTATCCTCCGGGGATTCCTCTGGTAGGTCCGGGTGAACGGATCACTAGGGAGATGATCGAGGTATTGCGGAATATTCAAAGAGCCGGCGGAGTCATTCGGGGCATGAATGTTCGGGGTGAAATTAAGATTAGCTGTATAGAGGATAATCATGGCTAAAGGATATTTAATTACATTTGAGGGCTTGGATGGTTCCGGGAAGAGCACTCAGGCATTGAAGTTAAAAGAGGCTTTAAGTCGAAAGGGATATTCAGTCGTGTTAACCAGAGAGCCGGGAGGGACACCGCTGGCTGAAGAAATACGTCGGGTTATTTTAACGCCGACAACAGAGCCGTTGGTGCCCATGGCAGAAATATTACTGTATGCTGCTTCTCGGGCTCAGCATGTTGAGAATTTAATCAAACCGGCGTTAGCCGAAGGCAAGATCGTCATTTCTGACCGGTTTATCGACTCCAGTATTGCTTATCAAGGATATGGATTGGGCTGGGATGTGGAAGTGGTTAAAGCCGTGAACCGGATGGCGGTCAACGGATTGATGCCGGATTTAACATTTTTTATAGATGTGTCCGTTGAAAAAGCATTAGAAAGGATCAAAGGCCGTCAGCACCGGGCAGAAGCGGATCGGATCGAGTCTCGGGAGATGCTCTTTCACCGGAAAGTCCGGGAGGGTTTTATTCAGTTGTCCAAGTCCGATTCTAGGTTTGTCCGGGTCGAATCGGAAGAGCACTCCATTGAGTCGATTCACCGGGATATTATGGAAATTTTGCAGCGGAAGTTGAATATATAATTCTGGGTAGATATCTAAATGGGGGTGCTGCATATGCGAATGATCATTGCGATGGTTCAAGACCAGGATGTTCATAAGTTGTTGAAAGCCTTAACGGAACATCATTACTCTGCAACCAAACTGGCAAGTAGCGGAGGATTTTTACGTCAGGGGAATACCACGCTTATGATTGGGGTATCCGCTGAAAAAGTGAATGAAGTGATGGAAATTATCAAGGAGACATGTCAGACCCGGAAACAGCTGGTGACTCCGTTAGCTTCGGTCGGTCCATCCATGAACAACTATATGCAAGCACCGGTTGAGGTAACGGTTGGCGGAGCAACGGTATTTGTGCTTGAAGTGGCTGATTTTATCAAAATTTAGGAGATAATGGAGGAACAACGTGAAGATCAAACCCGTAGACTCCACAATTATTGGCGGCTCAAAACTATCGACATCCCGAGGCGCTGATTCGATGGCCGGATCGTTTGAAATGGCTTTAAAAGATTCGGTGAATGAGCAAAAAACGCAAATTTGCTCCGAATTATTACAAAAGATCGATGTTCAAAGCCGGGAATTGAAAAAACGTCCGACTCCTGAAGGGATTAAACGCTATGTTGAATTGGTACGGTCTTTTATGAAAGAAGCTATTGGTCAGGCTTATTCTCTGGAAGAAGAGACGCTGTGGGATCGCTTTGGCAACCGGAAAAACTTTGTTATTGTGAAACGGATTAATGCCTCCCTGGAGGAATTGATAGATTCTGTCGTGAGCCAGGAGAAAAATCAACTGGACTTAGTGGGTAAGCTTGACGAGATCCGGGGGTTATTGATCGACTTATATTGGTGAGATAGGTGGCATTGGAAATATTGGAGACAATCATTGGACACGGTGAAGTTGTAAAATCGTTGACCTCATCGTTGGCAGCCGGAAAAGTGGGACATGCCTATCTGTGGCTGGGTCCTGCCGGTGTAGGTAAAAAAACTTTGGCTAAAGCCTTTGCCAAACAATTACTTTGCGAAGCAGGCGGGAAAGCCAGAGATTGCCGATGTTCTTCCTGTTGCCGATTTGAGAGTGGAAACCATCCGGATTTTATCATTGTAGAGCCTGAAGGGAATACACTCAAAATTGATCAGATTCGCCAGGTTCAGCATCAGGCTTATCTCAGTCCCGTCATGGGGAAACGTAAGATTTACTTTTTTCCGGAAGCCGAAAAATTAACGGATGTGGCTTCCAATAGTTTCTTAAAATTGCTGGAAGAAGCTCCGCCTGGGATAGTGTTTATGTTTGTGGCGGTCCGGGCTGACAGTATTTTGCCGACGATCCGTTCCCGTTGTCAGGTCTATCATTTGTTCCCGGTTCCCGTTTCGGAAATTGAGGAACGTCTTTTGGCATTGGGCTACAGTCCTGCCGAAGCCCGGAAGCGGAGTGTGGCCAGTCAAGGTTTACCGGGCTTAGCGTTGAAAGAAGTGACCGAAGGAGATTCGGGTTCTCATCAATGGCGTATTGCTGATCTGATTCGTTTAGATTTAATTTCATTATTTAAGGTCAGCGAGGAGCTGGAAAAGAAGGAACGGAAGGATATTTTACTTATTTTGCGGCAATGGGAAACGGAACTTCGCGGAGATTTGATTCGTTTGGAAACTCCCGATTCTGTCACTCGGACGACAGGGGCTTTGGAGAGAGTGGCGGAATTGCTGGTTATGTGCGAGTATAATGTCAATGTCCGCCTGATGCTGGATGACTTTTTCACAACATTGAAACGGCTATATACGTCATAGTACCGGTTTACTAGAGAATTGAGAGAATTTTTTGAAAAAGATGATTTTTTTGATTACCGAATAGTGTAATTCATGTACAATATAATTTAAAATAGGGATAATATAAACGGATCATTTTGAAAGGATCGGATTGAATGGTTTTCAATGTGGTAGGAGTCCGCTTTAAGCAAGCGGGTAAAATTTATTATTTTGATCCTCAATCGATTGAGGTGAATCAAGGGGACTATGTGATTGTAGAGACGGCCCGGGGCATTGAATTCGGGCAGGTGATGATTGGTCCCAGGCAAGTGGGAGAAGACAAGGTAACGCTGCCACTTAAAAATGTTCTCCGGATTGCAACACCGGAAGATCATGTGCAGCTCCAGGAAAACAAGGAAAAAGAGAAGAAAGCGTTGATCATTTGCCAGCAAAAGATCGAACAGCACAAACTGGAAATGAAGCTAATCGATGTGGAATACACCTTTGACCGGAGTAAAATCATTTTCTATTTTACTGCCGATGGACGGGTGGACTTCCGGGAATTGGTCAAAGATTTGGCTGCTGTGTTCCGGACCCGGATCGAGCTTCGGCAAATCGGTGTCCGCGATGAAGCGAAAATGATCGGAGGTCTCGGGCCTTGTGGCCGGCCCCTTTGTTGTGCTACATTTTTGGGCGATTTTGAACCGGTCTCGATTAAGATGGCCAAAGAGCAAAATCTGTCTCTCAATCCGGCTAAAATTTCCGGTATTTGCTCCCGGTTAATGTGTTGTTTGAAATTTGAATCCTCCGGTTACCGGGATACCAAGGCGGATCTACCGTTAGTAGGTAGCAAAGTCCGGGTGGACGATAGGGAAGGTAAGATTATTGAGACCAACCAATTGAGGGAAACATTGGTGGTCCAGTTTGAAAACGGCGATAAGAGAGAAGTGCTCCTCTCTGAAGTGGAAGAGATCATTTTGGAGGATGAAGGGGTAGAAGAGAAACAACCGCAGGGGGAATAAGAGTTTTAAATAAACTGATGGGTTCAAAAAAGAACTCATCAGTTTATTTGTTTCAATTCTTATAATCTTCGTAGCTTTTTGATAGCCTAATTTTGTATTATGGCTTCTATACTAAGCATGAAAGAGTTAGATAAACCGCGTTCTTGAAAAGTGAAAATTTAGGGCTATTAAATTGTGATGTTAACAATAGCTGTGTTTTATGGCTGTTTTAACTTTCGTAATTTATCAGTGATAATAGGTGCAGTTAATGACATGACTAGGTTTTGGTAAATGTTAAAATATATTCTTCACGCATTCGTTTTGAGAGTGACTTTATATGGTCACCTTTAATAGGTAAATAACGTCTGTTATCCGGAATCTGACGTTTTTCCTCGTCTTTTAAATGAAATCCTGCTAAGCTTGCTGCTTTTTTTAATAATTCATGATTTGGGATAAAGTTTCCTTTTATTTCTGAATTTCCTATCACATATGATGCTATGCCGTTGTTTTTTAAAACCCGATATGATTCTGACAATTGTTTGCATAAATCGAAAAAATATTTTTGAATCATTAAAGTCGTTGTTTTGCTGATATTTTCTAAATTAAATTTTTTAAGTATATTTAGAAATTCAGTATTTAACTGAGTATCGAACGTTTTTTCGGTTCCGATTACTGATGAACGTATATCACGTAATTTAGGGATAGAATATCCAAACCAAACAAGAGAAAACTTATGTCCGCGCATATAATCTAGTGCATTTAAATAAGGTGGTGAAGTTACCACTATATCAATGTCAAAATCGTTTATAAAGTTTAAATTACGCGCATCACCTAAAAATGTTATTGAGTTTTTGTGTATTTTGGCCGAATTAAAGACACTAACCATATGATCTACAGATTTTGGAAGTGACTTTATTATATCAAAGTCATTACTGCAAATGACTTTATGTGGTCTACTATGAGCGGTGTCCCGTGCTAATGACGCTTTTGGTTCTTTGGTGATTATTAATCTACTTATAGCTACTAAAAGAAAATCTATAATATGTTTTTGAAAAGGTATAGGGTTTACAACAAGAAAATATGATAATAACCTTAGTTGAATAATTTGTTTTTCATCAAACCAAAATTTTATAAAATTAACAGTTTCGGGGTCGGAATCGATCCATGGGAGAGTAACTGTCTTGTTGGAAAAATCAGAAACTTTTTGTAGTAAGCAATCTAATCCATTGTAAATATTGTTTATTTCGACTTGGGTAGAAGCAACTCTTGAAATTAAGACCGCCAAAGGATCTAGATCTACGCCAATAGATTCTATTCCGGCACGGGCTGCAGTGATTAAGACCATCCCTGAACCAGTCATTGGGTCGAGAACTTTTTGTCCGCTATTTAAAGAAGAGATCTTTGACAAGGCGATCTCCGGAGCCATACGAGCTGGGAAAGGATGAATGTGTTTCATTTTGCTACACTCACTTCAAACATATTAATAACATATTCTAGTAAGCTTTTACTAGAGAATTTTTTTTCAATATCACCATCACTTCCACTTACACTATACATTTGCTTAAGTCTCCTTGTTCATAGTCTATGTGAAAGATATCTTCAAGGAATGTTTTGATTTACGGCTGTTGCGTTTACATAAAAAATCTCCGATATCCTCATAATAACTGCTTTTTACCAGAAGTTCCAAAATTCCGTCGCCGTCGGCATCGATAAGAAATTCGGTTCAAAGGTTACCGGAAGCATTTCTACATAGGGCTTATTAGTTACGATAATATCTTTTGCGATGAAAATATTTTCGACATAACCAAACTCCATCAGCATAACCTCAAATAAATATGCCGGATACGACGATTAGGATGATAGTTCTTAATAACTTTGGGATTATTTTATGTAGAACCTGAAGCGTAGTTAGATAAAATGATTGAGTATAGTAACATCCTAGGTATTTCATAGATTTTAAGGCTTTTCTGTTTTGGTGATTTTTTCAAAATATACTCCTGGCTTACGGTTTTCCAGCAAAAGTGGCCCAATTTTTCCCCATATAGTGATTATTTTGGAGTTTTCTTTTTTGAACTGAAGTAAGATATCTCCTTTTTTATATGGCTCATACATATTTTCAGGTAAATAATCGAGAAATTCGAAACGAATCGAGTTTTCATCTCCAACAACCTGAGCTAAATTTCTTTCCAATGTTTGATATCCGTCGATGAATATCTTTGAAAGAAAACTGTTGTTTTCTTTATAAATGGATACACTGAAAAACATGTTTTGGAATGGAGGATTAAATTCCGAAAAAAAATAATCTCCAATCCAGTTTTCCAAAGAGTTATTTTCAGAAGAATTAATATTTGTAATTGTTGAAAAGGGAGCAAATATTTTTGGCTCAACGAGAGAAATAATGACAAAAAAGCAAATTATTGTGACTGAAGCAATGATTAGTAATTTCTTGTTTGGAATCATAATATTATCCTCCATTTTTATTTTGGTAGTTTACTGGCAATAATTCTTTCAATAAATCCTACGGCTTCCGCTTTTGTTATTCTTCCATCACCATCAACATCTAAAGCAGAATTTTGGGAATAAACTTTTCCATATGTTAGGTTGCCGCTTATAATTCTATCTGAATCTTTGATGCCAAGAATAAAATCACCGTTTTTACCAACGGCTATCGGCATAAAGGTAACCATATATGCATCTCCAATACTGTGTATTTTCCCAGCATAAGGTTTATAATGCGAATAAACATAATCCAATTGCTTGACTGCACTCATTTCAGCCAACGCCTTTGTTGTTGTTCCTAATTTATTAGCAGTAGGTTCCATGAATTGAATCAAACCAGTGGCGCCTGATGCTTTATTACGGGCTGCAGGATCAAATCCTGACTCAAAGGCCATAATCGCCATCAGAATATCCGGGTCCATCCTCAATTTTTTGCATATTTCAAGTACTTTTGCTTTAAATTCCGGAGTTATGTGTTTTCCGGTCCAATTTTTACTATAAATGGACTCATACATGAGACTTGTTTGTTGTTACTAGATGGAATACACGGAAGATTGGAAAACAGTAAATTGCTATAATCAAAAAACATATAAAACATATTACAGGAGCTACTATCTAAACGTAAGGCAGCTAAAAGTTTTGAGTTCCTGATGGAAAATAGCGAACATTACTGGAACACAATCAAGTAAAAAATAATAACGTCTTCTTGGTTATCATTTATTAGATAGCTTCTTTTGGCTGTTCATTTAGTGTTCAGATATTTTTACGCCGGTTCTGCTCGGTTATAACCCGTCCACATTTGACAGAACCAATTGAAAATTGCTGCCGTCCCATTTATATAAGAGATATCCACCACCTTCGAAATACCAGGTTTCTACCAGGATCTCCAATATTCCGTCACCGTCAGCGTCGAATAGTCCCCGGATTCTGTAGGATGACGGAGGAATTTGCATACATTCATCATTATTAATAATGAATTCTTCTTCGAGAAAGATATTTTTCACTTTTCCCTGAATCATTTTTCGAACCAGTAAAAAGGAGTATTCGTTGTTGAAAAAACTAAAATCAGCGGTTGTCTTTTTAGCGACGATGATTACTTCGTTGATTCCATCTCCTTCTAGATCGACCTGGATTATTTGTTCAATATTGGGAACATTTTTTATCTTGTGTTCATGTAAAATATCCTGAACTATTTTTCGATAGGCTTCATTATTGTTACTGAGGATTTTTGGTAGTCTGGGCAAAGGGTTCCAATCGCAGCTGATGGCGTAATGTTCAGAACGTCTGTATTTGGGATGAATGATTATAATCCGGGGAGGTTCATACTCCTCTTTTTTAGATATTTTTTCTCCGGTAGCAATCCCGATTTTCTCAGTCAGGGAATAAATCTGATAAGTTTGCTTATCGCTAAGGCGTTTAAACAGGTTATCATGCTCCCACCAGGTTCCATTCCCGTAGCCTCCGAGTAAAACTCCTTTGACAATGATGGGATAATATTTAATATTTTCTGCAGCAATGCAATCCAAGCAGTTTAATAGTAATGATAAGATTAAAATGAACATGAATATTTGATTTTTCTTCATAACCTATTTTCCTTTCTGAGTGTTTCCGTTGAAAACGCCATTCTGCCAGACGTAATTAAGATATTTAGCCCTTTCATTGATAAAGTACTTATTAATTTCTTTTTGATCATAGACTTTAAGGAGTTCACTGCCGAATGTTGCTTTTTCTGGTATAGTATCGATTTTCTGAAAATGCCACCATTCGCAGCATAGATAATCTGATTTCCAGTCTTTCCTTGCAGATATTGGTTCCCAACCGTTTTTTTTCATTACTGCTGTAATATCGATAAATCGATCTGTAACTTTTTGAGTAACTATTCCAACATCTTTTTTCCAAATGACAGCTTCTAGAGTAAGGGGCTCTACGGATTCATTGGTTGTCCTGCAATAAACTCTCCATTTTGGATTGGTCTCTGTGCCTCCTTCTCTTACAATTACATAAGGATCTTTATTTGGGTTTTGCATACCGTGACCTACGGACAGGTCAACTGCAACGCCGAAATAGTGTAAGCTTGTTTGTGATTGGCTCTTCTTACCACCCATATTTAGAGGTCTCATACCACCACCGCTTACAACCATTCCTCCTAGTTCATTAATTTCCTTAACTGCATTGGAAAAACTATCAGCAACATCACTCCTGATAACGACTGGGCACGTACCTCTAAATACTTTTATTCCGTTAATTTTTACCCATTTACATTTAAAATCATGAGTAATTGAATGTTGATTCTGAGTAATTGAGAGTTGGATATCTTGAGATTGCGTTATCTTAGAAGCTTTTATCTCCTTCACTCTTGCTCCCTTCGCATACTCACTCTCAATCCTTGTAATCGTTTCCCGGTTCAATTCACCGGTAACCGGCAAACCGAAGGTTTGTTGGAACGCGGCAATGGCGTTTCGGGTATTTTGGCCGAGGAGACCGTCTGCGCCGGATGGGCCGATGTTAAACCCCATCGTTTTCAGGCGTTCCTGAGTAAGACGAACAGGATCTAAAGGTGCTCCTTTTGCATATCCATCAATCTCAGACTGGCGTTTCATGGCGACGAACCGTTCATAGGACACGGTGTATTTTGGGAGACTTTCTTTATCGATAGTTATCTTGTACTCTGCTTTGGGTTTTGCTGTTTCAATTTTAGGCTCCGGCTTTGCCTTTATCATCGGGCGGGCCCATCCTTCGGTCGTGGCGTTATTTAAAGCGGTTATCGTCTCAGAGTCCAGGATGCCATTGGGATTTAGGCCGCGGTCTTTTTGAAACTGCAAGGTGGCTGCCTTCGTATACGTTCCTGGTATTCCGTCGATTCCGTAGGGGCCCAGATCGTATCCGGCCAGCCTAAGGGAGGCTTGGGCTGTGGCAATGTCGAAGTTGCCTTTGCCTTTCCATTCCGACTGAACCAACTGATCCCGCTGGATGAGCCGTTGTTGCTTTTCAAGCGACAGTTGCTTGGCTACTTCCAGGGCTGTTTGTTTCCCAAAAGCCTCGATTTCCTTTTTGGTCAAGCCCTTTTGGGTAACAAGGTCCAGAGCTTTCATAGTTTCAAGATCAGGCTTTCCGGTGGGTTCCAATCCGACGGCTTTTTGAAATTCGCTTAAAGCTTGAGTTGTATAATGGTCGGCTTTGCCGGTAACACCAAATCGTTTATTGTCTTCCAGTTTATATCCGGCAATGGCTAGGCTGGCCTGGGCCCGGGCGATAACTTTGTCGCCGCTGAAGGCGATGCTGGCAAGGGCATCCCGATCTGCCAGGCGTTCGGCACCTGGGGATAATTTTCCAAAGGATCCTTTCCGTAATGGGGACAGCGGTTGGGTAAAATCTTTATCCGGCATTGTCTGAAGTTTATTAATATACCTTTGGTGAAGCTCGCTGTTGGATCCCTGGTTATGGGAGAGCCGGGCATATTGCTTCTCCCAGAAGTCCCTTGAGCCCGGGCTGTTGGAGAAGGTAAGCGAACGATTATCTGCCAATGACATGAGATTCACCACCTCAACTCAAAATAATTGGCATAATTTTCCTCTTCGCTCAAAGATTCAAATATCCTCCATAATTAAAAAAATTATCCAAATAATTTGTCCGACAAAAAACATCTTGACTTTCAATGGAAGCTCTCGTATAATTTGTATAACATATTAAAAAGTAAATGCGATGATGAGGCCCAGTAAGGATGGTAGGGTCGTAGAGAACCGGTGGTTGGTGAAAACCGGTACCCGAACAGCCTGAAACTCTCCTCAGAGCAGCTTAGCCCAACGAAGTGCATTTCCAGTAGGCAAAGCCGGGGGATCCGTGAAGGTTCCTGCCCGTTACAGCGAAGACAGTCGACCATGATCTGCGTGATGATGGCGAATGTCTTGAGGCCGTATTTAACCATACGGTGAAGTTGGGTGGTACCACGAGATCAAACTTCGTCCCGAACAGAGGGGACGAAGTTTTTTTATTTTTTACAGTCTTGATAAATGGTGCAGGCTTTGTTGCCCTTCGGATTTGTCTAGCAGATTGAATTTTTAAATACAACCAATGAAGGAGGTAATTGAAATGCGGAAAATCAGGATTTTTGACACTACATTACGGGATGGAGAGCAATCAGCCGGTATTAATTTGAATGTGGATGAAAAGTTGATGGTTGCAAGGCAATTGGCCCGCCTAAACGTGGATGTGATTGAAGCTGGTTTTGCTATTGCTTCGCCGGGAGATTTCGCCGGGATACAGGCGATAGCCCGTGAAATTCGGGGAGTGACGGTCTGTTCTTTAGCCCGTGCGGTTAAAGGAGATATTGAACGGGCTTGGGAAGCTTTGCGGGATGCGGAAAATCCGCTAATTCATACCTTCATTGCGACTTCAGATATTCATATGAAGTATAAGTTGAAAAAGGATCCGGACCAGGTAGTTGCGATGGCGGTCGAAGCCGTGAAATATGCCCGGAGCCTCTGTCCAAATGTGGAGTTTTCCGCCGAGGATGCGACCCGGAGCGATTGGGATTTCCTTTGCCGGATTTTCGGCGAAGTGATTAAGGCCGGGGCAACGATCATTAACATCCCGGATACAGTCGGCTATGCTATACCCAGCGAGTTTGGGAGGATGATTCGCTACATAAAGGAACATACACCGGGAATTGATAAGGTTCTCGTTTCCGTCCATTGCCATAACGATTTGGGTATGGCGGTTTCCAACTCGATTGCAGCGGTTGAAAACGGCGCGGACCAGGTGGAATGCACCATCAACGGATTGGGCGAACGGGCTGGAAATGCTGCCCTTGAAGAGATCGCCATGGCCATTAAGACCCGGTCCGATCATATGCAAGCGGAAACTCGTATCCACACCGAACAGATCTATCGTTCCAGCGTCTTGGTTTCCACATTAACCGGCAAGCCGGTCCAGCATAACAAAGCTATCGTCGGAGCCAACGCTTTTGCCCATGAATCCGGTATCCATCAGGACGGAATCTTGAAAAACCGGATGACTTATGAGATTATGACGCCGGAGTCGATCGGTCTCAGCCAAAGCCAATTAGTGCTTGGTAAACATTCAGGACGGCATGCAGTGAAAAACCGTCTTGAGGAGATGGGTTATAACCTTTCTGAAGCAGAGATCGAAAAGACCTATCAACGCTTCATTGAATTGGCGGATAAGAAAAAGGAAGTGACGGATTCTGATTTAGAAGCCTTGGTCCGGGGCCAAGTGGAGGACACGAAGGAAATGTACGTCTTGGATTATCTCCATGTCAGTACAGGGAACTCAACGATTCCGACGGCCACTATCCGTCTGAGGAAAGATGAGGAATTGATTCAGGAAGCGTCTTGTGGCGATGGGCCGATCGATGCGATTTATAAAGCGATTGATCGGATCGTTCAGATCCCGGTCCAATTGTCCGAGTATAATATCAAGGCAGTCACTTCGGGACAGGATGCTCTGGGTGAAGTCGTAGTGAAGGTGAAGCAAAACGGCAATGCTTATGTGGGCCGGGGTGTATCCACTGACATTATTGAGGCCAGTACGTTGGCATATATCCATGCCATCAATAAGGTGGTTCAAAATCTGAAAGTAAAATCTTTGTCATAAATTCAAAACCCGCCGGTTGGCGGGTTTTGCTTTATCGGAATCAGTCACTTACACAATTGCAACCTTTGAAGGATTTCCACGATCATTCCAGTCCGGTTAAAAGGGGTTATGAAATAAAACCCATCGACAAAGGGGCGGAGTTTTTCAGCGATTTCGACTGCAAGTTGAATGCCGATCTCCTGGGCCTCATCCCGGCTCATATCATCGGTGAAGCGGTTGATCAGTTCGTCGGGAATGGTCACTCCGGGAAGTTCGTTTTGTAAGAACAAGGCATTACGCCGGTTGACGATTGGCAGAATACCGGCTAAGATTTTCACCCCGTGGGGTTTGCTGAGAGTGGCGAAGGACGCACATACTGCATCGCTAAATACCGGTTGTGTTAAAAAAAGACTGGCGCCCAGAGCTGCTTTTTTATGCATTCGTTCGATTTCCAGCGACCGGTTTTGGGCGTTTAGATTTAAAGCTGCGGCGATGGTGAAGGGATCTTCCGGGAATATATCGCGATTGAGTTCGTTGATAAATCTGATCAATGACAGCGAGTTTAAATTAAAGACGTGCTTGATGCCGTCTTCTTTGGCGCCATCGGGAAGCGGATCGCCGGTGACGGCCAGAACTGATCGGATTCCTTCCATATGTGCAGCAAGAAGGGTCGATTTTATGGCATTGATGTTTCTGTCTCTGCAGCAAAGGTGGGGCAATGTTTCGACCCCAATTTCCCGCCGGATTTTGGCGGCCATCGCCACCGAATCTATCCGGGCTTTTCCCATCGGGGAATCGGCGATGGTAACCAGATCGATTCCAGCTTCTTTATAGACGGACGCACCGTCCAGGATTTTCCGAAATGATGTGTCAAAAGGAGGATCCAATTCGACGGCGACTATTAAATCCTTGGTAGTCCCCTTCATTACTGAAGGTTTCGGAGTATTATTAGGTGCAGTCCAGACTGTTTTCCGTTTCTTTGCCGTAATGGATGCCGGCTCTTGTAAAGCATGGACCAGTGCTTGTATATGGAGGGGTGTGGTTCCGCAGCATCCTCCTAATATTTTAATTCCATGGTCTTTTAGGCGAAGCATCTGTCCTGCAAAATATTCCGGGTTGTGAACGTATACGGTGCGCTCGTTGATAATTTCGGGATAGCCAGCATTGGGTAAAGCAGCCACCAGATCATTGCCCCAGTCCATTTTCTCCAAGAGGCGGTTTAAATGAGCCGGACCTACGCCACAGTTAAATCCGTATGCGTCGATGGAGGCTATCTGCTGGAGCTGGCTGATGACCTTTTCCAGGCGGATGCCTTTCCGGGTAAAACCATCGGCAGTGATCGTGAATTGGGTGATGATGAATGCGTTTGGCATCCGGGATTTGATATAGCCGGTGATTTCCGGAAGATACTCCAGATCGCTGAAGGTTTCAAAATTGAAAACGGTAAGGCCTTCGTCGAGAAAGGTATCCACCAGGAAACGATATTCATCGAGAATATCGAGGTCGGCCATTCCGGCTCGGGGAATCGGTCCGATATTGGCGGCAATGAAACAATCCCCATTCCCTACGGCGGTCCGGGCATGATGAACTGCCTGAACTAATATAGGCTTCAGTTGGTCCCGGGTTAGATTTAAAGTCACCGAATTGGCTGCAAAGGTATTGGTCCGAATCAAATGAGCGCCAGCTTTGATATACTCGGTATGGATTTGCCGGATTCGTTCCGGGTGGTCTACATTGGCCAATTCGCAATACCGGGTGCTGTCGCCGGTGAGTTCGGCGTAATAAGTTCCGGTTGCTCCATCCGTGATTAAAATGTGATTTTTTAAATATTCCCGAATCAATTCATTTCACCCAAAGTAATTTTTTAAAGTGCTTAAAGCTCTCTTTCATATAAATCTGTACTGTGGATGGTGATGACCGAGCCGTCTTTGGCTAAATAATCTCCGTCAATATATCCTGAACCGTTAATAAAGGGCGGTACCGCATCGGCTTTGCCTTTAATAACTGCTTCTAAAGCCAGCAGTGCATAAGGTTCGATGGTGTCAATGTTTACATATTCATAGCCGGGATTTGAGAGGAAATATCCGTCATGGAACCGGTTTTGAACTAGATTGTCCCCGATTTTACGCGCTAATTCCAGATAAGCGGGATGAGACGTTTGCTTGTAAATGTCCAGGACTGCGAATAATGCATAGGGATCATCGCAAGAGGTATTCAGATTCAGTTCCATGCGTTCTCCCGGAGTTTGTCCGATATCTCCTAAATTATTGGCACGGGCGATTCCCCGGGCTATATCCCATAACCGCTCATCGTGGGTTACCAGAAAACCGCGGGCATAGGCGACAAAGAAATTGTTAGCTGAAAATGGTTTTAAAATGTCGCCGGCGTTTCCGTAGTAACCATTCCGCTTTAGTTGATAACCGGTGAGATCGGTCCCGTCGGCAAATAACGGTTTAAATTGATTGGTTTCGGGAATGTAAGCATATTGGGCATAGGCAGCCATGCCTTCGCAAACCCAATGGATTAAATCCTCTCCCATTTCGTTGAGTTTGGGAGCGATCTCCAGAATCATCAAAGCATTCTCAGAGTATAACGCTTTCGCTTCCCGTTCCAAAAGCAAATTACCTTCAAGGGCGATGTCGCCAAATTCCGGGCCGAATTGACGTCTGGCCCGGTCGCCAAAACAGGCACGGGTGTCGGAATCATCGTCGGTGTGAGCCACCTTTTTGGCTTGGGTAAATAGGTAAGCGCCCAGTTTGGTATGGGGATGTCGGGCTTTAGCATATTGTTCCCTTAATCGCTTGGCCCAGAGTAGAGCTCCGGAGTCGCCGGTTAATTGAAAGAGAGAAAGCCCGGCGTAGATCAGATCGTTTCCTGCGCTTAAAAAGAACAGGCCTGTAGTTTCTTGGAATGAGGGGGGATTGGCGAAGGAGTGGTTCCAAAGTTCTCCCGGTTCCAATCCATAGCGGCCATGGCGGCTGATTTCAAGGATATCCCACCGGCAGACATGAGCATTCCAAAAGGCCTTGAGGAAGGCTACCGTTGCTTTGGGGTTGATTTCATACATCATTGAATACGAGGGAAAGCAATTTTTGAGTTCATGAACATATTCCTTTTCGCTGGGGCCGACGACTTCCCATGTTTTAAGATCAATGAAGCGGTGGCCGCCCCAGAAAAGGAGTCCGTATTGGTCCTGATAGTGCCGGAAATAGTGGCGGATAATAGAATCCGCCCGTTTTTTATATTGAGGGTCACCAGTTAGGTTTGATAAAGCCGTTAAAACTCTTAGAAAATTTTGCTGACAGGCCAGATTGGATATGACGGCCCTTGAACCGTCCGGAAATTTCCACGTTAAGTGTTCTCCGGAGCTTCGATGAATGCCATCAGCCAATAAAGGAATGGGTTTCTCATGATAATGATCAGATCCGTTGCGTAAGACATTGTCTACAAATTGCCGAACAGCATTCATCCGCTGACTGTCGGAAGGTTTTTGCATAGTACTCACATGCTTCATCCCCATCATATATGATTGATTCAACTTCATTCTAATAAAAAAAAATCAAAAAAACTATGAAATTTATCTGAATTTTTTGAATTTTTAATGGATCTGCCCAAGGGATATGATCGCTTGAATTTTGGAACCCTATGTTTAATGATGAGGAGGGATGATAATGAGTCAATTGAATGTGGGCGTCATAGGAACCGGTTTAGCTTGGGAGCGTCTTCACTATCCGGCATTTGCAGAGCTATCCGCTGAATACAGGATTGCTGCTTTGTGCGATATTGATCGGGCAAAGGCAGTCCGCTGGGCCAATCGGTTAGGATTGGATCCAGAACGGGATGTTTTTACTGATTTTCAAGCGATGGTGGAACGGGATGATTTGGATGTGATCGATATTATGGTGCCGATTTCCTTAAATCATCCGGTAGCCGAAGCAGTGGCCCGTTCACGAAAAGCCATTATTCTGGAAAAACCGATGGGAGCCACCTTGGAGCAGGCTCAAGCTACCTTGGATCTACCCAAACAATATGGGATCCAAATGATGATTGCTGAGAATTTTCGATACAGCGAAGAGTATAACATATTACGGGAGTTAGTTCTCCAAAAGAAGATTGGCGATCCGGTGTTTTTCATCAATCACAGCACCAGCTGCTTTCCTTGTGATATGCGTAAAGATACCTTTTCAGCCACTGAATGGCGACAACATCCCAAGTATCCCGGTGGAGATATATTGGATGCGGCCATTCATGATCTAGCGGGTTTAAGGCATATATTTGGGGGAATTAAGTATTTACAAGCCTTTGGTGTGCCCCAGAAGGATGAGTTTAGTCCGTATGCAGTGGTTACAGTCAATATAAATTTTATTAACGGAGTGGTTGGAACATTTTCTTACTACCCTGCCGGCCAGGAACCGCAGCATCCCTTGATTGGCCTACGAATCTTCGGGACCCAAGGCATGATTTATTTGGAGAATACGGAATGCGGCGTCGTAAATGTGTTTTATAACGATGGCCGGCACGAAATGATATCTTTCCGCCCGATGCGCGGTTATTACAATGAGTTGCTCAATTTTTACCGGGCCTATCATCGGCAGGAAGAACTGAAAGTCACACCGGATGTAGAAATTGGAGATGTGAAGACGGTCTTTGCTATTTTGCAGTCCATCACGAATCAGGATGTAGTCATGGTGGATCGGGTTCCCCGATTTGCGTTGGTTTGAAATTAATGGAAGATAACAAGGAAATCGCCGACCGGTGCCGAATAATAAATGGAAAATGTTTACGTAAAGGAGGGTGCACATTGGCACGTACAATCACATTAGATCTGGCCAAAACGGCACCGTTCGTCGGGGAAAATGAGATGCAGCTGATTGAGCCCCAGGTCATCAGTGCTCACCGGATGTTATTAGAAAAAAGCGGCGCCGGTAACGATTTTTTGGGGTGGGTCGATCTTCCGTTAAACTATGATCGGGAAGAATTCAGCCGAATTCAAGCCGCGGCTAAAGAGATTAGAGAAAAGTATCAGGCGTTGGTCGTTATTGGTATCGGTGGTTCCTACTTGGGAGCCCGGGCTGCGTTAGAGCTTTTAAATCATTCATTTTATAATCAATTGTCTTCGGAGAAACGGAAAGGGCCTGAAATTTACTACTTAGGCCAAACCATTAGCCCGACGTATACGGCAGAGCTTTTAGAGCTGTTGGAAGAGAAAGATTTTGCCGTTAATGTCATTTCCAAGTCGGGGACCACCACGGAGCCAGCCATTGCTTTCCGTTTGCTCAAACAGTTGTTGATTAAGAAATACGGGCCTGAAGGGGCTAAGAAACGGATCTATGTAACCACGGATCGGGCGAAAGGGGCATTGAAGCAAATTGCTATCGCCGAAGGGTATCCTCAATTTGTGATCCCGGATGATGTGGGAGGGCGTTATTCGGTATTGACAGCAGTGGGGCTATTGCCCATTGCAGCCGGCGGGGTCGATATTGAGGCGATGATGACGGGGGCAGCCGAGGCCTGTCAGGAATATCGGGTGTCCCGGATGGATAGCAATTCCGCATATCAATATGCAGTTGTCCGAAATATTTTGTACCGGAAAGGGAAGCTGGTTGAAATTTTGGTCAATTATGAACTGGGTTTGCATTACTTTGCCGAGTGGTGGAAACAGTTATTTGGCGAAAGCGAAGGTAAGGATCATAAAGGGATTTTCCCGGCGTCTGTTGATTTTTCAACGGATTTGCATTCGATGGGTCAATACATACAGGAAGGACGGCGCGACATCTTTGAAAGCGTTCTCTGGGTGGAACAAAGCCGGCGTTCCGTTGTTATTCCCAACGATCCGGACAATGTAGACGGGTTAAACTTCTTATCCGGCCGGACGATGGAGTTTGTCAACGAGAAAGCGTTCGAAGGGACATTACTAGCCCATCATGACGGACAGGTGCCGAATTTAGTGATTCGGATTCCGGAGATTACGCCATACTATTTTGGTAAAATGGTATACTTCTTTGAACTTGCCTGTGGTTTAAGCGGGTATCTCAATGCGGTCAATCCCTTTGACCAGCCGGGCGTTGAAGCATATAAGAAAAATATGTTTGCCCTGTTGGGAAAACCGGGGTATGAAGCGGAGAAAGCAAGATTAGAACAGAGGCTTTAAACCAATTGTCAGTTGACAGTGTACGGTGAAAGTTGTGTGAATGGAATCGGGGTTGGTCCGCGGTACACAGTACATGACGCACAGTTATTTTACAAACATAGGAAACAGTATTCGGGAATTTAATAACATTTAACAGTGGACAATATCCTAAGTCTGGGGAGGGTAAGGTAAAAGAGCCCCATTTCAAAGAGCGGACAGAAAAATGCCCCATGGATAGTTTGGTAAACATCCGTGGGGCATTTTGTGTACGGTGAACTGTGTGCCTTAGAAATTTATAGTATCTTACTTAAAAACTGTTTCGTCCGTTCGTTTTGAGGGTTGTTAAATATGGCTTGGGGAGAGCCTTCTTCTAAAATATGGCCTTCATCCATAAACAATACCCGTTTGGCAACTTCCCGTGCAAACCCCATTTCGTGGGTAACGACGATCATGGTCATGCCTTCGAGGGCTAAGTCTTTCATAACATCCAGAACTTCCTGGATCATCTCCGGATCTAACGCAGAGGTCGGTTCGTCGAAAAGGAGGGCTTTCGGTTTCATCGCTAAGGCTCTGGCGATGGCAATCCGTTGTTGTTGGCCTCCGGAGAGTTGTTCGGGATAGGCATCCGCCTTATGGCGCAGTCCCACCCGATCCAGTAACTTGAAAGCCCGGTCATGGGCTTCTTCTGCAGAAAGGCCCCGAACTTTAATTGGCGCAATGGTGATGTTTTCCAAAGCGGTCAAGTGGGGAAAGAGATTGAACCGTTGAAAAACCATGCCGACTTCGGCGCGAACTTCGTTGACATTGATCCGGCTATGATCGGTGACATCGATATTCTCAATATAGATGTGTCCTTCCGAGGGTTTCTCCAGTAGATTGATGCAACGCAAGAAAGTGCTTTTTCCGGAACCGCTGGGACCGATAATACAGACCACTTCACCCTGGGCAATTTCAGTACTGATTCCTTTTAATACATGGAGATGCCGGAAACGTTTATGCAAATTAACAACTTTAATCACTGGTCTTCAGTCTCCTTTCAAGATACGCGACGAGTCGGGTAAAGGGAATGGTCATGATCAAAAAGATGAGGCCGACTTCGATCCAGGTTTCGGTAGGCCGGTAGGTACGGGTGACAATGACTTGGGCTCTTCGGACCAATTCTTCCATACCGATAACGGAGACCAGTGATGAATCTTTGAGCATGGCGATGAATTCATTGCCCAAAGGAGGAATAACCCGTTTTAATGCTTGCGGTAGAATAACGAACCGCATCGCCTGACGGTAAGTCATGCCAAGAGAACGGGCAGCTTCCATTTGGCCAATATCTATCGATTGGATCCCAGCCCGAATAATTTCAGCCACATAAGCGCCGCTGTTAATGCTCAGTGCCAACAGGGCAGAGACGAAGGGGTTGATGGGGATTGGGTTGCCAGTTCCCATCAAGTGGCCGATGATCGGTGGGGTACCGAAATGAATCATAAAGATTTGGACCAAGAGCGGAGTCCCGCGGGTAAAATCCACATAGATACCGGCTATGGTATTGAGTATTTTATTGTGAACCACCCGGGCAATACCGGTAAGAGTTCCGATAATAATTCCGTTGAATACGGCAATAATGGTTAAAAATAGAGTCATCCCTGCTGCTTTTAACAGAGTGGGCAGGTATAGCCACATGTAATAATACCAAGTCTCGGGGATGGCGACAAATACATCATTTTTGCCGGGCTTAATCGTAACTTTTTTCGGAACCGATTTTTTAAACAGAGGCGGCTTTTTCAAAACCAGCTCTAGTTGTTGACCGGGTTGGAGATTTTCCAATGTATGAGGTGTTTGTTTGCCGATTTCCTTGCCGTTGATGATAATATCAGCACCGGATGGATCGGAAGTAATGGTTAATGTCGTTTTCTCGACATCCGGTTCGCCTAGGACTATCCCGGAAACGGCTAAACATAAAAGCAAGGATGTTATAAGAATAAGCGTAACTTTAAGTTTCACGGTGTTACCTCTTTGCAATAAAAATTGATGCTAAACGTTGTAGTAAAAAACTTGATAATCAAGGATTCCCCCTCTTGATCATCAAGAGGGGGAATGGAAACATCATAAAACATCAGTAAAAATAGAGAACGAATTAATTAACGGATTTGTATTTGGCAACTAATTCATCATATTTTCCGTTATTTTTGAGGGTATCGATGGCGTTATTGATCTTCTCTAACAGTTTATCATTGCCTTTTTTAATGCCAATTCCGTAGTTTTCGGATTCAGCTCCGTCAATCTCAATAACTTTTAACCCGGAAATATTTTTAATGGTGTCATAAGCGACCAGATCATCCATAACCACTGCATCGGAGTTGTTATTGATCAAGTCTTGGACAGCCAAAGGATTGTTGTCAAAACGTTTCATTTTTACATCTTTAATCGTACTGGCATAAAGATCACCGGTGGTTCCGTTAAGTACGGCGATGGTTTTACCGATGAGATCCGCTGCACTGTTGATGGTGGTATTGTCTTCTTTAATGACGATGGCTTGGTGGGTAGAAAAATAGGGTTGAGAAAAGTCAATTTGTTTTAACCGTTCTTCGGTAATCGTCATGGCGGAAATTAAACAGTCATAGTTGCCGTTCATCAGGCCGGGGATGAGCCCGTCCCATCCGACATTTTGCATTTCCAGTTTCATTCCGAGTTCATCGGCGATCATTTGCATCAGTTCAACGTCAAAACCGGCAAAATTTCCATCTTTATCGATGTACTCGAAAGGAGCATAGGCTGCATCGGTACCGACTTTTAATACGGATTGGGACTTGTTACAGCCCACTCCAACGGTGATAAGCAGGGCTAAGGATATGAGAAACATTAAATACTTCTTCAATTATGACACCTCCAATAATTTGTCTCATATACCAATGGGCTAGAGATATTACAATTATATAACATCATTTTTCGGATGCCAATAATAATATAAGTTCATATTGCTGAAGAGTTTTGGACATGATATAATTTGTAAATAAAAAAAATAAAAGGCAATGAAGGAGATTGAAGACAGTTGGTTTTCCAGCGGTTTTCAGAGTAGTTTTGCCGGGGTGACATAAGAGAGCAGGTGGCGGTGTAAACCTGTCGAATCCGGTAATAGCGAATTACTCTCCGGAGCTGGCGGCGGAATCTTTAGTACGCTGGTTCGGGTACGCCCGTTAACGCGTGAAGAGGAGTGCTGTGGCGTTTTACGGCACTTAAAGTAAGGTGGTACCACGAGACTTTCGTCCTTATACGGGATAAAAGTCTTTTTTTATTATTTTAAGTTTTAGATTAAGATAAGGAGGAGGATACGATGTCGGTTATCGATGTCTTGAGGGAACGGGGATTTATTCAACAGACGACTCACCAAGAACCTCTGTACGAACTGTTAGAAAGGGAAAAAGTCACCTTTTATGTAGGGTTTGATCCAACGGCTGACAGTTTACATATTGGCCATATGCTCCCGATTATGGCTATGCATCATATGCAGGAAGCTGGACACCGGCCTATTGCCATTTTGGGGGGCGGTACGGCGATGATTGGAGATCCCAGTGGACGCACAGATATGCGGAAAATGTTAACTGAAGAACAGATTGATCATAATGCGTCCTGTTTCAAAGAACAACTCTCCCGCTTCATCGATTTTAGCGATGGTAAGGCGTTAATGATCAACAATGCGGAATGGCTGCGTGATCTAAATTACATTGCTTTTCTTCGGGAAGTCGGGTCCCAATTTTCGGTTAACCGGATGCTGACAGCTGAGTGCTATAAGTCCCGGATGGAAAGAGGATTGACATTTATTGAGTTTAACTACATGTTATTGCAATCCTATGATTTTCTGATGCTTTACCGGAAATATGGGTGTAAGTTGCAAATGGGCGGAGATGATCAGTGGTCTAATATTCTTTCGGGTGCTGACTTGATCCGTCGGTTGGAGAGAGGTGAGGCTTACGGTATTACGTTCCCCCTCTTGACTACCAGTTCCGGAAAGAAGATGGGGAAAACGGAGGCCGGTGCGGTTTGGCTTGATGCTCAAAAAACCAGCCCGTATGATTTTTATCAATATTGGCGGAATACGGATGACCGGGATGTGGAACGCTTTTTGGCTCTATATACTTTCTTGCCTATGGATGAGGTTCGTCGCTTAGGTTCATTAAAAGATCGGGAGATTAATGAAGCCAAAAAAGTGTTGGCTTATGAAGTGACCCGGTTGACTCATGGCGAGGAAGCGGCAAAAGAGGCTCAAAAAGCCGCTGAAGCTTTGTTTGGAAACGCCGGAGATGAAAGTGCGGTACCGGCGATTCCTCTCGATCGGAATGCCGTGGTATCAGGGTTACCTATTGCCGATCTGCTGGTTGTTGCCAAGTTAGCTCCTTCTAAAAGCGAAGCCCGGCGGTTAATAGCGCAAGGCGGCATTACGTTAAATGATCAAAAAGTGACGGATACCAATCAAACGGTGACCATGGATGATTTTCCGGGGGATGAGGCGTTGATTAAAAAAGGGAAGAAGCAATTCCAACGGATCATCTTGCAATAAAATGTCATTCAAAACAGCGGAGAAATTCTTCTTCGCTGTTTTTGGTTAGATATGTATGTGTTAGGATATATAAATGAATGAAGACAAACAAGGTGATGATATGAAGCAAATTGTCGTTACAGCTGCTGTAATCGAAAAAGAGGGTCGATTATTCATGGCCCAACGGCGGCCGCAGGATTCAGAAGGCGGAAAGTGGGAATTTCCCGGCGGAAAAATTGAATGGGGAGAGGAGCCGCGGCAGAGTCTATGCCGAGAGTTACAGGAAGAGCTGGGGATTAGGGCTGAAGTTGGGCCTTTGCTCGATGTGATTTCAGAAGTTAAAGGGAATATGCATTTGATACTGCTTTATTTTGCGTGCCGGATTATCGAAGGGGAACCCAAACCCATCGAGTGTCAGGCAGTATCATGGTGGGCGCCTGATGACATCGATGGTCTTGCCAAACCCCCTGCCGATCAGCGGTTTTGGAATGATTATCGTTCCCGGCAGTCTTTGGTACTATCTATCGAAAAAAATCTAATATACAATGTTTTAAAATCCGATATAATAGATATACACAGTGTCTATTTTGATTATATTGTGATTTATATTTGATAGGGTGGCAGCATTGATGTCAGATGTTCCAATCTAACCAAATTCATTTTATAAATCGATAAATGTTTTTGGCGGGAGGACGACCGGATGGTCTATATCATATTAATTTTACTTGGAGTATTGAACATCGTTTTGTTTATCCGCAACCGCTCATTTGTGGTTCGGATTGTGGAGCTGAAAAATTGGGTAAATAAAATTTTAAGTGGATCATCTCTGGAGTTACCGCCTGATCCGCACCATGACGATTTGGCTGAACTTCGGCAATCCTTCGTTACCATGTATACCCGGATGGAAGAGAGCCGGCGTGACATGGAAATGAACTATCAAAAGCTGCAGCTTTCCAGCCTTACTTTGGAGGAGAAATATGCTCAGGCCTATACGTTGCAGCTGATTCAAGAAGAAATTGCCCGTGAACTCGACAGTAATCAGCTGATGAAAAAAACGTTGGATATTCTACTTGGAGTATTTGGCAGTAAGTGGTGTACCATTTATATGGTCAATGAACAAAAGTCGGTGCTGGAACTCAAAGCTAACTCGGGATTTGCAGCTGCTCCTGTATATGACAAGATTATTCCGGTAGATGCCGATCATTTGGTGGCCCGGGCTTGTCGGGAACGGATGGTTTTTACCGATGCTGATGAAGCCATGGCCCAAGGAAAGACCAGCGGTAATATTGCCATCCCTCTGAGCGGACGTCATAATTGCCTGGGTGTGATGGTAATGGAGAATGAACTAGTCCGTATCATTAACCAAGATTTAATTGATTTTGCTAAATTGATCGCACAGGAATTAAGCTTGTCGTTGGAAAATGCGTACTTATACGATAAAATGCGGCGGATGGCTACCCATGATGCCTTGACCGGTGTTTATAACCGGATGTATTTGATGAATTATATTTCGGAATTGTTTGCTTCAAGACCTCAAATCGTTTCGGTGATTATCTTTGATTTGGATCATTTCAAAGCGATCAATGATCGGTACGGACATTTGGTCGGAGATATGGTTCTCAAGGAAACAGCACAGTTGGCCAGTGAAATGTTGCCAACCGGCATTTTGGCACGATATGGTGGAGAAGAGTTTGTGGTGGTTCTACCGGAGGTATCTGCGGACGAGGCATTCGATTTTGCCGAAAAACTGCGTTACGCTGTCTTCGAGCATCCGTATCAAACCGATGACGGCAGATGGATCGTGGTGACGCTAAGTGGTGGATTGGCCGGTTATCCGGAGAGCTCGGATTCATTTGAAGGTTTGTTACAAAAAGCGGATGAAGCGCTATATAATGCCAAGAACAGCGGACGTAACCGGATATGCCGTGCCGAAAAAACAGCTAAAGGATAAAACGGAATAAATCGGATATTTATACACCACGGAGAAAGCAAGTAATACTTAAATAAAGGAAAAATCGTGATGTAGAAGCGCCGAAGGGCGCTTTTATATTTAATAAGTTGACATAAACCTTACAAGAAAATTGGTTTTTTACGTTAAAAAGTAACGAAACATGTATAATTATCCGAATAAATTTGGAAGGTTATGAACGTTTTTACATGAATGCAATATACAATGGCAACATTGTTGACATGGATTGGTGATTTTGATAATATTTTGAGTATTAAAAAGTATTTTACTGATCGATTATGGATTAAGGGAGGAGGATTGTATGCTTAAGAATCGGTTATTTTTAGCAGGAATAATTTTAGTACTCGTCTTTTCTTTGATTAGCGGATGTAACGAAAGTAAAACAATTAAGATCGGCACCATTCAACCTATTAGCGGCCAGGTTTCCGCCTACGGGATTCAAACCCGGGATGCTATTGCCTTGGCCATTGAGGAGATTAATGCCAACGGCGGAGTTCTTGGTAAACAAATTGAACTTATCGTTGAAGATGATGAAAACAGCCCGGAAAAAACAACCAACGCTTTTAAGAAACTGACGGCCAAAGATAAAGTGGTGGCGATTATCGGGGCATTGACCAGCAAATGTACCTTGGCGATTACCAAAGAGGCTCAGGCGAAAAAGGTGGTCTTGATCACCTCGTCATCCACCAATGATACGGTGACGGATGCCGGTGAATTCATTTTCAGAGCGTGTTACAACGATTCGTTCCAAGGTCAGGTAAATGCTAAGTTTGCCTATGAAACCCTGAAAGCCAGAAAAGCAGCTATTCTTTATGATATTACTAATGACTATTCTAAAGGGTTGATGAGCAACTTTAAGTCCAAATTTGAAGAGCTTGGCGGCCAGATTGTAGCGATCGAATCTTATAGCACCGGTGATAAAGATTTCAATGCTCAATTAACCAAAATTAAAGCGAGCCAACCGGAAGTGTTGTTTATCCCTGATTATTACAACACCATTTCGCTTATTGCGAAACAGGTTCGAGGCCAAGGGATGACCATCCCGATGATGGGTGGCGACGGTTGGGATGAAATTACCAATAATGCCGGAGATGAAGTGATTGGCTGCTATTACAGCAACCATTATTCGCCGGATTCGGACGATGCAGATGTTCAAGCCTTTGTTCAAAAGTTCCGTGAAAAACATAAAATCACTCCAAATGCATTGGCAGCCCTTGGCTATGATGCTGCTTACATTTTGGTTGATGCCATTGCCAAAGCTGGCAGCTTAGATCCGGTCAAGATTCAACAGGCGATGATGGAAACCGATAAGAAGATGGTGACTGGGCAAATCCGGTTCAATGAAAAACGGAATCCTATCAAATCAGCGGTTATGCTCAAAGTGGTGAAAGGCTCCGATGGGAAATTAACCACTGAATATGCTGGAACGGTTAATCCCTAACCAAAAGAATCGAACTTTATTGGATGTCAAAGTGATGGTATAATTGGAATAGAACGATAATGGGAGAATCTAGCTATTCTCCCATTATTGTTAAAATGGATTGGGCCCCCAGATCCGGATAATGATGTTGAATAAATGAGGTGGGTTTATGGGATTTTTACATGAATTTTTACAACAAATGGTGAACGGGATCTCCCTGGGAAGTATTTATGCCCTACTCGCATTGGGGTATACCATGGTTTACGGGATTGTGAAGTTGATTAATTTTGCCCATGGAGATATTTTGATGCTGGGAGCGTTTGGCGGTTTCTTTGTTTTGGCTGCCTATGGCGTCACCCCTCTAACATTTATCCTTGCTTTGTTGGTGGGGATGCTTGTCTGTGCGACTGTGGGTATCGTGATTGAGAAGACCTGTTATAAACCGTTACGGAGTGCGCCTCGGATCAATGCGTTAATCACTGCCATCGGTGTATCGATTTTTATTGAAAACGGAGCCCGGGTGGTTAAAGCGATTGGCCCCAATCCCAAGCAATTTCCGACTTTTAAAACAGTGAACTTTCCGATTGGAGATATCAATATCAGTCAGATTCAGATCATTGTGTTTGTAGTGTCTATCCTTTTAATGTTTTTATTGACTTATATCGTAAATTATACTAAACTCGGAAAAGCCATGCGGGCAGTTTCTTTTGACCGGCAGGCAGCATACCTTATGGGGATCAATGTGGACTGGATTATATCCTTTACTTTTGCTTTGGGTTCAGCTTTGGCAGCAGCGGCTGGAATACTTTTTGCCAGCGCTTATCCGCAGGTTGAACCGTATATGGGAATTATTCCCGGTTTGAAAGCGTTTGTTGCTGCGGTGCTTGGAGGCATTGGCAGTATCCCCGGAGCTATGGTAGGCGGGTTTATTATGGGAATTGCCGAAACCTTGACGAAAGGGTTTATCTCATCGCAGCTGGCGGATGCCATTGCGTTCGGGATTCTTATTTTGATATTGGTTGTGAAGCCTTCAGGTATTCTCGGTAAAAATGTCAGTGAGAAGGTGTAATTGCATGAAGAAGAATATTGCAAATGGGTTAACGCTTGCGGCTATTGCTGTGGTATTCACCGGTATCATGACGGCTCTGGTATTCTTTGGTGTAATTGATGAATATACTGCGCAGATTTTATCTTTGGCAGGGATCAATGTCATTGTAGCTCTGAGCCTGAATTTAATTTCCGGATTTACCGGTCAATTGGCGCTGGGGCATGCTGGTTTTATGGCGGTTGGCGCTTATACTACAGCCTATTGTATCATGAAGCTGAATCTCCCAATGTTTTTGGCGATTTTGATCGGTGGCTTGGTGACGGCAGTGTTTGGGTTGGTTATCGGATTTCCGACCTTGCGGCTTCGTGGAGATTATTTAGCTATTGTTACTTTGGGATTTGGTGAGATTATCCGGGTCATTATGATTAATCTAGAGCAAATTACAGGAGGGGCGGCCGGCCTGAAAGGGATTCCTTCCTTTACGGAGGATATATTACTTGCGCCGGCTCTTTCTTTGCTGTGGGTTTTTTCCGTGATGATCATTACGATTATTCTGGTGAGTAACTTGATCAAATCTTCTTACGGCCGGGCGATACTCTCGGTGCGGGAAGATGAAATTGCTGCTAATGCTATGGGAATTAATGTGTTTTATTATAAAATGTATGCTTTTACAATTTCGGCCTTTATTGCCGGCGTCGGTGGTGGTTTATATGCTCCTTTCTTTGGATATCTCAATCCGACGATGTTTAACTTTTTGAAATCCGTCGACTTCTTGGTTATTGTGGTTTTAGGCGGTATGGGAAGCATTACCGGAACGGTCATTGCCGGGTTTGTACTCACCTACCTGCAAGAGTTTTTACGGTTTTTACAGGATTACCGTCTGGTCATCTATCCATTATTGCTGATTTTCATCATGTTATTCCGTCCGAGTGGATTGATGGGGAATCGGGAGATATCGATTTTGGGCTTGTGGCAACGGTTGTTTAAATCAAAGAATCAAAGCCAGTCAAAGGTTGATAAGGCAGGTGAAAGGTAATGACAGTATTACGGGTAAAGGATATTTCAATTCTATTTGGCGGATTGAAAGCGGTTTCAAATTTTAATATGACTCTGGAAGAAGGGGAACTGCTGGGTTTGATAGGTCCAAACGGCGCCGGTAAAACCACCGTATTTAACATGATTACCGGAGTTTATCATCCGACCAGCGGAGAAATAGAATTTGCCGATAAGAACGGAAAATTTCAAAACACCACGCATATGAAACCCTTTCAAATTACACAAATGGGGATGGCCCGGACCTTTCAAAATATTCGCTTATTTAAAGATTTGACGGTTCTGGATAACATTCGGATCGCCTATCACTCTAATGTGAAATATAAAACCTTCGATGCTGTTTTCCGAACACCGGCCTTTTTCAAGGAAGAAGCAGAGATTACCAAAAAGGCGATTGAGCTTTTGGAAATTTTCAATTTAGGGCATAAACAGGCAGAGTTGGCTAAGAACCTTCCTTATGGTGAACAACGGAAACTTGAGATTGCCCGAGCTTTAGCAACCCAACCTAAATTACTACTCCTCGATGAGCCAGCTGCCGGCATGAATCCTCAGGAAACCCAGGATTTGACCCAACTGATTCGTTTTATCCGAGAGAAGTTTAATCTGACGATTTTACTGATTGAACATGATGTGAGTCTGGTTATGGGGATTTGTGAGCGAATTATCGTATTGGACTACGGCCAGACCATTGCCGAAGGCACTCCGGCCCAAATCAGTCAAGACCCCCGAGTGATCAAAGCATATCTTGGAGAGGAGGTCGGCCTTCATGCTTAAAGTTCGCGGGCTTAATGTCTACTATGGAAACATCCATGCTCTTCATGACTGTAGTTTTGAAGTAAATGAAGGAGAGATCGTGACCTTAATCGGGGCCAATGGTGCCGGAAAGACGACGACGTTGCATAGTGTTTCGGGGTTGATTCCCATTCATTCAGGAGAGATTGAGTTTTTAGGGAAGTCGTTACGGGAGGTCCCTGCCAATAAAATCGTGGAGATGGGTTTGGCCCAAGTTCCGGAAGGACGCCGGATCTTTGCGAATTTGACGGTTATGGAAAATTTGGAGATGGGTGCTTATATCCGCCGCGATAAACAAGGTGTAAAGCAAGATTATGAGATGATTTTTGCGAAATTTCCCCGATTAAAGGAACGCTATCGGCAGGTGGCCGGTACATTGAGCGGAGGAGAACAGCAGATGTTGGCGATGGCCCGGACACTGATGTCCCGTCCTAAGCTGATGCTGCTTGATGAGCCGTCCATGGGATTGGCACCGCTGTTGGTTAAAGAGATATTCACCATCATTCAGGAGATTAACCGGACTGGAACTACGATTTTGCTGGTTGAACAAAACGCCAATATGGCCTTGGCTATTGCCAATCGGGCCTATGTGCTGGAAACCGGGAAAATTGTTTCATCCGGAGATGCCAAAGAACTGGCTGCCAGTGAAGCAGTACGAAAGGCCTATTTGGGCGGTTGATTGGATACAAGATGACTATAGGAAGATAAGTAAATCCCTGGATTTATCCAGGGATTTTTATTTTTAAGTCGGCTGTTACGGGAATAAAAAAACAGCCGCTGAGAGCGGCCGGTTGGAAAGGAAAAGTGGTTAGAAGGGAAGGAATTTTCAATGAAAAAGAGAGTTGTTTCTTTTAGTAAATTCCTATAATCTTAGTATAAGTAAATAAAAGCCCAAAATAAACAGAGTTTGGGTTACGGTTTAGTGAACAAATGGTTACATGGGTGACTTATTGGAGGAATTGTAAAGGATTTCTTGAAGAAAAGATTGTAAAAAGATATAATGAACGCAGACGCCACAGATTTGGAGGAGGATTGGAAATGGGTGAACGGGTTTACAATTTTTACCCCGGTCCAGCAACGTTACCGCTGGAAGTATTGGAAGAGGCTAGTCAGAGTTTTTTAGATTTTAATCAAAAGGGAATGTCCTTATTGGAGATGAGTCATCGGGGCAAGGATTATGAAGCGATCCAAATTGAAACGGAAAGCTTAATGAAAGAGCTGCTCGATATGCCCGCCAACTATCGGGTGTTGTTTATGGGTGGCGGTGCCAGTTTGCAATTTGCTCTTCTGCCCCTGAATTTTTTAAAACCGGGCGTGGAAGCCGATTACATCGTTACTGGTAGTTTTGCAAAGAAAGCTTATGAAGAAGCATCTAAAGTCGGTAAGGTAAATATTGCGGCCAGCACAAAAGGGAGCAATTTTGACCGGTTACCGACGATGGATGAGATTAAACTCAGTGATTCTCCGGCGTATGTCCATTTGACTTCCAATAATACGATTTACGGAACTCAATGGCCGGTATTGCCGTCCTTTGGCGGAGTGCCGCTGGTTGCGGATATGTCCAGCGATATTATGTCACGGCGATTTGATGTCAGCCAATTTTCTCTGATTTATGCCGGTGCTCAGAAAAATCTTGGTCCGGCTGGCGTTACGGTCGTTGTTATCAACCCTGACTTTTTAGAGAAGGCCAATACGGACTTACCGGCGATTTTGCAATATAAAACTTTCGTGGAGAATGATTCGCTTTACAATACTCCGCCTGCTTATGCTGTGTATATGGTTAATCTGGTATTGAAATGGATTAAGAAAAATGGCGGCGTGGCTGCGATGGAGCAGAGAAATCAGGAAAAAGCCAAGTATATTTATGATGTGATCGATGAATATCCTGATTTTTATAAAGGCCATGCTAAAAAAGATTACCGTTCATTGATGAACGTCACCTTCCGTCTGCCCAGCGAGGAGTTGGAAGCCTCTTTTGTGGCGGAAGGTTCGAAAAACGGATTGGTCGGTTTGAAAGGCCATCGCTCCGTCGGCGGTATCCGGGCATCGATTTATAATGCCATGCCGGTGGAAGGCTGTAAAGCGTTGGCGGAGTTTATGAAAGAATTTGTGAAGAAAAACGGATAATCCAAATAGGGATGAATTTTTCGAAGAGGCTGACACAGCCTCTTTTTATTTTAAAAAATTCATAATTTAGGGGGTGATCGTTCAAAACTAAGGTAAAGGAGGGGAAAGGGTTGACGGCTAAGCACGACATGCTTTCAGAGCAAATTTGTCAGAAGCTACAGGAAGATCAAGGCTTAGGGGTTTATGATTTAAAAGTGAGGGTATATCAGGACGGGGTGGTTCAAGTCCAGGGTATTGTAGATGTGTTGGAAGAAAAACTCCGTGCTGAACAGTTGATCAGCAGTTTTCCAGAGGTTAAAAAGATTGAGAACGATATTACTGTTTGTACGGATGGCGGTATTGACGATGAAGACGTGGCATTTGAAGTCAGTGAAGAGCTGCGGGCCAATCCTGAGGTTCCCGATTCGGTAGGAGTCCGGGTCGTCGGCGGTGAAGTGCAGTTGGTTGGCAGTGTGTCCAATTGTAATGAAGTGGAGGAAGCTCTGGAAACAGCGGCCAAAGCCCGGGGGGTCAGAGAAATCAGTAGTTTACTGAAGGTAGCCGAGACCGTTGATGATGTGACTCTTACCAATCAGGTTCAATCTGTTTTAACCGATGAATTGGCAATCATACCAGGCCGAATCCGGGTTAAGGTGGATGACGGGGTAGTCACTCTGTCCGGAAATACTCCGAAAGAAGTGGCTTTGGAGGCGGTGGATATCGCCGGAAGTGTGACAGGTGTTAAACGTGTGGTTAATCAGATTGATGATAGCCAGCCGAATCCTGCGGATTATGTGAAGATGGAAGATTAAGCCCCTGGTTTTTTTGGAGATAATCATTTACAAAGTGGAGCAGTTGAGTTTTTTCATTGGATTCCGGGTTTTCGATGACGATATCCGTTAAGTATGCCAGGAGCTTCCCGATGAGGGGGCCTGGCTTTAACTGAAACTGTTCGATCAAATCCTGGCCGTTTACGGCCAGTTTTTGTGTGTGGGGGGATTGCGCTTCAGCTGCTAATAGAGTAATTCGTTCAGAGAGTTCATTCCAGATGTGCCAAGTTTGACGTGTAATACGTCCGGTGGCTACGATATCCGCCCGTCTCAATTCCAACAGATCGGGAATAACTTGAGGCCCAACGCTATAGATCAGACGGCGGATGGCAGCGTCAGTGGCGTTGGAAGGGAGTTGAAACATATGCCACTGGATCAAATGGCTGACCGATTGGATGAAGGCTTTAGAGTAACGCAATCGGCTGAGAATTTTCTGACTCAGTTCGGCTCCCAGGCGGTCATGATGATAATGATGAACTCCGGTTTCGTCATGCTGAAAAGTGAGGGGTTTGGCCACATCGTGGAGTAATGCAGCCCAACGGAGTTCTAAACGGGGTTGAATGGCAGCTGTTGTTTCTAAAAGATGATGCCACAGACTGGGATAGAGGGAACTTTGATTAAATTGACGGACTTTCAGTTCCGGGATGACCTGAGTAAGTAGGCCCGATTGCTCCATGAGGTCCAATGCTGATCGGACATTAGTCCCAACTAACAGCCTGCTCAACTCATCGCGGATTCGTTCGGCGCTGAGCCATTGGGCAAAATCGGGATGAATCGCCTTGAGGGCTTTGGGATCAGGCCGAAGGTCCATGGTGGCTAAAAACCGGAAGAAGCGGAACATTCGAAGGCCGTCTTCTTTAAAACGTTCCTTAGGTTCTCCGACAGTCTGAAGTCGGCGGTGGTAGAGATCCTTGCGTCCGTTGTAAGGATCGATGAGCAATTGGGAGCGGAAATCATAAGCCATTGCATTGATGGTAAAATCGCGCCGGGATAGGTCGGTGAGAATATCATGAGTGAATAGGATATGATCCGGCCTCCGGCCGTCACTGTAGCCGATGTCTTGGCGCATCGTCGTAATCTCCACATGATGGCCTTGATGGACAACGGTGATTGTACCAAAATTTTTCCCCGAAGGATAGCTTTCTGAAAAAAGGGTTTCTACAGTTTCCGGTAGGGCATCTGTGGTTAAATCCCAGTCTTGGGGGGTGAGCCCCAGCGACAGATCGCGGACCGCTCCTCCGACTAAATAAGCTTGAAAACCATGACTGAGGAGAGTATGAGCACATTCCATAAGCCATTGGGGTATTTCTTTAAAGTTTAAGGTTTCAGTTGTGTTTAGCGGTCTTTGATAATTTCCGGATTTCACCGTATCACTCCCTGAATGCTTCATTATGGCTTTATTTTATCATAGTTCTGTGATTCTCTGGATTAACCGGGGAATTTTTTTTATTTATTAAGCATATGGTGATCAAAGGCGAGGAGGGGATTTCACTGTCTACGAAATCCGTTATTTATTTCCTTTTGTTTACGTTGATGGGACTGGGCCCTGTCGTTTTAATGCGGTATATGAGCGATAGGCCGGAACTGGTCAGGACGTTACCTGTGGTTTTAGTGTCTCAAACCGAGCAGAAAGTGTATCGGCTCGACTTGGAGGATTATCTCGTAGGGGTTTTAGCGGCTGAAATGCCTGCCCGTTTTGACTTGGAAGCCTTAAAAGCTCAAGCAGTAGCGGCGCGGACGTTGGCGGTCGGCCGAATGAAACGGTTCGGGGGAAGAGGAAGCCGGTATCATCAGAGTGCCGATTTTTCCGATGATCCCAATGAAAGTCAGGCATGGCTCAGCCCAAAACAGCTTAAATCGAAGTGGAGTTATTGGGAGTATGGCGGGTTTTATCGCAAGATCAAGAGGGCAGTGGAAGAAACCCGGGGAATTGTCATGGTCTACAACGGGAAACCCATCGACGCAGTATTTCATTCCACTTGTGGAGTAGGTACAGAGGCAGCTGTTAATGTGTGGAAACATGATGTTCCTTATTTGCAGCAGGTTTCCTGCGGAATGGACAGCCATTCCCCTCGTTATCATCAACATCTTTTTTTTGGATGGGACGAGGTGGCCAAACGATTACGGCTTTCGGTCAATGAGGCTCGCAATCTTAAAGTTGATGAAATAACCCAAAGCGGCCGGGTTATCCGCCTTAGTTGCGGTTCCCGTCAAATCGATGGACAGGAGTTTCGAAGAGCATTTCAATTAAACTCTAATGCGGTTCAGCTTGAAAAAACTCCGGCCGGGTTACAGATGAAAGTAACCGGGTATGGGCATGGCGTTGGGATGTGCCAATATGGAGCTGATGGTTTAGCCAAACGGGGATGGAAGTATCAACAGATACTGAGCCATTATTATCGGGGAATTGGTTTTCGTAAAATTAAATACTGAGATCGGATAAAATTTCCTAAAATGGTGAAGACTAGACTCGGGGTGATCGAATTGAAAAAGAGAACTCAGCGAGTCTGGTTGAATATGAAAGTCAGTATGCAAAAGCGATGGTTGGGAATTAAAAAAATGGCCAGCCAAATTTGGAGAGGCACAGCACCTTTACTGAAAGGCAGATATTGGATAGTTTATATCCTCTCTTTTATTCTGGGTTTCTACTTGTTCGGGCCAAGTCGAGGCTATGAGCAGTTAAAACAATGGCGGTCCGATTTAAACAACCGAACTGGAGTCGAAAGTATCGAAGCCTTAAAGAAAGAGATCGATTTGCTTAAAAAGGACCTTCGTAAAATTCAATCCACAGAAATTGAAAAACCTAATTTTAATCCTGAAGACTTTCGGAGTCCTTTGACCGGAGCGGTTATTAAACCCTTTGAATGGGTTAATTCCGGTGGTTCATGGAAACTCCATGCCGGAGTGGATATCGCGGCTCCACCCGGGAGTAAAGTTTTGTCAGCCGCTGACGGTATGGTAGTAAATGTGGACGAGTTAATTGACGGCAGTTTTAGCGTTCGTATCGAGCATGGTAATGGATGGGAAAGTCGGTATTCCAATTTGTCCCGGGTTACGGTTCAGGAAGGTGAAAAGGTGATACGGGGCTTTGTCCTGGGGACAAGCGGTGTTGCCGGATGTGCTTCCGAAGAGCCCAGTATTCATTTTGCCGTTTACCGGGATAATCAGGCAGTGAATCCGGAAGAACTGATTTCGGGATTGTCGGTCAGTATGGAATAATCCGAAGATCAGCAGCATTTACGGTTGTAATAATAAACATAATCCCCCTGCCCAAGCCATATATATGTAATAAAAAAACCGGGGGGCGGGGGGATGAAGGATTATATTCAAAAACGTGTATTGGATTTAAGTCATTTTATTGCCGATCATAATGCGACGGTCAGGCAAGCTGCCAAACATTTTGGGGTGAGCAAAAGTACAGTTCATAAAGATGTTACCGAGAGGCTGCCGGATCTTAACCGGGATCTGGCTGAACTGGTAAAACGGGTCTTAGAGATTAATAAAGCGGAACGACATATTCGAGGTGGAGAAGCGACCCGTAAAAAGTATCAAATTAAGAAAGGATTTCATGCCAAAAAAGGAGGATATTCCAAAAAAGCATAGAAAAATAGTAGATACGAGGAAAATACTGGGTTTGTCAGGGGGGCGGAGGCTTGAGTTGGCATAATTTTGTTACCGATATCGGGATCGATCTTGGCACAGCAAGTGTATTGGTTTATGTGAAAAATAAAGGGATTGTAATTCGGGAGCCCTCCGTTGTTGCTCTTCAGAAAGATAGTAATAAGGTGTTGGCAGTCGGAGAAGAAGCGCGTCAAATGATCGGGCGTACTCCCGGTAATATCGTTGCAGTGCGTCCCTTGAAGGATGGAGTTATTGCCGACTATGATGTAACTGAAATTATGTTGAAATACTTTATTGAACGAGTATCTCCGAAACCCCGTTTATTTAGGCCGCAGATCGTGGTTTGTGTCCCTTCCGGAGTCACCAGTGTGGAAAAGAGAGCAGTTTTGGAAGCAGCGATGCAGGCCGGAGCGAAGAAAACCTATCTGGTGGAAGAACCCATGGCAGCCGCTATCGGGGCAGGTTTAAATATTACTGAAGCCAGTGGCAATATGGTGGTGGATATCGGCGGTGGAACGACGGATATCGCCATTATTTCCTTGGGAGGTATTGTCGTCAGTGAGTCTCTTCGCGTTGGCGGGGACAAGTTTGACGAAGCGATTATCCGCTATATCAAAAAAATGTACAATATGATGGTCGGCGAACGGACTGCGGAAGATATTAAAATTCAGATCGGTTCGGCTTATCCTGATGGCGAAGGTAAATCCATGGAGATTCGGGGCAGGGATTTGGTTACCGGTCTACCGCGGACGATTAAGTTTACGTCGCTCGACACTTTTCAGGCTTTATCGGAACCGATTACAGCGATTGTGGACGGGATTAAATCAGTACTTGAAAGAACGCCTCCTGAATTGGCCTCGGATATTGTCGATAAAGGTATCGTGTTAACCGGCGGAGGGTCATTGCTTCATGGTTTTACCCGTTTGTTGGCCGAAGAGACGGGAATCCCCATCCATCTGGCAGAGGATCCCTTGTCCTGTATCGCATTGGGAACGGGTAAAATCTTGGATGATGAAGGTTTGAGCGGCATAAAACATAATTTGATCGTTGGCAGCCGTTCAATGTAATGTATGAAAGTTTTAAAAAAGAGTAAATAAACTAAAACCGGTCAGATGACCGGTTTATGTTTTTGAAGTAAACTGAGATGAAGAAATGGTTATAAAAGATGAACTAAGGACGTTCCGGGATGATCATCCAGGCGATAAAATATGCTATAATGACTGTAAAAAATGAAAAAAGAATGCTTACTGCGGCAACCAGCCGAACGACGACGGGATCGATATTCAGATATTCGGCAATGCCTCCGCAAATGCCAGCGATGATTCGTTCCCGGGAACGGTAAAGTCGTTTCATTAAATCGCCTCCTGATTACAGTATAACATTATTTAGAAAATGATTAAAAGGGGTTATGATGGATAATAATAGCCGAATTCGTTTGCCACGAACGTTGAATCGTAAAATATTACGGGCGATTCGGGAATTTGATTTAATCCGACCCGGTGACCGGGTGTTGGTTGGTTTTTCCGGGGGTAAGGACAGTGCGTTTCTGTTGTACGCTTTATCCATATTTCAAAAACACCGGATCATCCCTTTTGAACTGGCCGCTCTTACCTTAGATATGGGTTTTGAACGTCCGATGGATGTGGGGTCTCTCCGGCAATATGCCGAACAGTTGGGTGTTCCATTGCATATCGTTAAAACGGAGATCGCCAAGTACGCATTCGGTGATGATAATCCGGAACCGCCGTGTGCCACCTGCTCCTTTTTGCGAAGGGGAGCGATGAACCGTTTTGCCAAAGAAAACGGATATAACGTGGTGGCTTTGGCCCATCATCAAGATGATGCGGTGGAAACCTTTTTGATGAGCATTATTTACTCCGGACAGATTAAAACCTTTTTGCCCCGTACGGATCTTTCCCGTTCCGGATTGCGGGTGATTCGACCTTTGGTGTATGTGCGGGAATATGAGGTACGAAAAGCCTTATCTCTTATCAATTATCAACCGTTGCCCAGTCCGTGCCCGATCGACGGGTATACGAAACGGGCGGAGATGAAGGAGCTTATTCGGAACTTATCCAGGACGGATCGGCGGGTTTTCAATAATCTGGCTTCAGCAATTCGCGAGGGTAGGCCAATGGAACTTTGGCCGCCGGAAAGTCGGGCAAGGGATTGACCGGATAAAAATTTGTATGATATAATACAAGAAATTAACAGTACGATCAATAACGTTGAAGAGGAAAAGTACATGCAACGATGTAATGATAGCGAGCCCGGGATGGTGAAAGCGGGTTTACGGAGTTGTATTGGAAGTTCGCCTCGGAGTTGCCTGCTGAACCCGTTTGATGACGGCATTAGGTATGGCCGGATTCTCCCTCCGTTATCCAGGGAGCAGCCCTCACTTGTTGAAAAACAGGTCGCGGCTGAAAAGTGGACCGTAAGGTCAATTTGAGTGGTACCACGGAAGTAACCTTTCGTCTCATACGAGGCGAAAGGTTTTTTGTTTTGAAAGGGGGCGGATGACTTCTTTAGCCGAGTGAATAGTGTAAAACGGCGGAATATATCCGCCACCATAGCGAGTAAAGGAGGAAAAAACCATGTGGAATCCGGAAATGGAAATGATGTCTCGGAGTGAACTTGAAAAAATTCAAAGTCAACGTTTGAAAAATACAGTGGAGCGCGTTTATCATAATGTTCCTTTTTATAAGAAAAAGTTTGATGAAGCCGGGATTAAACCGGAGCAGATTCAAAGCGTGAAAGATCTGGCCCGGCTGCCGTTTACCACAAAACAGGATTTACGGGATAATTATCCGTTTAAACTCTTTGCCGTACCTCAGGATGAGGTGGTTCGGATTCATGCTTCGTCCGGGACCACCGGTAAAATGACAGTGGTCGGTTATACTAAACATGATATTAATATTTGGGCTGAAGTCATGGCCCGGACCTTTGGCTGCGGCGGGGTAAACCATAAAGACATCATTCAGGTGGCTTATGGTTATGGTTTATTCACCGGAGGCCTGGGTGCCCATTACGGAGCTGAGAAGTTAGGAGCGACAGTAGTTCCCATTTCCGGAGGGAATACCAAACGCCAATTGCAAATTATGGCTGATTTCGGGACCACGGTATTGGCCTGTACGCCTTCTTATGCGTTGTATATGGCAGAATCGGCAGCTGAAGAAGGGATAGACCTATCCGATTTGAAGCTGCGGGTTGGCTTTTTCGGCGCAGAGCCTTGGTCCAACAATATGCGGAAGGAGATCGAGGCCAAGTGGAATATCAAAGCTTTTGATATTTACGGGTTAAGCGAGATTATCGGGCCTGGAGTAGCCAGTGAGTGTATGCAACAGGATGGGCTCCATGTTTGTGAGGATCATTTCTTGGTTGAAGTGATTGATCCGAATACCGGTGAGGTGCTGCCGGACGGTGAAAAAGGCGAGCTGGTATTCACCTGTATCACCAAGGAAGCCTTGCCGCTTATTCGTTATCGGACCCGAGATATCAGTATCATTACCCATGAACCTTGTGCCTGTGGTCGGACTCATGCCCGGATGCATCGAGTGATGGGCAGGACCGATGATATGTTGATCATTCGTGGCGTCAATGTATTCCCCTCCCAGATTGAAAGCGTGCTTTTGGAAATCGGTGAGACCGAACCTCATTATCAACTGATCGTTGACCGGGAAGGAAATTTGGATGATTTGGAGATCTGGGTGGAAGTTTCCGAACGGTTATTCTCGGATGAAGTCCGAAAACTGGAACAGCTTGAAAGCTATATCCGGAGAGAAATTCAAAGCACTCTGGGGATTTCGGCCAAGGTGAAACTGGTGGAGCCGAAGACCATTGCCCGTAGCGAAGGTAAGGCGAAACGGATCATTGACCGCCGTGATGTATATCGACAATCATAAATTATATAATGATAGTGAAGGTGGCTGGTATCATCATTATTGAACGTTATCCAAACGAAATGCAGATGATAGCCGTTGAAAATTGTTGCGCAATGTTGCCTAAGGAAGCAGGATTTTCGAAATGTTCACACGAAAACCTTAACAAAAGATAAGGGAATAGATGGGAGGAAGCGGGATGAAGGTTAAACAGTTATCCGTTTTTCTTGAAAATAAATCAGGCCGTTTAGCGACGGTAACAAAGGTTTTGGGAGACAATCTTATCAATATTCGGGCGCTTTCCATCGCTGATACGACGGATTTCGGTATTTTGCGATTGATTGTGGATCAGCCTGAGAAAGCCAGCCGGTTTTTGAAGGAGAATGACTTTACGGTCAGTGAAACGGATGTTATCGCTGTTCAGATGAGTGACAAACCCGGCGGCTTGGCGGCTGTCTTGAAAGTACTGGAGGATATCCAGATCAATATCGAGTATATGTATGCCTTTGTTGGCCGCACAGATACCGATGCTGTTGTGGTGTTCAGGGTCGAAGATATTGATCGAGCTGTAGATTTACTTCAGAAGGCCGGAGTGAAATTGCTATGCGCTGAGTCAGTCTATTCCTTTTAAACCCAACGTGATGAATGAGGCAATACATTTGCCTCATTTTTTTATTGGCGAATGCACAGATTAGAAAAGGCGTAAAGCGTAAATAATGAAGAAAAGCGTAGTGTTCCGGCAAATTGACAATCCAAGCGGCTTGTGATAAGTTAAAACTAGTTTTAGCAGATGATGGCGGCGACCATTGGTTCTCAAGGGATTGGTGTTATCGGCAGACTTGATTTGATATTCAAAGGAGGAAGTAAAATGGTTTCGTTAACCAAAGTAGGCACGGGACAGGGTATTCAAGATAGTGAAGTCATGGCGATGCTGGAAGCGTCGCTGGAAGAGAAACGGGGAACGTTAAAAAAAGTGTTGCTTTTGCCGCCGGATTTTACTCGGATGCATTCGTATGCCGGCCGGATTACGGCGATGTATTATAAACTTTTAAGTCCTTCCTGTCAGGTGGATATTATGCCAGCTTTGGGGACGCATGATCCGATGACCCGGGAAGAATGTCTAGAGTTTTTCGGGCCTGAGGTTCCGTATGAGTCCATTGTGGTTCACAATTGGCGTAATGATGTGGTTAAAATCGGGGAGGTTCCGGGGGACTATGTTCGCGAAGTTTCCGGGGGTCTGCTGGATTACAGTATCAATGCTGAAGTGAACAAGCGGTTGCTTGACCGTTCCTATGATTTGATTATATCCGTCGGCCAGATCGTACCTCATGAAGTGATCGGGATGGCCAATTATAACAAAAATATCTTCGTTGGTTGCGGCGGTAAAGATACCATTAATAAGTCTCACTTTTTAGGTGCAGTGTATGGAATGGAACAGATTATGGGACGGGCGGATACTCCGGTCCGTAAGGTGTTTAATTATGCTGAACAACATTATTTGCAGGACATTCCCTTGATGTATGTTCTGACGGTTACTACGGTGAAAGGCGGAGAGGTAAATCTGGAAGGCCTATTCATCGGCCGGGAGTACCGTCTTTTTGAGGAAGCAGTTAAACTAAGCCAGCAAAAGAATTTAACCTTTTTAGATAAGCCCTTGAAAAAGGTCGTGGTTTATTTGGATGAAAGAGAATTTAAAAGTACTTGGCTTGGTAATAAATCGGTTTACCGGACCCGGATGGCCATCGCCGATGGGGGCGAACTCATCGTATTAGGGCCGGGGGTCAGAAAATTCGGCGAAGATGAGGGAATCGACCGGTTGATCCGGAAGTATGGTTATGTCGGAAAGATGAAGATTTTGGAATATTACAAGCAGAACCAGGATCTGCAAGAAAACCTGTCAGCTGCCGCCCATTTGATCCATGGCTCCTCGGATGGACGGTTTAAGATTACGTATGCTGTTGAAAAATTGACCCGTGAGGAAGTGGAAGGGGTTAATTTCAATTATATGCCTCTTGAAGAAGCGTATCGAAAATATGATCCGGCCAAGTTAAAGGACGGATTTAATACGCTTCCCGACGGAGAAGAGGTCTTCTTTATCAGCAATCCGGCCATCGGTTTATGGGCTGATAAAGCTAAGTTTCAATAATCATAATGGGAGATAGTTATGAAATATACTCCGGATGTACTTCAATCGCTCCAACCGGAGCATCCTTTCTTTATTGGTTTTGATTCGGATGGCTGTATCTTCGATACGATGGACATTAAGCAGAAGGAATGCTTTTGTCCGGTCAATATCAAATTCTGGGGCTTACAGGCCATTGCAAAATATGCCCGGGAAACGGTGGAGTTTGTGAATCTCCATTCCAAATGGAGGGGCTCCAACCGGTTTGTGGCCTTGATTAAAGTGTTTGATCTATTGGCAGAGCGGGAAGAAGTAAAGGCCCGGGGCTTTAAGCTTCCGGATTTGGAACCTTTGCGACGCTGGGTCGAGTCCGGTGTTCCCTTGGGCAATGCCTCTCTGGAAGAGGCCGTTCGTCAAACCGGGGATCCGGTAATGAAACAGACATTGGCATGGAGTTATGCTGTTAATCAGGCTATCGCCGATCTGGTCTTTGGGATCCCACCCTTCCCCTATGTGCGTGAAAGTTTGGAGAAGCTGTATCCACAGGCTGATTTAATCTGTGTTTCTCAGACTCCGGCGGAAGCTCTGGAACGGGAATGGAAAGAACATGATTTGGATAAATATGTGCGGATCATTGCCGGGCAGGAATATGGCAGTAAGGTGGATCATTTGAAACTAGCTGCCGTTGGGAAGTATCCATTGGACCGTATTTTATTGGTCGGAGATGCTTTAGGGGATTTGCAGGCTGCCAAAAAAGCAGGGGTCTCCTTTTATCCGATTAATCCCGGACATGAGGAAGAGTCCTGGCAACGTTTTTATGAAGAAGCCTCAAATAAGTTTTTAGGCGGAGAATATCGGGGAGCCTATGAGACAGGCCTGATTCGGGAGTTTGAAAGATTGCTGCCGGAGACACCGCCTTGGCAGTAAAAATGAGATAATTTTAAGATGAATGGATAATAGCTATGAGTGACTTTATTACATTAGGAATTGAATCATCATGTGATGATACCTCAGTGGCAGTAGTTGCCAACGGTACGAAAATCCTGAGTAATCAAATATCATCTCAACTTGATGAGCATGCCAGGTTTGGCGGGGTAGTACCTGAGCTGGCAGCCCGCTGCCATTTGGAAAGCCTGGTGCCGTTGTACCGGCGGGCCATGGAGGAAGCGGGTATTACGTTGGATCAGGTTGATTTGGTAGCTGTGACGTATGGGCCCGGCCTGGTAGGGAGTCTGCTGGTCGGGCTCTCCTTTGCTAAGGGATTGGCTCTCTCCAGGGGATTACCTCTGGTAGGCGTAAATCACATCGAAGGTCATATTTATGCAAATTTGCTGGAACATCCAGAGATTGAACCGCCCTTGTTGTGTCTGACGGTATCCGGAGGACATACGGATTTGCTTTATATCGAAGCATGGGGAAGGTACAGGATTTTAGGCCGGACGTTGGATGATGCAGCCGGAGAAGCTTTCGATAAAGTTGCCCGGGTATTGGGTTTGGGCTATCCCGGAGGTCCGGTCATTGACCGGCTGGCGAGAGAAGGTAAGCCAGATATTGAGTTTCCTCAGGTAAAAAGTTTGGCAGATCCCGATTCGTATCATTTTTCCTTTAGTGGATTAAAAACTGCGGTAATCAACTGGATTCACCGGCATAAGCAGACCGGGGAGCCGGTGGATGTGCCTCAGGTTGCAGCCAGTTTTCAGGCCAATCTTGTAAATCAGCTGGTCCGCCAGTTGGAAAAAGCTATTCGGGCATTTCCGGTTCGGGCGGTGTTGCTCTCCGGCGGTGTTGCCTCTAATTCTTTGCTACGTCAACGTTGTGCGGAGCTAACCCATAAAGAGGGACTGGCATTGTACTACCCGAGTCCGCGGCTATGTACTGATAATGCTGCAATGATTGCTGCCGCGGGGTATTATAATTATCATTCCCGGGGCAAAAGTTCTCTTCGGATCACTGCTGACCCCAATCTCAAACTATAAATTGTGGATAACTTTGACGGATGTCGGGAAACCATTGAGATGAAGAGGACGGTTATATACAGGTTAATTTGTGGATAAATTGTGGAATTTGTGAAGAATTCGGGAACATTTTGAAAAATAGGCATTCTTTCTTGTGGAAAACTTGTGAATAATGTGGAAACTTGTTGGGAGCGATACGAATGAATTGGGAAAACTTCTCCCAGGCTGATTTGGTTCGTTGGTGTCAGCCTCGGATTTTCCAACGGGGACAAGTCTACTATCACGAGGGGCACTTAGTGAAAGCGTGCCGTTTTGAAAATGTATTGGCCGGGAAATTCCGGGGCGGAGGCGGAATTTATAAGGCATTGCTTTGGATGGAGGATGGAAAGCTCCTTTGGAAGTGCAGCTGTCCCTATCCCGATTTTTGCAAGCATCTGGCTGCTTTAGGCTATGCATGGCTGAATAACCGGTCTCTCTTTGAAGAGGTAGACAGCTTATACCGCCGGGTGATGGACGATGTTACTCTTCGGGAACGAATTACTCACGACCTTGTTGCCAAGAATCCCTTTGATTTCCTCGAACTTTGTCAGAGACAGTCAGGGCGCGATTTTGTTTCAGGTCGGGCGATTTTAAATATTGTTCGCCAGTTGTTTAAATATCCTCAGCTAAAACTGGCGGATGTTGAAAGTTTGTGGGAACGTCTACAGGGGATTACTCCTGTGATTGAGTCGGAGATTGAAAAAGGAGAAATCGGGATTCTTTTGCCCCTAAATGAAGTTTGGGAAGGGTTATTGAATGCATATCGGAGTGTGCCGGCTCCTGAATTGAAAGAGCTGCTTGTACAACAACTTCAATTACAACGTTCGTTGCTTCGATTTTTTTCAAAAGAAAAGCTTCAATTGTTTTATGACAGTTTAGTCTCCAGTTATTTTGATGTGCTTCTCTGGGATTTGGGGGAGGAAATTCGACCGGTATTACGGGAATATATTGAATCAAATCCCCAATGGTTCTCTACGATCTTAGCGACGGTGGAAAGTTGTGACGGATATCTTCAGTGGATTCGCATTTTTGAACTTTTGGAGGCTATTCCTGCTCTTCATCATCGGTTGCCGAACATTACCGAACGGTTACTTTCTGTTCGCGAAGGCCGGTTATGGTTGATAGACCGCTGGATGACCGAATGTCCGGAGGAAGCCTATCGTTTAGCCAAAAGAAGTCTGGTTAAGTGCAGTGGCGAAGAACGTAATATGTTTCGCGATCGTCTCATCGAGATCCATCGGCGGCGTTTAGAGTTTAAGCAGGCTGCAGCTTTGAGTTATATTCAATTGACTGAAACATGCGAGTTTGAGGAGTATATACGACTTAAAAGATTGCTTGAAAAGTTCCCCGATGATTTTCAGAATTATTACCGGAGACTGGTGATTGAACTTCGGGAAAAGAAGATGTGGCGTTTGCTTGGCCAAATCTTGTTGGATGCCGGCCAGTATCGGGATTTCATGGATGTTATATCTGGAATATTGGCAGAAAGGGAAGGGAGCGTTGGTGTACTTGAAATGTTGGCCAATTGGAAGGATCCGGCTATTCTCGAGTATCCCGTCTATCCAACTGTTCTGTTGCCGTTGTTAAAACAAAGGCCAGGGCGTCAAGGAAAGTCAGTGCTTCGGTTAGTAGCCGCTTATAAAAGACTTTGTTTAGAAAATGAAAGCCGGGATTTGTGGGAGGCTTTTGCTTCGGAGGTAAGAGGCGGTTTGGAATCACAATTTTTGAATGGGCGTTTGAGAGCGTTGCTGGATTGATTTTTCAAAAAGAAAGCCTGGTGAGGATGTTGGATCGTCTGGAACTGGGGGGTTCCGCCATTGTGTGTGAAGTCCAAGGCACTGTGAAAGAGCAAGTTCAGCGGCTTCGGGAAAAATTTGATCCGGTATTGGCCAACGATATACCGGTGGAAATAACAGTGGCAGGGTCTTCGGGCATCGGGACCATTGCTTTTGGACAGGATGGAGCAGCTATTTTAGACGAATTAGCCCGTATTGCCAAGCAGTTGAAGCCCTTTGAGGCCCGATTGGGATCGGTTACCCGTTTTCCCGGAACGGATATCTTTGTATTTGAAGTCTTGCCCCGAGAGCCTTTTGAAACTATCTATCACTGGCTTTTGGGTTCTTCCATCGCTTTTGCATCCAGTATAAATCCTTTTTTTCCCCATTGTTCGTTGCATATTTGGGGAAAGGTTGAGCCCGAGCAAGAGGCGGAGATGATGCGTCAAAGGATTACCGGTTCATTTTGGGTGGATTCTTTTGCCGTCTATCAGCGAATCGATGATAAAGCGGTCGGGCTGGTGGATCGTTTTCGGTTTAAACCCTAAAAATGAAAGTCCTTATGGCTCAATTGGATGGAAGTTATGAAATTATCATGAACAGGTCATAATCCAATTGACGCAGAAGATAAGTAGTTATATAATTTAATTTAACTAAATATGTTGTTGCGGATGAAAAGGAACGACCGTAAACGACTGCAAAAGAGAGGAGGGCATCTGCTGAAAGCTCTCCAGTTCGTGAACGGATTAACGTTGGATTAAAACCAACAATGGACCACCTTGGACGCTCTGGCGAAAGCGAATGGCAATTCGCATAAGTCAGCGTATGGCAGCGATAATGCCGATCCGAGCGGGCATCCCATGGATGGATGTCAACAAGGGTGGAACCGCGGTTAATACCGCCCCTTTTTGAGGGGCGGTTTTATTTTTAGTATATGGAATTGGGAGGAAGAAAGATGAAAGTAACATTTCCGGACCAAAGTATCAGAGAATATCCTGATGGATATACGGCTTTGCAGATAGCGGAGTCTATTGGTCCGCGTCTTGCCAAAGAAGCAATCGCCGCCAAAGTGAACGGCGAATTAAAGGACTTAACCACACCGTTGTCCGGTGATATTGCCTTGGAATTGATTAAACCGGAAAGTCCCGAGGCCCTAGAGATCCTTCGGCATTCGGCATCCCATATTATGGCCCAAGCTGTGCTGCGGTTGTATCCTGGAGCGAAGCTTGCGATAGGGCCGGCGATTGATACAGGATATTACTATGATTTTGAGCTGCCGGAAAGCCTGAAGCCGGAAGATCTGGAAAAGATCGAAGCGGAGATGGCTAAGATCGTCAAAGAAGATTTGCCGTTTAAACGGTTTAATATGAGTAAACAGGATGCGTTGGAGCATTACCGGCAGAAAGGCGAAAAATACAAAGTTGAATTGGTGGAAGGCTTAGAAGACGGCTCCATCTCCTTCTATCAACAGGGTGAATTTATCGATCTTTGCCGCGGGCCTCATCTTCCGAGCACCGGACGGTTAAAAGCATTCAAACTGATGTCTGTCGCTGGGGCTTATTGGCGGGGAGATTCCAACCGGGAAATGCTGCAACGGATATACGGAACTGCTTTCTTCAGTAAGAAAGAGTTAGATGAATACCTGCACCGTCTGGAAGAGGCGAAAAAACGGGACCATCGCAAACTTGGCAAAGAGCTGGATTTATTCGATATTTTGGATGAGGGGCCGGGATTCCCGTTCTTTATGCCGAAGGGAATGGTTCTCCGCAATATTCTCGAAGATTTCTGGCGGCAGGAGCATAGAAAACGAGGATATCAGGAGATTAAAACGCCGATTATTCTCAATGAAGAATTGTGGCACCGGTCGGGGCATTGGGATCATTATCAGGAGAATATGTATTTTGTCAAAATTGATGAGGGCAATTTCGCGATTAAGCCCATGAACTGCCCCGGCGGTATGTTGGTGTATAAGCGTAAACTCCATTCCTATCGGGATCTTCCACAGCGGATGGCGGAATTGGGTTTAGTTCACCGGCACGAGTTGTCCGGTGCCTTGCATGGGTTGATGCGGGTTCGCTGTTTCACCCAGGATGATGCCCATATCGTTATGACGCCGGAACAGATCAAGGACGAGATATTAGGAGTCATTAACTTAATCGATGATTTCTATAAGGTATTCGGCTTTAAATACCATGTGGAACTCTCTACCCGGCCGGAGAATTCGATGGGTACCGATGAGCAGTGGGAAACTGCCACCGAAGCTCTGCGGAATGCCTTGGAAGTTAAAGGGATGGATTATAAGGTCAATGAAGGTGACGGGGCGTTCTATGGACCGAAGATCGACTTCCATCTGGAAGATTCTATCGGGCGGACCTGGCAATGCGGAACCATTCAGTTGGATTTTCAAATGCCGGAACGGTTTGATCTGAACTATATCGGTCCGGACGGTGAAAAACATCGGCCGGTTATGGTGCATAGGGTGGTCTTCGGGAGTATCGAACGTTTTATCGCTATCTTGACTGAACATTATGCCGGCGCATTTCCCACGTGGCTCGCGCCGGTGCAGGTTCGATTGATGCCGATTAGCGAGGATCAATTGCCTTTTGTCCAGGAGATTCAAAAGCAAATGGAGGAGGCTGGCCTTCGGGTGGAAGTGGATGGCCGAAATGAGAAGATCGGCTACCGGATTCGCGAAGCCCAACTTCAAAAAATACCCTATATGTTGGTGGTTGGAGAGAAAGAAGTCCAAGCGAAAGCAGTGGCTGTACGCTCTCGTAAAGAAGGGGATTTGGGCGTGGAAAATGTAGACGCGTTTATCCAAAGAATCCTGGATGAAGTGAAGAATTATCAGTAACGATATGAAAATATCCGACATCGATAGTTACTTTGGTGTAGTATAAGGCTGCCTGTTGAGGCAGCTTTTTACTTTGTCAATAAAGAAATATTTTTTTCTTCTATAGGTAAAAAAAGGAGTTGTGCCGAAATAATAATTAGGGAACACCGAGAGGTTGGTATTCAGTAGATCAAAATGGATATGGAGGGATGAACGTGATTGTACAAGATCGGATGTCCCGTAATCCGATAACGATTACGGAAACCACCCCTATTTTGGAAGCCGGAGAGTTGATGCGGAAACATAATTTCGCCCGCCTGCCGGTGGTCCGGGATGGTAAAGTGGTGGGAATTATCACCCAAGAAGACCTCCTGAAGGTCAGTCCGTCGGCAGCAACAACCTTAAGTGTCTGGGAGCTGAATTATGTCCTATCGAAATTGCTTGTGAAAGAGGCCATGACGAAAGAGGTTGTCACGATCGAACCTGAAGCAACCCTGGAAGAGGCAGCGTTATTGATGCGGTCAAAGAGCATCGGAGCTCTGCCTGTAGTCAAGGATGGGAAATTAGTCGGTATTATCACGGAATCGGATATTTTTGATGCCTTCATTGATTTGATGGGATTAAAAGAAACCGGAACCAGGTTGACATTGGATTTGGAAAACCGGATTGGCGTTATTGCCGAAGTGACTGAAATCATTAAGGAGCAAGGAATCAATATTATTTCCATGGCATTATTCCACCGGGAGAATAAAAACGGTGAACTGGTATTGCGATTAGATCGGAAAGATTGCGGCTCCTTGGTGGATTTATTAAACCATAAGGGATATAAAGTGGTTCATGTGGCCACTTGGGCTTAAGCTTTGAGTTCTAATTGAAACCGGACCAATCATAAACATTAGGCGTATCCATCATTAGCCCATCGATACACAGGAGGTTTGGCCAATGTCGGGCGCGGCACGGGGAAGCATCATTTTGATTGGTCTGGCGTTAATATTCCTATTTTTAGTCAGTACCCCCTCTGGCGGTGCGGTTTTTCCTAAAAACCGGATGGAATGGATGGAACGGTTTCGGATTATGCCGAAAACGATTCGGCGTCCGACATTGGTGGAGATTCCGGATCTGTCCTTGCCGGTTGCGCAGGAACAGTTGCAAACTTCCCGGCGAATAGTTGCCCCTGAAGTCAGAGGAGTTTATCTGACGTCTTGGAAGGCCGGGAATAGCCACTTTGTTGATGAACTGCTCCGGTTCGCTGAAATGGCCGGGATCAATGCCGTTGTCGTTGATGTAAAGGATGACAGCGGCCACGTCAGTTATATCAGTGAAGCAGGCGGCCCGGCGTCCCTGGTGAAATTTGATCCCCGAAAGCTTCTGGAGCGATTCAGAGAAAAGGGGATTTATCCAATTGCCCGGATCGTTGTTTTTAAAGATCCTTTTTTGGCGAAGCACTGTCCGGAGCTGGCGGTTAAGAATATCCGAGGCGGCCTGTGGCAAGATCGGAAGGGCCTTTATTGGGTTGATCCCTATAATGCCAGGGTTTGGGATTATAATATTGCCATTGCCAAAGAAGCAGCCCGGCTGGGTTTTGCCGAGATTCAATTCGACTATGTGCGGTTTACCAGTGACGGCCCCATTGCCGAATGCCGCTATCCTTCCCAGGATGGACGGACCAAAACGGAAGTGATTCGCGGTTTTCTGGAGCAGGCCGGACGGGAACTCCGGCCGCTGGGGGTCAAGATTTCTGCGGATGTTTTTGGGCTTACTTGCTCAGTGACGGATGATTTGGGGATCGGGCAGCGATTGGAAGAGATAGGGGCTGAGGTGGATGTGATCTGTCCAATGGTCTATCCTTCCCACTTTTATGCTGGCCAGTATCAAATCGCTGATCCCGACCGGGCGCCTTATCAGACGGTCCGCCGCAGTCTGGAGGATGCAAAAAAAACGGTTGGAGGCCTCTAACCTTCCAACGATTATCCGTCCTTGGCTTCAGGATTTTTCGCTAAAAAGCAGGTATGATCGGAAAGAGATTCAGGCACAAATCCGAGCAGTTGAGGATGCGGGTTTAACTGAATGGATTTTTTGGAATCCTTCGAACAATTACCGGATTGAGAAATATCAACCTTAGAAAGCGCGGGATTGAGGGCGGGTGATCAATTTTTTTTTATTTTTTTGGAAAAATTGTTTGTATTTCCGAAAATAGTCTGATATAATAATTTAGTCCGTAAAAATTACGGCCTCTTTTTCCTCAAACGGTTTCCGATTGAGGAATTAGCAGCATTCATGCAGGGAGGGAAACTCATGAAAACGTATTTAGCCAAACCTGGTGAGGTTCAGCGTAAATGGTATGTCATTGATGCTGAAGGCAAAGTATTAGGCCGTTTAGCCTCGCAGGTCGCCGCCATTTTGCGCGGTAAACACAAACCTGAATTTACGCCGAATGTTGACTGTGGTGATCATGTTATCATCATCAATGCCGACAAAGTTATTTTGACCGGTAAAAAAGATGAAAACAAGATTCATTACAGACATTCACTCTATCCCGGCGGATTGAAAGAGATCAAGTACAGCCATTTGTTAAAGACCAAACCGGAGTATGCGATCTCCAGAACCATTTGGGGTATGCTTCCTCATAATCGCTTAGGTCGCAAAATGATTACCAAATTAAGAGTTTATAGGGGCAGTGAACATCCGCATGCGGCTCAACGCCCTGAAAAACTTGAGATTGAGGCCTAAGAAAGGAGGATATAAAGATGCCGAGAGCTAAGAAGACGACGAAGTCAGTATATTATGGAACCGGTCGCAGAAAGTGTTCTGTGGCTAAGGTAAGATTGATTGCCGGTCAAGGCAATGTATTGGTGAACGGAAAACCGGTTGCTGATTATTTCGGTCGAAAAGTATTGGAACTGACTGTAAGACAGCCGCTGGCTCTTATCAACGGTGAAGATAAATATGATGTTTTAGCCAGTGTCCATGGCGGTGGTAAATCCGGACAGGCCGGAGCCATTCGGCATGGGATCGCCCGGGCATTACTTAAAGTAGACGAAGAGTTCCGCTCTCCGTTGAAGAAAGCCGGATATCTCACCCGGGATCCGCGGATGAAAGAACGGCGTAAATACGGTTTGAAGAAAGCCCGTAAAGCTCCGCAATTCTCAAAACGTTAATTTTTCGAAACACGGCCATTGGCCGTGTTTTTTGCATATAGGGGGATTGATTGTGGAACGGATGCTCATGGTTGCCGGGGGGCCGTTGTCGCCCGACCATTTATATCAGGAGATAAAGGATTATTCTAGCCGTATTATGGCTATTGACTCCGGTGCGGCTACTTTGTTAAGAATGGGCATTAAACCTGATGTGTTATTAGGGGATTTTGATTCTTTACCTGCGACAGATCTGGAGATATTGCTTCGGGATGGGGTCGAGTTCCTCCGTTTTCCGGCGGAAAAGGATCAGACCGATCTGGAGTTGGCGCTTGAGTGGGCCGCCAAACAGGGAGTGAGGGAGCTTCGTGTTTGGGGAGCTTTGGGGGGCCGTCTCGATCATACCCTGGCTAACATTGGGTTGTTATTGAAAGGGGCTCAGTTGGGGCTTACGGTATGGTTGGTTGATCCCCATCATGAGATTCGGGTCTTTGAAAATTACTTGCACTTAACGGCCAAGCCCGGATGGGCAGTGTCGTTGATTCCGTTGTTCACGGCGAAAGGGGTTTTAACGCGAGGGCTTAAGTATCCGTTAAACCGGGAAACCCTTCATTTTAATGAAGGTCGGGGACTTCATAATTCGTTTGTTGCCGAAGAAGCGGAGGTGTTTGTGGAGGAGGGAACGTTACTGCTGGTTTGTTTCGCGGAAGTATTGGATCAAACGGGAGGGTCAATGCCTTAATCCATTCTTTTTTGTCACTTTAAAAAGAGGTACTCCCATTTGACTGAAATCGGAGAAACTGTATATAATAATAGAGAATTGCTAGAGCAGTTTATGGCTTTTTCGAAAAGTTTTTGGGGGTGGATGAATGGCGCAGGCCAGACGAATAATGGTGAGTATGCCTGACAGTCTCCTCCAAGAGGTGGATCGATTTGTCCGCCGGGAAACGGGAAACCGCAGTGCGTTCGTTCGTGAAGCAGTTTTGTTGTTAATCGATGAACGGCTTCGAAAAGAACGCCTGGAACGTTGCCGAATCGGATACGAAAAAACCGGAAAATTAAATTTGGAATTGGCGGAAGATGGATTTGTCGAAGATTCCTCCGACCTTGAAATCTATGAAGATTATTTGATGGAGAGGGAATAAGAGTGTGATCCGTCGAGGTGACATTTATTACGCCAATTTAAATCCGGTTGTCGGCTCCGAACAAGGCGGTCAAAGACCGGTGCTGGTCATTCAAAATGATATCGGCAATACGTACAGTCCAACCACAATCGTTGCAGCGATTACTTCTAAAATTAAACGCGCCAAATTACCCACTCACATCGAGATCAGTGCTGCTCGTTACCGATTGGAGAAAGATTCGGTAATCCTCTTGGAACAGCTACGGACTATTGATAAACAACGGTTAAAAGAGAAAATTGATCATTTGGATGATGAAATTATGGCTAAAATTAATGAAGCCATCGAAATCAGTGTGGGTTTGAAAGATCTTCATTGAACCGGGCCTGTGAAAAAATGGACAGGACCGGTTTTTTTAATATTAGTTCCCGTTCCTTGGTTTAACTGGTTATTTCTAGGGGATCTTAAAGATAGCGAGATGATTAGCGGGTGCGGAATTATGAACGGTACTGCCCGATGCCTTGACCGTATTCCGGTAATTATGATAATCTGTAGTCAATGAAGTAAAATAAGGATTGGATTCGATGATGGAACTGTACATAGCTACTGATAAGGAAATGATCCGGTTGGGAGAACGCCTGGGGAGTAAGCTGAAAACGGGAGATCTCCTTTTTTTATTTGGTGATTTGGGAGCCGGAAAAACCACCTTAACCAAAGGAATTGCTACCGGCCTGGGCGTGGAGGAACCGGTGACCAGCCCGACATTTCAGCTGAAAAAAACGTATGATGGGAATATTACTCTTAATCATCTGGATTTATATCGGTTAGATAACCCTATGGAACTGGAAATTCTGGATCCTGATGAATTGCTCGACGAAGGGGTTACGGTGGTCGAATGGGGAGAACTATTAAAGGATAGGCTCCAAACGGACTATTTGGAGATTAGGATAGATATAGAGATGGAGTCAGGCGGCAGAAAAGTGACGTTGATGCCTTTCGGGGACCGTTATTGCCGATTGCTGGAGGAATTGAAATTATGTTGATTTTAGGGATCGATACGGCAACGCCATGGGGAACCATGGCTCTATGCAGGGATGAAGAAGTTCTTTTTGAAGTTACTCTTTGTAAATTAAAAGGTGGCGGAGAATATTTATTGGCTTTGCTGGAGCAACTGATGGATACGGCCGGGATTGGCTTCAAAGAGATCGATTTGATTGCAGTCGGCACCGGCCCTGGTTCCTACACTGGCATTCGGGTTGGACTTGCGGCTGTATCGGGGTTGGCCGAAGGTTTGCAAGTGCCGGTTTACCCTCTGAGTACGCTGGAGATCATCGCTGAAAATTGTCGGAGGGCTTCCCGATGGGTGGTGCCTGCCATTGATGCCCGGAGGGCGGAAGTTTATACCGCTTTATATGAGTCGACACCGGAAGGCCTGAGGGAAGTCCGGCCTCCGGCTGCCCGTCCGGTGGCGGAGTGGGCTCAATCATTATCGGATTTTCCAGAAATCATGGTATGTGGGGATGGAAGTAAGGAATATTTTGACATTTGGAACGGGTATACTAATATTACGATCGCTCCGGCGTATTGGGATCGGCCATTGGGAAGTTTGGCGGCCCAATGTGCCCGGAGGGACTGGAAGCCCGATTCCCAACAGGGAAATCTTCTGAAACCATCCTACCTTAAACGCGTTGAAGCCGAAATCCGATTGGAGGAAGCGAAGGATGGTAAAAATTCAAATCATGCCGATGACACTGGAGGATGTGGAATCGGTCGTTGAAATAGAGGAGCGTTCTTTTCCAATTCCTTGGTCCAGGAATTCCTTTTTATATGAATTGCTTGAGAATGAACGGGCTGTCTATTTGGTTGCCAAGGATGGGTATGAACGGGTGATAGGGTATGTTGGCCTGTGGATAGTATTTGATGAAGGGCATATCACCAATCTGGCTGTACATCCTTTATATCGGCGTCAAGGTGTGGCTCAAGCATTAATACAGGGTTTGATCGAGACGGTCCGCCCTATGGGGGTCCAACATCTGACCTTGGAAGTTCGGGTTTCCAACCGCCCGGCTCAACAATTGTATGAAAAAATGGGATTTGTGCAGGTGGGGATTCGTCGTAAATATTATCTGGATAACAATGAAGATGCCTTTATCATGTGGAAAGGTCCACTTTAATCCCGGGATATGGAATAAGCGATTAATTTGTATCTTTAACGTTAAAAATTTTTAAAAAAATTTTTTCAAAACAGTAGGAATTGGACAAGGGGTTGTTCAATTATATATACTACTAAGTTTTAGTTACAGACATAAATGATAAGGGGTGACGAGATGATAGAATCCTCAACTGCGAAAGCCATGAGCATGGTGGAACAAGACTTGCTTAAAATGGGAAATCTGGTTGAAGAAACGATGCGTAATGCCATTAAAGCCTTGCGTGAACAGAATGCCGATTTGGCCAGATTGGTGATTGAGAAAGATGATTTAATCGATAATCTCCAAATTGTCATTGAGGAAGAAATCGAACGGATGGTATCGAAAACCCCTCAGGTCGGGTTTGACTTGCGGCGCGATTTTACAACGATTAAGATTGTGAATGATCTGGAGCGGATTGGCGATTATGCAACCAATATTGCCCAAGTGGTTCTAGAATTGAAGAATGATAAATACATAAAACCGTTGGTCCATATTCCGAAGTTGGCTGTACTTGCCATGAATATGGTCTCAACAGTTTTAAAAGCTTTTGTAGAGAGAAATGCGGATCTTGCCGAGGCGGTTTGCCGGAAAGATGAAGAAGTCGATAACATTTATGAAGAAATTCAGGATGAATTGATTGGGATCCTAGCAGAGGATCTTTCCCCTCAGATGGCTTTCCAAGCCTCACGGTTTTTGCTCATTGCCGAATGGTTGGAGCGGACTGCTGATCATGCGACGAATATCGGCGAAGAGACGATTTATATCATTACTGGAAAACGGGTTAAATATTAATATTAACGATACGAATGGAGAACCACAAAGAAGCCGTAAGGCTTCTTTTTTTGTTCCGACCCGCAGTAAGTGTGTGTCCAGGTATAATCATAGCGTAGGATTCATACACATTAGCAGTACTTAATGTATCGAGGGGTTGGATGGAGAGTGCCTGTGGCGATGAAATCCGTATTGATGAAAATCGCACTGGTGGGTATATTGATTAGCGCATCGGTGATGGCTAGAGCGAATGATGAAGGTTCGACGGTTTGCTGCGAAGATGGTGAGCGGTTTGTCATTGAGAATACGTTGGAGACTTCCCAGGCAGTCCCAAAGGAATCCGCTGATTTAATCATTGTTGAACTCAATCGCTTTCGACTGACCTTATACCGAAATGGCGAAGTTTTTAAACGATATCCGGTAGCAGTGGGTGCGCCGAAAACGCCCAGTCCGGTAGGGGAATGGAAAGTGATTCATAAAGGGGGTAAATGGGGCGGCGGATTTGGCGACCGGTGGATCGGTATCAATGTTCCCTGGGGTATTTATGGAATTCATGGAACCGATAAACCCGGTTCTATCGGCTCCCGAAGCAGTCACGGATGTATCCGTATGTATAATCGTCAGGTGAAAGAGCTTTACAGTTTGATTAAGGTGGGGACGCCGGTTCATATTATTGGTCCGCTGCCGAAGGTTGCCTTGCGTAAAGAATACCGCCGTAACCATACAGGGAAAGATGTGGTAAAGATCCAATTTGCCATGCGGGCTGCAGGATTTGATCAAGGAGCAGCGGATGGTCGCTTCGGTCCGGCGATGGAAGAGGCGGTAAAACGGATGGAGAAATACTACGGTTTGCCAATGGATGGTATTCTTGGTCTGGATGAACAGTACATTTTGGGGCTGCGTTGAAACGGGGTGGGTCAATGATTGTCATTTATCGGCGGAGATGGATAATTCTCTTGTTTGTCATCTTATTCATTACCGGATTTTGGAGTGCTTATCTTTATCAGCGGTCCCGGGTTAAAATTGGAGAATATTATATTCGGGTGAATCCCACAGCGAAAATTAATCCGAATAAGCAATATCGGTTGCGCTTATGGGATTATCGGCTTCCGTTGGATTCTGAAGGTACATATGCCCGCTATCTACGGAGAGCTGTCCGGGATTTCCAAAAGCAGTTTCCCAATATTCAGGTGGAGATTAAGTTCTTGAATCTCTTGGACGGTGAAGAAGAGTTGCGACAGGCTCTTGTCCGCAATGAAGCTCCGGATGTCTATGCGTCCTTTTATTCCATGCCCGATTTTTATTATTTGCGTCAGATTCCGGTGGGGCCTTTTTTGACAAAGGAGGAGAAAAAAAGTTATCCGGAATGGATCGAAGAGTTGTACTCGATCGATGGGACCTTGTGTTCTTTTCCGCGCTGGGCTTCGGTGAACGTTTGGGTAGGGAACCGAAAATGGCTGGAAGTCAGTGGTATTGATATTGCCAAGGTGCAACAACAAGGGTGGGATTGGAATGACGTGCAAAAGATAGGGAGCCGGCTGCCGAAAGGGATCTTTGCATTGGCCGGTTATCCGATAACTGATGGTTTCTTGCAGACGCTGCGGGAATCCGGAAAACGTACTTCGGAAGTTAAAGCCATATTGGATCTGGTGGCCGGTATGGCGAAAAACGGTAAAATTTCGGTGAAACTGGAACATCAGGCAATCACTGGTTTCATCGAAGGTAAAGTTGCCTGTTTGGCAGGTATCCGCCCTTTAACCTATCGGAAAATTGTGGAGATCCTAGCCGATCATCGGCGGGAGGTGCAGGTTGATCCGGTGGTGCTGCCAGTTCCCAGATTACCGGGATTTGAGGAGATTCAGGTGGTGGACGGCGGGGTTATCAATGTCTATCGCAATCGGTATACCCGGGGAGATGATCATATTGCGGCGGCAATGGCATTGGGGTATTTTTTAAGCACGTATCAGGATGTGGGACCGTGGCTTACATTGGGCGTAGCAACTTTTCCCCGCTCTGATGGGGTTGCGGAGGATCTTGCAGCGGTAATGGATGGAGTGTTACAGCGGTCTCGACTACTGAAACGACAGGGAAATGAAACATCTTCTGAGCTTATGAAAGATCTGTTTGAAGGGAAAAGATCCGTAGATGCCGTCATTGAGGGGATGAATTTATAAATCTCTAATTTAAAACATATTTTTAACCAGCTTAATTGCTGGTTTTTCTTTACACTGCCTTTATGGTAATCTGTTGGGGGAAAACGGAAGGAAAAGGACGGTATTTTGTCGAAATGAATATTTATTAATCGGATGGAGGTTTCCATGGAGGCTGAAAAAATTTTAATTGCTGAAGCGGATTCCAGAACGGCAGAATTGGCATCGATTAAATTGTCCAATGCGGGATATGTCATGTTCACGGCTTCCGAAGGCAAGCAGGCTCTTGAAAAAGCGGAAGCCAATCTTCCCAGTTTATTTCTGGTGGGTCTGGGCCTTCCAGATATGGACGGTATGGAAGTTTGCTATAGGATAAAAAGCAATCCGATGTTTGAGGCGGTTCCGGTTATTCTGATGGCAGATGCCGGGTTTGATCGGAGCGTGCTTGAAGCTGGCCGGGTGAGAGTTGATGATGTATTAACTAAGCCGTTTGCTCCGAAAGTACTTTTGGCAAAAGTCAATGAGCATTTAGTCAATTATCGGTTGTTAAAACAGATCAATCCGTTGACAATGCTTCCTGGGAAAATTCATTTGAAAAATAAGGTCAATATGCTCATTGATTGCGGCGAACATTTTGAAGTAGTTTTTGTGGATTTAAAAGAGTTTGGAGTTTATAATAAGATCTATGGATTCGAAGCGGGAGATCGGATCATCCTTTATATGGTGAATATCTTGAAACGGATGATTGCTGAAGGCGGTGTCCCGGGGTTAGAACTTTTCCATCTGGGCGGCGATGATTTTGCGATTTTATCAAAGGAAATCATTCCTGAGATTTTCTATCACGAATTAATCGAGCTCTTCCGCCAAGGAATAGGAGAATATTATACTGAGGAAGACCGGCTGCGTGGCGGGATCGTGTATACTAACCGCCGGGGGATGTTGGAACAAAGTCCGTTGATGACCATTGATCTTGGGGTGGTTGGCAATTTTAAACGCCATTTTGGAGATTGGTTGGAGGTTGAAGCGGTCGGGGAAGAATTGTTGAAATATGCGAAAACCCTCCCTGGTTGCCATTGGGTGAAAGACCGGCGGGCAGGATAGTGTAATTTTACAAATTTCGGGAAACCTAGAATCAGGAGAGAATATATGCCCGATTATCCAGTGACGTTAACAGCGATTAAATCGGTTCTTGCCAAACATAAATTGGCCCCTTTAAAAAGCCTGGGGCAAAACTTTTTATTTGACCATAATACGTTGGAAAAAATCGTGAATGCCGGATCAGTGTCTGATGATGATCTGGTGTTGGAGATCGGTCCGGGGTTGGGTGCTTTGACTTGGCGCTTGGCAGAGAAAGCCCGTCAAGTGGTGGCGGTTGAATACGACCGGGGTTTATTTGGGATTTTGCAAGATTTATTTGCTGATAAACCGAATGTGGCATTAATTAATGCCGATTTTTTGCAGGTTGATTTGGATCATCTGTTTCAACCGTGGAATGAAAGTGCCCAACGTTTTAAAGTTGTTGCCAATCTTCCGTATTATATCACTACACCGCTTATCTTTAAACTGGTGGAGTCCGGCGTCCGCTGGGAAACCATGGTTTTTTTGGTCCAAAAAGAAGTGGCGGATCGGATTTGTGCGAAACCTGGCGGTAAGGAATACGGAACCCTCTCCGTGATGCTCAATTATTATGGATATGCGGAGCAAATTGGAACGGTATCGAAAAATGTATTTTATCCAGCCCCGCAGGTGAATTCGGCTATAGTTAGAATTACTCCGGATTGGGAGAGATTCGATCCCGAAGTTTATGCGTGTTTGCAACGGGTGGTGCAGGCTGCCTTCGGACAGCGCCGGAAAACCTTGTTAAATGCTTTTGGGGTGTTGATAGAAGATTTTGGTGGAAAGGAAGCTTTGGCAGGCTTTCTGGAATCGTCAGGCATTGATCCTAAACGCCGCGGCGAAACGTTGTCGGTGAATGAATTTTTGACGGTAGCGGAAGGCTTACGTTCTCGAAAGCAAAGGGATATGCGATGATCTTTATCAGTCCGACTAAGGGGAAGTTAACACTTTATCAAGTCAGTCGTGATTTGGCTGGGTTTGTTGCGGCAAATCCAGAGTCCAGTTTTAAATTGATTGTCGGAACCGATTCTCAATTAAGGGAAGAAGTATGTTATGTTACGGCCATTATTATCCTTCGCGAGGGTAAGGGTGGCCGTTTTTATTATGCAAAAGAGTATGAAAGAACGAAGCCCAGTTTGAAAGAACGAATTTTTTATGAGGCTTCGAAGAGTTTGCATGTTGCTGCTGAGCTCACTCGGTATCTGTCTGATACTGATATAACCTGTTTGGATGTAGAGATTCATCTGGACGTCGGAGTCCATGGTAAGACCAAGGAAATCATTAGAGAAGTGGTTGGCATGGTGACCGGGAGCGGCTTTGGGGCAAAAATTAAACCGATGGCGTACGGTGCATCTAAAGTTGCAGATAAATATACCAAATAAAATAAAACATATTGACAAGACAAGCGGGTCTCGAGTATAATAGAAAGCTTGACATTTTCGGACAAGAATGGTATAATTTTATCCATTGAGAGAAGAAAGAAGGTGAGGCTGTGAGAGAGGTCGGGGCTCTGGAACGGATCCGTGAGGATTTGGATTTGTTTGTTGGTAAACCCATTAAAATAAAAGCCAATCGGGGTCGGAAAAAGGTCTTTGAAGTTGAAGGGATCCTGGAACAAACATATCCGAAAGTTTTTGTTGTTTCTTTTAAGGAACGGCAGATTGAACGGAGAATATCATACAGCTATGCCGATTTACTAACTCAAGCCGTTGAACTTTCCGTCGGGAATAATCGAATTGGATTCGATAGCCCGGAGACAACTGGATGAGTTGAACCCGTCATCAGTGAATGACGGGTTTTTTTTATTCTTTAAGGAAGGATCGTTTTTAGGTAAAATATTCGATAGATGCTTGTGGGAAATATGTTCCGATCAGGTTAAAGAGAAGTTCTTTGAGTGCGGAATAATCCGTTTCATTGTAAAAATACTTGACCAGTCCGTATTGTCCGTATTTTCGGCGGCGTTTCGTCTCATCCAGATCCAGTCCAGTCCCAGGGAAACGCTCCAAAATGACATTTTTAGCCCGTTGCGTAAACCGATGGGTGATTAACTCAAAACTGAGATCCGGAGGGATAGGATGGAGATTTTCAGCCAGTTTGGAAAATAAATGGTCGTATCCTTCCTGATAACCTGGATAGGCAAATAGAGGAGCAATGATGAATCCCAAAGGATAACCGGCTTTGGAGAGTTTCCCGGCAGCCATAATCCGTTCCTCAAAGGAGGAGGTATTATGTTCGAAGCGGCGAATGATTTCTTCTGTATTTAAGCTCAACCGGAATTTGGTTCGTCTTTTATGGTCCAGATGGAGTAAGGGTTCGACAAAAGCGAATTTGGTCACGACACGCAGTTTTCCGGCAGGTTGTGTACCGAAGAAAGTGATGGCTTTGGCGAGAGAACCGGTAAGATGTTCAACGGCCAAGGGGTCTGAAGTACTAGCTGCTTCGAAAGTGGTGGTTTCAGGAAGCCTGGCGTTGATCGTATCCTCAACCTTTTCGAGGATTTCGTCGACATTAACATAAACCCGAATATAAGGTTTTCTGCCGAGATGAGTTTGGAGATAACAATATTCGCATCCTCCGGGGCAACCGGTACTCAGTGAAAACTCGAAATCGGCCGATGGTTTACAGGTATCAAACTTCAGGCTTCGTTTGACCCCTACGACCAGGGTTTGCTTGGCTTCTCTGTAGCTTTGTTGCGGATTGTCACCGGGGATACCGGTAACCCGGTTGTGGGAACCGATGGTCCGAATCTCTACATCCTGAGATTGAAAGTGGTTTAAGATTTTTTCGCCGAGAGGGTATTTTAGTGCCTCTTCTTCAAAGAAAACCCGTTTGGGTTGGAATATTTTCATGGAATTTGCCTTCCTTGAGAATATACAGGAATTATAATAGTGGAAACGGTACGTTATTCATAATGCTGTTGGCAGCCGGGATTAGGCCTTAGGAACGTGACCCGGTAATATATTTTCCGCTTCTTTTAATAATATTATGGAAAGTAATGCGTCGATGGAGGAAACATGAAAGCAGATTGGCAACAAAAGGCCGGTAGTATTTTAGCAGGAATTAAGCAACAACGGAATTATCCTATGGCAGAGCTGACCACATTTAAGATCGGAGGCCCGGCAGATTTATTGGTGGAGCCGGAGGATGTCGGTCAATTGGCACGGGTGATGGAATTTTGCCGGGAGTTTTCGGTGCCATGGATGTTGTTGGGTCTCGGGTCCAACTTGCTTGTCAGAGATAAAGGCATTCGCGGCATCGTCATCAAGTTGACGGGCGATTTTTTAACGTGGGAGAGAGATGGCAATACGGTTCGTGCTGGAGCCGGTATGACATTGGGGGACTTATCCCGGGAAACGGCTAGAGCAGGCCTTTCCGGCCTGGAGTTTGCCTGTGGCATACCGGGAACCGTGGGCGGAGCCGTATATATGAATGCCGGTGCTTACGATGGCGAGATGAGCCAGGTGCTTCAGCGGGTTCAAGCATACAGTTTGGATCAGGGACTAAGTTGGTATTCTAAAGACGAACTGGAGCTTGGGTATAGAAAGAGCCGGTTTCAATTCCGGCCGGAGATTATTGTAATGGCTGAATTGCATCTAACTTCTGCTGACGCCCAGACATGCCTCGATAAAATTGCGGATCTTACCGAACGGCGGGAGAGTAAGCAACCGTTGGAACTTCCTAGTGCCGGCAGCGTCTTTCGCCGGCCGGAAGGTTATTATGTGGGCCCTCTGATTGAAAAGGCCGGTTTAAAAGGGTATGCTATCGGCGGAGCCCAGGTGTCGTTGAAACATGCCGGGTTTATCGTGAATACCGGCGGAGCTACGGCTGATGATGTGCTTCGCTTGATCGCCCATATTCAACATGAAATCAAATCCAGGTATGGGGTTGAGTTGGTTCCGGAAGTCAAGGTGGTCGGAGAGGAATAGTTTTCCGAGAAGGTTTTTAAAGGGATATGCCGAAATAAGGCGAAATTAGGAAGAAAAAACATAAGGAAGATTCAGCATGAAATGGATCCGATTTACTTTAGCCTGTTTATTTCTGTTGGCGGTTTCTACTGCCGGTTTGGCCGGGGAAACAGGTAGTACCCAGCAGGAATCTCCTGTGGTTCTTTCCAACGCGGCAGGAACTGAAAGCCGAATGTTGCCGGCCAATATGGATGTTTGGACGTTGGATTGGTCTCCCGATGGGAAAACTGTAGTTTTTTCAGGCAAGATGCAAGGCGAGCCTGCGTCCAAGATGCGTATTTGGTATTGGCAGTTGGAGCCGGCTCAAATGCCGTCTTTGTTGACGAATACCGAAGGGTTGATCGACAGTTCGCCCCGCTGGTCGCCGGATGGCAGCCAGGTGGTCATGACGCGGCGGACGTTCAATAGCAGCAGCAATTTATCTTCAGCGATTTGGTTGAAGGATATGCGAAGCGGTGCCGGCCGGCAATTGACCACCGGGCCTCAGGATCGGGATCCGGCCTGGTCGCCGGATGGCAGCCAAATTGTGTTCACCCGGGATCAGGGGCCCTATCAATCCCAGTTGATGATCGTCGGGGTGAACGAGAAGGATGTCAAAGTCCTGGCCGGAAACGGTCAAGAAATATTGCAGTCGCCCTGGTGGAGTGCTGACGGGAAAATCTATTTTACCCGTTTTACTCCCCGGCCTAAAAACGTAACGGTGAACGGACAAACCTATCAAGTGATGGATTATGGCCCGGGAAGTATTTGGGCGATTGATCCGGTGACCCAGGCGATGGAACCGGTGGTTCAAGACCGTTATGACAATCGTTCGCCGGTGTTGTCGCCGGATGGCACGAAATTGGCTTTTATCTCAGATCGGATCATCTCCAAAGAGGGTAATGGCAAGTTTGATCGGGGAAGCCTTTATATCATGGATTTAGCGACCGGACAAGTGACCTATCTCGTCAATAAGGTGGGCCTCAATGGTGGCTCGTTAAGCTGGAGCCCGGACGGGAAAAAACTGGCGTTTTTTACATTCCGAAGTATTCGCCCGGCGGTATGGGTGATAAATGTTCCGGAAACATGATGAAAAAATTAATCGCCGGATTAATCCGGCAGATCATGAAAGTAAAAATTAAACCCGCTAAGGCGGGTTTTTTTATTTTGATAAACTCCTCATTTCAGTGAGGGTTTTGTGTTTGAGAATTGGAGTGATGTGGGTGTTGCTCGAATTATGTAGGGTAGTAAGTTAAACGTAAACTGATTGCATTGGGAGGTAAAAAGTATGGAGTTTATAAATGAATCTTTTGAAAACACGAAGGAAATTTCAAAAAAATGTAAAATTATTTGGTTCGCTATATAATCGTTAAGGCCTTAGTGATAGGCTCTTCGATGATTGATACCCAATCCAATGGTCTTTCCAGGGTAGGCTTTCTTTTGGAGGCATACCAGAAATATAAAGTGATGTTATTAGCAGAAATACATTTAATGCCTTGAACAATCGACGTTTAATTAAATATCTCTCTGGGGAGTGATATCCATGTATTGCCCCAAATGCCATCAAGATGGGGTTTGCCATTTTATGTGGAGTCTATACGTATTGGCGTTCCAAGGATAAAATTTAAGATTATTTCGATTTGCCGTGAAAGATAAAAAGATCAGATTAAAAATTTCCAACTTTGTTATTGCCTGAATGAGTTCCCCATTAGCAGGAAAACTAAAATTAATAGAGAAGTAAATCAAAATAAGTAATTTTTATGTTATAATTTTTAGGTTTGGAATTTGGGTTCAGCCGAAAGCCCTTTTCGGTTTAAAAACGAATTCATGAAATGATGGATGGTCCCATGATTGGATGATGTAGTTGGTTAACTGAGGTTAAGCTTTCACTGGGACTGTTTCTTATGCTAATTTAACCGGTGGGACGGCGAAATTGATTCCGGAGCGGATGAAACCGCCGGGTGAATACGTGTTTTTTTAGGCCGTCATTTGGCCATACTTTAATGAGGTGATTGTGTGTTTCAGCCGATTCAATCGAGTACAGTGGTACAGCAGATTATCGATAAAATAACCCAGTCGTTGATAAAGGGCGAGCTCAAGCCGGGGGACCGGCTGCCTCCTGAACCGGAGCTGGCAGTGCAGTTGGGAGTAAGCCGCACGTCGTTGCGGGAAGCCCTGAAAACTCTGGGAGGGCTTGGGGTTCTGGTTGCCAAGAAACGGGGAGGGACCTTTGTGGCGACGTCGGCTTCCCAATTCATGTTGGATCCGTTGATCTTCGGCTTGATTATCGAGAAGGGGTCCAAAGATGAGTTGTTTGAACTTCGGGTTCTGCTGGAAGTGGACTCTGTGGAACTGGTGATCAAGAAAGCAACTCAGGCTGAGTTAAATGTATTAGCCAAGGAACTGGATGAGTTCGAACAAAAGATGGCCGAAGGCGATCTGGAGTTGCTGGGAGAGTTGGATTTCCAATTTCACCTGCGGTTATTGGAGTTAACCAAAAACCCGACGTTTATTCGAATCGGCAAAATGGTGATGCATCTTTTTGCATATCCTATTAAAAAGACGGTGATGCAGGTCGGGCCGGAATATGTTTTAGAGAACCATCGTGCCTTATTCCGGGCCATTTATGACCGGGATTTACTCCGGGCCAAGGAACATATCGTTAAATCCTTTGAAACATCCCGGGAAAACTTGTAAAGATAAATTAGATTCAATCGGTTTTTCAGACTGTCCGGATTATTTACATGACGGCAACGAGAAAGGAGGCAGAATGCCTCCTCTTTGTTATTACCGGTATTTTTCAACTTGATATTTGCAACTTGGATTCCAGAAGATCCATTCTTTCAGCCCGGCATCGTGGACTGCTTTGATTTGGGCTTGAATCTGAGCCCGGCCGTACGGGTTGCCTAAGCTGAAGTCCTGAAGCCAGGGGCGTAACAGGGTGGTTGTAATACCGGCCTGTTCCAATCGATTTTTAGCGTCGACCAGACTGCGGTAAACCGTTTCATATGGCTGTAAATCCGGGTTTTTCAACCCAAAATTCCCGGGGATATAGTGGGACGGGTAGACCATTGGGCAGACGATATCCACGCTTTCGGCAATTTTCTCAAAGCGTTGCCCGATGCCCAGGTCTGCATCGGCACTGGTTGTCAAGCCGAAGATATCGGCTGAGACAGGAACTTGGTAAGGCTCCAACTGTTTTCGGGCATATTGGAGAAACTCTTTGATAACATCTTCTGGTGCGTTGCCGTTATTGAAAGGATACACGCATTCTTTCACATTGCCATCGCTGGTGAAACGGACATAGTCGTATTGAATCTCTTGGAAACCTAAGGCGATAGCCTCTTTGGAGATGTCAATGATATAATCCCAGTATTCCTTGTTATATGGGTCGACCCAATGGAGTCCTTTCCGGTCAGTCCACAGTCCGCCGTTTTTATTTTTAACTGCCCATTCCGGTTTTTGATTGGCCATAAAAGGATCTTTAAATACCACGATCCGGGCAATGGGATAGATTTGATTTTCTTTCAATAAAGCGAACATCTTTTGGGGATCCCGGATTTTCCGTTCAAAAGCCTTGGTTTGGTTCACCAAAGGAATGGATGAACTATAGCTTAAGGTCCCGGTATCATCTTTAACATCGATCACTAAAGCATTGACTTCGGTTTCATTAATAAATTGAATAATGCGGGGAAACCACTTGTCCGAACCGGCCATCCATCCGGTGGCGTAAACCCCTTTTACATATTCAGGCTTGGTCCAAGGGACCTTGGTGATGGTTGGTTCTGTAGATTCGGTTGGTTCGGTTACGGCAGGAGCCGGTTGCAAAGGGGTATCGGCAACTGTTGTTTCACTGGAGTCAACAGGTTGCGTGGTAGCGGTTTCTTGAGACGGTTGTTTGGCGTAAATAATCCATGCGAACAAGAAAATGAGAATAAGAAATGGGAGCGGAATTAATAGCCATTGTTTTTTCATATTAATCACCCTGTATCTTGAAGTTCTTCCTTTTATTCGCTCTGCAAAAAAGAATTTCCTTTATTGAAATGCAGGAAAAGAGGGTTTTAAAAAAGGTTTAACCATATACCGAGAGCTCATTTTGTCCTTGCCGGATATATAGGAAAGCTTTATAATTAAGACGCAAAATGAAGTGTCGGTATTGGGGCGAGGAGGTTTGAACCACTGAGCAAGATTTTCATTGTGTATACTAATAGCGGTGCCGGCCATCGGCGGGCCGCTGAAGCCTTATATCGGATGACTGGCCAGGTTTTTCCCGAAGCGGATGTCAAGATTATCGATACACTGGATTATGCGACACCTGTTTTTCGGAAAACCTATCCCCAAACTTATTTAACCATGGTGAATCGGGTTCCCTGGTTGTGGGGTTTGATGTACCATTTGACCGATGTGCGGCTTGTTGATAGGGTTTCCCGATATTTTCGCCGTATCACCAATGGGTATCATTGCAAGTCCTTTGAAGAGTTGATTTTAAAAGAAAAACCGGATTTAGTGTTAACCACTCACTTTCTCCCCAATGAAATTATTTCCAACTTGAAAAAGAAAGATCACATCCGTTCGGTTCTGGTGACGTGTATTACCGATTACTATCCTCATGCCATGTGGGTGGATTCAGGCGTTGATCTCTATATTACGCCGGATCCTTTGTTGACGCCTTATTTAAACCGGCTTGGAGTTTCCTCTGAGAAGATTCGGCCTTTTGGGATTCCGATTGATCCGGTGTTCGCTAAGGAACTTGACCGGGCTGACATCCGGAATCGCCTTGGCTTATTGCCGGATCGTTTTACGGTGCTGATTGCCAGCGGCGGATTTGGAGTGGGTCCGGTGGAAGAGATGGTCGATGAGGTTTTGAAGATCGGACAACCCTGTCAGCTGTTGGTGGTTTGCGGTAATAATCCTCAATTACAGGCAGCAGTATCTCGGCGGGTGGAGGGCACAGCCCATCATGTTAGGGTTTACGGTTTTGTCGATAATATGCATGAATTGATGGAAGTTGCTGATATTATGATTACCAAATCCGGCGGGCTGACAACGACGGAAGCGATGGCTAAACATTTGCCGATGATCGTGCTCTATCCTATTCCCGGTCAGGAATTGAGCAACTGTCGGTTTGTTGTCGGGCAGGGAGCGGGTTGGCAGGTCAAAAATCCGCAGGAAGCTCGGGAGCATATTGAAACTCTACTGGAACAACCCGAACAGCTTAGGACGGTAAAAGAAAACGCGAAACGGTTAGGGCGTCCTGAGGCGGCCAGGGACATTTTGGAGTATATTCATGAACGTTGGGGTATTGGAGGAAAACATGGAGCTAAATAAAGTTATTGCCCGTTTAAACGAGCTTTACCATCAATCTAAGATTTCACCGTTATCAGAGGTTGAACTGGAAGAACGGGACCGGTTGCGCCGAATTTATTTGGATGCCATCCGGGGGCAGGTAAAAGCGCAGTTGGACCGGATAAAGATTGTCGATCCGGAAAATGCCGACGAACATGTGCATCATGAGGGTTGTACCTGTGGGTGCAACGACGGACATCATCATTAAACATTAAATTATTCGACGGGGGTTGGAACTTTTTGCGGCATATGCCGTTTAACAAGATAATACAACCTCCTCCTTTTTCGATATATATACAGCTTTGTCAAAATACCGCTAAAAAGCGGTATTTTTGGTAATGCCGTTAGGATTGATCGTTACTGTGAAGGTGTGAAGATTCTCGCCGGAGGCATCGTAGGTAAATTGGGCTTGGATGGACTTGCCTTGAAGGATGTAGACAAGCCAGTGACGGGCGTCCGGCCACATATCTTCAAGAGGCAATTGGTCCATAGCGAACCAGACAGGGTTGATTTCAGCAGTTTCCCGGGCTTCTCCTTCCCAGTGGAACGCTGTAAAGAGATGAACCGAAAGGTTACTTTCGGGTTTACCGGTAAAGAAAAAGGCAATATGACCCACAGAATGTAATTGGGACGGGTCTACTTTTATACCGGTTTCTTCGAAAAGTTCCCGGGCGGCAGCATCCTGAAGGGTTTCGCCGGGTTGGGCCTTGCCGCCGATGGTAATTAATTTGCTTTGTCCAAAACCTGTTTTTTTCCAACCCAGCAATATACTTCTGTTTTCAGGATGGATCAGGATTACATTGGCAACAGTAATCATAAGGGGTCTCCTTAAGAAAGAGTGTCAGAAACGTGTTTGATAAAGCAAAGCGGGAGGTTCCTCCCGAATGACGGAAGCCGTTAATCCCAAGTCTGCGATGAGCTGTTCCAGCTCGGACTGGTAAATCATAGCTTCCTCAAGGGTGGATGCGGTTTTTTCCAATTCAACCAAGAGCGGCCATCGAAGAATCGGACAATGCATGAGTTTCAAATGAATCTGGAGGGGTTCATAAAAACCGGTGCGATTGTTACCGCTGAACTCCATAAAGGGCAGAAAGTTTAAACGGGCCAGTTCATTGATGACCGAGGCCGGATCAGCATGACGCGGTATTCCACCCAATAATCGCAGGATTTGGCTGTCATCGATTCCGTTGGTAATCTCCTCATCAAGCTCTTCGCGGATATTGGCAAACTGTCCCTGATCGGGTCCTTTCCAACCGAGAAAGGTTTGGACCGTTCCGCTATTTCGCCGGATGGTGCCGATGCGGAGGATTTGGTCTTTTTCAAATAAAGAATGGCCGTAATGAATGGTTGTCCATGAATTTTCCCGGGTGAGGGACTCTTTTAGGAAGGGGATTCCGGTGAAAGCATCCTCAACCGTTGGGAATTGGATTCGCGTTTCGACTTCAAGAGAGACTCCAGTCATGAATACACTCCTTGGTATATAGTTTACTTAAATATTGTAATGGATTCTAAGGCCGGATTCTAGGGAATTTTCCGGCCGACAGTTTAGGGTATACTAAATATGAACGTAACAGGAGGAAGAACATGCAATGCAGTAAGTGCGGTGCCCAATTTGAAGGGGATGGAACGTTTTGTCCGAACTGTCGGCCGGCGGTGAGGGTACTCAGTCCGGAAGAGCGGGAAAATTTTCAAGGCATTACGATTGAAGATACGGATTTTCGAAATGATAGGGAACAGGAATACTCGGACACGGGACGGAGAGTTTACGTTAAACATATTCAACTCGGAACCGGTAATCTTCTACAACGGATTATTTTGGGTTTGGTTATTGCCGGACTCATTGTGGTGACGTTGCCATTTATGATGTTCATATTGGGAGCCGCGCTTTTGGGTTGGATGTTGACACGTCTATTTCGATGGTGAAGTAAGTATGTTGTAAAATTTATCGGAAAAATAGCAAAACCGTCCGGTTTTTTTGGACGGTTTTTCATTGCTTTTATAGGGTTTTGAGAATTTCCCGGACTCGGGATCCCATTTCTTTGGTTCCCACCAAGTGGCATCCGGAGAAGGCGATATCCGGGGTGCGGTAACCTTCCTCTAGAACCAGGCGAACTGCGGTTTCAATCTGTTCAGCTGCTTCGTTCATGTTGAAACTGAACCGGAGCATCAATGCAGCACTGAGAATGGTAGCCAACGGATTGGCTTTATTTTGGCCGGCAATATCCGGGGCGGAACCATGAGCCGGTTCGTATAGTGCCACCTCTCCTCCTAAACTTGCTGATGCTAGCATTCCGAGGGAACCGCCGAGCATCGACGCTTGATCAGTTAAAATATCACCGAACATATTTTCAGTAACGATGACATCAAACTGCTTGGGCCAACGGACCAGTTGCATCGCACAATTGTCGACATACATATGGGTTAACGTCACATCCGGATAATCAGCGGCGACAGCCGTTACCGTTTCCCGCCATAACCTGGAACTCTCCAGGACGTTGGCTTTATCCACTGAAGTCAGCCGTTTGCTACGCTTTTGAGCGGCTTCAAAGGCCAGGCGGGCAATGCGTTCGATCTCCCGGGTGGTATAGACCAAGGTGTCGATGGCCTCGCAGCCGCCATCTGGCAATTGACGCCGCTCCTTGGGGCCGAAATAAAGTCCGCCGGTGAGTTCCCGGAAGGTTAAGATGTTGACGCCTTGAACGACTTCCGGTTTAAGGGTTGAGCTGTCGATCAAGCTGTCGTAGACGGTAATCGGACGAAGGTTGGCATAAAGCCCCAATTCTTTGCGGAGAGGGAGTAATGCGGCCCGCTCCGGCCGGAGTTCCGGGGGTAATTGATCCATAGCCGGGCTGCCCACGGCTCCCAGGAGAACTGCGTGGGAGCTTTTGCAAAGATCCAAAGTTGCCTGGGGCAGGGGATGGCCGTATTTTTGATAAGCATCTTCGCTGATGAGGCCATGGGTGAACTCGAAGGTTGTATTAAATTTTTCCGCGATAATCTCCAGTACGGCAACGGCTTCGGGTACGATCTCCCGGCCGATACCATCACCGGGCAATACGGCAATTTTATACATGAAAGGACTCCTTTCGTTCGGTAGCATAGTCAGAAAATATGTAATTTGGGTACGGGGTTTAGGTTCTGGGTTAATGTAAAGGGTCCTAGGTCCTGGGTTCTAGGTTTAAGAGGGAACGCGAATGCGTTCCTTCCATTACCTAGCACCTAGTACCCAGTACCCGGAATTTTTACCCTTTGCCTTATAAAGCTTCCGTCTTCTGTATTCTGTCTTCTAATTCTCCTGACTCCTGTCTCCTATCTCCTGACTCCTGATCAAGTACCCAGTACCTAGTACCCAGGATCCAATATTATTTCGTTCCCATCTTTCTCTTCACATACTCGATCAAACCGCCGGATTGAATCAGTTCTTGCATGAAGGGCGGAAATGGGACGGCTTGAAAGGTTTGGCCGGTGGTCAGGTCGGTGATTTGGCCGTTCGATAAGTCGACCTGGACCTCATGGCCTTCGGCAATGGCGCTGCTGGCTTCGGGAGATTCCAAAATGGGCAGACCGATGTTGATAGCGTTCCGAAAGAAGATTCGGGCAAAGGAAGCAGCGATGACGCAGCTAACTCCGGCAGCTTTGATAGCAATCGGCGCATGTTCTCTAGAGCTGCCGCAGCCGAAGTTTTTTCCGGCGACGATGATGTCGCCAGGTTGTACTTTGCTAGCAAAGGTAGGATCTGCATCTTCCATGCAATGCAAGGCTAGTTCCTTTGGTTCGCTGGTGTTTAAATAACGTGCCGGAATAATTAGATCCGTATCTATATCATTTCCGAAACGCCATACCTTGCCTTTGAGTTGACTCATTTTACACCGACCTCCTCTGGTCCTCCGATTTTTCCGAGAATAGCCGAAGCAGCGGTAACCGCCGGTCCGGCCAGATATACTTCGCTTTCAGGATGGCCCATCCGTCCGACGAAGTTACGGTTGGTTGTCGCAATGGCCCGTTCGCCTTTGGCCAAAATTCCCATATGTCCGCCCAAACAAGGTCCGCAGGTCGGAGTGGAGATGGCGGCGCCGGCATCGAGGAAGATATCAAAAAGCCCTTCTTTCATGGCTTGACGCCAAACGGCCTGAGTACCGGGAATGATGATCAAACGAACATTGGGATTGACTCTTTTGCCTTTAAGGATATAGGCTGCTTCCCGTAAGTCTTCGATCCGGCCGTTGGTACAGGAGCCGATAATCGCCTGGTCGATGGATACGTCACCGCATTGGGAAAGCGGACGGGTATTCTCCGGTAAGTGCGGGAAGGCCACTTGAGGTTCGAGTTTGGAGACATCCCATTCGTAGGTCTGGACATATTTGGCATCCGGGTCGCTGTGATAAACGGTAAAGTCTCGTTTGGAACGTCCTTTAACATATTCCAGGGTTTTTTCGTCAACGGCGAAGATACCGTTTTTGCCTCCGGCTTCAATGGCCATATTAGCCATGGTGAAGCGGCCATCCATCGAGAGTTCGGAAACGGCTTCTCCGGTAAATTCCATGGAGCGGTACAATGCGCCGTCGACACCGATTTGTCCAATGGTATAGAGAATCAGGTCTTTTCCACCGACCCAGCGAGGAAGTTTCCCGTAATAGATAAACTTCATACTTTCCGGTACTTTGAACCAGGCTTCGCCTGAAGCCATCGCGGCTGCCATGTCAGTGCTTCCGACACCGGTGGAGAAGGCGCCCAAAGCACCATAAGTGCAGGTGTGGGAGTCGGCTCCGATGACCAGGTCACCGGGGAGTACCAAACCTTTCTCCGGCAGCAGGCAATGTTCAACCCCCATTTCGCCGACTTCAAAATAGTTCACAATACCGTATTTACGTGCGAATTCGCGAAGGGTTTTCGCTTGTTCGGCAGATTTAATATCTTTGTTCGGGGTAAAATGGTCAGGAACCAATGCGATTTTTTCATTATCGAAGACCCGGTCAACTCCAATTTTGGCGAATTCCTTAATGGCAACAGGTGCGGTAATATCGTTGCCTAAAACCATATCTACTTTGGCATTGATTAATTCTCCCGGTTCGACCCCTGTCTTTCCGGCGTGGGCTGCCAAGATTTTTTCGGTCATCGTTAAGCCCATGTTAATCACCTCGTTTAGTATTTTTAAGTGTTTCTCAATGTTTCATCGGCATATGTCTATGCAGCAATGGCTGTAAACTGTCAAGAATCGATTGGTAAATTGGTATTATTGTCAGACATAAAGAACGCTTGAATTAAAAATATTATATAGGGTCCACTAAAAAACGTCAAGAAATATCTTGGATAAAATTGAAGATTTTCCTGCAGAAAATAGTTTGAGAGATGATGATATTCAGCGAGAAGAAAATATATTTTGGCAAGATCTTGGATCCGGCTGTTTTGGGAGGATATTCATTGGAGACGTCGAAGTGATGTTAAATTGCAACTGGTATTATTTGTAGCTGATGATTGGGGTGATATGGGTGATCCAATTTCAAGGGGTATCGAAGATATATAGTAATGGCGTTGCTGCCTTGCATGATATCAATATTCATATTGAGAAAGGTGAGTTTGCTTTTTTAGTGGGACCGAGCGGTGCCGGAAAGTCCACTTTTATGAAACTGATCATTCGTAAGGAGCTTCCGACCAGCGGGCAGGTGCTGGTCGGCCATAAGAACCTTGCCAAAATGAAAGCCGGGGAGGTTTCTCTTTTACGGAGAAATATCGGATTTATCTTTCAAGATTTTAAGTTGCTTCCGCATAAAACCGTTTTCGAAAATGTTTCATTCGCCTTGGAAGTTATTGAGGCTTCTAAAAAGGATATTAACCGTCAGGTGCCTGCAGTACTGGAATTGGTGGGGTTGAAGGATAAGGCCAACATTTTTCCGTCGGAATTGTCCGGCGGGGAACAGCAACGGGTTTCATTAGCCCGGGCCATTGTGAATCGGCCCCATTTATTATTGGCCGATGAACCCACTGGCAATTTGGATCCGGAGACTTCATGGGGACTGATGGACTTGCTGCTGGAGATCAACAAGCGGGGGACAACCGTGATCATGTCCACTCATAATAAGAATATTGTCGATAAATTGCGGCGACGGGTCATTGCTCTCGACAGCGGTCGTATGATTCGCGATGAGCAAAAGGGAGGTTACGGATTTGAAAATTAAAACATTTTGGTATTTCACCAAAGAAGCATCGACAGGTTTGGCCCGTAACGGATTGATGTCTCTGACCGCCGTGATCACTATTACTTTGGCTTTAATTATCCTTGGCAGTTTTTATATCGTTGTTACTAATGTGAATCATTTTACCGAGATGGCAAAAGGTGTTCTGGAAATTCGGGTATATTTAAAGGAAGACGCTGATGCGGTTTCTTTGCAAAACCGGATGTTGAGTTTTGACGGTGTTAAAGAAGTTAAGTTCGTGTCAAAAACCGAAGCAGCCAATTGGCTTGGGAAGACCTTGGGAATTAAAGAACTCCACAATTACTTGGCAGCGGATAATCCCTTGCCGGATATGATCAATATCAGACTGGAAGATAATGTGGAATTGAAGGAACTTACTGCCCGGCTGGAATCTTTGCCCGGAATTGATGAGGTGGAGTATGGTAAAGATTTTGTCGAGTCGATGCTGCTGGTGATCCAGGTTATTTGGGTTATCGGGGTGAGCCTCGTCGTCATTGTCGGGCTGGTTGTATTGTATATTATTGTCAATACCATTCGTTTAACGGTTTTTGCCCGTCGTAAAGAGATCGAGATCATGAAATTGGTTGGGGCGACGGATTGGTTTATCCGTTGGCCGTTTATGCTGGAAGGAATTATGTTGGGGATGGGCGGCGCTATTTTGGCCACGATTATCATTTCCAAAGGATATCATCTGTTGATTGCTTATGTGAAAGAATTGGCGCCGTTTATTCCGCTTTTAAGCGAGCATATGGTAAACGGAGGATTGTTTTGGTTGGTTTCTTTGGTGGGACTGGCTTTCGGGGCTATTGGCAGTTTGATGTCGATCAAAAAGTTTTTGAAGGTATAAAAATGTGATTATCGGATGGTGATGGGATAATCGGTTTATCCTGCTTTCTGGTTTCAATGGAGGGGCAGAGCATGGAAAAGAAGAATGCTTTATTTTCCGCTCTTTTGGCGATCAGTTTATGTCTGGGTGTAGCCAGTATGCCAGGTTATGCCGAGACTGATATCCAAAAGAAGATCGTTCAAAAGCAAAAGCAGTTAAAGCAAATCCAACAGAAAGAAAAATCTGTGCTAAAGAATTTGCTTTCGACACAGAAGGAATTGGAAAAGATCAGCACCAACCTGAACCGTTTAACCAGTCAGGTTGGTGCCACGGAAAAGCGAATCGCGATGGTTCAAAATGAGCTTAACCAGGCTGAAAAGGAATTGAATGAGATACAAAATGAAATTTCCGGCCAGCGGGAAGTTCTGAATCAGCGATTGGTGGCTATATATAAATATGGGTATCAAAGTTATTTGGAGATTTTGTTTCGTTCCCAAAATTTTGGGGAATTTATCACCCGGTTTGAATTGATTGGTAACATTGTACATAAAGATCTGAGTATGCTTAAGAAGTTGCAGCATCAAATGGAGAAAATCGCCGAGAAGAAAAAAGAGATCGCTGAGAAGCAAATGGAGCTGCAGCGGGAGAAGAAGATTTATACCAAATTGCAAAATCAAACCAAAGATCAGCATTCTTTGTGGGCTTCCCGGGTTAAAATGCAACGCGAGCAATTGGCTTCGATTCAAAATGACCGTAAAAAACTGGAAGAAGCCTTGGATGAGTTGGAACGGACCTCCCGGGAGATGGAATCCCAGATTCGAAATCTCCAACATAACAGCCGGGAGAAGTTAGGTACCGGCGTCATGACCTGGCCGTTAACGATCAAGGGCCGGATTTCTTCCTATTTTGGCTATCGTGTTCATCCGATTTTGAAAAAGCAAAAATATCATTCAGGGATTGATATTGCAGCCCCTCGTGGAACTCCTATTTTAGCGGCAGATGACGGGATCGTCATCTTCAGCAGCACCAACGGCGGATACGGTAAGATGGTTACCATTGACCATGGAGCGGGGATTTCAACGGTATATGCCCATTGTGATGTATTGTTGGTCAGTGTACATCAAAAGGTTACCAAAGGGCAGCGTATTGCGTTGGTTGGTACGACCGGGCTGAGTACAGGGCCTCATCTTCATTTTGAAGTCCGGAAAAACGGAAAGCCCACCGATCCCTTGAGTTATCTGTAAAAGGAGCGGTTTATGTGTTGAAAAAACCTCAGCTGAGGTGGATAGGTTTTTTTGTTCTCCTGTTTGTTGTGGCTTCCGGAGTGGCCTGGTGGCTGCAGAGTAACTTCCGGCAGGGGCGATATAAAGATATTTGGACAGCGATCTATGTAATTGGAGCAGTTAAACTCCATTATTATCAACCGGTGAGTTTGATTCAACTGACTGAGACGTATTTAAAAAAGGGAAATATTTCAGATACCTTAGAGACACTGGGTGATCCCTATACCCGGTTTTTGGGGAAAGAGGAGTATACGGAGTTGCAAAAGGATACCAAGGGGTTTTTTGGGGGTATTGGGATTTATCTCATAGCGCAAGAGGAAGAACTGCTGATTTCTTCCGTGGTTCCCGGTTCGCCCAGTGAAAGGGCAGGATTGCAACAGGGTGATCGGATCATTGCCGTGGATAACGACTCTGTGAAAAAGCTGGGAACGGACGTGGCGATCGCCAGAATTCGGGGGGAAGTCGGAACAAAAGTGGCTTTACGGATTGTCCGTGGGGAAGGTATGAACCGTCAGGAAATTGATGTGACTGTAACCCGGGATAATATCCGGATATCAACGGTAGAATTGAAACTAAAAGATGATCCGATCCTCGGGAAATATGCTCACTTGAAAATTTCCCAATTTGCTGAGACCACAGCAAAGGACCTCGCCGAAAAAGTGAAGGAAATCTCCCAGTCGTCAGCTAAAGGGGTTATTTTGGACTTGCGGTCGAATCCCGGGGGTGCCCTTAATGCGGCTGTGCAAGTCGCCGGAACTTTCTTGCCGGATGGCACTCCGATTTTACATGTGCTCAGAAAAGGTCACGTTCAACGAAGCTTAATCGCTCCGTCCGGGTTTCGGTTCACAGAGATGCCGATGGTGGTATTGGTCGACAGTTGGAGTGCCAGTGCTTCCGAAATTGTGGCGGGAGCCTTGAAAGATCAGAAGCGGGCTTACTTGATCGGAACCCATACATTTGGGAAAGACCTGATTCAGGAAGTTAAAGAATTACCCGGTGGTACGGGAGTGACTATTACCATTGCCAGTTATCTGACATCCGGCCGGGTGAATATTCATAAAAAAGGCGTTTTACCCCATCGTGTCGTCGAAATACCCGGGGCAATGGATCAATTGCTGAAAAAGGGGGATCCGCAACCCTTCTTTAAAATGCAAGAATTACAAGAGAAAGAAGCGATAAAGTGGTTAAGAGAAGCGGTTGTCAAAAATCTGAAGATGGCGGGTTAATCCAAAAAATGAGCCGGAAACTTTCGAAAACAGGTGTGAAGATGCAGCCGTTATCTGCTCCGGTGCGCTCAGCCTGTTTTTTTTACGGAATATTTTTTGTCTTGATGGTTCTTTGTTCTATGATAACCGGTGTTCATGTTCAGACAGCAGCCGCCGGGGAATCTGTGTGGACCCCGGAGCAAATGATGCAAGTGTCGGAAGATTTTCGAAAAAGCTGGCAGCAAACCTTGAACGATCAGGGATACGATCCGGTTATTGTTGAGCGTCGGGAAACGGTGAGACTTAACGAAAAAGTTTTGGATTCGCAGACAATGACCTGGGTAGGTTTTTCAGAGCAGATTATCTTGATCGAAGCTGTAGATGAAAAGGCCCTGGTTCGTTTGGGGTTTTGTTTGAAGCAGACAGTACACAATTGGGGTTTGGAAGTTCAAGACATTAAGTGGGGATATCGTGAGCGACGGCTGTGGTTGCGATTGACAGTGGGCGGCTCCTATCAATTTGCCGGGCGTACCGGAACAGTTCGGATCGGCGAAATCACTATGATTCAGCCATTATCTAAGTCGGTATCTAAAGCTTTTAATTGGGAAGGTCTAATTCCGGAGACGCCGCCGAAACTCCCGGAAACTAAACCTGAAGAGCCGAAGACGCCTGATCCGGATGGAAAATCGGAATTGGCTGCGGAAGTGAAGGATATCCTGTCGGTAGCGTCAAAAGTTCTGCCACTGCCGCCGATATCTTCTCAAGTTCCGGTTCCGGATCTCCCGACGGTAAAGCGGAAAGCCCGGGTCAGTATCATCATTGATGACGTAGGATATGTTAAAGGCCCTGCAGATAAAATGCTGGAAGTGCCGGCTCCCTTAACGTGGGCCTTTTTACCGATGAGCCCTTATGGGAACTTTTATGAAGAGGCTGCCCGTAAACGGGGGTTCGAGATTATGCTGCATTTACCGCTAGAACCTTTCGATTCATCGGAAAATCCCGGGCCGGGACTGATCAAGCGGGAATGGACGGAAGAGGAGATCCTTCGGCAATTAGATCTTAATCTCAAATCAGTACCCAGTGCCCGCGGCGTTAATAATCATATGGGTTCGGCCGGAACCAGCGATCCGCGGTTGATGGATATTATCATGGCAGAACTTAAGCGAAGAAACCTTTATTTCATCGACAGTTATACCAGTAACCAGTCTGTGGCAAAAACGGCTGCCCGGAAACATCAGGTTCCCTTTGGACAACGCCATATTTTTATCGACCATTATGATAATTATGAGGCAAAGAAAAAAGCGTTGCAGGATGTGATCCGGATTGCTCTCCGGGATGGCGAAGCCATCGCTATCGGTCATGTCCGGGAAGGGACGGCGGAGGCGATCATCGAGATGCTCCCGGAATTTACCAAAGCCGGAGTTGAAATCGTGCCAGTATCGGAGCTGGTACGATGAAGAACATTATACATGACGATGAAAACATGATCAGGACCGGGCTCTGGCCCGGTTTTGTTTTGAAAGTCATGTAAATTAAAAAATAGGTTAATCTTTTGATGAATGATTCGTTAAATAAGAGGGATTCGTCATTGACCGTCGAATATATGATCGAATATATGTTCGGTTTGATACTTAATAGTGTGGAGTGAAAAGAATGGGACAGCTGTTTCGGTTGCATTCCGAATATCAACCGTGCGGGGATCAACCGCAGGCCATTGAAAAATTGGTAAAAGGGATAGAAAGCGGCATGCGGGATCAGGTGCTATTGGGTGTTACCGGTTCCGGGAAAACTTTTACCATGGCTCAGGTGATTCAACGCGTCCAGAAACCCACCTTAGTTCTAGCCCATAACAAAACGTTAGCGGCTCAGTTGTATAGTGAGTTCAAGGAGTTTTTTCCGGAAAATGCGGTCGAGTATTTTGTAAGTTACTATGATTATTATCAGCCAGAAGCCTATGTGCCGCAGACTGATTTATATATCGAAAAAGATGCCAGCATCAACGATGAAATCGATCGGCTTCGGCATGCAGCAACGTCGTCGCTGTTGCAACGGAAAGACGTGATCATCGTTGCCAGCGTTTCCTGTATCTATGGCTTGGGATCGCCGGAAGATTACGAAGCGCTCACGTTGTCGATTAAGTCCGGGGACTTCCGGGAACGAAACCAGATC
>JAKOTQ010000003.1 GCA_029776205.1 Bacillota bacterium | reverse complement strand
ATTGAACAATGGCGGAAAGATGAGACGAGTCCTGATGATGGGGAAGCGAATGAGCATAAGGAAAATTCATAAAATGATGGTGTTGCCTTCCGGTTATGGACAGCGTGGAGAAGAAGTGTGTAAAAAGATTAAACCTTTTAAAATACCTAAAAATTTGGAGTTTGATGTAGCAAAGGGCGAGCAACCCATTTCATTAAGAACTGAATTTGAGGGTATTGGTAAGGTAATTCGTGGTATAAAAACGAGAAATAGTGATTTTAATTTCAATTGGAATGAATTATGGAAGCCTGTTTTACTAAATGGTTTTGAAAAAATTTATGAAGTTGATGAACATGATGAAGGAGCAAGGGTATATCTGTTGAAGGACGGCAGTTTTTGCTTGGCAATTTTTGCAGGTTCTGGGTTGCAATATAGCCGATGGGCAGTTTTTAGAAAAATAAATGATCAATATCAATTGAAAACTATTGCAATTATAAACTGATGGAAAAAGGAGAAGCGGGATGGAACAGGTGACTGTATGGCGGAATGTTGTAGTTCCCCTCATTTATAAAAATGCTATAAATTAAGGAGTATTCGAAATACATTAGACATTATTTTCATGATTGGATTGTTCTGGAGGATTGGTAAATTACTGGATATGGTGCGGAGAGGGATTCGATTGAACTATATTTGTAAAAATCCTGGCTCGGGTAATGAAACACGTCATTGTACATTCCCCGAAATATCAAATCGTCGATACCTAATATGGGTTCTTTGTGTACCTTTATTGTTGTTTGCTTTGCAACTGGTCAATTTGTCGCTAGGAAAACTCTTTTATATCAATCTGTCCGCCAGTGAACCCAGGGGCTTATACTGGATAGCTCCGCTGGGCGGTGAATTGAAACTGGGCGAGCGGGTATTTTTTGAAGTACCGGAAGCAGCCCGCCCCTATGTTTTCGGCCGTCAATGGCTCCTGCCCGGCGCTTTATTACTCAAAGAAGTGGGAGCGCTTCCAGGTGATACATATCAGGTCAATGATATATCTTTTTTTATTAACGAAGTATATATCGGCCCTGTTTCCAGTGTCGATAGGCATGGACAACCCTTACCCCGCTTGCGGGGATTTTTTAGAGTACCCGATGGATATTTTTTACCGATATCCCAACAAATTCCTAATTCGTTTGACGGCCGGTATTTTGGGGCTGTTCCCATAAGTTTAATCCGAGGCAAGGCTGTTCCGATTTTACTCATCGATTGAGGAGGTCTTTAAATGAAAGGATATCAAAGCCACGAAACCTTTATGGCGGATGCCCGAATGATCGTCCATATGGTGTTGATGTCCCTAGTCTGGGGCGTGATGTTGCAGTTGACACTGTTCTATTTTCTGTTTGTACCTGCGTTTAAGAAATTGCAAGCGGTGACCATTGGCGGCGTTCCTGTGACTAGCAGTCAGTTTGTAAAGTATAGCTTTAACTTTCAGGAAATGTTGAAAATTCAACCGGCTAATGTCTATCTCAATCCGGATGAACAACGATTTTTCAGGGGAGCTAAACAGATCCCGGTTGCGCATTATCGTTATTATATGGACCTTTGGACCAATGAAGCCTTTGCCAACACCAACCGCAAAATGAAGAATGCATTTCATCTGTCTTTTCTGGCGTATACATTTTCATTGGGCTACTTACTTTTCTTCTTCAATAAATCCCGGAACATGTTAAATGATACCTTTATCCGGGGGACGGACTTTATTCCCATTGAGAAATTAAATCAACGGCTAAAAGAGAGAGTCAAAGCCGAAAATTATCAGATACCCAATATTGCTATTGGCGATACGGTCATTCCTTTTGAGATGGAAACGAGTCATTTTTTGGTCTTAGGCGCTACCCGGACAGGGAAAGGCGTTTTATTGAACCAGATGATCCGGCAGATTAACCAGCGGAAAGCTACGCATTTCACTGGCGATAAAATCATTTTGTATGATTTAAAAGGTGAATTTGTTAGCAAACATTACGATCCTAACCAAGATATTATCTTTTATCCTTACGATAAGCGTTCAGTGGGATGGAATATCTTCAATGAGATTGAATCCTACCCTGACTTTGATACGATAGCCAAAAGTCTCTATACAGCCACCGATACCCGGGATGAATACTGGTATAACTGTGCCCGGGATGTGTTCCGGATGGGCCTGGTCTTTTTGAAACAGGCCGGTGCCACCACCAATAGAGACTTGTGGGAGTTTTTCTCACAGGATCTGGAGACTATGAAAGAGGTTTTGGAGGGCCTGCCTTTAGCTGAGAAGGGTGCACTTAAACATATTGCCCAGCCGGAAACCAATCAGGCAGCCACTATTCTCTCTATCGTCCAGGAACGGATTCAATTTTTCCGATATCTGGTGGATATCGACGGCTCATTTTCGCTTCGGAAATATATCCGGGATGAGCAAAACCAGAAAAACTTATTTTTACTGAATATCTTGAACTATTCGGACATTTTCAAACCGTTGATGACATTTGCTATCGATACGATCATCCGGGAGACTCTATCGCTTCCCGATAAACTGGACCGCCGGATTTTCTTTGTATTGGACGAGATCGGTTCGTTATACCGGTTGGATTCCTTGCTGAATTTGCTGACAGTGGGTGCTTCTAAGGGAGCAAGTATTATCTGTGCTAACCAGGATATCGGGCGAATCGAAGATACCTATGGAAAAAGCAATGCGAAGACTTTCTTTAACAACTTCAATACCAATTTTATCCTGCGTATTAATGAGCCTGAAACGGCAGAATTTCTGAGTAAGGCTATCGGAGAACGGCAAGTGATTCGGCGAGTGGAGTCCCGCCAAATGACAACCTCCAAATATGGAGACAGCCGAGGCCTTTCGGAACAGGAGAAGACGGAACGGCTGTTACTTCCGACGGAGTTTCAAAGTATCCCTAATCTTGAAGCTGTAGTTAAGATCTCCAATTTCGGGGTTTCCCGGTTGAAAATCCCCAAAATATTTTATCCGACGAATCAAGAGTATTTCATGATGCGAACCTTTGATTAAAATATATTCAAATTATTGTTCCAACCGAGCTCCATGAGCCAAGCGAAGATGTGTCTAACCCTCCCGGAGAGTTGGTTGATTTCTTTTGTTTGGTGTTGAATAAAGTTATATGGAAAGTTAGCGGTATTTCCCAAAATTAAACGGGAAAAACTGTTGTATCTGGATGAGATCATCCTTAAACAGGGGACTTTGTTTGGGTTTAGTGATGACCTTTATTAAGAAGGATGGTAAAGACAATGAAAAAACGGTTTTTTTGGATTATTGTTATTGGAATGTTGTTAAGTGTGTTTGAAACTATATTACCGGATATAAAAGCTGAGACGAAAAAGGCGGAGTTTTATATTAACGGTTATGCAGCGAAGGTCGAATACGATTCGAGGATGTGGAGGGTTGTTGAGGGGCCATATTTCACATTGCTTCAAATCAAAAATGAATCAAAAATTGCGGCTGTCAGCGGTATTCGTTTTGTTTCAAATTTAGGTCTGGAAGATTATGTGGCTGCGTTCAGTGAACAATTACTAATGGAGAGTATTGATGGAAAAGTCTTAAAATCCACTGTAAATGGATACCCATCATTAACTATTTCCAAAATCAATCATAATCAAGTTACCACATTCACGATGATGATCGTAAAAGACGGGCCGGGTTATTACGTCCTGACTTTTGGATGTGTAAAGGAGCTATATCCAAAGTATATCAATGAAGCTTTGAAAGTTTTCCGAACATTTCAAATTCTTGAACCATCGACTGAACAGATTATCGATGATCCTGAGATTTTGGAGCTGTTAAAGTCGCTGGATGAATCAGCGGGATATGACGATGAGGCCGTGATTCAAAATTTGTCTTCTGATGGTTCTGAGCTTATAGGTTACTGGAGGCATCACAAGAATCCTCAATTTGCCCGTTTGTATACTGAGGATGGAAGATTTATTGAAAATCTTAATGAAGATGGTTCAGATTACGCCGGAGGATACTGGAGGTATGATCCTGACAGGCGGGTGATTATCTATTTTTATGTAACAGTTATAAAAGATGGCCAAGAAGTTGTTGATCAGTTAAAATATAAAACTTTAAACTTTGCGGTTAGAAACTTTGATAAAAAGATGATGTACGGATACTATATTGAAAATCTGACAGTTGAAAGGCTTGTTAAGGATTAATCCAAATTTAGAAACAACAGGCAATAGGCTATGTTTCAAGTGTAATTCTGTGATAAAAGGAGCGGTTCGGGTTTGAAACCGAAACGGGATAAATTATTTGTATACGGATTGATTGCGCTAGTTCTAGGAGTCGTCCTTTGGTATAACGTGAAGATGATGTTGGTCAAGGAGCAGATGGAGAGATACTTGAGAGAAAAATACGGTAAAGAGTTTGTAGTTACTAAGGTTTATTATGTATATCCATATTTGGGCGGAAGTCTCGAAGTTGAAGGTTTGGCATATGCAAAAGATGATCCGGATTTAAAGTTTGAGATAGCTAAAAGTGCCAGCGATAATGACCCGAATACGAGAGCATATGCTGAAGTTTATATTCAGGACTTATGGGAAAAACAGAAGAGAGAAGAAGTTAAGTCAATACTGAAAAGTGATATTGTTTGGACAGGAGTGTCTGCGGAATACCAGGAAGAAGAAATATATGGAAAAACTATAGATGTTGCTGAAGCGGAATATCTTTTTAAAGATCGGATTGATTTATATGTTTGTTATGGAATGTTCATTAATTATCAGGAGTATACAAGTAATATTCAGGATTTTAAACGATATATAAATGGAGATTTGACAAAAGTTCAGGCGGAAAATCTGTTTAAGCTTATAAAGATATTAAAAAATAGCAATTATAGGGATATTAAACTTGAACTGACATATTTCAATTCTAAATATATGCCACTTATTTCGAAAGAACCAGTTAGGTATCTTAAATCATTTATCTCGGAATTATCAGAGCAGGAGAAAGATATAGTATTATGTCAGTTTCGAATCGAAAATTTGAATCATATCCAAAACTCGGAAGATGTCACTAGAAATATCTTATTAAAGTCAGGATATTTATATTCTGAAAATGAAGATTAGATAAAAGGAGATTTAATATGGCATCTTTTAAGGAGAATTTAGTTTTAAGCAAGATTTCATATATCGATTTCAACAAAAATGAAATGAAATTATCAATTGGAAGCCTATTGAAAAAACCCAACTCATCTTTGAATCAATTTCTAAAAAAGAATGAAAACACTGTTTGGCACCAAGATTTAGAATCCATGAAAGACTGGAAAATAATCAATTTTCAACCGAATTAGGGGATTGCTTTCGCAATGAAACAGAGAAAATGGATAAGGGAGTGGCCATTTTGAAGCCAAAACATGGCTGGTATTTTTGGATTTACGGTTTGATTGCCCTGGTCCTAGGATTCGTATTGTGGTATAACGTGAAGATGATGTTGGTCAAGGAGCAGATGGAGCGGTATTTGAAAGAAGAGTATGGCAAAGAGTTCATGGTGAAAAATGTAAGATACTTTTATCCTTATCTTGGAGGAAATTTACAGATTAGAGGGGTTGCCAACCCTGTCGATGATCCAAATTTGAGATTTGAATTGGTAAGGGACGCCGAAGGTAGCGTGTTTGGGAATTATACCCAATATGGCGAGTTTCCGTCTTATATTTATAATTTATGGGCTAAAGAAGCCAGAATCAAACTGATAAAAGCGTTTTGTAACCAATTGATAAATGTATCATTCTGGTTTGAGGATGAAAATGGAGAATTGAAAGGAAAAACAATACATCTTAATGAAGCAGAGCGAATTTTTTCCAATAGGCTAGAATTGACTGTTGTTGATACAAGATTTATTGAGGAGTCAGAATACGAGAGAAATTTTAGTGAGTTTTCTAATTTATTCGAAGGTAAGCTGTCGGCTAATCTGGCAAAAAACCTGTATTTAACCATTGAGAAATTAAAGGTTGAAAATTATAAAAAAATATCGCTATTTGTCGTCTATTATAATCAAAAATACAAAAAGGAGGTTGAACAACAGATCTATGGTTTTTTCGAGAGAGGTATTTATGACTTTAATATTCCGGAGAAATATTTGTTATGTAAATTCAAGATTGATAACATTAATGATATTGCTAAGCCGGAAGATATTGGCCGATATATAAGCACTATAGTGGGAGATTGTTATCTTAGTGAAACAACTTCTGGGAAACATAATAATGAATGATGGAGACCGTTTAAAGTAACATTTGCTTAAAAATTTCTTATCTATGATTTTAAATTAACAATAAGTTTAGGGGATTGTTTTCGCAACGAAACAGGGAAAATGGATAAGGGAGTGACCATTTTGAAACCAAAACATGGCTGGTATTTTTGGATTTACGGTGTGATTGCCCTGGTCCTGGGAGTTGTATTGTGGCATAACGTAAAGATGATGTTGGTCAAGGAGCAGATGGAGAGATACTTGAGAGAAAAATACGGTAAAGAGTTTGTAGTTACTAAGGTTTATTATGTATATCCATATTTGGGCGGAAGTCTCGAAGTTGAAGGTTTGGCATATGCAAAAGATGATCCGGATTTGAAGTTTGAGATAGCTAAAAGTGCCAGCGATAATGACCCGAATACGAGAGCATACAGTGAAGGTTATAATCAGGATTTATGGGATAAACAAAAGAGAGAAGAAATCGAGCGGATCTTGAACAGTGAGTTGGTATGGGTCGGAGTTTCAGCGTATTATGATGAAGAAGAAGTCTATGGACGCACGCTTAGTATATCTGAGGCAGAGGAACAATTTAAAGGTAGAATAGATCTTTGTGTTAATTATGTTCTGTTTTTAGACCTATTTACTTTTAAAAAAGAATTTTCCGAGTATAAAAATTTGCTTCAAGGGAAGTTGTCAAAGAAGCAAATAGAATATCTTTTTCCTTTAATAAAGAAGTTAAAAGATATCAATTATAGGAGAGTAAATTTAGTAATAGAATTTTACAACGAAGATAAACGGAATAAAGTTGTAAACGAAATAAAGAGGTATTTTAATCAAGGAAAGTATCAGTTTTATATTAGCGAAGAAGGTTTGCTTTGTAGAATTTGGATCCGGGATATAAACAGTATTGACAAGCCGGAGGATATCGGAAGTTATATTAATACGGAAATTGCGGATGGATATATCAATGAGGAAATATTGTCGAAATAATAAAATTCGAAAGGGAGTGTAAGTAATGGCGACCTTTCGCGATAATTTGGTATTAAGTAAACTTGCTTATATTGACTTTATCGGAAATGAAAAAGGTTTAACAATTCAAGAGTTATTAAAAAACAAAAATTCAAGTTTAAGTAGATTTTTAAGAAAAAGTGAAAATTCTGTTTGGCACCAAGATTTAGAATCCATGAAAGACTGGAAAATAATCAATTTTCAACCGAATACCCCTTCCGGTTTTTCAGCAGTCGCTTTTCAGAAACCTGATGGTGAAATTGTCATTGCGTTTCGAGGAACTGAACCGGATCGAGGGATATTTCGTTTAATTAAGGATTTAAAAACGGATGCTGAAATACTTGCAGCATTGGACGATAGACTTGTTAGACAGTTCAATGATGCCAGACAGTTTGTTTGCCGGACCATGAAGGTAGAGTCATTGAAAGATTTGCCTCGTAATTGTAAATTAAGCTTAACCGGTCATTCACTAGGTGGAGGGATTGCCCAGTATATTGCTTACCTTAGCCGTGATCGAAAGATAGAGGCTACTACCTTTAATGCTGTTGGAATTGGGCAGTGTCTGGGCGTAAAGGGAGGTAGCGACGGATACCCACAAATAAAGAATTATTGTGATTCTTGGGATATTATAGGAAACTTCGGGATTTCAGTAGGTGAAAGAATTTATGTCCAAAATGACCAAAGAATAGACAAACCGGAGATTCCTCGATTTCATTCGCCAATCAGTTATCTGTTTAATCCAATACATCTTTTGGAGGATCATTGGAACTATAAAACATATCAGTTTAATGTAACTACGGATTTTTTGGCTGATCAAATAAAACGGAATATTAATACTACGTTGATATGGGCACCTTATTCCCATGGGCTGGAGTTTTTTCGCAATAAATGTGACGAATACGGAAATTTTGATAAAACCTATCAAGCCACTAGGAGTGAGGTGGAAATTGCTCAAACTGTCTCTAAAGGTATTTTCTATGTAAAGATGGGTATTAAAACTGTTGATTCGGTCGTCGATAAAATCATCACCAAATTTACGGATATGAAAAAAGCCGAAGAGAAAACCATGGGAAAAAACCAGTCCAAGCCAAGTTCGAAAGAGAGTTTTTCCTGGCCCAAATGGTCAACATCTAGCCAAAAACCGCGGGATTTTATGGTTCTGTCAATTCAAATGAGACAAAATAATCTGGCAAAAAATTTAGGTTATTCTGATTATGGTTTACTTCTCAAAAACTCCGAATACTGCGGAGAGAAGTCAGGGATTACATATTTTATTACGGAAAATCCAAAAACCGGCAAGGTGGTTTTATGGGATAATTTTCACTACACACCTATCAGGGAATTTCCCAATCGAAAAGCGTGGGAGTCCGCACAGTTGGCAGAACATCTCAAAAATCCTCTGGATCGAACGCCACAGAAAGCAGCGGTATACGAGAAAAGCGGAATGACGAGATGAATGTTAAAAATTACGGATTGAATATGGCGACCAAGCAATTTAGCTTTATCAAATTCAGATTAGCAGGTAATATGGATTTGAAGCCCCAAAACTAAATGTTACTTTCAATTCCGCACCATTCTATGAGTGGGTCTTTTTTTATAACCTAGAGGTAAAAAATGGGTTGTGTCGAATTGATAATTGGGTGAAATGCGACAGGAATGATTAGTGGGCATCAATATATGCTTGCAGGTGCTGATGCCATGTTTCGGTGTCATATTTTAAAGGCTCGGTCGGTTCGCCCAGAAGCAGGTCCAAGAGATACCTTGGGGTTCGTCCACCGATAGCCATGGACTGGATACAAGAGACGCAATAGACGCAAACATCCTGGCAGGGCATAGATTGAGCCCGTTCCTTCATCTTTTGATGGATTTCTTCCATCGGAAGTTTCGGATAGAAGCTGTCTCCACAGCAAAGGGAGTGGGTTCTGTTAAGTTTTGTTTCAACGATGGTGAAGTTCATCTTTTGCAATAGATTTCGAACAGCCTGATGGACTTGGATTTTTTGCCGTACCGGGCAGGCATCCTGGATCGATATCCGTAATCCTCCATAATCCGGATAAGGGAATTCTTCCAATCCATCGATGATTTCCCACAACGAGATAGTCATTATGCCCTCATATAAATGGCTAAAGCGCCGATCACATCCGGGACATACATTGATGATGGTAGAACCGGATTCTAGCTCAGGATGGTGATGGCAGCAAATTTTATGGAGGGCAACTTCTCCGAAGTTGTCATTTAAGTATTTTAGGATTTTTACTTCGAATTCCGGCTTATAGAGACTTAATGCACAACCTGGATTGAAATGGAGTTTTGCCATCACTGATTCCTCCTGGATTGGGCAAGGTTATGGTGATGATATTTGTAATTTATTATAACATATAGTTCGACAGGAAAACTGCCATGGCCCTATGTGATTAGCGATATTTCAATATTTCATTATAAACGGATGGGGTGGAAGGATGAGTCATACAGTAGTTGTATTTAAATCCAAGTACGGCAGTACGGCCAAGTATGCCGGCTGGATAGCGGAGGAGTCCGGAGCGGATTTGTTTGAAGTGGGCAAGGTAAAGGCAGAGCAGCTACATAGCTATCAAACTATTGTCTATTGTGGCGGTCTTTATGTCGGAGGGATCCTCGGTTTTTCTTTGATCCAAAAGAATTATCCGAAGTTAAGGGATAAAAAGCTGATCGTGGTGGCGGTTGGTGCTTCCACTCCATCGGAGAAAGCTTTGGCTCAAGTGAAAGCGAAAAATTTCACCGAAACGATGCAGGAAAAGGTGGAGCTATTTTTACTGCGGGGCGGTTTAAATTATCCAAAGATGAATTGGCTGGACAGATTTCTTATGTATTTGCTGGTGAAATCGATCCAGTCTAAAAAACCGGAGGAACGGGATGACGATTCCAAGGGGATTTTGGCTACCTATGGCAAGGTAGTTGATTTTACCGATCGCAGCTCTATAGCTCCAGTCCTTGAGGCGATTCGAAAGTAAAGCCGGCATATTTTACAGGCATCAAATAAAAGACAGAAGATGGCCCGCCTTTTTGGGTTGTCTCCTGTCTTTTGCTTTTTGATTCCTGACTGTTCTCATTTTTTCGTCTTAATGTCCATCCAGACTGCCAACAAAAGCACAAAGCCTTTCACGATATATTGCCAGAAAGCTTCAGCGTTCATCATGCTCATGCCGTTATCCAGACTGGCCATGACCAGGGCGCCTAGAATCGCCCCAGGGATACTTCCAACGCCGCCACTAAAGCTGGTGCCGCCGATGACACAAGAAGCGATGGCATCAAGTTCGGCGCCGGTACCGGCGGTGGTTGTCGCTGCATTTAACCGGGCTGTGGTTAGGATTCCGGCGATGGCTGCCAGTAAACTGGCCAGGACAAAGATCATCAGAGTGCACCGGCGAACATTGATACCGGATAACCGGGCTGCCTCAATATTTCCCCCGATAGCATAAACTTGCCGCCCAAATTTGGTTTTGTTTGTGATAAAAGTAAAAATGATCGTCAAAGCAAGGACAAAGATGATGGGATAAGGGATGCCTTCATACTGGTATAAAATATAAACACCGGTAATGATCAGACCGCAGTAAAACAACGTTATCAGGATGTCCAAAAATAAATGGTTGACTTTGAACCCATATTTCAGTTTGGACAGCCGGGAGCGGATTCGGCCATAAATCAGGGCTGCAATGGCCACCCCGGTAAGGATGAGCCCGGGGACCAAATCGAGATAGCCGCTACTAATCGCTTTAAAATCAGGAAACATTGGCGCCACGGTCAGGCCCTTGATGGCTCCGAGTAAGATCCCCCGATAAGCCATATATCCAGCCAGGGTAACGATGAAGGCCGGCACTTTCTGATAAGCGATCCAGTAACCGTGCCACAGGCCGATGAGGGCTCCCAATGCCAAAGAGATGATAATAACCAGCGGAGTGGGAAGATGATACCAAACCTGAAGTACGGCAGCAATTCCTCCGGTTAATCCCAGCACTGAACCGACGGACAGATCGATATGGTTGGCTACAATGACCATAACCATGCCAATAGCCAAGACAGCAGTAATCGACATTTGGCGGGATAGATTGGAAAGATTTCTGGGGATCAGGAACCGGCCTTCGGTGAGGATTGAAAAGATGATCCAGATGAGGATTAAGGCAATGATCATGGTGTATGCCCGGATATCCAATTTCATATTGAGACGCTGCCAAAGACTGTGTTCCTGTTGGATGGCAGGTGTTTCACTGGTATTCATTTAATTCCCTCCTGTCGCGGCGAACATGATTTTTTCCTGGTCGGCTTCGCCGTGTAAAAATTCTCCATTAAAACGCCCTTCGTGCATGACCAATATTCGGTCACTCATTCCCAGGACTTCGGGTAGTTCCGAAGAGACCATGATAATAGCAACCCCCGCTTTTTTAAGTTCATTCATGATATTATAAATTTCAAATTTGGCACCGACATCGATTCCTCGGGTCGGCTCATCTAAAATGAGGACTTTAGGGGTTGTCATCAACCATTTCCCCAGGACAACTTTTTGTTGATTGCCTCCGCTGAGATTGTTAACCCGGGTGAAAAGGGATGGAGTTTTAATGCGCAAATTGTTCACCGATTGATGGCATTCTTTGATCTCTTCGTTGAAGTTGATTACATTGTATTTGCAAAATTTATCGAGACATACGATGGTGAGATTTTTCCTGATTTCCTGCTCCAGGATGAGTCCATGGCGTTTACGGTCTTCAGTGACTAATGCGATACCGTGCCGGATAGCATCCTCCGGGGAATGAATCTGCACTCTCTCTCCGTCAATGTAGATTTCGCCATGGTTACGGCCGGTAAACCCGCCAAAGATACTGCTGACTAACTCAGTACGGCCAGCGCCCATTAGTCCGGCAATGCCCAAAATCTCGCCGCGCCGGACTGAAAAATTGACATTGTGAATGATGGGACGCAAAGGATTGGATGGATCGTAGACAGTGAAATTTTTAACTTCCAGGACAATATCGCCGGCCTGGTGCTCGATCCGGGGAAAGCGTTCGGAAATTTCCCTGCCAACCATGAGGGAGATCAATTCATTTTCGGTGGTATCCGCGACCTGTTTGGTGGCAATGGTTTTGCCGTCCCGAAGGACGGTTACTGAATCGGCGATCTCCAAAACTTCGCTCAGTTTGTGGGAGATATAGATACAGGTTACTCCAGCCTGTTTTAAACGGCGGAGGATTCCCATGAGCGTATCGACTTCCGCTTCAGTCAGAGCTGCTGTAGGTTCATCGAGTATCAGGATTTTTGCCTTTTTTGACAGCGCTTTGGCGATCTCCACCAGTTGCTGCTGCCCAACGCCTAACTCGCTGACCTTGGTTTCCGGACGAAGTTTTAAACCTACTTCCTCAAGATACTGAGAGGTTAAGTGATAAAGCTGCGGCCAATCGATGATACCGAAACGGTTGGGTTCATTGCCGAGGAAAATATTCTCGCCGATGGTCATCTGTTTGATGACGGATAATTCCTGATTAATAATGGCGATTCCAGCGTCTTCCGATGCCCGGATATTGGGGAATTGCTGCAATTGGTGGTTGATATAGATTTCCCCGGAATAGGTTCCGTAAGGGTAAACGCCGCTCAACACCTTCATCAGGGTTGACTTACCGGCGCCGTTTTCTCCGCATAAAGCATGAATCTCTCCGGGCCGGACTTTAAAACTGACATTGTCGAGGGCTTTTACCCCTGGAAATTCTTTGGTAATATTGCACATTTCTAAAATATAGGTTTCCAATGGGCTGCCTCCTCTTTAAGTTGGAAGCGAGAGGGGTTGCCCCCTCCCGCACCTTCCAATTTATTTAGGCCATTGACTTTTCGGAACATTCCGGTAGACATCCTCTAACTTGTGGAACCCGTCTTTAATGATAACTGAGTACATATTGTTTTTATCAACTGCAATCGGAGTCAGTGCCAGGAAGGGCACTTTCTTTTTGCCGTTATCGATGGTCAGGTTGGCTTGAACAGTTTTCTTTTGAGCAAGAGCCACAGCTGCTTTGGCGGCTTCAGTGGCAATGACTTTAATCGGTTTGTAAACGGTCATCGCTTGTGTTCCTTCGACGATCCGCTGACAGGCGGCAAGGTCTGCATCCTGTCCTGATACCGGCACTTTTCCGGCTAATTTTTGCTCGATAAGGGCCTGAATCACTCCGCCGGCAGTTCCGTCATTGGCGGCAATGACGGCATCGATTTTATTGTTCAATTTGGTCAGGCAGTTTTCCATGTTAGCTTGAGCGACTTCCGGTTTCCAGTCATTGGTGAACTGGTCGTAAGCTAATTTAATCTTGCCGGCTTTGATCAGGGGGTCTAACACTTTCATAGCGCCTGCTTTAAACATATATGCGTTATTGTCGGTGGGGGCGCCTCCGATATAGGCGTAGGTGCCGGTGGGAACTAATTTGGTGATATATTCAGCTTGGAGGTATCCCACTTTTTCGTTGTCGAACGAGATATACAGATCCAGATCGCAACCTTTAATCAAACGGTCATAAGCGATGACTGGAACTTTGGATTTTTTAGCGGAATCAACAACCGGAGCAACGGCTTCAGCATTGTGGGGGATGATGACGAGGACATCGATGCCTTGAGATAACAGGTTTTCACATTGGGAGACTTGCAGTGCGTCATCGCTGTTGGCAGCTTGCACCAGTACATCGGCTCCGAGCTTTTTGGCTTCAGCAACAAAGATATCCCGGTCTTTCTGCCAACGTTCTTCTTTGAGGGTATCCATGGATAATCCGATGCGGATCTTTTTGGGAGCGGAGAATGAAACGCTAGAGAGGGCCAAAACCACTAACAGGCATAAAATGATGACCTTTTTCAATTTCATATCCTCCTTACCATTTTAATTTGGTTACAGGATCAAATCCTGCCAATACCCATCCTAACACTATTTTGAATGAGAGTAACTGGAAGGGATTGCGGAGGATCGACAATAAATTGTTACAGATTTATGAACAAATTCCCGACGGCAGCGTACTGTAAAATCTTGCGGTCAATTTTGTCTAGGGTAGGGTGCGTTTAAATAAATATCCTCCCGGTGGTGGAAACCGTCTTTGATAATCACGTCCATATTATCCTTGTCAATGGGGATGGGCGTAATAATTTCGGACTTGATAAAGTGCTTACCGTTGAAAATGGGCTGGCCATCAATTTTCAGTTCTTTCCCGGTAGCCATAGCCATGGCCAGATCAGCCGCACGGTAGGCCAATTTGCGGATAGGTTTGTAAACGGTCATCAACTGGGTTCCTTCAACAATTCGCTGACAACCGGAGAGATCCGCATCGTGGCCGACGACCATGACGTTACTCGCCATTCGCCATTCAGCCAGAGCTTCGATGACGGCACTGGCCAGACTGTCATTGGCAGCGATAACCGCATCGATCTTCTTATTTTGACTAAGCAGGGTCTGAATATATTGATAAGCCTCTTCCGGCCGCCAGTCTTCGGCCCAGGCTTCGAAGATGATTTCGATCTGTTTTTCGTCAAGATAACGTTGGAGTACGTTTTTATAACCTTGATTGAACATATAACAATTATTGTCGGTTGGGGCGCCATTAATGATCACATAATTACCTCGGGGAATCCGATTGACCAGGTATTCGGCCATGAATTCCCCTACTTTGATATTGTCAAAAGAAATATAAAGATCCAGATCAGCGTTGCGGATCAGCCGGTCATAGGATATCACTTTCACTCCGGCTTTCTTGGCCTGCTGAACAATGGTGGCAGCACGGTTTAGATCGTGGGGAACGATGACCAACACCTTGATTTGCTGACTAAGGAGGTAATCCACTTGTTGCAATTGTTTCTGATGGTCGTTGTTGGCATTTTGAACGATAAGTTCACCACCCAGTTGCCGTATACGTTCGGCAAAGTAATCCCGATCCCGCCGCCATCGCTCTTCTTGGAGGGTAGCGATGGACAGTCCGATTTTTATCGGTTGAGGCTCGGAAAGAGAATGAGTTTTCCTGTTCCACCACTGGCAGCCGCTGGTGGTTAGCATGCTAAATATACAAATGGCCCATAAAATGAGTTTAGCGGGTTTCATCGGAGGTCGCCTCCTTTGATGAGAGATGGCGATCGCGATATTCGGTCGGAGTAAACTGGTAATATTTCCGGAAGATCCGGCTGAAATAGTTGGGGTCATTGTAGCCCACTGCAAAGGCACACTCTTTGATGGAAAGGCCCTGGGCCAGCAAATGGAGGGCCTTCTCCAACCGATATTTGGTCAAATATTCGATAAAACTGCAACCGAGGGCTTCGCGGAATAAACGGCACAGATAATATGGGCTTACCGATACGGACCGGGCGAGTTCTTCCAGGCTTAGTTCGGTGGCATATCGGGCTTCGATGACCTGTTTGGCGCGGTAGATGATGGATTGGGTATGGGTCTCGATTTCTTCATGAATTCTCCGGGCCAGGTCGAGAATCTGAGCAGTTATGGTAGCGGTTATTTCCTGAATACTTCCATTGGGATGAAAGAGAGCCGATAATTGATGAAATCCCGGAGTTGGCAGCGGACTTTTAATAATGGTTTTAGCAATGCGGTAAGATGACAGGATTAACTCCAGAAGATGAGCAAAAAGCCGATCATGATCCTCCGGATAATGCAGGATAATCTCAGACATGAGCTCGTCGCTGAGACGGTTTACCCGTTGGATATGGCCGAAACGGAGCGCTTCCAAGAGTTCAGCCATTTTGGCATCAAAGCGGGTTTCCCAGGGAAGTGTGGACGGTGGTAATTGGTGACAATGGCAGACTGTTGCCGGACTGTCGATATGAAGTGCCTGCATAGCATCGCTGTAAGAATACCGGTATTCGGTAAATGACAGTGCCAAGGAACCGACACCGATCCGGTAATTGACGCCCAAATGTTCCTGTTCAATCCGTTCCTGTAATCGCTGAATATTGATGAAGGCGGCCTGTTGTAAATCAGCAGATGACGCAGAGGCCAGCGGGATAAAGATAATTACTGGATTGGGGCGGATTCCAACCACACAGGGAAAAAGTTGGCGAATCTCATCGATCAGCCGGGCTGTTTTTTCAAAAAATGAATACTTAGGTTCGATCTTCGATTCCAGAGGCAGAAATTCCGGAAAAAAGGAGATGGCCGTAAAAAACCCGGCTTTAAGACTGATGCCCAGGAGTTCCTCGAATTCCTGAAGGGTATATTCGTCAAGGTGCCCATTGATAACTGTATGGACGAATTCATTCTCAATCAGCGGCAGGCACTTTTTATAACGTTCCCGAATTTTCAGCTCTTCCTGCCGACTAGCTCGTTGTTCTTCCAACAGTTGCCGAGCATCGTTGATTACCTCCAAGATTCGGGTTTTATTGACTGGTTTAATCAAATAGTCTTTAACGCCATACCGGATCGCTTCCTGAGCGTAAGTGAAATTGTCATAGGCAGAAAGAATGATGGCGATCACTTGCGGATCGATCCGCCGGATTTCCGAAAGAGCTTCCAAACCGTTAATTCCAGGCATTTTAATATCTATCATCAGCAATTCCGGCCGGAAACTCATGGCTTTCTCAATGGCTTCTCTTCCGGAACGGGCTGTTTCTAATAGGATGTCGGGTTCGTTTTTCAGGATTCGGGCGATAGATTCCAGCATAATAGGTTCATCATCGGCAACCAGTACACGCATCATCAATCTCCCTTTCATACCTGCCATATGTCGGCAGCCGTAATTCAATAGTGGTACCGTCATTTGGTTTCGAGTCGATCCACATTAAATCGGATTCTCCAAAGAAGATGCGTAACCGTTCTTTCACGTTTTGCAGTCCGAGCCCGGTGGTATGCCCGGTTTTGGACTGGCCTTCCTTAATTTGCTGCAATGTATCAGGGGGGATGCCTCGGCCGTTATCATGAACCCGGATAATCACCTGTCCGGCTTCTAAAAATGCCTGGACCTGGATCTTTCCTCCGGATTCCAGATTTTCAATCCCGTGGATTAAAGCATTTTCAACAATCGGCTGTAAGGTTAATAATGGGATTTGGAAGGAAGCGATATTCGGGTCAAGCTCAGTCTCAAAAGTGAACCTTTCCTCGCCATAACGGGATTTTAAGATAAAGAAGTATGTCTGGAGATGATTGAATTCTTCGGCGAGGGATACCGGTTTATCCAATTGGCGTAAATTGTACCGAAGGAGATTGGATACTTTATCGATATATTCAGCTGTTTGATCGGCGCATTCAATAATCGCCAATTGGACGCCGGCATTGAGCATATTAAATAGAAAATGGGGATTGATCTGGGACTGCAACGCCTGAAGTTCCGCCTCTCGCAGGACATTTTTCATGGACAGGTTTTGAAGTTCCTGTTCCTGAAGGCGTTGGGCCAGATCCGATTGGAGTTTTATTTCGGCAAACAGTTTAGAGATATTTTGGGTCATTTCATTGAAGGCTCGTGTCACCACTCCAATCTCATCCTCGGTGGTTACTTGCAAAGGTTCAGTAGAAAAGTTTCCTTTAGAGATGATCTGGGCTGCTTTGGCCAACCGTTGCAACGGAGTTGTCAGCCGGAAACTAACCCACAAGGTCGTTATAACGCTGAAAATAAGGGCACCGATGATGAGCAAAAGTCCCAACCGTTGAATCGTTGCCAGCCGTTTGGAGATGTACAGATATTGGCGGCTGCTTTCTTCCAACTGTTGGGTGATCAGGCGGTCGATAGCCCAGTTGATATTGGTGCCGTAACGGACAACTTCCAGGAAAGCTTTGTGATAACCTGAACTATCCCGGGCCCGTTTGGCCTGGACTGCGATTTCTGTCTGCTTCAGAAAGGAGCGGGTCATATTTCGAATATTTTCGAGTAAAAGGTAATTATCTAAAGACGGCTCGATAGTTTTCAGGTTGGGATAATCCGCATCGACTTCCTGGCTATATTGATAATATTGCCGTAACATATTGAAGTTTCGTGAGATCAAGTATTGTTCCAAGCTGGTAACGACATTGTCGATGTTGGTTCGAAATTCTTTGAGTTTGAGGTTGTTAGAGAGCAGAACATTGAAACGGTTCAGCATATGCTGTTCGCTGTAATAGGAAAATAAACTGACCAGCGTAAAAATGCCAATCATGATCAAAAAAGAGTATAGCAGTTTGCTGCGGATGGTAACAGGAACCCTGTGCCCAATCTGCTTCATGGGTTTTTCCTCCTGGCCGTGTAGCTGAATTTGGAGTATATTTGATTTACATTGGATTTATCTACCCAAAACAAGGGTAAATTGTAAATCTCTTGTTCGGCATTTTTGGTTTTGAGCCGAATTAAAGTGTTGATTCCTTGAGCTCCAAGTTCATTGGGGTCTTCGGCCAGCACGCCCCAGATCACTTCCCGTTTAATGTAGTTGGCAATTTCTTCAGTTAAGCCGCAGCCGATAATGAGTGTCTGGGAGACACGGTTCTGGTCGACGACCACTTTCGCGACTCCCAGGGTGTCGTTGGGATCGGTGCAGATGATCGCTTGAATGTGCGGGTGATGTTTCAAAATTTGCTGGGTTTGCTCCTCGGCGCTGATGCTTTCTCCTTTGGAGTTGACCACCATTTCCAGGCGGATATTGGAGTCGGAGCCGATAGCTCTATGAAAACCATGAAGGTAGTTTTGATAACTTTCCGTTGAAAAGTTGGAGTTAATCAGGACGGCAGCCCGGATTTTCCTGACGGCTGCCTTTTTTAGGGCCATACCGCTTTGGTATCCAAGGTTTTGAGCTGAAATCCCGACGTAGGATAAGCGGGGATGGGTTTCCAGACTGTTGGAGAGAGAGACTATCGGGATTTCTTTGGTAAACGCTTCGGTGATTAAAGCTGTCAGTTCCGGCTGGTTGGGGATTGAAATTAAGATTCCGTCGACACTGGAGAGGATGGCCATCTCCAGATATCGTTCAAGTTCCTTCAGATTTAAAAAACGGGAACTGAAATATTCCAAGGCTGAGTCTGCGTTTCGGGCCACGGATAATGCGCCGGTATGAACCTGCTTCCAATAGGTTTCTTCGGTGTTGTGGGCGATCATGACAAAGTGATAGCGATAAGCCATCGTATTCAAAGAGGTGGATGGCATTGCTGTATCTTCCCAAAACCAATGGGTAGCCTTGAAGGCGATCAAGGCAGCGAAAAACGCCAAAATTAAGGAAATTGCGGGAATAATCCGGATTGGCCTCATTCGATATCCCTCTTAAAAAATATTCCGTTAATTAGATTGGTTTTAACATAATTAAGGAGTTTTCCTAAGAGTATTTCAGGACCGTTCCGCAGTATTCGTTCTTTTTTGTAAGATAATTTAGAAAAGATTCATCCTTTGGTTTTGAGCAGCTCCAACCATCGCTGGTATGTTTCCTGGTAGACCGGAACTGTTTTAGGGTCTGGTTCAATAGTTTGAACTACTTTCAGTCCAGAGAAAGCCTCAGTGAAATTTTGATAAATACCAGCACCGACTCCGGCGCCGCGGGCAGCTCCCTGGGAACCGTCGGTATTGTAAAGTTCGACGGTGGCTCCGGTAACGGATGCAAAAGCTCCACTGAAAACCGGGCTCAAAAACATGTTGGCATGCCCGGCTTTGACTTTCCGAACCTGGACTCCCATTCCAGCCATAATATCGATCCCGTATTTCAGGGCAAAAACGATACCTTCCTGGGCGGCACGGAGCAAATGGGCAGTGCGGTGGCGGGTGAATTCTAACCCGCGGATGGAAGCGCCGATGTTTTCATTGGCCAGGGTCCGCTCGGCACCGTTACCGTAGGGGAAGACCAACAATCCGTCAGCTCCGGCCGGGACAGTGGCAGCCAATTCATCCAATCGGCGGTAAGAGATGACCGCTCCCGGAATTTCCGTCAACAGATCCCTAATCCAACGGTTGAGAATGGCTGTCCCATTTAAGCACATGAGAACGCCGTAGCGGGGATCCGCCGGGGTGTGATTCACATGGACAAAGGTATTGACCCGTGATTGGGGATCGTAATTGGGCTGATTGCCGACGCCGTAGACGACTCCACTGGTTCCGGCGGTGGCGGCCACTTCGCCGGGATGGAGAACATTTAAGGAAAAGGCATTGTTGGGCTGATCGCCGGCCCGGTAAGAAACTTTGGTTCCCGGGCGTAAGCCTAGTTCTGCCGCAACAGATGGGGAGACTTCGCCCTGAATGGAGAAGACCGGTGCAATTTCCGGCAATAATTCCGGGTTAATGTGATAATGCTCCATTAAAAAGTCAGCTGGGCATTCTGCCTTGAAATCCCACCAAATGCCTTCGGATAAGCCGGAAGGAGTCGTTTTAATCTCGCCGGTCAGGCGCATGGCGATGTATTCGCCCGGTAGCATGGCTTTATAGATTTTTTGATAAATCTCCGGTTCGTTATCCTGGACCCATTTGAGTTTGGAGGCGGTGAAGTTGCCGGGAGAATTCAGTAAACGGCTGAGGCATTTCTCAGGGCCGATGGCCTCGAAAGCCTGGGAACCGATAGGGACTGCCCGGCTGTCACACCAAATGATCGCCGGACGCAATACCTGATGATTGCGGTCTACCAGGACCAATCCATGCATTTGGTAAGCGATGCCAATGGCCTGGATATCATGGAAGTTGATACCTGCCCGTTCTTTCAATAAATCAGTGGCTTGTTTCAAATTTTGCCACCAATCGTCAGGATGCTGTTCAGCCCAGCCAGGATGGGGGGAGTGGATGGCCATCTCGTTTTCGGGAGCAGTCGCTGCGGCCACCAGATTCCCGCTTTCGATTTCAATCAGGCTGGCTTTAATTGATGAACTGCCAAGATCGTAACCAAGCAAGTAACTCATCGATAAACAACCCCCTTTAGGCGGATGGTAATTTTTGATCATTCGTATTATTCGGAGTAGTTGGGAATATTCCTTTTTATGGAACAAAAATCTTGAAAAATTCGTAAAAAATCTGTTTCGAAATGATGAACCACAATATACATCCTTGATAATTATCCAGATGTAGATTGTGGTTTGAAGTTAGGAAACCTTCGGTTTTTCAGACGCGTGATTTGGTGTTGGCCCCTTTTGCAGCTTGATGGTTCATCGTTAGGAACGGTGAGCTGTTGCATTGCATTAATAAAAAAACACCCCTTCGCATGATGAGCAAAGGGGTGAGATTTAACTTGTGTTGGATTATATCCGGCTGGAATTAATACCGTCTTTGGCCGGAGAAACAATCTTTGCAGTAGACCGGGCGATCACCGCTGGGTTTGAAAGGCACTTGGGCGCTTTCGCCGCAGCTGGCGCAGGTTGCTGTATACATTTCGCGTTGGGTTCTGAAACCGCTGCCTTGACGGGAATGGGAACCACGGCTGTTTTGTTTACGGGCTGCGCGGCAGCTTGGGCAGCGTCCCGGATCATTGGTAAATCCCTTTTCTGCGAAAAATTCCTGTTCGGAAGCTGAAAAGGTAAATTGGGCGCCGCAATCTTTGCATTCTAATGTTTTGTCTTGAAACATAAAAAAACCTCCTCAAATTTGATTTGCTCTGTCCGTATAGGGAGACCTGTTATTTTCCCTGTCATGGAGCAAATACAATGAGAAGGGTAAATAATCTAATCTGTAACCACTAAACTATGAACTGAGCGACTTTAAGAATAACACAACCCACAGGAAATGTAAAGCTTTATATTTTTAATTATCGTGAGACAAGGGCTCAAATACGGCCAATACTTCATCGACTTGTCGGCGACGTTCTCCGTTACAACTGATTAAACGGCGGACTGGAAAGGTTTCGATGTTGGCTTGGCTGTAGATTTCCATGACAAAGTTACTGTAATGGTTGGATATAACGACAGTCACTCCTTTGGATGCTGCTATAGCAGCCACATTGGCCAGACGAAGCTGTTCAGCCTGGTTAAATCCCCCTGCACTATACGATGTGAAATTGGATGTCTGATTGATAGGGGCATAGGGAGGATCGCAGTAAATGACATCGCCAGGCTGGGCCGAAAGGATAATCTCCTCGAAATCCACTGCTGTAAATTGTGCGTGCCTAAACTTTTTGTAGAAATAATGAAGTTCGGTTTCGGGGAAATAAGGTTTTTTAAACCGGCCGAACGGGACATTAAAATGGCCTTTTTGGTTATAACGGGATAATCCGTTGTAACCATGGCGGTTTAGGTATAAAAATAAGGCAGCCTTGATTACCGGATCGGTCTCGCGGTTAAACCGGTCCCGAAGTTCATAATATTTCTCAGGAGTATTATTAGCCGGAATAAAATATTGCCGGCAAACCTCGATAAAAGGCCATCCGTGTTGCTGAAGGGTCTGATACAAATTGATGAGATCGGGATTGATGTCGTTCAGCCAATAATCGGGGTAGTCCGCATTGAGCGAAACTGCGCAACTTCCCGCAAAAGGTTCAAGCAACCGGTTTCCCGGTGGGAGTTTTTCGTTGATCCGTTTAGTTAAGCGATATTTTCCGCCGGCCCACTTTAAAAAAGGTCGCATCGATTACCCTCATTACCATGATCTCCAGCTCATTTTATCATAGTTTTGAAGGTTTGGACATGATAACTGTACGGGACTGGATATTCAAAGGAGATCAGCGGGTTTGCCGCCAGTTGGCGTTAATCCCGGCGATGGTGAGGGCGAACTTTGATCTTTCGTTAACTTTCTTCCAATTGATCGGCTTGAACCAGCCCCTTTTCTTTACTGTCTAAGAAACTGACGCTTACGGTTTCTCCGTCAACGATATGTTCGATCCAAACAGGGGCATTGTGATAAAAAACATCGATTTCAGCATCGCTTTCGATAATTTCTTTAACCCGTTCGATGTCCATTGCCTAGTTCTCCTTTATCATCGAGTTATTTGAAGCAGAGTATTCTATAGTATGTGCAAAAATCGGTAAAATCATCAGATATTTTCAATTTCTTTTTCTTTTTCAAGCAGGAAATAATCAGGAGATATTGAATTTTTGATTTTACTGTTTTTTTAAATAGAAGGAGAAAATATGCTCAAATATATCATCTTTGATTTCGATGGAACTTTAGCAGATTCCAAGGAAGTGGCGATGTCAGCTTATAATCGGCTGGCGGAAAGACATGGCTTTAATCGAATGAATCCGGAAGACCTCGAACATTTTCGGGCTCTCTCAATTGCCGAACGGTGTCGGTTCCTGCGGGTGCCCATGTTTCGGATTCCGTTTTTGGCTGGTGAATTTTACGGGCTTTATCAGGAATCGATGAAACATTTGACGCTTTTCCCCGGAATGAAAGAATTATTAAAGGAACTTTCGGAGCGAGGCTATGGAATTGCAGTCATTTCCTCCAACTCAGAGCAGAATATTCGGGATTTTATCCATAAACATTCCCTTGATATTGAGCAAGTGATTTGTTCCAGCCATATTTACGGCAAAGATAAGATGTTACGTAGTTTTTTAAAGAAAAACCGGCTCGTCAATACGGATGTAATTTATATTGGTGACGAGCATCGGGATATTATGGCCTGTAAGAAAATCGGAATTCCGGTAATCTGGGTCAACTGGGGTCTCGATCTGTTGCATTCTGTGGCTCATGCTTCGCCGGATTTTATCGTGGAAACGCCTGAAGAGATTTTAAGGATTGTTGAAAGTTACCGGAAAAAATAATGGATTAGGAGACAGGAGATAGTAGTTAGGAGCTTAAAATAGTTGACTGTTTAGACAGTTGAGACAGTGGACGGTTTACAGTTAAGTGTAAAGGGATAAGGTTAAAGCTCGAACTTTATATGAACTATGAACTAAAGCCAAGCACCTAATCGTTTAATTGTCAACTTAAGATGTAAACTATACTCACGCCTCGTGCCTCATGTCTGTGTACTGTGAACTGTGCCCTATGTACTATGAACCTTAAACTTATCGTATCAATTTACGAGGAGGAATCGCTATGAATAAACCATTTGTTTTTGGAGATGAATGTGAGTTTCAACCAGCCGGGGAAGGAGTCCGTCGGAAGATTTTGGCTTATGGCGAGAATCTGATGGCGGTTGAAGTGCATTTTGAGGAAGGGGCTATCGGTGCTTTACATCAACATCCTCATACCCAGCTTTCCTATGTGTTGGAAGGCGAATTTGAATTTGAAATTGGCGGTGAGAAAAATATCGTCAAAAAAGGGGATACCCTTTATAAACTGCCGAATGTCGTCCATGGCTGCCGTTGCCTGAAAAAAGGAATTTTGCTGGATATCTTTACGCCCTATCGGGAAGATTTTCTGGCGAAGTAAAGATCGTATTCATCAAATGCATTAAAAAAGAGTATCGCTGAAAGCGATACTCTTTTAATTTATTACCGTTTATTTCCTAAGAATAATGTAATAAGCTGCATCAATTTGAGCTAGTCTCTGAACGAATTGATTCCAATCTTTAATGAGCTGATCCATCAGAGATTCGAATAATTTCTCTGCCGGGGGCGTTGTTAACTTATCAGCCGGAGAGCACGGGATATCACTGGGCCTTAAATAGTTTATCTTGCGTGAAGCTTTCAGGAACCGGTCGTGGAAAATTTGAATTAGGTTCAGGTAGTTTTGGTGAAATTGAGATGCGGGAATGTCCATCACTGCGGTCAATTGTCTCATGGCTGTTTCGATCTGGCTTCGGCTGAATGTGGACAATTTCGGATTTGCACGGTTTTTGTCTTGATGGAAAATATATTGCTGTCGTTGGGCAAAAATCTGTTCGATTTTTTGGTCGATGAGGCTTTCAACGGCAGCCATAAAACTTGCAGCTGTTTTTTCGGAGAAGGAGTGATGCTGAATGACCAACTTGGCTTTCATCCAAGCGTGAGCCAGATAAATACCGATGATTTCATTGATTGGTAAATGCCCTAGAGAGGAACCGAATGGAAGATTTAAGCTTCGCTTCACTTCGTTCAAAGTGCTATGAAGCAGTTGGGCTTGGGTTAAACTTAAAGGTTCCATAAATGGAAACTCTTCGATGGAAGAAGATATACTGTAAACCATATCTGGATGGGTTAAAGGTTCTTTGGAAAGAGACATCCTGGTTTACCTCCTTAATACTAACCTTAATTTAATTATCGGTAAACTAGGCTTCACGATTTAGAGTTTTGTTAAAATTTTGTAAAAAATATAGCGGCTGGTTGAAAACAGCCGCTTTGAAATTGCTAAATTATTCTTCTTCGCTCGATATTCCGCGGGGCGGAGCCGGTAAAAATTGAATGTTAGGGTTTTTCTCCATGGCCTGCCGTAAAGCCCATTCGCTGCGGAATAAACCGACAGGGAGTCCGAAATTATCTTCAACCAGCAGGTCACCCAGAAGATTAATCTTGGATTTGGCGGTGATGTCTTTGCCAAACAACCATCGGGCTGCAATATAAGGAAGGTGTTGCAGTTGAATTTCCACACCATATTCATGGCGGAGACGGTGCTCGAAGACTTCAAATTGGAGCGTTCCGACGACTCCGATTATAAAGGACTCAAAGCCGCTATCCGGTTGCTTAAAGAGCTGGACTGCACCTTCCTGGGTTAGCTGGGTGACGCCTTTGATGAATTGCTTTCGTTTCATAGTGTCCTTCGGTTGAACTCTAGCAAACTGCTCCGGAGGGAATACCGGGAAATCCTCAAAGCGGAATTTTCGGCTTTCACTACAGAGCGTATCGCCGATGCCAAAGATGCCGGGATCGAACAATCCCACAATATCGCCGGGATATGCTTCTTCGACGATCGTTCGTTCCTGGGCCATGAATTGCTGGGGTTGAGCTAATTTTATGGTTTTTCCGCTTTGCATATGAAAGACGGTCATGCCTCGGGTAAATTTACCGGAGCAAATTCGGGCGAAGGCCAACCGATCCCGGTGAGCCGGGTTCATGTTGGCTTGAATCTTAAAGACAAAGGCGGAAAATTCTTCGGATTCCGGCTCAATCATTCCGATATTGCTGTTGCGTGGTGATGGCGGCGGCGCCAGTTTCAGGTATTGCTCCAGAAAGGGTTTGACGCCGAAATTCGTCATGGCGCTGCCGAAAAACATGGGGGTTAATTCTCCGCGGGCAATTTTTTCAGTATCGAAACTTTCACCGGCTGTATCCAATAATTCAATATCATTACAGAGGGATTCATAGATCTCTTCGCCTAAAATTTCCCGAAAAGCCGGATCGTGAACGCTGCCGACGGTGGAGGGCAAAGCCCATTGGCCGTGGGTCCCGGTACTGTCGAAAAGTTCAATTTGGGATAATTGTCGGTTGTAGACCCCGCGATATTCTCCGTCAATACCGATAGGCCAGTTCATTGGGTAGGAGTTAATACCAAGCACCTTTTCGATCTCTTCCATGAGTTCAAAGGGATTTTTGCCGTTACGGTCCAATTTGTTGACAAAGGTGAAGACGGGAATACCCCGCTGTTTACATACTTTAAACAGTTTAATGGTCTGCGCTTCGACGCCTTTGGCAACGTCGATCAACATGACGGCACTGTCGGCAGCCATTAGAGTGCGGTAAGTATCTTCGCTGAAATCCTGATGCCCCGGGGTATCCAGGATGTTGATCTTGTAACCTTCGTATTCAAACTGCAATACGCTGGATGTTACGGAAATACCGCGCTGTTTCTCGATTTCCATCCAGTCGGAAACTGCATGTTTTTGAGCTTTGCGCGCCTTGACCGAACCGGCTAGATGAATCGCTCCGCCGTAGAGAAGCAGCTTCTCCGTTAAGGTGGTTTTTCCGGCGTCAGGATGTGAAATAATCGCAAAGGTCCGCCGCTGTTTGATTTCCTGCACAAGTTGTTCGGATGCAATCGTCACTGTATATTCCTCCAGATTATTGGCATTAAGGTTTCGGTTAAAAGTATAGGAGTTAGGAGATAGGAGTCAGGAGACAGGAGAAAGATTCGGGTTTTGGATTCTGACGCTGGTCCACAGTGCATTCTTTGGACACGAGGCATGAGTAGAGTTTTAAACTTTAGCCTTTAACCTAATAACTATCATTGTCCCAATTGTTAACCATTTTGAAGCTACTGACTACTGTCTCCTATTTATGTTCGCTCATTTTTCAACCCATCTATTATAGCTTGAAAGAGGTTTGGGAACAAGAGGGGGGCTGGGAAGGTTGGCGGAGAGAATCGTGGAAATCGGTGGCAAACTATGGCTAGCCTGTGGTATAATTTTTTACATTGGGTATCATGGATAATTTTTTGAGGTAAGGGGACATACCGATGGAGCAAATGTTAGAGAAATTGATTTTGCCCGATGGGTACCGATCATCGTTGGACTTGCGGGAAACCGAAATTGCGATCAAACGAATTAAAGACTTTTTTGAAACGGCACTTGCCAAAGAATTGAATTTGACCCGGGTTTCCGCGCCTTTGTTCGTACAGCCGGAATCGGGATTAAACGATAATTTAAACGGAGTCGAACGGCCGGTTACTTTCGACGTGCGTTCACTGGATGGCAGTTCCTGTGAAATTGTGCATTCGCTGGCCAAGTGGAAACGGATGGCCCTGGGAAGATACGGATTTCATATCGGTGAAGGCCTTTATACCGATATGAATGCTATCCGCCGTGATGAAGATGTGGACAATCTTCATTCGATTTATGTTGATCAATGGGATTGGGAGCTAGTGATCGATAAAGCGGAGCGGAATATTGCCACCTTGAAAAACGTGGTTGGCCGGATTTATAAAGTATTTAAGGAAACGGAAGACTATTTGAGGAAGCTTTATCCTGTCCTTTCGGTTAAGCTGCCTGAAACGATCCATTTTATTACCACCCAGGAACTTGAAGATTTATACCCCGAACTCACTCCGAAAGAACGGGAAGATCGGATTGCCCGGGAAAAGGGAGCAGTGTTTGTGATGAAGATCGGCGGCCAGTTGGCCTCCGGAAAGGTTCACGACGGACGGGCGCCGGATTATGATGATTGGGATTTAAACGGCGATATTATTTTCTGGTATCCAGTGTTAGAGCGGGCCTTTGAGGTGTCTTCCATGGGGATCCGGGTTGATGAAGATGCTTTGGTGAAACAGTTGAAAATTGCCGGGTGCGAGGAACGGTTGGAACTTCAGTTCCATCGGGATTTGCTGGATGGGAAATTACCTTACACTATCGGCGGCGGTATCGGGCAGTCCCGGATTTGCATGTTCTTTTTAGAAAAAGCTCATATCGGGGAAGTTCAGGCTTCGGTATGGCCTAAAGAGATGCTTAATGCTTGCGAAGCGGCAGGTATTCAAATACTTTAGAGGAAGGACGGAGGAAAAGATTATGAATAAAGTGACGGTAAGGCAATTGTTTAAAGATGCAACATCGTACATGAATCAACGGATTCAGGTTTCGGGATGGGTCAGGACCATTCGTGATTCGAAATCCTTTGGTTTTATTGAGTTGAATGACGGATCATTCTTTAACAATTTACAAATTGTAATCGACGATTCTCTGAGTAACTTTGCAGAAGTGGTGAAACTGGGCGTTGGGTCAGCGATTGTGGTCGACGGCTTGCTGGTGGAAAGTCCCGGAGCGAAACAGCCCTTTGAACTCAAAGCTGAACAGGTTCATATTGAAGGCGAATGCCCGCCGGAGTATCCGTTGCAGAAAAAACGCCATTCTTTCGAATTTTTACGGACGATTGCTCATTTACGGCCAAGGACCAATACTTTTTCGGCGGTGTTTCGGATTCGCTCCTTGGCGGCTTATGCCATCCATAAATATTTTCAGGAACGGAATTTCGTTTATGTACATACGCCGATCATCACCGGAAGCGACTGTGAAGGAGCCGGCGAAATGTTCCGGGTAACGACATTAGATCCCAAAAATCCGCCGCTGACGGATACGGGTGAGGTCAATTTCAAAGAAGACTTTTTTGGAAGAGAAACGAATCTGACGGTCAGCGGCCAATTGGAAGTGGAAACCTATTGTATGGCTTTCCGGAATGTCTATACCTTTGGCCCGACCTTCCGGGCGGAAAATTCCAATACGGCCCGGCATGCGGCTGAGTTCTGGATGATCGAACCTGAGATGGCCTTTGCGACGTTGGAAGATGATATGGAACTGGCCGAGGATATGCTAAAATATTTGATTAATTACTGTTTGGAACATGCACCAGAAGAGATGAGTTTCTTCAATAACTTTATCGATAAAGGACTGTTTGACCGCCTTGAAAATGTGGTCAATTCCGAATTTGCCCATGTGACGTATACTGAAGCTATCGAACTGCTGAAAAAAGCCAATACCAGTTTCGACTATCCTGTTGAATGGGGTAAAGACCTCCAAACGGAACATGAACGGTATTTGACCGAACAAATCTTTAAAAAACCGGTATTTGTAACCGACTATCCGAAGGATATCAAAGCATTCTATATGCGGATGAATGATGACGAGAAAACGGTTGCCGCAATGGATTGCCTGGTTCCCGGAGTTGGCGAGATTATTGGGGGCAGTCAACGTGAAGAGCGCCTGGACCGGCTGGAAAAACGCATGGCCGAGTTGAAACTCAAGCCGGAAGATTATTGGTGGTACCTTGATATCCGCAAATACGGCGGTACCAAACACGCTGGGTTCGGGTTGGGATTTGAACGGGCGATCATGTACATCACCGGTATGAGCAATATCCGTGATGTGGTCTCCTTCCCGAGGACGGTTAAATCGGCAGATTTTTAAAAATGCTCTAACCGTGCAATTTTTACAGAATGTATGTTTATGATCTTTTATAGCCGCCGTATCCGTTGCGGCGGCTTCAGGGCTATACTGACTGCCGACGGCAGTGATTCATCCGGAATCAAAGACGCGGGCCCGCCATTCATGGCGGGCCACTTTTATGTCAATTTTTCCTTGTATAGGCGAATCTATCGCTGACCAAAGGCTCCAGGGATGGAGCCTGCGCCGCATCTTTTGAAGGATGAAAAACTGTGGTCGCCGTCGAAGGCCTTAGCTTGATTGACAGTCGAAAGGCCATGGATGGCGAAGACATTCAAGAACCCCGGATGAATTAGAGGAAGGTCCGGAAACCTTAGGTTTTCCGGCGCCTTTTTGCGTCGCTTTTTTGGCGGTAAAAAAGCGGCTGTGGGTGTTCAGTAACGCATTCACGGCTACCTATAAAACCTTTGCATTTATATCAGTCCAGTCCAAAAATAGCTTTCAGAAACTTGAAAAGAAAAATTAATGGCTGGAAATGGCCAATTCTATCTCAAAAGTTATAATCCAACTACCGAATACTATAATAAACAATGATAATTAAAAATTCGAGCTTATGCTGCATTTTGTTGGAAACTTTATCAGGAAAAATTCGTTGAACAGAAGTGAAAAAGAATTAATGGAACGATTGTGACTTCGGCACATAGACTGTAAAAGGGGCAGTTTTGACAAAGAGCCGAAGATAAAGCCCTGGTTGGAAATGCAATTCATAAAACGAGGGAAGGAAGAGTGTTCATGAATGTTGCATTTTTTTTGTTGCCTAAAAAAGACGTTGTGTATTTACCTTTAAAATCAACGATGCGACAGGCAATGGAAAAGATGGATTATCACCGCTACACTGCGCTCCCCATCGTGGATAGCCAAGGCCGATATGTGGGGACTTTGACAGAAGGCGACTTGCTCCGAAAGATGAAAAATACGCCCGGTTTAAGTTTTGAAGGGACCGAGCGGGTTCCTTTGGAGGAAATTCCAAGACGCTTAAATGATAAACCCGTCCACATTAATGCCCAGATTGAAGATTTGATTTCGTTGGCGATCATGCAAAATTTCATTCCGGTCGTCGATGACAGCGGTATTTTTATCGGGATTATCCGGCGGAGTCAGATTATCGAGTATTTTGCCAGAGAACGCTATCAGGAAAAGGTGCCGGTGCTACGGATGGTAAAGATGGATTAACGCTTGATTATACGAATATGAATATCCTAACCGTCTGGTATGATGACCAGGCGGTTTTATTTAGGGCAGGAATCATAGTTTAATTGCCGAAGTTATTTTAATTCGGGTCTGAGTGGACCACGTTTCGTCAAAAAATCTATAGCAGTGGTTCTTTTTTAATGAATGAAGTTATGGCAGAATAGGTATATCGATAGACAGAGTCCAGGTAGGGGTTATATTGCAACGCGTGAAGTATATCGATTGCCGATGAAGAGGTATAAGCATGTTTAATGATCTGAAGCTTGACGCTCATCGTCCGGCATATCTTCAAATCAGAGATTATCTGAAGGAGCTAATTTTTTCGGGAGTGTTGCAGTCCGGTGTACGGCTGCCGGCTACCCGGGAATTGGCTGCTATTCTTAATGTGAGCCGCAATACGGTCACCCAAGCTTATCAATATCTAGAAGACGACGGGTTTGTCCAAATCATTCAAGGGCAGGGCGCTTTTGTGACCATGCAAACGCCACAGTCGCCACAGTCTGAAAAAACCGGTGTTCTCTACGATTGGGAAGCGATGATGACCGATTATGCCCGAACAGCAGTGGATCTGGATATTGAAAAAAAAGAACTGAAGTGGGAAAAGGGATATCTTTCCTTTAAAAGCATTGCGCCGGACCCTCAATTGTTTGAGATGGATGATGTGAAACGTTCTTTTTTAAACCGGGTGGCCGTTGAAGGCGAAAAGCTGCTGAATTACGGGTATGCTCAAGGTTATCGCTATTTGTTGGATTACTTAAAGCAATATATGAAAGCTAAAGGGGTTTCGCCCGACGGCAAAGATATTTTAGTCACCAATGGTTTTACCGAAGGGTTTAATCTGGTGCTGTCGGCGTTGACCCGTCCCGGTGACCGGATCATCTGTGAAAATCCGACGCATAATACAGCATTGAAGATCATGCGTTTGGCGGGACTGGAGATTATCGGGATTCCTTTGCAAGATGACGGTATGGATGTGGAGGAACTTCGGCGGGTTTTAGCTGCGCAAAGGGTTAAGCTGGGTTACCTGATTCCCTCTTATCACAATCCCACCGGTATTGTGATGTCGCCGGAAAAACGCAAAGCTGTCCTGGAGCAGTTTCAAGAGTATCGGGTGCCGGTGGTTGAGGATGGATTCAATGAAGAACTGCGGTATTCCGGGGCTCATGTGGCCCCGATGATGGCATTGGCAGATAACGCCAATGGCATGATTTATCTCGGAAGTTTTTCAAAAATTTTGTTTCCCGGGCTCCGAGTGGGTTGGATTATGGCCGATGCCCGCCTGATTTCATATCTGGAAAGCATCAAACGGAGCCTAAATATTCATACTTCCTTTCTTGACCAGGCGATTCTTTATGAATATTTACACACCGGCCAATTTGAAAAGTATTTGAAAAAAGCCCGCAAGGTTTATCGGGAACGACATCAGCGGGCGGTGGAATTAGCCCGGCAGTTGATCCCCTGCCGCAAAGTCTGGGGAGAAGGAGGACTGCACATTTTTATTGAGTTGGAACCATCCCTCGATGCCCGGCAGGTATTGGCTGAAGCGTATCGCAACCAAGTCTTGTTTATGCCTGGAGATATCTTTTTTGTCAACCCATCCGATGGTAAGCATACGTTCCGGTTGGGTATTTCCCGGGTGACTCCGGACATAATGGAAAAGGGTTTTGCGGTAATCGGAGAAGCTGTCCGACGGATTCAATCAGGATGAGCGGAGTCCGAAAAAGATATAGATTAAGTCTTCAAGAAGATGGAGGTCAATTTTTATGCGTAATTTTGAGAAGTCAAGGAAGCTGGATAATGTTTGTTATGATATCCGAGGGCCGGTCATGGATGAAGCGAACCGGATGGAAGCCCAAGGACATAAGATTATTAAATTGAATATCGGAAATCCGGCACCCTTTCAATTTGAAGCGCCGCCGGAGATATTAGATGCGATGCATACCCATTTATCCCATGCCCATGGTTATTCTGACTCCCGGGGTATTCTCGAGGCCCGTCAGGCCATATTGGAATATCATCGGAGCAAAGGAATCCGCAATATTGATTTAGGCGATATTTATGTCGGAAATGGCGTCAGTGAATTGATCATGATTACGATGCAGGGATTGTTGGATAACGGCGATGAGATCCTGATACCTGCGCCTGATTATCCTTTATGGACCGCTGCAGTGAACCTGGCTGGCGGGACTGCAGTTCATTACCGTTGTGATGAAAGTTCGGATTGGAATCCGGATTTAGACGATATCCGTAAAAAGATCACTCCTAAAACAAAAGGGATCGTTCTTATCAATCCGAACAATCCCACCGGTGCGGTGTATCCTCTGGAAATTCTCCAAGGCATTGTGGATCTGGCCGTTAAGCATCAATTGATCGTTTTTGCTGATGAAATCTATGATAAGATCACCTATGACGGCATCAAGCATTACTCCATTGCCTCTTTGTCTGAGGATACGCTCTTTATCACGCTAAACGGCTTATCCAAATCCCATCGGATTGCCGGTTTTCGTGCCGGATGGATGGTGATCAGCGGCAATCGGGCGATGGCTAAGGGTTACTTGGAAGGATTGAATATGTTGTGTTCGATGCGGCTTTGCAGTAATGTTCCGGCCCAGTACACCATTAAAGCTGCTTTGGAAGGGCACCAGTCCATCGAAGATTTGATCTGCCCCGGCGGGCGCCTTTATGAACAGCGGAGTTATGCCTGGAAACGGATTAATGAGATTCCGGGGTTGTCCTGTGTAAAACCGAAAGGAGCTTTGTATCTTTTCCCGAAGATTGATGTAGCCCGTTTTAATATTCGGGATGATCAGAAATTCGTTTTAGATTTGTTAATAGATCAGCATGTTTTATTGGTTCAGGGAACCGGATTTAACTGGTTTGAGCCGGATCATTTCCGGGTGGTTTTCTTACCGTCTTTACCCGATCTTCAAGTGGCATTGGATCGGGTTGAAACCTTCCTAAGATCCTATCATCAATAAAGTCTGTCGCAGGGTTTGAGGTGGATTAATGACAAAAGGTATCATCTTTTATATCGTGGATGTATTTGCCGAGGCGAAATACTGTGGCAATCAATTAGCGGTGATTCGTAGCGGTAACCGGTTAACAACTGCAGAAATGCAGCAGTTGGCCAAGGAGATGAATTATTCCGAAACCACATTTATTCTCTCTGAAGAAGAGCGGGACGGGGGTTATGATGTCCGGATATTTACTCCGGTCACGGAAGTGCCTTTTGCCGGCCATCCCACATTGGGTACGGCATGGGTCATTCGGCAGGAAATCCTTCAACAGCCTGTGGACAGGATCTGTTTGAACTTGCCTGTTGGCCAGATTCCGGTGTCCTTTGATACTGAGGCGACGAATGAAGAAATTATCTGGATGAAGCAAAATCCTCCCTTTTTCGGGCTGAGTTTCGAACGGGAGAAGATGGCGGAAGCTCTCGGGCTTCCGTCGGAAGCTATCGATTTCCGTTATCCCATCCAAGAAGTATCTACCGGGTTACCTTTCATTATTGTTCCTTTATGTCATTTGGCGGATATTAAAAAAGCACGGGTTAATCAACAGTTGTTAGCGGCATTGACCGAATCAAGTACTACCAAGGATGTACTGGTTTTTTGCCCGGAGGTTTATGATGAAGGAAATAACCTAAATGTGCGGGTGTTCGTCGATTGCTTAGGGATACCGGAAGATCCAGCCACTGGCAGCGCCAATGGGTGCTTAGCCGGTTATTTGGCCAAATATCGTTATTTCGGGACCGATCAATTCCAAATCCGGGTCGAACAGGGGATGGAGATCGGCCGTCCGTCGGTATTGCATTTGAAAGCAGATGCTTCCCGTCGTGATATTGAGGTTGAAGTTGGCGGCCAAGTATTTATGGTTGCCCGGGGCGAGCTGGTGTGAAAAGTAAAGGGCAGGAGAAAAATGAGGCACAAGTGGGATAGTCGTACATTGGGTCAGTAGCTCATACTCTGAGTTTTGACAGTCATTGAAAGGAGATTTCGAATGAGACTGGGAGATCTTATTAAAGCAGGTTATGGTATTGCCGAAGATTTAAATTGTGCGGAGACGATTCTGCGTGGAGCCAATCAGGCTTATGGCCTGAATTTGGATGATGAAGCCCTGAAGATGGCGGCCGCTTTTGGTGGTGGGATGGCAATTGGCAAAACCTGCGGTGCATTGACCGGCGCTTTAATGGTTTTAGGCAAACTGACGGTTAAGGAACGGGCGCATGAAAGCGACCGGATCAAGCAATTGACGCGAGAATTGTTCAATGAGTATCGTCGGGAGATGGGGGATCTGGATTGTGCTCCCCTTAAAGCGAAATACCGCAATGAAGAGGTAAAATGCCGTCCGGTTATCCAGAAAGCAGCGGATATTTTGGATCGGATCGTTGAGCGCGAATGTCAATAGTTTCAATCCGTAGTGCACAGCCCATCGAGTACCAGGTTGAGTTGGATTGGAGGATTCAGAATGGGTAAGATTTTATGTTTTATTTATCCGGAGATGGCTGATTTTGAAGTCACCTTATTATTACACCGGTTACGGAAATTAGGCCGGAAAGAAATCATCAGCGTGGCTGTTAATAAGGAACCGTTGATGAGCCAGGCTGGTTTGGTATATGTGCCACATATGACGCTTGCCGAGGCCTTAACAATGGATCAAACGGATGTTGAAGCGTTGATCCTCCCGGGGGGACCCATTCAGGAGCAGCCTCTGGGGTTGACTGAACTGATTCAGCAATTGGACCACCAGCAAAAGTTGTTGGCTGCCATTTGTTTTGCTCCTCAGTTTTTAGGCAGAGCCGGTATTTTGGATCAGCATCAATTTACCACGTCTTGTTCAGAGAAGCATATCCAGGATTTGGGCGTTCCCGACCCTTACCCCCGTCATCGTTTTGTGAAAAAGCGGGTCGTGGTGGATGGTCATGTGATTACGGCGGAAGGCCGGGCTTTTGTCGATTTTGCCTATGAAGTCTGTGACTGGCTCGGCATATTTGAAAGCCCGGAACAGAAACAGCAAATGCTGCAAGATAATAAAGGTGATAGTTAACCTAAATAGAAGAAGCGGGGAAGAACCCCGCTTCATTGTTTCTGAAGGGCTATTAATTGGGGATGCAGATCACCTGGCCGACTTGGAGACGGTCCGGATCAATACCGGGGTTGGCTGCCAGTAATGCATCCAGAGATACATTATGGGCTCTGGCGATACGGAAGAAGGTATCTCCGGCCTTTACGGTATAGGATGTGGTGTTGGGCGGACAAGTGGGAGTTCCTCCTGGGATGCAGATGATTTGCCCAACCCGGAGATTGTTGGGATCCAGTCCCGGATTGGCCGCCAGGATGGCGTTGACTGTTACATTATAACGTGTGGCAATAGTGAACAATGTATCTCCGGATTGAATTGTATAGGTTATGCTGCCAGGCGGGCATGTTGTGGGTGGGACTCCCGGTATACAGATGGTTTGCCCGATTTGCAGCCGGTTAGGATCGAGTCCTGGATTAATGGCCAGGATAGCGTCGACTGTGGTGCCATATCGTAAAGCGAGCATATATAAGTTGTCCCCGGCTTTGATGACGTAGGCGAAGCTATTGGCCGGACAAGTTGACGGCGGTTGTTGCCCCGGGATGCAGATAGTCTGCCCGATCTGGAGCCGGTTAGGATCGAGGCCCGGGTTAATGGCCAGGATGGCATTGACCGTGGTGTTAAATCGTTGGGCTAATACATATAATGTATCTCCTGCCCGAATCACATAAGGTGTACTACCTGCCGGACAGGTTGACGGCGGTTGTTGCCCCGGGATGCAGATAGTCTGCCCGATCTGGAGCCGGTTGGGATCCAATCCTGGATTAATGGCCAGGATGGCATTGACCGTGGTGTTAAATCGTTGGGCTAATGCAAATAATGTATCTCCTGCCCGAATCACATAAGGTGTACTACCTGCCGGACAGGTTGACGGCGGCTGTTGCCCCGGGATGCAGATAGTCTGCCCGATCTGGAGCCGGTTGGGATCCAGTCCTGGATTAATGGCCAGGATGGCATTGACCGTGGTGTTAAATCGTTGGGCTAATACATATAATGTATCTCCCGCCCGAATCACATAAGGCGTACTACCTGCCGGACAGGTTGACGGCGGCTGTTGCCCCGGGATGCAGATGGTCTGCCCGATCTGGAGCCGGTTGGGATCCAGTCCTGGATTAATGGCCAAAATGGCATTGACCGTTGTGTTAAATCGTTGGGCTAATGCAAATAATGTATCTCCCGCCCGAATGACATAAGGCATACTACCGGCCGGACAGGTTGACGGCGGTTGTTGCCCCGGGATGCAGATGGTTTGACCAATTTGGAGTTGATTAGGGTTAACCCCTGGATTGGCAGCCATTATTGCAGCCACCGTTGTATTAAAACGGCGGGCGAGTTCATAAAAGGTATCACCGGCACGCACTGTATAGGCAGTCGTTCCGGGAGGACATTGTCTTGCCATAATTCCACCTCTTTCATCTATGAAGTGCAGTGCTTAAATTCTGACGTGAGTCCAGATGATTTAAGCCTCATGCCTCAGTACTATAGTATTTTTGGACGAATACTTTGGTTCGGGAAAAAGGGAAATTTCTTTCTCACATAGGTGAAAGGTGACAATTTTTTTGTTTCGGGTTTACAGTTCGCAGTAAGCAGTGCACAGCACATAGAGGAGTTAGGAGACAGGAACCATTTTGGGCTTAGGTTCCATGCTAGCTGTCAACTGTCAACCAATCTTAAGCTTCTGCTTTCTTCTAAAATTAGCTGAAGTGACATATCCTTCTATAAGGAGGGGATCGGCGTGCGGGCCAGTGATTTGGAAGGTAAAGAAGTCATTGAATTGAAAAGCGGAGAGCGATTGGAACGGATCAAAGATTGGGAGCTCCTGATTAATACAGAGACCGGTATGGTGGAAGCGTTGATCGTGACAACTCATGGCTGGGGCGGCGTCGAAACGGGACATCGTACTATCCCCTGGAAGCAAATCCGGAAGATCAGTCAGGAATTGATTTTATTTGAAACAGATGAGGCGGAAGTCAATTAACGGTTCGAATAAAGAATACTTGACATGAACGCTGTTTTATAGGAAAATGGAAGAGAAGTTTTGGAACTTCTCTTTTTTTATCCAATTTCATACGTTGAAGAGCGTTCATATGGTGTATATGAAAGGCTCTGATGGGGTAGAGTAGAGGCGCAAAATAGATGAGTAGTCAGGCGGAGGCCGGCGGGGCTGTTGAAACCTGATGAAAGGATATTTTGCCGAAGTTGGGGTTTGCCAGACTCCGGCTGGTACCGAAGATGAATAATCCCGGTACTGTCACCTTCGGGTGGAGAGCTATCTTGCCGCCGGTTGATTTTCGGTTACACGATAGTCGAAGGTTGGTAATTGCCAATCTTTTTTCTTTTATAAGGAGCTGAATGAAGATGGAAAAAATCCGAGTATTGGTCTCCGGTTGTTGCGGCCGGATGGGCCAGGAAGTTGTGAAGATGGTCCTGAAGGATGTTCAATTGCAATTGGTTGGTGCGGTGGATCAGGGCCAAATTGGGAAAGATATTGGCGAAGTGGTTGGTGCCGATGCTACCGGGATTTTGGTTGAAGGCAGTTTGACTGAAGCCATTGCCAACCGGCGTCCTCAGGTCATGGTCGACTTTACGACTCCTGCAGCAGTGATGGATAATATTCGTACGGCCATTGGCGCCGGAGTTCATGTGGTTGTTGGGACTACCGGAATTTCCCAGAACGATCTGGAAGAGATTCGGAAGCTTTGTGAGACCCACCGAGCCAATGCCTTGATCGCTCCGAACTTTGCTGTAGGAGCACTGTTGATGATGCGGTTTGCGGCGATGGCTGCCAAATATTTTTCGCAAGTGGAGATCATCGAATTGCATCATGATCGAAAATTGGATGCTCCTTCAGGGACTTCGATTAAAACCGCAGAGATGATCTTGGCCGCCAGGGGTGAAGCCGCTGAACGCTGCGTCGGTGAAGAGAAGATTAAAGGCGTACGTGGCGGAGAAATGAATGGTGTCCATCTACATAGTGTTCGTCTGCCGGGTTTAATTGCTCATCAAGAGGTTATTTTTGGCGGGGAAGGGCAAATCCTGACGATCCGCCATGATTCGCTGAGCCGAGAGTCCTTTATGCCCGGTGTTGCATTGGCAGTCAAAAAAATCATGGGTCGTCCCGGACTAACTTACGGGTTAGAACATTTTCTTTTCGAGTGATCTCAGTGCCTACCTGCTGAGCGGTTGATGCTTCACCTTAAAAACTTCCACCGAATATACTGACATTAGCCTGTTTTTGAAAAAGGGGGGAAACCTGGTGAAGCATATTCAAAATACAGAGATCGCAGTTATTGGCGGAGATTCGCGTCAGATTGCGGTAGCGGCCGCTTTAGCGGGATTTGGAGCGAAAGTAAGAATTTTCGGTCATCCATCCCAAGCGGGTGAAGGGATGACCTTTTGTGAAAACCTGGAACAGGCCATTGCCGGTGTCCAGGTAATCATACTTCCGATCAGCGGTATGAATGATCAAGGAAAGGTTCGTGGCCGAACCGTTGACCAGTTGCTTGATGTCGGAAGTTGTTCGTCCATATGGTCGCCCGGAATGATCGTGCTCAGCGGATCTTTGACGGAAAAATGGCGTCGTATTGCAGCAGAATCCGGGGTCATTGTTAAAGAATATGGCGAAAATGATGAAATCGCGATTTTAAATTCCATACCTACAGCTGAAGGCACTATCCAACTGGCGATGGAGAATTTACCCATTACCATTCATGGATCTCGGGTTTTGGTGATTGGATTCGGCCGGGTTGGAGTTACTGTAGCCCGGATGTTTCAAGCATTGGGAGCAACGGTGACGGTTGCTGCCCGGCGTCGCGATTTACTGGCCCGTGCCTGGGAGATGGGATGCAGGACGGTTCTCCATGACCAACTGTCAACTGCAGTGTCAGCCGTTGATCTGATCATTAATACGGTTCCGGTGATGGTCCTCGATGACCGAATCTTGAGTTTGGTTTCCAGGGATACGGTGATTATTGATTTGGCCTCGCCGCCCGGCGGGACTGATTTTATTGCTGCTGAAACATTAGGTGTTAAAGCCATATTAGCGCCCGGACTTCCGGGAAAGGTTGCCCCCAAAACTGCCGGAGCCATTTTGGCTAAGGCAATTCCTGAAATCCTGGAACAACTTTTAACTGAAGGGGGTGGCCGGTAAGATGCGTTTTTCCGGAATTCGAATAGGATTTGCATTGACTGGTTCACATTGTACCATGGATCAGGTTCTTCCGGTGATTGAAAAATTACAGCAAGAAGGGGCGGAAATATTCCCGATTATCTCACCTGCAGTCGCGGAAACGGATACTCGTTTTGGAACAGCGGTGGAACTTCGGGAAGCGTTGGTCCGGATTACCGGAAAGCAACCGATGACGACCATGGTGGAAGTGGAACCGATTGGACCAAAGAATATGGTCGACGTGGTGGTGGTTGCGCCATGTACTGGAAATACTCTGGCAAAGCTGGCCTTGGGGATTACCGATACATGTGTTACTTTAGCCTGCAAAGCCCAGTTACGCAACAACCGTCCGGTTGTGATCGGAATCTCGACCAATGACGGGTTGAGTGGAAATGGGCGTAATCTTGGATTATTGCTTAACCGTAAAAATATATATTTTGTGCCGTTTGGCCAGGATGCACCGGAAACCAAGCAATCATCATTGGTTGCCGACATGAAATTAATACCGGAGACGATTTTGGAAGCGCTGAACCATCGCCAACTGCAACCGGTAATTATCAGTTATACCCGTTCATCCATTGATGCACACTGAATGAAAGTGAGGCCAATCCAATGGGGATTATCGTTCAAAAGTTCGGGGGAACTTCGGTATCATCAGCAGATAAGCGTGAACAGGTTGTCAGAAAGATTAAAAACGCAGTTGATGAAGGCTTACAGGTGGTCGTTGTCGTATCGGCTATGGGGCGGGTCGGAGAGCCTTATGCCACAGATACACTCATTGGTTTGGCCCGCGAGATTTCCAAACAAATCCGGCCCCGGGAATTGGATTTGCTGATGTCTTGTGGTGAAATTATTTCCAGTGTCATCATGGTTCAAACCCTGCGTTCCCATGGGCTTGATGCGGTAGCTCTTACCGGGGCCCAGGCCGGAATCATAACTGATTATCATTTTAATAATGCCCATATTAAAGAAGTACATCCAGCCAGGATTCTCAAACTGCTGGATGAAGGGAAGATTGTTGTGGTCGCTGGTTTTCAAGGTGTGACCGGCGACGGAGAGATTACCACATTGGGACGGGGCGGTAGTGATACGACAGCTGCAGTCCTCGGTGTTGCGTTGAAAGCGGAGGTAATTGAAATTTACACCGATGTGGACGGGGTGATGACCGCTGATCCCCGAATGGTTCCTCAGGCTAAACCGTTAGATAGTTTAACTTATCAGGAACTTTGTGAAATGGCTCATCTTGGAGCCAAGGTGGTTCATCCACGGGCGGTAGAGATCGCGATGGAAGGGCGGATACCCCTCCGGATACGTTCCACTTTTGCTGACGGACCCGGAACATTGGTTGCTGATGGTGCACCCATCGGAAGCATTGAGATCAGGCGGGATAAAATAGTAACTGGTTTGGCTCACCTTGCCGGAATGGCTTTGGTTACGATCCAGTCTAAGGATGATTTGAATGAGAACGGCATGGTTTTAAATGTTTTTGAAATCATGGCTGATTCCGGCATTAGTGTGGATATGATCCAGGTAGCCCCTTATCAAATTCGGTTCATCATCGATGAACAACGAATGGACCAGGCCGAACAGGTGTTGAGTCGCACTGGTTTGGATGTTACGATTGAACCGGGTTTTGCCAAGGTGGCTATTGTGGGTTCGGGAATGCGAGGCGTTCCCGGAGTGATGGCTAAGATGGTAAAAGGGTTACGACAAGCGGAGATAGCTATTTATCATTCGGTCGATTCCCATACGAATATTGCCTGCCTTGTCAAGCAGGAAGTGATGTCAAAGGCATTGCAGGCATTACATTTTCAATTTTTGAATTGATGGTTAAGGAGGAGAGAAAGATGGTAAAATTGGGAAAAGTGCTTACGGCGATGGTCACTCCGTTTGATCAAAACCTGGCTGTCAATTACCAGGTGAGTCAAGAGCTGGCTAATCGTTTAATTGACTCCGGGTCTGACGGAGTGGTGGTCGCTGGTACCACTGGAGAATCACCAACGTTGACCAAAGCCGAGAAAGTCAATTTGTTTAAAGCGGTGGTTGAGGCCATCGGGGGTAAAGGAACCGTTATTGCAGGAACTGGAAGTTATAACACCTTCGACAGCATTGAACTGACTAAAGAGGCGGAACGGGCCGGGGTTGACGGAGTGATGCTGGTGGCTCCGTACTATAATAAACCCTCCCAGGAAGGCTTGTACCAACATTTTAAAGCCATTGCCGAAGCAACTTCGTTGCCGGTGATCATTTATAACATTCCGGGCCGGACGGGCGTTAATATTTCGGTAGAGACGATGCTGCGGTTGGCTGAGATCGAAAACGTGGTAGCGGTTAAAGAAGCCTCGGGAAATTTGGGGCAAATCAGCCAAATTTGCGAACAGGCTCCGAAAAGCCTCCAGGTATACAGCGGCGATGATGCTCTGACGTTACCTGTGTTGAGCGTTGGCGGCGTGGGAATTATCAGTGTGGCTGCACACATAGCTGGCCGGAAGATTAATGAGATGGTAACAGCCTATGAACATGGGGAAGTGGCGAAAGCGGCTCAGATCAACATGGAGTTAGGGCCGTTAAACCGGGCTTTGTTTGCGAATACGAATCCGATTATGGTGAAGGCAGCCTGTAACTTATTAGGCTTCAAGGTAGGCGGGCTTCGGTTGCCGCTGGTTGAAGCGACGCCCCAAGAGAAGGAAATGCTGGAAGGCGTATTGCGAAATCTGGGATTAATGGGATAACTTAAAGATTCGATACGAATCGATGCAAAAATTGACCCTCCCAAAATTTGGGGAGGGTTTTGCATTGGAAACCGTTTTTGGCAAACTGTTTTTCGTAAATATTTAAGACGCCATTCTTTCTTCAGTGGATTCCGCTTTTTCCTGAGTGGGCCGGAGAAAGAAAATTCCCAAAGCGATACAGGTGACGGCAGCGATGAGCCAGACCCAGGAAGGGAGATGAAGTCCGCCTTGGATCATACTGAATACTCCAAAAGCGAAGAAGATAACGGACGCTCCCAGTTTAACCGTTTTTTCCGGCAGTCGCGTGCCTAGCATGGTACCGATCCAAATTGCCAATCCGTCAGAAAGCACCATCCCCAGTGTTGACCCAAACCAAACCGGGATAAAGGCATGGGTGGTTGCTAATGTAACGGTGCTCAACATGGTCTTGTCTCCTAATTCCGCCAGGAAAAAGGTGACGAAGACGAGCCAGAAGGGAGAGGTGATTTTGGTTTTAACTTCTTCATCATCGTCCAGGCTGTCTCCACGCAACGTCCAAAACCCGAAGGCGATAAAAGCCAAACCTGCGAAAAATTTGATCCAGTCGGTCGGAAGAATTCCCCCCATTACCCAGCCGATGGCAGTGGAGGCAATGTGTACGCCAAAGGTTGCCCAAAAAATTCCCCATAATACAATTCGGGCGTTATAGCGTGTTGCCAGAGTAAGGGCCACCAGTTGCGTTTTATCCCCCAGCTCGGCAAGGAAAATCATGACCATCGAAAGCCAAAAAGCCTGCATTAACATTCCTCCTAGTTTTGAAATTTATATTTGAAAGACAAACCTAACGACTGAATATTGAGTATTTAGGGAAAAAACAAGCCAAGCATATGCCGAATTTTAACAAAAAAGAGACCATGCGCCAATAAGGCGCAAAGGTCTCGTTAAGCCGTAACCGTAAGTTTAGACGGTGTACTGCCGACAGAGCCAGGTTTAGCTTGAGCTTAGCCAGTATGTTGACTCTGTCCGGGAACCGGCGGAACCGGAACCCTGGGAACTACTCCCCCTTGCACAACATTTTATAGTATATCTAAAGATTGGTAAAATGACAAGATCAAATTACAAAATGAGTTCGGCAAGGCCGTTCATGGTGAAACCGCGGGCTTTCAAGTCTTCCGAAAGTCGGATCAAAGCCATATCCTTTTGCTTGGCTTCGATCATAATATCTATATCCTTATCCAGGGGGCGGATGATATTCAGAAAGTTTACTGCAGCATCAGCATCGATAAAATCAGCATGAAAACGGGGACTTTGGTCATCCCGTGGACTGGAGAGGTGGACTTTGGGCGGAAGGCCGGTATTTTCCCAGGTGGCACAGATCTCCGGCCACATGACAGAGAGGTCTTCACCATGATTTAATACTTGATGATGGTGAAGGTCAAATACCATTGGAGCTTTGATGTCCCTACAAAGTTTCAATACTTCGGCTGCAGTAAATGAACGGTCATCATTTTCAACGGTGATCCGGCTTTTAATCCGTTCCGGCAATTGAAGAAATTCGCTTTTAAACCGTTCAAGTGCTTCGGAACGTTGGTTATATTTTCCGCCGACATGGAGGACCAGTTTAGCATCGGTACCTAATCCCATAGCCTCCAGAACATTCGTATGATATTCCAAATCCCGGATGGAGGTCTCGACTACTTCAGGATTTGGGCTATTGAGGAGGGTGAAATGATCCGGATGCATACTGACCCGCATCCGGTGTTCTTTGACGAAATCGCCGACTGCTTTGAGTTCCCGGGATAGGTCTTCGCAGTAATTCCATGTTCGGAATTGTGGATGAGTACATAAAGGAATCAATTTTGATGTGAAACGATAAATCTGAATATGGTCATATTGATTGGCCTTTAAGATTCGAAGGGTGTTTTCCAAGTTTTCCTTGGCGATGGATGTCAGACGGCCGATCTGATGTTCGTAGCCGGAGATTTTTTCGATGTTTTTCAGGGTTATCGTTTTAGATGGTGAACAGTTTTCCAGCCGGAGTGTCATCGCAACAAAACCTAAACGTACTTTCATGATAAACTCCCTGCGGTTTAATTGAGTTGGTAGGTTCACAGTGCACAATACACAGTTCACGGTTATAGGTCGGTGCTGGGCGCTGGAGGCAGGGTGCTAGGTATTGGGTATTGGGTATTGGGTATTGGGTTCCAGGTTAGGATGCCCAATTTGCGGGGAAAAGGCTTTGGGATTATATTGGATTGGGAGTAAGGAGTTAGGAAACAGGAGTCAGAAGCTTTGAAAATAGTTGACAGTGGGTAGTTGGGGCAGTTGGGACAGTTGACAGTTCAAAAGAGTAAAGTGTAAAGGGCAAAGGAAAAAATACAAAAATTCTTGGTAAAATCGTTCCCTGTCTACTGTGAACTGTGTGCTTTTAAAAATTCTTCGATATTCCGATGTTATGACAGGTTTGTGATAACTTTGTGATAAGTTTAATAATATGTAATGATAAAATTTAGGGTTTTCAGTTGATCTCAATCTTTTGAAATAATATAATAACATTATTATAGTAACATTATGGGATGAAACGTAATAAACGTCATATTTATTTATGACTTTCAACGGAGGTTATGTATGGCAGCGAAGACGGTACCGTTTACTAAAGAGCAAATTCAAGATATTATCAAACGTTATCCTACGCCTTTTCATATTTATGATGAACAGGCTATCCGGGAGAATGCCCGGAAATTGACGGAGGCATTTTCATGGGTGCCTGGATTTAAAGAGTATTTTGCCGTAAAAGCTACTCCAAATCCCTATTTATTATCCATTCTTCGTGAAGAAGGGTTTGGGGCGGATTGCAGTTCGCTGCCGGAATTGATTTTGGCAGAGCGGTCCGGGATTACCGGAGAAAATGTAATGTTTACTTCCAACAATACGCCGGCGGAAGAGTTTCAGAAGGCCATGGAGATGGGGGCAATTATCAATCTAGATGATATCACCCATATTCCTTTCCTGGAGGAATGCGCCGGTGTTCCGGAACTGATTTGTTTCCGTTATAATCCGGGGCCTCTGAAGCAGGGAAATGCAATCATTGGAAAACCGGAAGAAGCCAAATATGGGTTGACCCGTCAACAACTGTTTGATGCTTATCGGATTATGAAAGAAAAAGGCGTGAAGCGGTTTGGGTTACATACGATGGTAGCCTCCAATGAGCTGGATCCCAATTATTTTGTGGAAACGGCCCGGATTTTATTTGAATTGGTCCGGGATATTACCCGGGAGATCGGTATCCGGTTCGAGTTTGTCAATATTGGAGGCGGAATCGGAATTCCTTATCGGCCGGAGCAGGAACCGGTGGATTTGGACATTGTTTCCCAGGGTATCCGGAGATTATATAATGAAATCATTATTTCCAATGGTCTGGACCCGCTGAAAATCGTGATGGAAAACGGCCGGATGATTACCGGACCTTATGGATATTTAGTAACGACTGCGATTCACCGAAAAGAGATCTATAAAAATTATATCGGGGTCGATGCGTGTATGGCCAATTTGATGCGTCCCGGTATGTATGGTGCCTATCATCATATTACCGTTTTGGGTAAAGAAAATTGGCCGATGGATCATGTTTATGATGTGGTCGGATCTTTGTGTGAAAATAACGATAAATTTGCCATCGACCGGAAACTCCCGTTGATCGACGAGGGAGATATTCTCGTCATTCATGATGCAGGTGCTCATGGCCATGCCATGGGATTCAATTATAACGGTAAATTGCGTTCGGCAGAGTTATTACTGCGGCCGGATGGAAGTGTTGTGCAAATTCGCCGCAGAGAAACTATTGACGATTATTTTGCGACCCTTGATTTTTCCTGTTTACCGATGGTTTCTTTAAAATAATCCATTTTACCAGCGGGTTTGTGCGTAACCGCTGGTTTTTATTTGAAGAGAAGATGCCAGATTGAACTTATGAAAAAATAGGGCGCTTTTACAACTATTGTGCATTTTGCGATTTGTTTGATATAATTAATTCAAATATTAGTATTTTGTCAGCGTGGTTTGTTTATAAAACAGATTAGGAGGTTGCGTATGGCCGGAACAATCGCAATAATTGAAGACGAGCAAAATATTGTGGAACTGGTTAAATATAATCTTGATCGGGAAGGATATCGAACTATTTCTGCCAATACAGGACGTAAAGGCTTAGAATTGGTGAAACAGGAATTACCGGATCTGGTGATCCTGGATTTGATGCTTCCGGAGCTTGATGGTTTATCGGTTTGTAAACAACTCCGTGCCGACCAGCAAACCAAATCGATTCCCATTATCATTCTTACAGCAAAAAGTGAAGAGGCGGATCGGGTTCTTGGTTTGGAGATGGGTGCCGATGATTATGTGACCAAACCTTTTTCGCCCCGTGAGTTGGTGGCAAGGGTACGGGCAGTAATGCGCCGCAGCGGCAAAACCAATGAGGATGAACCGGAAATTATCGAAATCGGTGAGATTAAAATGGATCTTCGGCAGCATTTGGTGAAGGTACGCGGGGAAGAAGTGGAACTGACACCGAAAGAATTTGATTTTCTCAAGCTGCTGTTGGTTAATCCAGGACGGGCTTTTACCCGTGAATTTTTGCTGGAACATTTATGGGGTTATGAATATTTTGGAGATACCCGGACCGTAGACGTTCATGTGCGTCGACTGCGCCAGAAAATCGAGACCAATCCGGCAGAGCCGGTTTATTTGGAAACTGTGCGCGGGGTAGGATATCGTTTTCGGAGTGAATAACCATGAAGAAGATTGCCTGGCAGATAGGAGGGTTTCTCCTCCTTCTTTTTTTGCCGCTTGTGATCGCGGGTTTTGTCTGGAGTAATCCGTATTATGTAGTGGTTTCGCTGCTTTGGTTCGTTTTTTGTGGTTGTTTAATTTATCTTTGGATCAAAGCGCCCTTGGATGAATTACTAAATTATATGGACAATCTCAGTCAGGGAATTCCGCTGAGAACTCGATTAACCCGGAAAGATGACATCTATGGGCAGCTGGCAAAACAGATCGAAAAATTTGAACGAATTCATACCAGCGATCTCAGTGCATTGCACGGACGGATGGAAGAGATTCAAGCGATTTTGTCCAGTATGTCCGAAGGGGTTATCGCAACGGAGATCACCGGTCGAATCAGTCTGATCAATCCGGCAGCAGCGGAGCTTTTTCATCTAAGTCCAGGGGAAGGTGTGGGAGAATTTCCTCACAAAGTATTTCCCCAGAGCGAGCTGGCAGATATTTTTCATCAGATTTATGTGAAAGGCAACTCCATTCAACAGGAGATTATTTGGCCGGGGAATCCTGAACGGGTTCTCAATCTTAATCTGGCTCCGATTCGGGATGAGATTAATGAAGAGATTCGGGGCGTGGTGGCGGTCATTGGCGATGTGACCCAGCTTCGTAAGTTGGAATCCATGCGCCGCGATTTTGTGGCCAATGTATCTCATGAATTAAAAACTCCGTTGACTTCGATCAAAGGGTTTATTGAAACATTACTCGATGGTGCGCTGGAAGAACGGGAAACGGTCATGAAATTTTTGTCCATCATTTACCAGGAAACGGAGCGGTTGAATAATCTCATCCATGATTTGCTGGATATTTCCAAATTAGAAAGCGGCCAGGGTGAAGTGAAGCAGGAGCCGGTTCGGTTGGATCAGCTGATCAGCGAGATTATGCTTACGTTGCACAATCGGATCCAGGAGAAGAATATCGAATTGAATCAAAACCTAAATGCCACAATAATGACTGGTGATGAGGATCTTCTTCGGGAAGTCTTTTTAAATCTATTGGACAATGCAATCAAGTATTCGCCGCCCGGGAGTAAAGTCTGTATTGAAAGTGAACTGGTGGGGGACGATATTCAGATCACTGTCCGGGATACCGGGTTCGGCATTCCAAAAGAAAGCCTACCTCGGATCTTCGAACGCTTTTATCGGGTGGATAAAGGACGTTCCCGGGAGATGGGCGGTACCGGGCTTGGGTTGTCCATTGTGAAACATATTATTGAACGCCATAACGGGAAAGTTACGGTGGAAAGTGAATTGGGACGAGGGAGTCAGTTTACGGTGATTATACCCTATAAGAATGAAATCCTTCAGTCTCAAGACGAGAATCACGAAAGAAAACCGGAGGCTTTTCATGGTGAGATTGAATAAAGTATTGGCAGATGCCGGTATCGCTTCGCGCCGTCAAGCCGATCGAATTATTGCCGCCGGACGGGTACGGGTAAACGGGATAGTTGTCACGGAGATGGGATATTCGATCGACCCTACGAAGGATCAGGTAACTGTGGACGGCCAAATGCTCGTGATGCCGGAGAAGTTTGAATATTGGATTATGAATAAACCCGCCGGGTATCTGACATCGGTCGGAGATCCCTTCGGGCGTCCGACAGTGATGGATTTGTTACCGCCAATGAAAGCCCGGATTTACCCGGTCGGAAGACTTGACCTGGATACGTCCGGGTTATTATTTTTCACAAATGACGGGGATTTGGCATTGGCATTGACCCATCCCCGGCATTTGGTTGAAAAAGTTTATCAGGCGAAAGTCAAAGGGATACCGTCTCAAGGGACGTTGAAGCGATTGGCAGAGGGCGTTGATTTGGAAGATGGGCGGACAGCTCCGGCAAAGGTTGAAATAGAAGCAGCCGAAAATGGGTATGCTATCGTCAGACTTACCATCCGTGAGGGGCGAAAACGTCAGGTTCGGCGAATGTTGAGGACGGTGGGGCATCCGGTGGTTGCGCTCCATCGGTTGGCCGTAGGTCCGCTTTGGCTGGGTCCGTTGGCTCCAGGAAAAATACGCCGTCCTACGCCGGAAGAATTAGACGCTTTGCTCCAACTGAAAAAACTCGCTATCCGCTGATGGTACGGGAGGATGATAGAACATGGCTTTACGGGCAAAGCTCAGGTTCGATTATAAAGCGGAGAATCGATCCAAACGGTTTTTCTGGCGAAAACGGGATTTGAAAGAGGTTGCTCGGGAAATCCGGGATCAAAAAATTTCCCTCCTTCGAAATCTTCCGTTTCAGGGGATTCAGGTCGCTGAGCTCAATGCGGATCAGGAAGTTTATTTAATACCGGGGGACGAAACTACTCCGGAAACTGCTTATGCACCGGTTGAACTCGTGGTGGAAGCGGATTCATTGGAAGATTTGATGCAACTGACCTTGAACGAGGATTTTCGTAAAATTAAGGTCTTAGAGCCGGATAAACTACAACTTTCCCCTAATGAGATGGAACGGTTTCTCTTTAGAGTCAACGAAGAATATCGAAATGAACTTGCAGATTTCAATTAAGACCGGATTTGCGGTATAAATCTTCAGGAGTCAGGAGACCGACATAGGAATCTAGCGACTTTTGTAAAGAAGGAAGTTAAATATGCCGATTCGCTTTATTTCGCGTCATTTCAAAAAAGATTTAGGAATTGACCTGGGGACTGCCAATTGCCTGGTTTATGAACGAAATCGGGGAATTATTTTACGTGAACCGTCGGTGGTGGCCCTCAGAAAAAGCAATAAAGAAATATTGGCTGTAGGAACCGAGGCCCGTCAAATGATCGGGCGAACTCCCGGAGATATTATGGCTGTCCGTCCCCTTCGAAATGGAGTTATCGCTGATTTTGACGTAACCCGGAAGATGCTAAAACATCTCATCCGTAAAGCGTGTCATGGGAAGGTCTTTGTGAAACCACGGATTGTCGTGAGTATTCCGTCGGGTACCACTGAAGTGGAACGGAGGGCGGTTATCGATGCCACGTTTAATGCCGGGGCCCGGGAAGTATATTTGATCGAGGAACCAGTGGCTGCAGCCATTGGCGCCGGTTTGCCCGTTCATGAACCTGCCGGAAACATGATCATCGACGTTGGCGGAGGGACTACCGATGTGGCCGTGATCTCTTTGGGAGGTATCGTCACCGGCCAATCGATTCCGGTGGCCGGTGATGTGATGGACGATGTGATCGCCCGTTATATCCGAAGGCAATACAATCTGATGATCGGAGAGCGGACTGCTGAGGATATTAAGATTTATCTTGGATCGGCTTATCCTTTGGAAGAGGAGATCGGCTATGAGGTCCGGGGGCGGGATCAAGTCACGGGTTTGCCAAAAATTATTGAAGTTCGTTCCGAGGAAATCCGGGAGGCACTTAAAGAACCTTTGACGGCCATTGTGAATGCAGTACGTCATACCATTGAGAAGACCCCTCCGGAACTGGTAGCTGACATTATGTTTAAGGAAATCGTGATGACCGGAGGCGGTTCTTTGTTAAAAGGGTTTGATAAATTGATTGAGAGTGAGTTGGGAATGCCAGTCCGGTTGGCGGATGAGCCGATGACCAGTGTAGCTCTTGGGACCGGAAAAACATTGGAGCATATACACTTGCTTTCACGGGTCGTCGTAGCGGGGAAAAAGGCGACATCATAAAATACCAACGACACAAGATAAAGGTTGCATTCTTCAATCTGCAGCCTTTTTTCTTGCTTAACCGTCGTGGAATAAATTTCCTTTTTGTTGTTCATTTATTTTGATAATTCAAGAGGATTTTCGGGAGAAATGGTGAATTACTGAAGATTGTGCAAAGGAAAATTATATGTTGGAATGGGAGAGAAAGGGCGAAAAAAGTGAGAATTAAGGTTAGAAGTTGGCAGTGGGGAATTGGATTAATTGCGGCCTTATTAGGGTTGCTTATCGTTTTACAGCTTCGGACGGAATTCAAAATCCGGGCGAAACTTCCCACTCGTCAAGTGAACGAATTGGCGCAAATTTTAAAGAATCAACAGATGCGATTGACCAAGTACGAGAGCGAGATTTCCACTTTGCGGCGTCAATTGAATGATTACGATCGGGATCGGGAAATACTTCGGTTGAAGATGGCGGCCGGGTTAACGCCCTTGGAAGGTCCGGGAATTCGGATCACATTGAGCGATTCCGAAAAAAAGCTGAAAGAATATGAAGATCCGGTATTTTATATTGTCCATTATGATCAATTGGAGTTACTTGTTAATGAATTGTGGGCTGCCGGCGCTGAAGCTATTGCCGTCAATAATTACCGATTGGGAAGCACCACCGGATTTAGCTGTGCCGGAACGACCATTTTGGTTGATACAAGACGCTTAGCTCCTCCTTATATTATTGAAGCCATCGGAGATCCCGCGAATTTGAAAAACGCATTATTGATGCCGGGTGGGTTCGTGGAACAACAGATTCTTTCGTTCAACTTGAAATTTATTATCGAAACCGTTGATCGATTGCGGATCCCGGCCTATAAAGGCAGTATTTCCTTTGATCATGCTACTGCAGCAAAAGAAGAGGGAGGAAATTAGTCGATGCTAATACCGATCATCGGTGCATTGATCGGGATCTTAATCGGTTTGAATCTGCCGTTTGAAATCCCGGTTAGTTTGGTTAAATATACGGCTATCGCCATCCTGGCAGCCTTAGATGCCATTTTGGGAGGGATCCGGGCCCAACTGGGGCAAAAGTTTCTCTTTTCCAAATTTATCAGCAGTTTTTTTGCCAATACCGCATTAGCTGCCCTGCTATGCTATTTAGGCGATATGATGGGTGTGGATATTTATATCGGAGCCGTGGCGGCTTTCAGTATCCGTTTGTTTCAAAATCTCTCCCTCATCCGGGAGGAACTGTTTGATCGGTTCTGGATATGGCGTTCCGGCCGACGTGAAAAAGATATGTAATGAGTTGCGGTATAAGCTGTAACAAGTCATAAGGCAGTAAACATTCATAGTGCTTTATGGCTTTTTTTATGAGTAATGATAATGAGGATTAATGTGGTCCGATTTGGGACAATTTCATGAAATAGTGGGTTATTATGGCAAATTGAGAGGGATTTGTCTTACATTGACGAATATTAAGTAAGGCAGAAAGGAGAATCAAAATTTGCGGATCGCTATTTTCAGCAATTGTTACCAGCCAATGGTTAATGGAGTGGTTGGAGCCATTACTCTGTTGCGTAAAGGCTTTATCGAAGCAGGACATGAAGTCTATGTTTTTGCTCCGGCATTTGATGATTTTGTCGATCATGAAACTGGAATTTACCGTTATCGTTCCGTGGATTTGACCAAAGAGGTCAAATATCCGGTGGCAATTCCGTTTTCGCCGCGCATTCAACGAATTATCGATGGACTGGATCTGGATATTATCCATAGTCATCATCCCTTTGTGCTGGGTCCGCTTTCCAATAAAATTGCTCGACGTAAGCGTATTCCCACCGTCTATACTTTTCATACCCAATATGAACAATACAGTCATTACATACCATTACCCCGCCAGTTAGTTAATACCATATCCCGACATAAAATAACCCGTTTCTGTGAATCGGTGAATCAGGTGACGACTCCGGCAGAGTCAGCCCGTCAAATTTTGATCGATTATGGAGTGACCCGTCCCATTCGGGTGATTCCGAATCCGACCAATATTCCGTTGGAGCCGATAGACGGACGTAAAGTCCGTGAGCAGTACCATTTGGGTGATGCCAAAGTTCTGATCAATATTGGACGAATTGCCCCTGAAAAAAATTTAGGGCTTTTATTGGAATCTTTTGCGTTGATGCTGCGGAGAACGACGGAACCATTGAAATTAATGATCGTCGGGGATGGGCCGGAACTTCCCGCATTGAAACAACTGGCCGGACAATTGGGTATTGCGGAACAGGTTGTCTTTACCGGTATGGTCGAACCGTCTAAGGTGCCGGATTATCTTGCTGCCGCCGATCTTTTTGTGATGACCTCTAAAAGCGAAGTAAAACCCTTATCCCAGTTGGAAGCTTTGGCAGCTGGATTACCGATCATTGCGGTAGCTGCACCGGGAGCCAATGATACGATTATCCATGGAGAAAACGGTTACCTGGTCCAGGATGATTTGGAGGTTATCAGTCGAACGGTTTGTGAATTGTTGGCTGATGTTGAACGGTTGAGCCGTTTCCGTAAGGCTGCACGCCAGTCTGCCGAACGGTATTCCTACCCCCGGATTGCTGCCGAGTATCTGGAGGTTTATCGGGAGACGATGGAAGCGTACAAAAGGGCGGAAAATAGTTAGTTGACAGTGGACAGTTAACAGTAAGCGAATTCAAATGGAAAATTTTAAGTCCAGTTTATTCAATGGCTGTGCATGTGAACCGCGCACTATTAACCTGGAATGTTGAACTGTCAATTGCAAACTGTAAGATGAAAAAGTATATCATGAACTAAAAATAAGCAAGAGGTGTTATCATGCGGCCTTCGAAGGAAGAGTATTATTTGAATATTGCATCTCAGGTAGCTGAGAGGGCAACGTGTTTGCGGCGGAAATTTGGGGCGATTATTGTGAAAGATGATCAGATTATCAGCACCGGTTATGTCGGGGCGCCCCGTGGGACGATAAACTGTTGCGATTTGGGACAATGTCCTCGGGAAGCAGCGAACATTCCTCCCGGCGAACGCTATGAACTTTGCCGTTCGGTTCATGCGGAGGCCAATGCGATCATTCATGCTTCTCGTTTCGATATGTTGGGGGCCACCCTTTATTTAGCCTGCATCGATGCAAAGACCGGCGAGTTTACCCCTCATACCCGGCCCTGTAAGATGTGTACCAGGATGATTATCAATGCCGGTATTGAGCGGGTGATTGTTCGGGAAAAACCGGGTGAATATACGGAATACCTGGTAGCTGACTGGATCTGGGAAAACAACAACAATTTGGGAGAAAGCAGCGGATATTGACTTTAATGAGTTCTAGGTATTGGGTGCTGGGTACTCCTGTTTCCTGACTCCTGTCTCCTTTCAGGATTGTTACCTTTTTTTAACCATCCATTATTGTATACATTGCGGGATTGGCAGGATTTTGGGGGATTGGTTACGAATCTGAGGAGAGAATAGAAGAAGTATTAAGCAATCTTTGGAAGGAGCGAGAATGGTGGTTCATACGATTACCTTGATCCCGGGTGATGGGGTTGGCCCGGAACAAACAGCAGCTGCACGCCGGGTGATTGAAGCAACGGGTGTAAAAATCGATTGGGAGGTTCATGAAGCTGGCGAAGTAGCGATGGAAAAATACGGGACTCCGTTGCCGGATGCGGTATTGGAATCGATCCGCCGGAATAAGGTGGCCTTGAAAGGGCCGATCACAACGCCGATTGGTACCGGTTTCCGCAGTGTTAACGTAGCTTTACGGCACGCTCTTAACTTATATGCTTGTGTCCGTCCTTGTAAAACTTATCCGGGTGTTCGGTCCCGTTATGAAAATATTGATTTGGTGATGATTCGGGAAAACAGCGAGGATTTGTACGCTGGAGTCGAATATGACCTGGATACTCCCGAGGCAAAGCAAATTATTGCCATGTCTAATGGAAAAATCCGTGAGGATTCGGCTATTTCGATCAAACCGTTGTCTATTACCGGCTGCCGTCGGATCGTGAAATATGCTTTCGAGTATGCCTTGGCTAACGGCCGTTCTAAAGTGACGGCAGTCGCCAAAGCTAATATTATGAAATTTACCGATGGGTTATTCTACAGAGTAGCCCGGGAAGTTGCTAAAGAATACGAAGGCAAAATCGCTTATGATGAAGTGTTGGTTGATGCCATGTGTATGCAACTGGTTCAACGGCCGGAAGCCTTCGATGTTATGGTTATGCCCAACCTTTATGGGGATATTTTATCCGATTTATGTGCCGGATTGGTGGGCGGTTTGGGCGTTGCACCCGGTGCCAACATCGGGGACGGAGTCGCTTTATTTGAACCGACCCATGGTTCCGCTCCCAAGTATAAGGGGATGAATAAGGTTAATCCGACTGCTCTGATTTTGTCCGGAATGCTGATGTTACGGCATATCGGAGAGACGGAAGCTGCCGATCGGTTGGAACGGGCAGTGGCAGAGGTCATCGCTGAAGGGAAATATGTCACCTATGATCTGAAAGCCGATCGGAATGACCCGACGGCTGTGGGAACTCAGGAAATGGCTGACGCGATCATTGCTAAAATGAAATAAGAACTCAAAAGGCCGGAAACGGCCTTTTTTCATGCCCTGCATTTTTTGGTGATTTAAAGGCTACGCTAAGATTTAGCATAAAATTTTGGATGGTTTGAGAGGGAACTAGAGGTAAGTAAAGAAATTATCCCAATAAAATGATATTTCATGATGATAGGGAAGTAGGAGGCTTGCTTGATGGCGTTATTGACGGAATTAGCCAAAGTGGTGGGTGGAACGGTTATTGGAGACGGAAATACTGAGATTATCCGTGTGGCAGGGGTGGATGATCTGAGACGAGGCGATTTGACGCTGGGTGGTAATAAAAGCGCTTTAGAAAAGGCTTTGCAGAGTCCGGCGGCAGCGGTGATTGTTCCGATGGGTACCGGCCCATTGTCTAAACCTACCATTGAGGTTGCCAATCCAAAATTGGCTTTTGCTCAACTTTTAACTTATTTTGTGGAGAAACGTCCTTGTATGCCGGGGGTGCATCCTACTGCTGTGATTGGCGAAGGATTTCAGGGGGACGGTGCTGAGATCGGGCCTTTAGTCTATATAGGTAAGAATGTCCGCATCGGGAAAGGAACCATTGTTCATGCCGGTGCATGGATCGGTGATGGGGTCGTCATTGGAGAAGACGGGTTGATTCACGGTAATGTAGTGATCCGAGAGGGGTGTCAGATTGGCAACCGGGTTGAGATACATGCCGGAGCGGTCATTGGTGCCGATGGTTTTGGGTATGTTACCGTGGATGGGAAACACTTTAAAGTGCCGCAAGTAGGTATCGTTGTGATTGAAGATGATGTGGAGATTGGCGCCAACACGACGATCGATCGGGCGACGACTGGTGTGACCCGGATTAAGCAAGGAAGCAAAATCGATAATTTGGTCCAGATCGGGCATAACTGCGAAGTGGGTGCCAATAATCTGGTTTGCGGCCAGGCTGGCCTCGCCGGAAGCAGTATCACCGGGGATCGGGTGACTTTAGCCGGTAAGGCAGGGCTTGCCGGTCATTTAACGGTAGGGGATGATTCGGTGGTGGCAGGCTGTTCCAAGGTGACCAACTCACTTCCGCCTAAATCCTTTGTTTCCGGGGATCCGGCCCGACCTCATGCCAAACAATTAAGGGTCGAGGCTGCGGCTCAGAAATTACCGGATTTGCTCAGGGAATTTCGGGCGATGAAACATACGATTGAACAATTAAAGAAAGAAATAAGGGAATTAAAGGGGATGTAGCTTGTAACCTGCGGTTCCTTGAAAACAATGACTGCATATTAACTCCTGAATCTTGGGTATAAATAGAGAAAGGAGTGTTTTAATGCAGAATTCCGGGGATTGGCGAGACTGGCTGCGACGCCCTTCGAAACAGCGAAGCACCCTGTTTATCATAGCAGGGGTTTTTCTTGTTATTTTTCTGCTGCAAACGGGGCTGAATCTTTGGGTTCGTTCATTGTTGTCCCATCAGCTTATTGAGAATGGCGGTGCCGGTTTTCAACTTCAGGCTTCGATGGGGTGGATGAAACTAACGGATTTGATTCGGGGAAAGCTGAAACGGATCCATCTGGAAAGTAAAAATTGCATTATCAGCGGTCTTCGTTATCAATATCTCCGGGTGGACAATGAGTGGCTGGATTTTGACTTACCGTTGTTGATCCGGGAAAGACAGTTGCGCTTGGAACGGATTGGTACCACGAAAGTGCAGGGAATCATCAGTGAAACCGCGCTTTCCGATTATTTAAACCTTAATTATCCGGAGTTTCAACCAAAAACAGTAATTCTGCCGGGACGGATCCGAATTTCCGGAAAAGTGAGCATATTCGGCCGGATGACCGATATTATGCTCGAGGAACGGGTGGAAACTTCCGGACCGAAAACCATCCGGTTTTTTACGGAGTCAATCTCTATTGGCGGGAAACAAGTTCCGAGTGATCTGGTAAAGTTGATCACGACCCAAATCCCACTGAATTTCAGCGTGATGGAGGATTGGCCTTTAAAAATTACCAAATTGCAGTTGACTAAGGGACAGCTGGAGATTCATTTGGAAGAGATGACCTCATAGAAGGGGATTGAACGCTGAAAAAGAATATTATCGAAAATAGTTACATATGGAGATAAGTCGATGAAACGTCATATCTTTGTATCCACCTGTGAATTTTCAGGGGATATGCATGGAGAGGTTTTAGTCAAAGAACTGCAAAAAAAACTTCCTGAAGTTCGGTTTACCGGGGTAGGAGGCTCGCGGATGGCTGCCGCGGGGGTTCAGTTGCTCTATGACCCGACTGCTAAAAGTACCATCGGTTTTTGGGAAGCTCTTCGTAATCTACGACGTTTAAAGAAATTGATCAAGGAAATTGTGGCCTTTTGGGAAAAGGATCGGCCCGATGTGGTTATTTGGCTGGATTCGGGCGGATTCAATTTAGTGTTGGCCAAGGAAGCGAAACGGATGGGAATCCCGGTGGTCTGTATGTTTTCGCCGTCCGCTTGGGCTTATGGAGAGGATCGGACCAGGAAATTATCGGAGCGGGTCCGGTTATTGTTGGCCGTATTGCCCTTTGAGGCCGATTTTTACCGGAAGTTCGGTGTCAATGTGATTTCCGTGGGGCATCCGCTGCTCGATAGGGTGAAAAGCCGGATTCCGCCTTTGGAATACCGGACAAAGCTGGGATTGGATCCGGAACGAAAACTTGTGGCATTGCTTCCGGGAAGCCGCAGACAGGAAGTAGCTAAGTTACTGCCGGTGATGTTGGAGACGGTGTCCGGGTTAAATGATCCTTCTCTTCAGTTGGTGTTGCCAGTGGCGGCATCTATTGATCGGGATTGGTTGGAGTCCATTATCTCCCAGTATCCGGTGGAAGTTAAGGTAACCAGTGGCGAAGTTTATGAGCTGATGGCAGCGGCAGATGCAGCCATTATCGCTTCCGGTACGGCCACGTTGGAGGCAGCGATTATCGGGGTTCCGATGGTCGTTATTTACCAGGTATCGGATTTATCCTATTTTATTTATAAGCGGTTGGAATCCCCTGAACGCCGGGTGCGTCCTTGGATTGGTCTTCCCAATTTGATTGCCGGGGCTTCGGTTGTTCCGGAAGTGTTGCAAAAAGAGTTGACGCCGGAGAATGTCCGGGCTGCTTTACAAATCATGCTTTATGATCCCGAAGTCAATCAGCGGATTCGCCAGGACTTGCAACAGGTTCGGGAAAAGATCGGTCCGCCGGGAGTGATGGCCCGGGCTGCCGGACTTATTGCGGATTTGATTGAAAATTCATAAATCGATGGTGTTTGCTGTGAACAAGGCCTGTTTCAGGCCTTTTTTTAGTTGGATTTGCTTCCGAAAGCAGATTTACCGAAAGCTTTTTGGATAGCGTGTTCTAATTCCTTCCAACCCTGCATAAATGATCAACAAGATCGGGGGTATGAGCGTGAATGTACTGTTTATCCATAGAAAGCAGGTTTACGCCGCGTTCTGGGTGATGATCATCCTGACTATATTGGTTGGTGTGAAACTCAATTGGGATCATACGGTCCGGAAAATCTTTGGCGTAAAAACCGGTGTTTATCTGGAAGGGTATAGCGTGGAGGGAATGTTGCCTGAGGAAGTCAGCAGTTTAGTGAAGAAGATGGCGGTGAAAGTGAACCGGGAACCTCAAAATGCCGGTTATTTTTCGGAAACCGGCGAGATTATCCCGGCTAAACCCGGTAGGATGGTGATGGTTGCTGATACGGTAAACCGGGTTTGTATGGCCAAACCGGGTTCCAAACTCAATTTAGTGGTGGCTGAAGTTCCAGCGAAGATTTCGGAAGATTTCTTTAAACCGATTTACCATGGAAAACCGGAAACCGGGAGGGTGGCCTTTGCCATTAATGTGGCGTGGGGTGAGGAGTTTTTAACTGAGATGTTGAAAACGTTGGAACAGGAAAAGGTGAAGGCGACCTTCTTTTTCGTGGGGAGCTGGGTGAAGGCCTTTCCTGAACTGGTCAAGGAGATTGCGGCCGCCGGTCATGAAATTGCCAATCATGGCTTATATCATGGCCATCCGCAGCAAATGCGGCGTGATGAGTTGAAGAAACTAATTTTGGAGAATACGGAATTGCTACGTTCGGTCATTGGTAAAGAGCCGTCGAATTTGTTTGCTCCTCCCTATGGTGAAATCAATACCGAGATCGTGGCGACTGCCGGTGAACTGGGATATCGTACAGTGATGTGGTCTGTAGACACCATCGATTGGAAAAATCCCGGGCCAGATTTGCTGCTCCAGCGGGTACTGGGAAAGATCGAACCGGGCGGGATTATCTTAATGCACCCGACTGTTTCGACGATGAAAGCTCTTCCACGGTTGATCAAAGGGTTGCGGGAGAAAGGGTTGAGTCCGGGAACAGTCTCTTCCGTGCTGGAATAAAGGCTATACTCCAATGAAAAAAAAAGGACAGTTCGTTGAACTGTCCCTAAGTTTGTTACATGTTTTGCAGAATGATCTTCCAGATGTTTTGATCTTCATAACCCAAGCGCCAGACGGCTACGCCGCGCAGGTTATACTTTTTGACCAACGACATCTTTGCGGCAGTGCTGTGACTGTTTTCATACCAGACTTGGTGTTTAACACCCCAGCTTTTATAGGTGAAGTAGGGTACTTTATACTCAGAATGCCATTTGGGCGAAACACCGTATTTTTTTATGAGATCCTGAATGGCGCTATAGGTCCGGGCTTTTCCGGAACTGCTCGTCCAGTCATACCCATATCCGGCGATCCCCAGGACGATTTTTTGGGATGAATAGGACTTCAGAGCATATTTAATCACTTTTTCAACCCACGGATAGGACGCTACCGGTCCAGCGGAACCGCCGGAATAATGTTCATCGTAAGCCATGATCATTAATTGATCGATATAAGGTGCCAGTGCGGCATAGTCATAGGCCCCAGCATGGGCCGTCTTTTTATCGTCATAGGTTTTGGCAGGCACCGAAGCGGTGACCAGCAATCCTTTGGCCCGAAGGGCAGTTGAAAGTTCCCGGAAAAATGCAGTCAGATACATTCGGTCACTGGCCGGTATGTTTTCAAAGTCGATATTGACCCCCTGATAACCATTTTCAGTTAATATCCGGAGAATGTTGTTGACGGCACGGGACCGTGCGGTGGAACTGCTTAACATCTTGTGAATGGTGTTACTGCTAAAATTTCCGCCTTGAATATTGTTGACTAAAGCCAAAGCATCTCCGCCTGCGGAACGGATAAGACTAACTGCTTTGGAATTATGGGTACCGCTGACCGTTCCATATTGGTCCACCTTAAACGAGAAGGGAATGACCGTATTGATCGAACCCAAGTTTCTAGTTAATGAATTATAAGACGTTTGGTCGCTTTGGTTATTTTGAACATAATAGCCGGCGATGATTTTATTGCCAAGTTTTGAACTTACAGAGAGGCTTTTCGTTTTGACCATCCATTTGGCAATCCAGCCGGTTTTATCGGTTTCGGTTTGAACCTGTAACCATCCGTTTTTTTCGGCTAACACTAATAAGCTGGCTCCTTCAGCAACTGTATCAATGATTTCACTATCTGAGGAAGCTGCATTACGCAGTGTGGCTTGCTGGCTGCTAACAGTACCCGCATAAGGGTAAATGCTTTGCTGGCCGGTTGGGACAGTTTGAGGGGCGGTGACAGTATTTTGAGCGCTGTTACCGCCGAATAATCCGGATGCCAAATAAAATACCAGAGCAAACAAAGTTGTCATTAAGTTGCCTTGCATCGGGTTACTCCCTTCTATATAAAAGTCGTCCGCGTCAATTGTTATGCCATTGGACTTAGGTGGCGTGGATCGACACGACATTACAAATCTACAGTTCTGCTTTACATAATTCGACCTTTAGCTGCAGAAACCTTTATGAACATCCCTCCAAAATCACAAATAGCAGGTAATATGAGAATTAACTGGAATAAATCAAGAAATTTGGGGGATATGTATGATTAGATAAAAGGAGACAAAGAGATAAAAGGAATTTTATATTTAAAGGCGAATAGATGAAACACATAAACGAGATATACAAAATCAATAAATTTTCAAATAAAGGACAACTTCATGTATCAACGTGTTACATTATCTAATGGACTAAGAATTGTCTGCGAAACGATACCTTATGGACGTTCCGTATCTTTAGGTGTTTGGACAAGAACCGGTTCCCGGAATGAAGAACCCCAATTTAACGGGATTTCTCATTTTATTGAGCATATGATGTTTAAAGGGACCAGTCGGCGTTCGACGCGGCAAATTGCCGAAGCGATCGATGCCGTTGGCGGCCAGCTCAATGCGTTTACTACGAAAGAATATACCTGTTATTACGCGAAAGTGCTGGATCAACATTTTCAACTGGGTGTCGATTTATTGGCCGATATGATCACCAATTCGTTATTTTTACCGGCTGAAATCGAAAAGGAAAAATCCGTGGTATTGGAAGAGATTAAGTCTTATGAGGACGCACCGGATGAACTGATTTATGATATTTTTTATAGTTTGGTACTGAAGGGGCATGAATTAGGCCGGAGCATCTTGGGGACTCCGGAAACGGTATCCCAGTTTAACCGGGAAATTTTAATGGAATACCTCCAGAAACATTATACCCCAGATAACATGGTATTTGCAGTAGCGGGAAATATCCAGATCGACCAAGTTATTGCAGAAGTCGAGGGAAGATTTTCCGGATTGTGCGGAAAAAGTGAGCAGAGTTCTTCCGAATTACCTGAATTGCAAATGACGACTTATTTTAAAGACAAAGATACGGAACAGGTCCATCTTTGTATCGGCGGCCGGGGCGTATCCCGAAAAGATCCCAGGAAATATACTGCCATTCTGTTAGACAGTATTTTGGGAGGGAGTGTCAGTTCCCGTCTGTTTCAGCGGCTGCGGGAGGATGAAGGATTGGTGTATACGACAGGAACCAATCATTCGTCTTTCATGGATACCGGCGTTTTTACGATTTATGCCGGGACAAGTATGGCCAATTTTGAACGAGTCGTTACGTTAATTCAAGAAGAGATCATTAAATTACAAACTCAAGGAATTGACGAAGAAGAGTTAAATCGGGCCAAGGAACAGCTGAAGGGGAATCTGTTATTGAGTTTAGAAAGTACCTGCAACCGGATGAGCCGTTTGGCCAAGATGGAGTTATTCCAAGATCCTCTTTTAAGTCCTGAAGAGACCGTTGCCCGGATTGAAGCTGTCACGGCTGATCAGGTCCAAAAAATGGCTGTGGAACTGTTGGCTGATGACCGATTGATTACTACAGCTATAGGCCCTTTTGGTCAGGAGGAGGCGATCCATGGCTGAGCAAAAAGTAAAGATAAAGGTGGTATCACCTTTGATTAAAGATAGGATCCCGATGCCTTCCTATGCTACACCGGGTTCGGCAGGAATGGATTTACATGCCTGTTGTGAAGAGCCGATCATTATTCCGGCTGGAGGCCGCGGCCGCGTTCCGACTGGAATTGCCATAGAATTACCCGGGCCGGAGATGGTGGCGCTTGTTTTTCCGCGAAGCGGGTTAGCTTCAAAACATGGGATTTCTCTTTCCAATGCTGTCGGTGTCATTGACAGTGATTATCGGGGCGAGGTTATCTGCTTGGTCAAAAATGACGGGCCAACCGATTTTATCGTCAATCCCGGGGATCGGGTGGCTCAAATTGCTTTCTTTCCCATATTCAAAGTGGTATGGGAGGAAACTGAAACTTTAGGGGAGACCGTTCGTGGTGCCGGCGGTTTTGGATCCACCGGCATCGCTGGGAAAAGATAGTATTACCGTTCAATCGATGATGTTCAAGGGTAATGATGGAGGGAACTTTAATGTTCGAAAAGGATATAGTGAAATTTCATCGGGAAATTGGGGAAATAAAAAACGATCTGATGAATAATGACCATCAAAAAGTGTTGGATGATCATGAAAAATATACCATTGCAACTAAAATCGACTTGACGGTAAGCCGTTTGATTCGGTTATTGGAACGGGAGAAAGAGAATGAATCATAAAAATGCCAATCGATGGATTGGCATTTTTCATTTTATTGCTTCCCTTGGAATGAATTGTGCTATAATAAAACTAATATGTTGTACGACAATTTGGCCAAATCGTTCCATGACCAAATGAATAGTGTCGATGTTTGGAGAGGAGTATGACGATGCAAATTACCATTGAGAAAGTGAAAGATGAAGAACTTAAGCCCCTGTATACCGATGCTGCTCAGCTTGGGTTTGGAAAAGTTTTCACCGATCATATGTTCACTATGGTTTACCGGAAGGGTCAAGGCTGGGTAGAACCGAAAATAACCAAGTATAAACCTTTTGAGATTGATCCGGCGGCAGTGGTGCTCCACTATTCTCAGGAGATTTTTGAAGGGCTTAAAGCCTATGCGGCGGAGGACGGCCGGATTTTATTGTTCCGTCCTGAGAAAAATGCCGAGCGGATGTATCATTCGGCGGAGCGGATTTGTATGGCACCGTTGCCGGTTGAGTATTTCCTTGAAGGGGTCAAAACTTTGGTGAATATGGAGAAACGATGGATTCCCAAAGCTCCCGGAACATCCCTTTATATTCGTCCAACCTTGGTCGGGCTGGGTTCGGCACTCGGCGTTCATCCTGCCGATGAATACTTATTCTATGTCATTTTGTCTCCGGTGAGCGCTTATTTTAAAGAAGGCTTCAAGCCGATCAGTCTTTATGTTGAAGATGTTTATATTCGTGCTGCTGTGGGCGGTGTCGGAAATGCCAAAACCGGAGGGAACTATGCGGCCAGTCTCTTAGCAGGCGCCAAAGCGCAGGAAAAAGGGTTTTCTCAGGTGCTTTGGCTGGATGCCAAAGAACGGAAGTATGTGGAGGAAGTCGGAGCTATGAATATGTTCTTCGTCTTTGGCGATACCTTGGTTACCCCCAGTTTGAGCGGGTCGATTTTACCGGGTATTACCCGGGCATCAGTGCTTGAATTGGCTGAGTATCTCGGTTATCGGGCCGAAGAGCGGATGATCAGCATTGATGAGGTTATTGCCGGAGCGAAAGACGGTACGCTGACTGAAGCTTTTGGGACCGGGACAGCCGCGGTTATTTCCCCGGTCGGTTCCTTATTCTACAAAGGCGAAAATTATGAGATTAACAACTTCCAAGTGGGGCCGATCACTCAAAAACTCTATGATAAATTAGTGGGTATCCAGTATGGCCGGGAAGAGGATCCCTTTGGTTGGGTTCAGGAGATTGGCCGGTTTTAATGGAATCTGAAAAGAAATGTTTCCGTGATAAAAGACGACTCCAACGACGGAGTCGTCTTTTTCTAGAATAGGGTTGAAAGTTCTGCGGAAAAAGTATATCCATGCCGAATATAGGAATGAGGTTCAAATATGAGTATAAAGGTTGCAACGTATAAAAAAACACGTCCTAATGAAATGTATGCTTGTACCGTATCGGAAGCACAAGCCTGGGCTGAAGGCTTGGCTGATCTGCGCATTGATTTCGGCAAACAGCGCACTTTTCCGGTGGATTCCGGGGCGCTAAACCGACCGAAGATCAGCGGGATCATTGTAGCCAGTTTGTGGATGGATCGTCAGCTCAAGCCAGCTCTGGCATTTTATCCTCTCCCGGTTGCCAAATTTCCGGAAAAGGCCCTTCGGTCTTTTCGTGAACAGGTGTTGCCCGAATGGCGACAGTGGCTGGAGGAACAACTGGAACTTGGTGATGACAGGGCCTTCAGGGCTGAAGTGTTGTTGGCGGAGTGGGGCGGTAATCAATTTAAATCCCATCGGTTGCGTTATTTATAAGTTGCCGTTCAAATGGAGGCGTTGGCTGATGCTGAAAACCCGAATGTTGGCTGGTTTGTTTGTCCTTTTTTTCCTTTGGACGCAGGTTGGCTTTTGTGAGGAAGAGCCTTCTAAACTGTATCATAGCATTCCCTTGGCCGGGCCTTATGATTTTCAAAAGATCGGGTTAGGCGATTTGGATGGGGATGGTGAATTGGAGTTTATTATAAAACAGCCCAACTTTAACGTCGATCCTTATCAGAAACCAGGTTACTGGAAACCGAGTCCTTCACCTTATCGATTGGAAGCATATAAAAAAGACGGCAGTTTGTTATGGGTTTACGATATGGGCTGGTCCATCGAAACGGGGATCTGGTATTCCCCTTGGGTGGTGTATGATCTGGACGGTGACGGCCGGGCTGAAATTTATTGTAAAGCGGGTGAGGGTGATCCCCGTAATCTCAAGGGGTTGGTGGAATCCGGGCCTGAGTATCTGGTGAAGATTGACGGCCTTACCGGAAAGGTTGTTGCCAAAACCGATTGGATCAGCCGGGCCGGTTATCCGGATTATAACTTTTATAGCCGAAACATGTTGGCAATAGCCTATCTGGATGGGAAGAAGCCTTCCTTAATAATGCAACGGGGTACATACAATATTATCAAAACATGGGCTTTGGATGCTGATTTCCGGATTTTGTGGAAACATGAAGTCCTTCAGAAACATCCGGAGAAAAGCCGGAACTATTACGGACAAGGTTCCCATGGACTGATCGCTGCAGATGTGGATCAAGATGGCCGGGATGAACTGGTGATTGGGGCTGCGGTGATCGATGATAATGGAAAGGGGCTGTGGTCTTTGGGAATGGGGCATCCGGATGTCGTATATTGCGCCGATATTGATCCCGATCATCCGGGTCTTGAAATATGCTATGGATTTGAAACCCGTCAGGATAGGGACGGAATCTGTGTGGTGGATGCTAAAACCGGCAAGAAGCTGTGGGGCCATCCGGAGAAAACCTTCCACCTTCATGGACAGGGGATGTGTGCCGATGTTTTAGAGGAATATCCCGGGATGGAAGTGTATTGCGGGGAACGGGATTATAAGAAACGTTGGATGTATACTGCCCGCGGTGATTTGGTGCAATTTCTGACTAAAACAGAGCTTTCACCCAGACCGGTCTGGTGGGATGATGATCTTCAAAAAGAGGTAGTCACCGGACGGAAGATCGGCGACTGGGGGAAAGAACCGATGACCCGGATTGAAGGGAATGTGGTTTTAGTGGTGGATTGTATGGGCGATTGGCGGGAGGAAGTGATCACCGCTGTAAAAGGGGAGATTCGCATTTATAGTTCACCCATACCTTCCAGCCGAAACTATCTGCCCCTTCTTTCCAATCGCCAGTATCGTCTGGGGATCGTCAATCAGACCTCCGGTTATTATTATCCGGCACAAGTCGGGTTGGACTATCCTTGGGATTAGAAGGCATTTCGCTGTTTCCAGCAATACACCGAAAAAAATGGCAGGAGGACCGGAACGAATCGGCCAATAGGAAGATGAGACACAGAATATGCTGCTTGAGGTTGAAAATGGAAATGAAAATGGAAAGATGGCTGCTATGTATAAGTCTTATATTGGTTGTATATGGGGCCTTACCTGTCGCTGCGGTTGAATCCGGGAAATATGCATCACTGTCTAATCCGGTCCGAATCAGCTATCCGGCTGAAAATCAACGGATACCGGCCATCCCTTCAACTTTTGTGGGGGGATCGGCACCGCCCGATGGTAAACTGACGATTAATGGCAAACCGGTGAACATCCATCCGGAAGGAGGTTTTTTGACCACCGTCTCATTAACTCCGGGAGTTTTTGAAATTCATGCAGAACTTCAATGGAATGGTGTGACTTATCGGTCAGTGCGAAAGGTGATCGTCGCAGAAGTTCAACAGACGCCGCCGGTTTCGCCATTGACGATTCAGTCGGTGGCTCCTCAAGAGGATCAGGCTTTACTGCCTGGAGATTGGGTAAAGGTTGTCTGTAAAGGAAGTCCGGGAATGGCCGCTTATTTTACCATTACCGGAATAGAGATGCAGTTTCCGATGCTCGAAAGTCCAAGGGGATCCGGTGTATATCAAGGATTATTCAAGTTGGGAAGCTTTGATTTTTTGTATCAGGCGGCCATTCGAGTGACCTTAATGGATGAAAATGGCGGGTTGGTCACGAAGGAAGCCAAGGGGCGGGTGTCCCGGTTTTCTGAAGATCTTCCTGTTATAGTGGAAACTGTTTCCGACCAGACCCTTTTATATGCAGGGCCGGCTGTTTCCACTTCGGATAAAGCAGGATATGTGATGTTTCTTCCTAAGAAAACGATGCTGCAGGTGACCGGGAAGAAAGGGAAAGAATATCGGGTTCGTCTTAATGGGACCCAAACCGCTTGGGTAAATGAAAGTGCGGTGAAGCAACTTCCGGCGGGAACGCTGATTCCCATGAACATTATCGGGAATGTTACGTTGAGGACGCGCGGCAATTCAACGTTGATCCGAATTCCGGTGGCTCAACGAATTCCCTTCCGAATCGATTATGATGGTGATGGGCGGATCTTTGATATCATTCTTTATGGTGCTTATTCCAATACGGACTGGGTGAACAATGCGGTAGCAGGGTGTATTCAGCAGGTTCGGTGGTACCAGGATGATGCTGAAACCTATCGATTACGTCTGTTCATGGAGCCCAATAGTTGGTGGGGATATGATGTCTCATATGAAGGGTCAGAATTAGTGGTGGAAATACGAACACCGCCGCCATTGATCAATGCATCCTTACCTCTTTCGGGATTGGTAATTGCTGTCGATGCCGGCCATGGAGCCGGAGGCGGCGCCATGGGAGTCACCGGGTATGCCGAGGGAGATGCCAATATGGCGATTGCTCTGCGTCTTAAAGAGAAACTGGAAACCAGAGGGGCACAGGTGGTGATGATCCGTGAAGGCGATGAAGATGTGCCGTTGAGCCAGCGGGCGGGGATCGCTTGGAAAAACCGGGCAGATATCCTGGTGAGCATTCATAATAATTCATTGGGGCCAACGGGCAATCCCTTTGTCAAACGGGGTTATGGCGTGTATTATTTCACACCGGTCAGTCTTCCGCTGGCGCGGGAGATTCATCAGGCATATCAACGCATGTTTGGCCCGGGCCAGGCTTTTCCTTTGAAGGATGACGGTTTATACCATGCCAATCTGTCGGTGATTCGGGGAACTCAAATGCCGTCGGTGTTGACGGAATCGGCGTATATGATCGTTCCGGAGGAGGAGGCCTATCTTAAGAATGATGCTTTTCGTTCGAATGTTGCAGAGGCGATTATAACCGGTTTGGAACAATATGCCGCCCGGATGCGCAAGAAGATGGAATGATTTGAAACGGCCGTAGAATACGGCCGTTTTTCATGTCTATGTGAACTAAGTACTGCTCTTACTGCAACCGGCCAGGCAGTACCTCAAAGATGGAATTTATGTTAATTTGAAGGTGAATTTACAGGAAAATAACAGATGGTGGCGAATGAAACGATGACTGGAGCATTCTCCGTTAAGATTTTAATCTTTGGCCGGGTGCTGCGGGATTCCCTGATATCATGCCGGGGTATTGGGGATAGGTTTACTTCGAAGGCAACGTACCGGATTAGGATTCAAACAGATGGTGGATTTACCCTATAAGTTGGAGCTGATTTCATTGAGTAAGAAGATGATTCGGGAGATCAAGCTGCAGCTGTGGATATTCGGGAAGATGAACTGAACACGGGTAAAAAGAGTTTTGGTCAGGGCCTATACTGAATGCCGACGGCTGTGATTCGTCCAGAATCAAAGTCGCGGGCCCGCCCTCCATGGCGGGCCACTCCGATATCAATTTTTACGTGTGGTAGTTGAATCTATCTCAGATCAAAGGCTCCAGGGATGGAGCCTTGCGACGCATCTTTTCACGGATGAAAAACTGCGGTCGCCAACGGAAGCCTTGTCTATGTTGACAGTCGAAAGGCCAGGGATGGCGAAGGCATTCAAGAACCCCGGATGAATAAAATGAAGGTCCGGAAACCTTAGGTTTCCGGCGCCTTTTTGCGCCGTTTTTTTGGCGGTAAAAAAGCGGCAGTGGACGTTCAGTGACGCATTCATGTTTAATTTTAATTTATAATGATAAAAAAGAAGATATAAAATCGGAAGTCATCACGGATGGCAATTCTAACGAAGCGGGACTTGTGGCCCGGATAGCTGCGGATAATGGAGGCTTGCGGGATACCCCCTCAACCGAGATGGGTTCAGGGCCTCTGGCAATGCCCTGATTTTGGGCGAAGAGCGCTTTCTGGCTGCAAGCAAGACATTGCATTCATACAGCGGTAGAGTTTGCTCACGGAATGGCGGATATTCGGGGCAAAAATACCGGAGCCGTTCAAACGGAAAGTATGGTAAAACCGAAAAAGAAAACCCCCTGGAGGGGGGTGTATGGTAACTTCATTCAAAATTTATTTCTGTTTCAATAGATCCCGGATCTCGGCTAGAAGTTTTTCTTCGTTGGAAGGTTCAGCAGCTGCTGGGGCCGGTGCGGGTTCCGTTTCTTTTTTCTTATTTAAACCGTTCAGAAGTCGGATGAAGAGGAAGATGGACCAGCCGACAATGAGGAAATCTACGACGCTTTGGAGAAAGGCGCCGTATCGGATAACCGCGTCGCCGATCTTAATCTCCAGGCCGGAAAAGTTTAATCCGCCCAGGATCAGCCCGAAAATCGGCATCAGTAAGTCATTCACCAGTGATGTGACGATCTTTCCGAAGGCACCGCCGATGATGACGCCGATGGCCAGGTCAAAGACATTGCCTTTCACGGCAAACTGTTTGAATTCATTCCACATAGGTTTTACCTCGCTTTGTAACAATAATTGCAAACCCAATGTATCATACTTTATCACACTTTGATCGCAAAGACAATTAAAAACCTCAATGGCCGCCGCAGGGCGGATTGTGATAATATAAGATCATTCGGTCCATGTGAAAGGAGTACATCGAGAAGCATCATGAGTTCGAAAATGAAGAAGTTTTTGTCCTATTATCGTCCTTATCTTGGGCTTTTTGCGGCGGATATGGCATGTGCCTTTACGGCATCAGGTATTAACCTGGTTTTTCCGTTGCTTATCCGGCATATCACCGGCAATCTCCTCCAATCCGGTTTGGAAAACGTTACCGGGCCGATTCTCAAAATTGCGGCTGTCATGATCGGATTAACGGTGATCGAATATTTTTGTAACTTTTACATCACAACAGTTGGCCATATTATGGGTGCAAAAATGGAACATGATCTCAGAAATGAGATCTTTGAACATTTTCAGAAGTTGTCTTTTACATATTACGACAACCAAAAAACCGGGCAGATTATGTCGAGGATCACCAATGATCTTTTTGAAATTACCGAGTTATATCATCACGGCCCGGAAGATTTATTGATATCTGTCGTAAAGCTTATCGGATCCTTTATCATTTTGATGACGATCAATGTACAACTGACGCTGATCGTTTTCGCCTTTATCCCGTTGATGATTCTGTTTGCCTACTATTACAACAGGAAAATGCGGCAAGCATTTAAGAACAACCGGGCGAAGATTGCCGAGATTAATGCCGGGATTGAAGACAGTATCTCCGGGGTTCGGGTTGTCAAATCCTTCGCCAACGAAGATCTGGAGATGGAAAAATTCCGAAAAAACAACCTGCGATATGTGGAGAGCAAGAAAAACAGCTATTTCTTCATGGGCCGCTATCACAGCGGGATCAGTGCGTTCAATTCCTTGATTTATATAGCGGTGGTTTTCGGAGCAGCGCTACTGACCGGGAAAGGCCGTGTGAATACGCTGGATCTGATCACTTTTTTGCTGTATATTAATACGTTTTTGGATCCCATTAAAAAGCTGGTCAATTTCGGAGAGCAGTTTCAAAACGGGATTTCCGGCTTTGATCGTTTTTATGAAGTATTGCAGATTGCCCCGGATATCACCGATGCCCGGAATGCGGTGGAGTTAAAAGAAGTCCGGGGAGATATTTCATTCAAGGATGTTACATTTCGGTATTCCGATCGCTCTGAATCAGTGCTTTCCAAGGTTAATCTGTCGGTGAAAGCCGGAGAGTATGTGGCTTTGGTGGGGCCGTCAGGTGTGGGTAAAACCACATTATGCAGTTTGATTCCCCGTTTCTATGACGTGACGGAAGGAGCGATTACGCTGGACGGACGGGATATCCGAACTGTCAAGTTGAAATCCTTGCGGAAAAATATCGGAATTGTCCAGCAGGATGTCTATTTGTTTGCAGGTTCAGTGCTGGAAAATATCCGCTATGGAAAACCTGATGCAACAGAAGAAGAAGTTATTGAAGCGGCGAAAAAAGCGAATGCCCATGACTTTATCATGAGTTTGCCCGAAGGCTATAATACGGATATCGGTCAGCGGGGGATCAAACTTTCAGGCGGACAGAAGCAGCGGATCAGCATTGCTCGGGTGTTTTTGAAGAATCCCCCTATACTCATTTTAGATGAAGCCACTTCAGCTCTTGATAATGAAAGTGAGAAAGTGGTGCAGGAATCGTTGGAAGCATTAGCGGAAAACCGGACTACTTTTGTTATCGCCCACCGGTTGTCGACGATTAAAAATGCCAGACGAATCCTGGTTTTGGCAGAGGAAGGAATCGTTGAGGAAGGAACCCATGAGGAGCTTTTAAATCGAGGCGGCATTTATGCTCAATTGTATCAATTACAATTTAAATAAGAGGAGGGCCCATGATTAAAGCGGTCATCTTTGATATGGACGGTGTGATCGTCGACAGTGAGCCGATTCACTACCGACTAAACAAAGAACTCTTTGAAAAATTGCAGCTAAATATCACTGAAGAAGAATATCGAAACTTTGTCGGTGTCACCGATTGGGATATGTGGTCTGTCATCAAAGAACGGCACCGGCGCCCTGAAACGGTGGAAGAATTATTGGCAATACACCGGGAGCATAGCCGCTCAGAGATGCAGAAGCTCGAACTGGAACCGATCCCGGGGGTCCTTAAGTTGTTAAACCGGTTAAAAGCGGCCAATCTGAAACTGGCCATCGCCTCTTCGGCGCCGGTGGACTGGATTCAGGTGGTTGTCTCGAAGTGTCAAATAGAATCCTATTTTGATGTGCTGGTCAGCGGAGAACATGTGGTCCATGGCAAACCGGCACCGGACATTTTTCTGCTGGCAGCTGAGAAATTACAGGTCCCGCCCAGTGAATGTTTGGTGATTGAGGATGCTGAACGGGGGGTTCGGGCAGCCAAGGCAGCCGGGATGCAGTGCATTGGGTATCAAAACCCCAATTCCTATGGGCAGAATCTATCGTTGGCAGACCGGATCATTTACCATATGGACGAATTGACGCTTTGATGATGAGTGGTTTTATTAAGATATTATTCGAATGATAAAAAACCCGTCAACAGGTGTTGACGGGTTGCCTAACGGCGATTAATCCAAATCAAATATCAATTTGATTAAGAGCATCTCCTTGTCGCTGCGGGAACGCAGTTCGATTCTTACGTCAAGGTCTTTATCTTTCGGGTAATCCTTGCGATATCTCATTTCCATGTCGTTCCAGTAATAATCTTTGTGATAAGACTGACGATTGCCACGGATGATCTGGAAGGCCAAATCCCGGGCACGGAGCGAATGGAAGATCGCTTCTCTATAGTTGCCGTGTCTGTACAGATCATGAGCTTTTTGCTGATGGGCAACGGCTTTAGCCATGCCGGAAGTATAATGATAGCGTTTGGCTACATGTTGGGCTTCCCGCAGGACAAAAGTAGTCCGTTCGATAACCACCCGAGCGTCTTCCCGAAGTCTTTGCTGTTCCCGAACATGTGGTGGCGGTCCGGGAGGTGGCGGTGGCGGTGGTGGCCCAGGAGCCTTTTTGGGCGGTGGTGGTGGCGGTGGCGGTGGTGGCCCAGGAGCCTTTTTGGGTGGTGGTGGTGGCGGTGGCGGCGGTGGCCCAGGAGCCTTTTTAGGCGGTGGTGCCGGAGCTTTTGGTGGCGGTGGCCCAGGATTTTTCTTAGGCTGTTCGATCTTTTTCTCGGGTTTTGGCTCAGGTTTCGCGTATGTAGCATCTGCAATGAACAGACAGGAACCTACAGCCAGTGAAACACTGAGTACGATCGGTAGTTTCCTCATTCGAATCCCTCCATTTTTTAAGATTTTGTTCATTTGATTATTTGACGGGTATATTTCGGGAAATGTTCCCGTTTTTTAAAAATATCAGAATTTCAATAATTTGGCAAGGGAGGTTGTTAATGAAAGTTATTGAGATTGACGAGTGGGACCGGAAAGAGCATTATCGGTTTTTTAAAAATTTTGATTATCCGCATTTTAATGTCTGTGCCAATGTCGAACTTGATCACTTTATGCAGTATATTCGCTCCAAAGGGTATCCGTTCTTTGGGACATTCATGTATTATGTGATGTGTCAGACCAATCAAATCCGAGAATTCCGTTACCGGATTCGAGGCGAGGAAGTGGTTGAACATGATCAGCTTCATCCGTCATTTACGGTGATGGGCAACAACGGATTGTTTGTCTATTGTACAGTTGATTTTAAGGAGAGCCTTACGGAGTTTATCGCGAATCTTCAATACCATATGGATCGGGCTAAACAGGAATCTTCTTTAAATTCTGATGCTGAACGAGATGATCTAATTTATATTACCAGTTTGCCCTGGGTATCCTTCACCAGCATTACCCATCCCATTCATATGCATCCAGTCGACAGCATCCCACGGATTTCCTGGGGTAAATATTTCGTTGAAAATGGCCGTCTCAAATTGCCTATTTCAGTTCAAGTTCATCATGGTTTAGCGGACGGTGTGCATGTAGGGCGTTTTCTGGAAGAACTGCAGAAAACTCTCATTCATCCAGAAAAAGTTTAATCAAGCTTTTTTGCTTGAAAAAATAAACTTTAAAGGGGTGCACTTATGCAATCGATCAAAGGGCAAATGAATGATTTTTTAACCCGATATGGAATCAATCCTGACCGGCTGGACATGGAAACCATGTGCCATATGTTTCAGGAGGAAATGCAACGGGGACTCCACGGGTCGGAAAGTTCTCTGGCCATGTTGCCGACCTATCTGGAAGCAGCTCGTGAGGTACCGCGCCACGAGAAAGTTATCGTGTTGGACGCCGGTGGGACGAATTTTCGGGTTGCTACAGTCTACTTTGATGACGCCGGGCAGGCGGTGATTGGAAATTTCAAGAAATATCCGATGCCCGGGATTGGGGAGGAAGTCAGGAAAGACGAATTTTTTCGGGTGATGGCCCAATATCTGGAGGGGAATCTGGAGGCCAGCTCCAAAATAGGTTTTTGCTTTTCCTATCCTGTCGATATGCAGCCTGATAAAGACGGACGGGTGATCAAGTTCAGTAAAGAGATTAAAGCACCTGAAGTCGAAGGAGAACTGGTGGGGGAAAACCTGAAAAAAGCTTTGCACCAGTCTGGAGCAACCCTTGATTACCGGGTGGTGTTATTAAATGATACAGCAGCCGCTTTGTTGGCAGGGCAGGCTGCAGCGACCGAAGAGGTTTTTGATAGCTATATCGGTTTTATCTTGGGAACCGGAACCAATCTGTGTTATATCGAAGCCAATACTAATATCGGGAAAAAGACGGGTTTGAACCCGGAAGGAAGCCAATTGATCAACGTAGAGTCCGGCGGTTTCGGGAAGATTCCTCAGGGTGAGATTGACCTGGCCTTCGACCGGACCACCGGCAATCCTGGCGTCTTTACCTTTGAAAAGATGATTTCCGGGCGTTATTTGGGAGGGCTGGGCCGGGTGCTTTTACAGACGGCAGCGGCTGAAAAGCTCTTCTCAGAGAGGGTGGCTGCTTCGCTTGTGGAACTTCAGGACCTCAGTACGGTAGAGATCAATCAATTTTTAACCGCTCCATTTAGCGGAGGAACCCGTTTGGGCGCAATTGTTGCCTCCGGCCAGGAGCAGGACCGTACGGTCGCCTACTATATTCTGGACCGGTTGGTGGATCGGGCGGCAAAATTGTCAGCGGTCAGTATTGCCTCAGCTGTTATCCAATCCGGTAAAGGGTTGGCCCCGGAGCGGCCGGTGTGCATCTTGGCGGAGGGAAGCACATTCCATCATTTGAAATCACTAAAGGAAAAAACCGAGTATTATCTCCAGGACTATCTGGTTCGGGAGAAAGGCCGGTATTATACGATCAAGACGATGGAGAATGCTCCGTTGATCGGAGCTGCCATTGCCGGATTGACCAATTGATGGAGAGGGCAGGTAAGGAGGATATTGCCGATCCTTGCCGAAATTCAGTGATAAGTTTTATCTTTCTGAAGGAGCAGCTATGCAGAAACAGAGATACAGTTTTGATTTACCGGAGTATCAAAATATCCATGTTGACCTGGAATTATCTTTTTGGGCCAATAAACCGACAGTTTGGGTCAATGGCCAGTTAATCTCTCCATCGCCTAAAAATCCGCGCGAATTTATGCTGCCTCTGCCAAACCGGACGGAAGTCAAAATGGAAATCAAAGGATTTACCTTTGATTATCAGCCGCGGGTTATAATTGGGGGAAAATTTATCAGCGTAGCCCGAAAACTTAAGTGGTATGAAACGTTGCTTGCTTCAATACCGGTTGTTTTATTGTTCACCGGCGGGGCCTTGGGAGGGCTCTGCGCATTTGTCGCGGTTTCCAGCAGTTTTAAAACGCTCCGGAGCGAATCGGACAAATTTTTACGGCTTTTTCTGGTATTACTCATCACCGCAGGGGCATTTTTAGGGTATATGATGATCCGTACTATCATTCACTGGATCTTCCGCATCTAAACTAAATGAATGGCGAAAGCTGTCTCGAAAGAGACAGCTTTTTCATTTCTTACCTCGAACTTTTTCTTCCATTTGCCATTTGACGTTTTTGTTATGTCCGGGTGCTTCGTCATGGGTTATTTGGGTGTCCTGAGAGTTGACTTCCCGGGGTTTGGGGCTCCCGCGGCGCAAGTCCGCCTGTACGCCGACTTCGGTACCGATAGCATCCGGAGTGATTTGTTCGCCGATATTGATCACCTCCGGATGTTAGCTTACCCCGGCAGTGAAGCGGTATACAGCATTGCTATTCTTGGGGAGGTTCGTAGTTTTCATCCGATTTCTGATGTTCGGGCGCTTCGTTTTGAAGCGCTGCAAAGAGCATAGCTCCTTTAACTTCATCCGCATCATCCCGGCACTCCGGTTTGATATTGCCGTTAAGGTGCATCTCTCCCAGGTTCTTCTTATTATTATTAGCCAATGGAACACCTCCTTCGTCGGGGTTGTTGGGGTTAGTATTTCCTGTTTCAAAAGGTTTAAAGAGTTGAATGTGCAGAGATAGTTCGAAGGATTCTATATTTAGTATCAAGTTGAAGGAAAACCAATATTTACAAAGAACCAAACAACAAGCGTGGAAATAAATAGTAAATCGATGATAAGGTGGAGGGAAACCTCAAAAAGTGTATTGGATCATAAACTGGCGGAACCAACTTGATAGAAATCCTTCTAAGCTTTTGGTGATTCTTTCTGGTCTGTTCATACTGAGGGTATCGATTTGGACTTCAGGTGAAATCCACCTGTTATATTTTTTGGTTAATTATCGATTTGCAACCCAATGTTAATTGACTTCCCTCACAGATGTTTATAAAATATAATTATTTTTACGGATATAGCAGCGGAAATCTGTAAAATGGGAAAATGCAACAAGATTTACTTCAGGGGGAAATTGTATGAAACGGGATAGAATTTGGACGAAAGATTTCATTGTGTTACTGGCGTCCAATTTTTTTGTTTCTTTAAGCTTTTATTTATTGCTGACATCCATGGCTGTTTATGCCATGAAATACTTTCATGCGACCAAAAGCAGTGCCGGTTTGGCTGCGAGTATCTTTGTAATTGGAGCATTGGCAGCCCGGTTGTATGCCGGAAAATTTATCGATGTCGTCGGCAGGAAAAAGATGCTCTACAGCGGTTTGGGTTTATTTTTTGCCGGCTCGATGGCTTACCTGTTTGTCACAGGCATTGGATGTTTGATGCTGATTCGATTTGTTCATGGGGTTGGCTTCGGGATTTCAACCACGGTTTTGACGACGGCGAATATGTCAACTTTACCTCCAAGCAGACGAGGCGAGGGGATTGGTTATTTTTCCTTAAGCAATGCAGCCGGAACGGCCATTGGGCCTTTTTTTGCCTTGTATTTGGTTAATCATTTCGGTTATTCCATGATGTTCATTTTTTCCATTATTTTTAGCTCCTTTGCATTAATATTAGGAGTAATGGCCAAGATTACAGAGATTGATTTAAGCCATGAGGAAAAAGAGAAGATTAAGAGAAGTTTTGGAATGAACGATTTTTATGAAAAGAAAGCCTTTCCTGTCGCATTTTTGATGTTTATCGGCGGGATTGCTTACTCGGGGATCGTTTCATTCATCAATTCCTATGCGATCCAGATGAATTTATCTCATGCGGCTTCCTATTTCTTTGTCGTGTACGCGCTTTTTTTATTCCTAATCCGGCCGGTGGCCGGGAAACTATTCGATCAAAAAGGCGAAAACATCGTGATGTATCCGTCTTTTCTCTTTTTCGCAGTCAGTTTATTATGCATTACGATGGCCAGGACCGGCTTTTTACTTTTACTCGCAGGGATATTATTGGCCATGGGGTACGGAACATTAATGTCCAGCGTCCAAACGATCGTCGGAAAAGTATCGCCGCCCCATCGATTGGGTCTGGGTATTTCCACTTTTTACATCTGCATGGATAGCGGAATGGGGATCGGGCCGTATATTTTGGGGTTAATCGCGGAAGGGGTTGGGTTTCAGGTAATGTATATCATGTTAGCCGTGGCGGTGTTTTGCTTGATTCCGGCGTATTATTTGGTTCATGGAAAAAAGGCGGGTATTGAGAGAGTATAAGCATATTTGTTGAGTTGGGTCTACGGGTAAGCACTTTTCCTTGGAATGGGGGAAGTGCTTTTTATATCTGTAATAGTATGTTATTGGCGATTATACTTAAGCATTTCGACATTCTATCTTTCAAATCTTAAAATGTAATAATATGAGATATCATATTTCTTCCAGGATTTATTATATGCTTTAGTTATTTATTCTGGCCTACAGATTCCGGCGGCGGGTCACTTTTGACCGGTCAAAAGTAACCAAAATCCGTCAGAACCTAGGTTCCGAACCTCTTCTTAATCATCCAAGGTTTCTAGAGCTCTTTAATGTTTGAGGTAAGCAATGCTCAAAAAATGTTCGATGTTTTTGAAAATCGATGATTCATATTGAAACAATAGCGCGACGAATGTATTAAAAATCTTTCTCAATTTTCAGTTGCATAAAACTTTTGGTTCACTCATAAAAGTGGATTTATAAGCTTTATTTTTTTCGGTTAACCCAGTTATTACAAGTTCTTTCTCACAAACGAGGGAAGAGGAATCGCCGCGAAGGTGTCGAATGACTTTCGGAATACAAAGATAGGAATCTATGAAATAAACTAGAAAAAGTCAATTTATGTTTGGAGTACATCATGAAGCGTTTTTATCTATTGATGATTTTGATATTGCTTACTTTGACTCTCTCGTCGTGTGGCCAACGTCGTGCGGTTGAACCCAGTTTTTATTATTGGAAATCTATCTTTCGAGTGACGGATGACCAGTTGGAGACGTTGCAACAGTTGAATGTGGGACGGTTGTATGTGAAGTTTTTTGATGTGGTCTGGCAGGGAAAAGCAGTACCAGATGCTGAGCTCCGGTTTGAGAGTGAGCCTCCTAAGTATTTGGACGTGGTTCCGACGGTTTTTATCACCAATACGACTCTAATCAACCTCCCCCATGATGCGGTGGATGGTCTGGCGGAGAAAATTACTTCCAAACTGTTGCGAATGGCTGATAACAATCTGGTACGGCCTGTGAATGAGGTCCAACTGGATTGTGACTGGAATCAAACTACCCGGGGGAAATTTTTTCAATTGGTTGAGAGGATTCGTGACCGCCTTGGGGAAAGAAATATAAATCTTTCGATCACTATTCGGCTGCATCAGATCAAATACAAAGATCGGACCGGAGTGCCGCCGGCTGACCGGGGCATGCTGATGGTTTACAATGTGGAGCCAGTTCAGAAACGGACTACCCAAAATTCGATTTTCAATCCGAAAATTGTTAAGGACTATATCGCCAATATTGACCAGTATCCATTGCCTCTGGATGTGGCATTGCCCATATTTTCATGGGGCGTGGTATTTCAACACAACCGGTTTATCGGCTTAATCAATAATTTGGGAGAAGAAGACCTGAAAGACTCCAAAGTCTTTGCCAGACGGGGGCGGGGCATCTACGAGGTTCTTCAGGATACTTCCGTCAAAGGGATTCGGTTGTATCACCGGGATACGGTCCGGTTGGAAACAGCGGATCCCCGGGATGTGATTTCGGTGAGCAAAACGCTACGGCGAAAACTGAAATATGAACGAATTCATATTGCTTTATATCATTTTGATGATCTAAGCGTAAGGAGGACGGGCCATGCGAAGATCCGGGATATTTTTACTGCTTTTACTTTTTAGCATTGGATTGACTGTAAACCAATTTCCTATTGTACAGGCGTGTGCATATGAACCGAGTTATTTTGAAAATGAGACCATCTTCTTTTTATCGTCTTTGGCCAAAGATCCTCTCTTTGAACGTTTTTATTTTGACGAACAGCATGATCGAAGCAAGTCTCAATGGGATGATGATATTGTAAAGACCCGGGCCATGCATAACCTGAAGGAATGGGAAAAATGGTTCGGCGGCAGCCTTTCGGTGGAGGAAATCCGCCAATTGGTTTATGAGGTTCCTTTGAGCGATCTGGAAAACCTGGCCAAGGTCAAAGGCGGACAGCCGTGGAAAGCGGTTTTGATGCGTCCGGAACACCGGCCGGCTTTGGAATATCTTATCTTCGCAAAACGATGCGAACCCTATTGTGTGGTTGACCGCTGGTCCTGGGATATGGAAGAAGAAATGGCGGAACGGCGGAAGCCTGCGCCAATGCTAAAGCTGCTCGACGAAGCAAAGCGCCTTTATCAAAAAGCTTCAGCTCCTTTCTTTAAAGTTCGGTACGGATATCAAATGGTCCGGTTGGCTCATTATGTGAAAGATTATCGATTGTGTATCGACTTGTTCAACCAATATGTTGCGCCGTTGCCAAAGACCAGCGTCATTTGGGACTGGGCGGCCCGCCATCGGAACGGGGCCTTGAAAGCGATAGGGAAAACGAGTGAGGCCTTGGTCATGACGTCATTGATGTTTGACCAGAGTCCGGTGATGATGGATGAAGCGTATCTTGATTTTCACATTCCGTTGGAGCCGGTTTGGAAGGAGAGCTTACGCCTGGCCGGCCATCCCCATCGCCAGGCGACTTTATGGATGATGCGGGGATTGAAAGAGACCCACTTTACCATTGAACCTTTAGCAGAGATGATGAAGTTAGAACCGAAATCTTCCCGGCTGGAAGTGTTGTTGGTTCGTTACATTAACCAGTTGGAATGTTCAGTTGTTAATTCCGGTTATTTTTACGACGATTATGCTTTACATTTAGAGGAAGAGATGAGATGGGGAAATTTTCTTCTCCCGGAACTTCTCGATTTCATTGATTCTGTAGATAAAATGAAACTTCGTCAACCGGCCCTTTGGTATGCAGCGGGCGGATATCTAAATATTCTACTTCGTGAGCACAGGGAGGCGGAAACTTATTTGGCAAAGGCTGAATCCCTGTGTCCATCGCAGCGTTCCGACTTGTGGTATCAGATTCAACTGCTGAAATTATTGAACCAAATAGTTGAAAGCCCCGAAATAACACCGGAAATTGAAAATAATGCTCTGCCTGTTCTTCAGTGGCTGGATGATTATAAAGGAAAGCCTGATAATCGAGCCCAGATTCACCATGCCTTTTATACGTTATTAGGGCAGAAATATTTGCTCAATCAGGATTTTCCGAAAGCTTATTGCATGATGGCCAAAGCCGGGACCGAACGCAACTATCTGTTAGAGCTTTATCCCAGTTCTGCCCAGATGGATCAGCTTCTGGCTTTGCTCAGTAAACCGAGTAAAACGCCTTTTGAGCAAAGGATAACCACCGGATTGCCCTGGACATTCGATGATTATCTTTCGGTTGAAGGGACCCGGTTGCTGCGGAAAGGCCAATATTCAGAGGCTATGGCCAAGTTCCAGCAGATTTCAAAGGCCTATTGGGACCAGTTGCAGAAAGACGATCTTGATTTGGTGAAGACCAGTTTTGAACAGAATTATTACAATCCCCGGACCGGTCTTTACAAGTATCCTGAAAAAGGGTTCCCGCGCTATACGAAGCTGGAATTTACTCAAAAAGTCATCGAGTTACAACGATTAGCTGAAAAAGACCGGGCAAATGCAGGATATTACTATTATCAGATCGCTAACGGCTTTTTCCACTCGCCCTTTTGGGGATTCAATGAACAATTATGGCCTTACAGCTCGACAATTTGGTATCTTGACAATGGTTATCCCTTTGAAGTTCATGGTTTTGGCAGTATTTTAAAACAACGATATCAGGCTTTTTGGCAGGAATACGGGAAACGGAAGATAGCGCTAGAGTATTATGTGAAAGCCATGAATGCGACTGATGATCCTGAACTAGCGGCACAATGTTGTTTCTTAGCAGCAGCCTGTATGACCAAGTTTTCATTTTACCGAGGATTCTATGAACCGGGCAAAGGTATGGCCTACTATTTTGATATGTTACGCCAAAAATACTCGCATACCAAGTATTATCAGCAAGTCATTCGGGAATGTGCAACGTTACGTGATTATCTGAAGCAATAATTTATCGTTGGAGTAATTACGAAGGTGAACGAAAAAGGAGTGTCTAAAGAAGCGTTCACTTAGGGATTGAATAAAACTTAACTGAACAGCTTCAAGCGGAGCAAAAGTAAAAGACCAGTCACATTTAAACTTAATGGCTTGATGTGGCTGGTCTCTTTATTATTTTGTATTGTTTCCCACTGAAAGTATAAATTCAGCCATAGTCATTGCAGAATTTACAAGAAGTCTAGCATGATGCTCAGATATACTAATTCTTTGACTTCCAACACCATGCGCATCACTATTATTGTTTCTCATCTCAGCAATAGATGAAACGATTTTTTCCAAACCTGAAAGTAGTGTATTGATTCGTTTATCAAGGTTTTTATCTGTGTGCATATTGTATAACCCTTTTACTTGCTTATAAAGCCTACCTATGTCTCCGCTGTCTGTTGGCGTTTCATTCTTGTTTTCGATAACATAACAAAATACTTCTTCTAATAATGTTCTAGATTTAGTGATTGCACTGTCATAACTTCCATTTACCACATCAAGCATTGCCCTCTCAGAAATATCTTTAATGTATTCTCGATCAATATTTTTTACTTGAGGAGTAGTTACTTTAATCGTGGAATTTATTGGAATAATATGAAATCTTTGATTGATGATAGTAAGTTTATTGCCACCAAAATAAAGTATTCCATTAATCTGTTCTATTACTGTCTTAACGATATAATTATAGATCTCTTCAATCTGATCTGGTGTTTTCCCTTTAAGTTTATCTGTAAATTGCTGTTTTGAAAATAGATAGGAAAGAATATCATTAATTCGGTTAGTCTCAATTCCATGCTTAAGAAGGTTATCTAAGTAATTCCATCTACTTAATGCTCCTCCATTCCATCCGTATGTTTCAGACAGTCCAAATAATTGGGAAATTTCTACTATAGTCGGGCCACTTAAATAAGGCATTGAAATCTCTACATCATCTATTTCTCCAAATTGAGAATCACCGTCTAAAATAGCTAGAATAGCCTTATTTCTTAATAGCTCAAATGGAGATTTTTGCTTTTTATCCAATCATTTCACCTCACAATATTTATTCTATAGTAACCTATCAATTTATTTAATCTGCTGTATTGATTATTTGCTACACCAACCCTAAATACTTCTCAAAGAATATCATTAGTTTTTCGATAATTCCTTGCTTTTTCGCGGCTCTGCCTCCGCCAAAGCGAGATACAGGTGGCATGATTTTATCAATGGCTGTACCGGTTGTTTTAAGTATCCCATCTCGGAAAGCATTGTCGATGAAACGGCGGGTTTCTTCAGGCTTTAACTTTTCTTCTTCTATAATTGCTGAAATATCCGCTTCCTTACGCTCATGGAGGAATTTTCGCCAATCCTCATCCACTTTGGTCGATACATTGACTTGCTCAATAAAACGCTCGATAAGTTCTTTCTTACTTCGAAGTTCAATACTCGAATTAATAGCCTTATCAATGGTCGTAAGAATGCTTTTATCCTTACAGTTGGATTGTTGATATTTGGCTACAAGCATAAGGATGTAGTCAATATTTACCTCTATCTGTTTGACCAGTTCAATCTCGAAAACTATGTCATCATTGATAGTTTCTTTGTCACCATCAGCACCTTTTCTATATTCCTGATACAGGTCAATATAAATGCTCTGATAGTCCTGAAAATCCCTTTCAGATAAAATCTCGTTTCCTTCAAAGTCATCGAAAGAAGTAAGAATATTTCTGAGCCTGAGTATTGCTCCATATAACCGGATAAAGTCTTTTTCTGCTTCTTCTCCAAGAATAGGTTGGCCAAGGGGATACTGTGTTGTAAGAGTTGCA
>JAKOTQ010000119.1 GCA_029776205.1 Bacillota bacterium | reverse complement strand
CATGGATTGAACCATCGGCAACGGCTTCATGAATCAATATGCGATAAGGATTTATGAGATAATTTCATTTCATCAGTTGCTTAATGGTCATGATCTTCCTCAGGCTTCGTCACATGAACCGTCCCGCGGGGATGTTGAGGCGGGGCATAGATGGAGTAGAGTTTTAAGGGGATTTGGCCGGTGTTGATTAGGTTGTGCCAGGTTCCAGCCGGGATGATGATGGCATCGTCATCCTTAACGTGACGTTGAAAATCCAACCGGTCCCGCTGGGTACCCATCATCATCAGTCCCTGGCCTTGTTCAATCCGAAGAAATTGATCAAGATGGGGATGAATTTCGAGGCCGATATCCTCACCGACATTGATACTCATCAAGGTCAACTGTAAGTGGCAGCCGGTCCACAACGCGGTACGAAAATTGGTGTTAAGCTTTGTGGCTTCATTGATATTGATGACAAAGGGCTCAGGTCCATAATCCTTTAGCTGAATATTTCCCCAAAGATAGGGATTGTTTTGACAGGGATAGTCAGGGCAACAGTCGAAATGATATAAAACATGACCCCAACAATGATAGGGGTATTGGTTTGCTGGATCATACATATGCAATCTTCCCTTCTTAGGCTTTAGTACTATCATATGCTGATGGTTCAGCCAGTGTCTTTGTCAGGAGTTCATCGAGATTATGAAAATCGTTTCAGAAGTATTTAAGAGATTTGTTAGGATTGATTTAGAGATTTAATGTTATCATCTAAGAAAGGCATATTGTGGACAAGTTACATCTGAAATGTTTTATTTCAGTTTGGAATATAAATCGTTCAACCCACCACTGAGAGGAAGATTTCGATGATTTCCAATAGAACCTATCGCAACCCGGTTCATCGGGGTTTTTATCCCGATCCTTCCATCATCCGGGTTGGGGAAGATTATTATATGGTCAATTCCACCTTTCAATATTTTCCGGCCATCGCCATTTCCCATTCAAGGGATTTGGTCCATTGGGAGACTATCGGCCATGCAATTACCAGCAATGATTATCTGGATATTTCGGATATTTATGATTCCCATGGAATTTGGGCGCCGGATATCTCTTACCATGACGGAGTGTTTTATATTTTTGCACCGCTTCGGTTAAACGGGCTGGAACCGGGGAAGACGGTGATGCGGCGACAGTTGGTGATGAAGGCAGAACGGCCTGAAGGGCCTTATTCGAAACCCATCTGCCTTGAGGTTGATGATATTGATCCGTCGCATTTTGTGGATGATGACGGGTCCCATTATTTAGTTATCGCGCCTGGCGTTACCCTTGTGAAGTTAAGCGATGATTGCGACCGGGTATTAAGCGAACCGGTGACGGTTTGGGCCGGCACGGGAGAACGCTGCCCGGAAGGGCCCCATATTTTAAAGAAAGACGGATATTATTACGCAATCTTGGCAGAAGGGGGCACCGGCTATGGTCACCGGATCTCCGTTGCCCGTTCAAAACATCTGTACGGCCCTTACGAGCCCAGTCCCTATAATCCTGTGATGATGCAGAAGGATCCTAATGCCAAAATTCAACGGACAGGCCATGGAAAATTGGTTCAAACCCAAAAAGGGGACTGGTGGATGGTTTATCTGTGCGGTCGGCCCAATCAGGGCAATTTTACGACTCTCGGCAGGGAAACTGCCTTGGATCCGGTGCGGTGGACCGAGGATGGCTGGTTTCTCGTTAATGAAGGGCGGGGCCCCAGTGAAATTCAATATGCACCAAATTTACCGGAACATCTTGTGCCGGTGAGAGACTTTGATGACTTTGATAGCTCAAGCCTGGGGCCGGACTGGCAATTTGTTCGAAACCCCGATAACAGCGCTTGGTCGCTAACGGAACGTCCTGGATATTTGCGGATTTGGACCGGTGATTGGGACTTAAATCTCCGAAAGGCCAAGAATACGTTGGTCAGGCGGGAAAAGGACCATCGCTATACGGCAATTACCAAACTGGAGTTTCATCCTAGTCGTAACGGGGAAGAGGCTGGACTGACCTGTTATTACAGTACCACCACGTACATTAAATTTGGGATAGTATATGAGGATGGCCCCCGGATGCGTTTGATTGAAAATCGGGGCGGTGTGGTGACGGTTGTTGCGGAAACTGAAACCGTATCGGCCGGAGTGGTTTATCTCCGGGTGCAAACCCGCAGTCAAACCCGGATGTTCAGTTATAGCTATGACGGGGAGCAATGGACGACGGTCGGGCAGATTGACGATTGTACCTTTTTAAGCGATGAAGGGGTGCCTCAGGAGAGAAAGCGCCATACCGGGACGATGGTCGGTATCTATGCCAACAATGGCGGATGCGGCAGCCGGATACCGGCGGATTTCGATTGGTTCCGCTACATTCCTGAGGATGAAGAAGTCTGAAATGATTTGCAGTCAAATATGATGTGGATGGCGTTGTTTATCCTGACAGTGAAGGAGATATAAACCGATGAATGAACGTGCCGTACTCGGCTTGGGTATCGAAAATCTGGCTTTGGTTAAATATCTGTTGGCTAGGGGAGAAAAAGTGACGGTTTGTGACAGCCGCGAACCGGCGGCTCTGGGGGACCGGTATCATGAATTGAAAGAACGTGGTATCCAGTTCCGGCTGGGTGCAGATTATCTGGACCATTTGACTGATTTCACCGAAGTGTTTCGTTCGCCGGGATTGCCGTTGTTTGATCCCAGGCTGGAGCGGGCTAAAGCAGCTGGAGTGAAGATTACCAGTGCCATGCGGCTGTTTTTAGAATTATGTCCCTGTAAAATCATTGGCGTGACCGGGACGAAAGGAAAAGGGACCACTTCCTCGTTGATTCATCGGATTCTTCATCTCAGCCAAAAGAAAAAAGGCACCCGGGCTTTTTTGGGAGGAAATATCGGCATTGCGCCTTTTGAATTTCTGGAAGAGCTGAAACCGGATGATGTGGTTATTTTAGAGTTATCCAGCTTTCAACTGGAGGATTTTGACCGGAGCGTGGATATTGCGGTGATTACTAACATTACTGAGGATCATTTGGCTCCGGCGGATCCGGTCAATCCCAATTATCATAAATCACGATCCGACTACATTCAGGCAAAGGCCAATCTCTTCCGGTATCAGGATGGAAAGGGCGTCACTATTTTAAACAGGGCTGATCCTACCAGCCGGGAGCTGGAAACCTTGGTCAGGGGGCAACTGTTGACCTATGGGAATCAGCAGCAGCCGAAAGGGGCCTGGTTTGAACGGCGGGATGGACTTTATCAGATCCTATGGAATCTGGACGGCCAACCGGAACAGCTGATTAGCAGTGAATCCATTCAGGTTCGCGGGGAGCATAACCTGTTAAATATTGCGGCGGCCGCATTGGCCAGCCGGATGGCTGGGGCAGATCTGGGGTCGATTCGGGATGGGATCTCCGGTTATCAAGGCCTGGAACACCGGCTCGAATATGTGGCAACTGTAAACGGGGTTCAATTTTTTGATGATTCCTTTGCGACTGCCCCGGATCCCACTATTGTCGGGATTAGAGCCTTTACCGAGCCGATTGTACTGATTGCCGGAGGGGCTGATAAAGGGGCGGATTTTACAGTTCTGGCGGAAGAGGTTTTGCGTAGTTCCGTGAAAACGGTGATCTTGATCGGAGTGACCGGGCCGAAGATCGGCGAAAAGCTCCAGGAGGTAGCAGCCAAATCTGGACTGCCTATTCCAGAGTTGGTTTACGGGTGCCAAAATATGACGGAGATCGTTAGGACAGCTTTTGAAAGGGCGGCTCCCGGTGAGGTAGTGCTTCTCTCGACTGCCTGTGCCAGTTTTGGTATGTTTAAGAATTATAAAGAAAGAGGCAATTTATTCAAAGAGGAAGTGCGCAAGTTGATGGATTCTAACATATGATGACTCTTTTTCCGGCGGCTGCAGGTTGAAAGCAGCCGTTTTATTTGCTGTATTGAAAGGAGATAGATGACGATGGGATTTTACTTCGAGGGAAGCTTCCTCTTGACAAGGAACGGAAAATTTGATAATTCCATAATAAATATGTACTACAATATTATTTTATATGCGATGATAGGGAAAAGTACCCTGTTTCCGGTGTTTTAAGAGAACTGTTGGTCGGTGCAAAACAGTACACGGTACAGAGGAAGCTCCCCCTGGAGCAGTTCGCTGAAGCTTTGGCAGTTCCAAAGTGCGTAAGTAGGACCGGGTTTCTCGCCGTTACCATGAGAGGGCATTCGGTGTGAGGATGCTTAAAGAGGGTTTAATACCAATAAGAGTGGTACCGCGGAAGTAACGCTTTCGTCTCTTGATGAGAGAGATGAAAGCGTTTTATTTCAATATTTTGGGTGATTTAAGCAGCCGAGGATTTTTGCAGTGATGCTGACAGATAAATAATTAATGTTAGAAGGGGAGATTGTTTCATGAAATTAGCTTTTTCGACGCTTGGATGTCCGGATTTTAATTGGCCTGATATTTATGCCATGGCTAAAGACCTGGGTTTTGACGGAATTGAAATCCGAGGCCTGGGAGAAGAAATTTTCGCAGTGAAAGCTAAACCCTTTACAGAAAGTGAACTGCCTAACACTGTCAAAAAACTCAAAGACTTGCGGTTGGAGATTCCGTGTCTTTCCTCGGGTTGCTGTTTGAAATTTCCGGAGAAGGCTGACGCCAATTATCAGGAGATCGTGGAATATATCAATTTAGCGAAACGATTGGGTACGCCTTATGTCCGTGTTCTGGGAGATCTGGAACCTCAGGTTACGGAGGAAGTAGACGACAATGTGGTTTTGGAGGCATTGAAGCGATTGATTCCGGTAGCCGAAGCTAACGGGGTTACACTATTGATCGAAACCAATGGCGTTTATGCTGATACGTCCCGTCTTCGGGGGCTTTTAGAACATGTGGCCAGTGACGCGGTAGGCGCCTTGTGGGATCTGCACCATCCCTATCGTTATGCCGGGGAAACCCCTGAAAAAACAGTTCAAAATCTCGGGGCTTTCATTAAGTATGTCCATATCAAGGATTCCGTTATGGTGGACGGCGTCGTTCAGTACCGGATGTTAGGCGAAGGCGATCTGCCCATCGATGGGATGATGCGGGCTTTGAACTCTATCAATTATTCCGGGTTTATCTCGTTGGAATGGGTCAAACGCTGGGCGAAGGATCTGGATGATGCCGGCGTTGTCTTCCCTCATTTTGAAAACTTTATGCGGCAATACATCAAAAAGAGTGCGACCAGAGGGCGGCTCTTTGACAATCAAACCAAAACCGGAAAATATATTTGGGAAAAAGATTCGCTGATCGATCTGACTTTCCCGCAGGTTTTAGACCGGGTTGTCGATGAATTCCCCGATCAGTATGCATTTCGTTATACAACAATGGATTATACCCGGACATATAAGGAATTCCGGGACGATGTGGATACCTTTGCCCGTTCGTTGATTGCCATCGGGGTTAAACCCGGGGATCATGTGGCGATTTGGGCTACCAATGTCCCCCAATGGTTTATCACCTTCTGGGCAACGGTTAAGATCGGGGCTGTTTTGGTAACGGTCAATACGGCCTATAAGATTTACGAAGTTGAATATCTATTGCGGCAATCCGATACTCATACTTTGGTGATGATTGACGGGTATAAAGATTCCAATTATGTTGAAATTATTAAGGAACTTTGCCCTGAGCTTGAAACTGCTGAGGCCGGTAAACCCCTTCGCATCAAGCGGCTGCCTTTCTTACGGAATATCATCACCATCGAGTCCAAACAGAAAGGTTGCCTGTCCTGGGATGAGGCGGTCGCCCTCGCTGAAACCGTGCCGGTTGAAGAGGTATACCGCCGGGCAATGGCCATCAATTGTCATGATGTCTGCAATATGCAATATACCTCCGGGACCACCGGTTTCCCGAAAGGTGTTATGCTGACCCATTATAATGTGGTCAATAACGGGAAAACTATTGGGGACTGTTTGGACCTTTCAACGGCAGACCGGTTGTTGATCCATGTGCCGATGTTCCACTGTTTCGGCATGGTTTTGGCGATGACGGCTGCTATGACCCATGGGGCGACCATGTGTCCGATACCCTATTTCTCACCTAGATTGTCCCTGGAATGCATTAACAAAGAGAAGATCACGGCATGCCACGGCGTACCGACCATGTTCATCGCCATGCTGGAGCATGAGGATTTTGCCAAGACCGATTTCTCCCATATGCGGACCGGGATCATGGCGGGAAGCCCCTGCCCGGTGAAGGTGATGCGGGATGTAATGGAGAAGATGAATATGTCCCAGATCTGCATCACCTATGGACAGACCGAGGCCTCGCCTGGCTGTACCATGAGCCGTGTGGATGATCCTATCGAAGTTCGGGTGAATACGGTCGGTCGGCCTCTTCCGGGAGTGGAGTGCAAGATCGTTGATCCCCGAACCGGAGAGGACCTGCCGGACGGGGTGGACGGTGAATTTGTAGCCCGCGGTTATAATATCATGAAGGGATATTACAAGATGCCGGAGGCAACGGCAGCTGCCATTGATGAAAACGGGTGGCTCCATACCGGCGATTTGGCCCGGCGTGACGCCAATGGGAACTTCAAGATTACCGGCCGGATTAAAGATATGATTATCCGGGGCGGTGAGAATATTTATCCCAAGGAGATCGAAGACTTTATCTATACACATCCGAAGGTTAAAGATGTCCAGGTCATCGGCGTCCCCGATCAGCAATACGGAGAAGAGATTATGGCGTGTGTCATCCTTAAGGATGGTGTGACGATGACAGCCGATGAATTGAAGGATTATATCCGGGCGAATATGGCGAAACATAAGACACCGCGCTATATCGAATTTGTGACTGAATTCCCGATGAATGCCGCAGGAAAGGTCCTCAAGTACAAGATGAGGGAACAAGCCATTGAAAAACTTGGCCTGCAAGCGGCCAGCCGGATTGAAACGGCTTAATCTGAAAATAGGGGCAAAGCGGACACGTCTTTGCCCTTTAAAATTATTTTGAATAGTGAAGAATTTTATGGTTAAAGGAAGGCTACACCATGATCAACTTGGAAAAATTTAAAGAATGGTTTAATCACCGGGACATGTTTTCCGCTAAAAGTGGAATAAAGCTGGTGGAATTGGGAGAGGGATACGCTAAGGTAGAACTGGATCTTGATGAAACCGGAAAAAACTATTTTGGCAGTATGCATGGGGGACTTCTCTATACCATGGCCGATACTGCAGCGGGTACATCTACAGTTTACCTTGGCAGACAGGCAGTTACCCTGAGCGGTAATGCCGAATATATTAAACCGGCTTTATCAGGAAAGGTGATTGCCGAGGGCCGGGTGATCTCCCATGGCAAAACCATCGTCCGATGTGAAGTCGAGGTACGGAATGAATCAGGAAACCTTTATTGTAAGTGTCATTTTACCATGTTCCTGACGGATAAAACGGTTGAATTGCCACCTGGGTTAAATACGTAATTTAGCTTAGGCCGGTTGGAAACGGATGATTTGTCATTGGGAAGCGGTCATGATAAACTAAACATATCAGAGATATCCCTAAAGAAGCAGTTTTTTATGGGAGATCGTTTCTTAAAGGAGTCATAGAATGGAATGGTTTAGAAGATTCATGACGGGCAGGTATGGCGGGGACCAACTGGCGCTGTTCCTTTTAGTAGTTTCGCTGATATTAAGTTTTACAGGTGATTTATGCCGTATTCCTTTATTAATTTTGATCAGTTATCTTCCTCTTGGATTCGCCCTGTTTCGAATGTTATCCAGAAATATTTACAAACGGCGGATGGAAAACGAGAAGTTCATGGCCAGGATTAGCCCGATGGTTTCGTGGTTGAATCAGTTAAAGCGCAATTGGGCTGAAGCCAAGATCTATCGTTTTTATCATTGCCCCAATTGTAAGCAACGGCTGCGTGTGCCGAGGGGAAAAGGAAAGCTCATTATCATCTGTCCGAAATGCAGGACGGAGTTTAAAGGGAAAACATAATAATTAATAATTTTTTCTGTTTTTAATTTTACTCCCGTTGATGGGGGTTTTTTATATGTTCATCTGGCGGGTTTTAATCCGGTTGGTTTTGAC
>JAKOTQ010000107.1 GCA_029776205.1 Bacillota bacterium | reverse complement strand
GAAATTCCCGTTTAGTGGCTTCAATAGCCCCTTTCATATGATCCTCAGCTTCTTTAATAATGTCTTTAATCACTATTAATCCTCCCCTCTTACAAATGTCCCGACTTTTTCACCCATCACAATACGACGGATATTTCCAACTTGGGTAAGGTTAAATACCACAATCGGTATTTTATTTTCCATACATAATGACGTTGCGGTTGAATCCATTACCCGCAGCCGCTGTTGAAGGACTTCCATGAAATTCAGATTTTCAAAACGGATGGCATCTGGATCGACTTTCGGATCAGCGCTGTATACTCCATCCACCTTTTTCGCCATCAAGATGATTTCGGCTTCAATTTCTGCGGCCCTAAGCGCTGCAGCCGTATCCGTTGAAAAATATGGATTACCGGTTCCAGCCCCAAAGATAACCACCCGGCCTTTCTCTAAATGACGGATAGCCCGACGCCGGATATATGGTTCGGCAATTTGCCGCATTTCGATAGCTGTTTGAACACGGGTAGGTACGCCGTGCTTTTCAAAAGCACTCTGAAGTGCCAAAGAATTGATAACCGTTGCTAACATTCCCATGTAATCCGCTGTAGAACGATCGATTCCGGTATGGCTGCCAACAGCGCCGCGCCAGAAGTTACCTCCACCGACCACCACTGCGATCTCCACTCCCAAGTCATGAACCTCTTTGGTTTGCATAGCAATAAGATTCACAACATCGGAATCGATGCCAAAACCTTTATCACCGGCTAACGCTTCGCCGCTCAATTTCAAAACGATTCGTTTATATTTCGGGGCAGACATCGGAAATACCTCCCATTAACCATAATAATTTTCGCGAACCTTCCATTAATTCCTGCCGAAATCCATAAAAATGATCGAACCGGCATCTGGAAACCTTCTCCAGAGACCCATGGATCGATCATCAAGTTTACAGAAGCCGCGTAGGCAGCTTATAGAAAAAAGGAACACTTTCGTGTTCCGTGATCAGGATTTAATCTGAGACATAACCTCAGCGGCAAAATCGTCTTTCTTCTTTTCGATACCTTCGCCTTTTTCAAACCGGGCAAAGTTATTGACGACGATGTTCTCACCTAATTTAGCATTTGCATCCTGAATCAGTTTGGTGATGGTCTTATCGCTGTCTTTAATGAAAACTTGTTCCATCAGGCAAACTTCTTTATAGAATTTCTCAACCCGACCCAGCATAATCTTCTCGGCAATAGCTTCAGGCTTACCTTCGTTAACCGCTTGGGCTTTATAAATAGCTTTCTCTTGTTCAAGAACAGAAGCAGGAACCTTATCCCGGGTGATGTATTCCGGTTTAGCCGCTGCAACCTGCATGGCCAGATCTTTAACCAAGGCCTGAAAATCAGCATTATCAACGGTATCGGCTTTGGCAGTTTGGATTTCGATCAGAACCCCGATCTTTCCACCCATATGGATATAAGAATCGACCATACCTTCACCAACTGCTTCAAAACGGACAAAACGCCGTACGGTCATGTTCTCGCCAATGGTCGAGATCAACTCGGTAATCTTTTCAGCAACGGTTTTGCCGTCAGCCATAGCCATGGCGTTTAATCCATCAAGATCAGCCGGTTTTTTCTCGGCAATTAATTGAGCCACATCATTGACAAATTGTTGGAAATCCGGATTTTTGGCCACAAAGTCGGTCTCGCAGTTTACCTCGACCAGAACGCCGACTTTTTTATTGTCGGATATGTACGCATTGACCAAACCTTCAGCAGCGATCCGTCCTGCTTTCTTCGCAGCAGCAGCCAAACCTTTTTCCCGCAAATATTCGATGGCTTTTTCCATATCGCCGTTGGATTCGGTTAACGCTTTTTTGCAATCCATCATACCGGCACCGGTGCGTTCCCGGAGTTCTTTTACACTGGCAGCACTAATTTCAGCCATAATAATTAACCCCTTTCACTCTTATCTTTGATATATTTATTAATTCATCTTATTCATAGAGGTAAAAAAAGGGTGGATTAGGCTTACCCTACCACCCTACGAGCTCAAATCTCTTCTGCCATCTCCGCAAGGTCTTCGGAAGTTTCAGTTTCAACTTCTTCAGTTCCGGAGGTTGTGGTATCGGTCAACTGTTCTCCTTGACGGGCTTCGATAACCGCATCGGCAATTTTGCCGGCCAAAAGCTTCACGGCACGAATAGCATCGTCATTACCCGGAATCACGTAATCGATTTCATCCGGGTCACAGTTGGTATCGACAATACCGATAATCGGAATACCCAAAATTCTGGCTTCAGCTACCGCAATCCGCTCTTTCCGGGGATCAACGATAAACAGAGCGCCAGGAAGTTTATGCATATTGCGAATACCGGATAAAAACTTTTCGAGACGAGCTTTCTCTTTCAAAAGTTCCAAAACTTCTTTCTTCGGCAGAGCCTCAAAAGAACCGTCCTGTTCCATCTGTTCAATCTTGCGGAGCCGATCAACCCGGGTACGGATGGTTTTAAAGTTAGTTAAAGTTCCACCCAACCAACGTTGGGAAACATAGAACATCCCACACCGTTCCGCCTCTTCTTTGATGGCATCCTGGGCTTGTTTCTTGGTACCGACGAAGAGAATGGTTTCGCCGTTTTCAACCACTGAACGGGCAAAATTGTAAGCTTCCTCAACCTTTTTTACAGTTTTCTGGAGGTCGATAATATAAATACCGTTCCTCTCAGTGAAGATGTACTGAGCCATCTTCGGATTCCATCGTCTTGTTTGGTGACCAAAATGTACGCCGGCTTCCAATAATTGCTTCATTGAAATCACAGCCACATTAGCCACCTCCTTTCCCCATTTTTGTTTTTTCCTCCGCTTTCATCATCTGACAAGCCCATCCCCGCAGGGACACCGAACTTACCATCTGAAAACGTGTGTAATAAATACACCGACAGATATTATATCATCATCCCCTGATAGATGACAAGTATTTCTTTACATCAGAGGCAAACTTTTCTCCACCAAACTTCCTGGAATATCATTCCCATCTACTATGGAAATTATGTGTAAACCAAGAGTAATTAAACCTCATCCTGGCCCTCTCCTAAAGGAGAGAGAACCCCAGCTCGAAACTATAGTTTAAAACCTACTGGGGTTTGATATCTGTGCACTAGGCACTGTGAACTCCGTCCCCCAAAAAGGAACTGTCAACTATCAACTATACTCTTGCCTCGCCCCATCACCTATATTCCTGAAGTCACATATGATAAACCGACTTTAAATAATAGGAAGTGAGACAGGTGGAAATTTATGTAGTTCAACCTGGAGATACCCTCTATCTCATCGCCCAACGGTTTGGAACAACTGTGGCTGCTCTCCAGGAACTCAACCGTTTTCCCAATCCGGATCAATTAGTGGTCGGCCAGGCCATCCTGATCCCCGGTCCATCACCAATACCTTTACGATACACCGTTGTTCGCGGCGATACCCTCTATCTCATCGCCCAAACCTTTGGTACCACTGTGGATGCGATTGCCCAAGCCAATAATATCGCTGACCCCAATCGCATTAATATAGGCGACCAACTTTTAATTCCCGGATGGTCTCAACAAACCTACACCATTCGTTCCGGTGATACGCTTTATCAAATTGCAAATAATTTTGGAATACCTCTCAATTTATTGGTAAAAACCAACAATATTGCCAACCCGGCATTGATCTATCCGGGCCAGATATTGATCATTCCTCAGCGCAGCTCTATTCCAGCGCGTAAGGATATTGAAACCATGGCCTACTTCCAATTGGTCAATTTAAGCGGTTTGGAACGTTCCCTGGCTCAAATGGGCCAGTATATTACCTATGGCGTCATGTTTCAATATCCGGTAACGCCTCAGGGAACCATTACGATTTCATCCAACACGACCCGGGCTGTTGATATCCTGCGCCGTTTTAATATCCAGCCCCTGCCCTCAGTTACCAACTGGACCCAGGATATCGGATTTGATCCGGATTTAGCCAGAACCGTCATGGGCGATACCGCCCTTCGCCGGCAAACCATCGCCAGCATCCTGGCTTTAGTTCAACAATACGGTTTTGCCGGAATTAATGTCGATTTTGAAAATATGTATCCGGAAGACCGTCCATTGTATAACAACTTTATTCGGGAACTTGCTGAGACTATGCGGGCCAACGGTTATATTACCACGATCGCCGTAGCTCCGAAGGCCAGTGATCTTCCGAATGCCCCGTGGGTAGGTGCTTTTGACTATGCTACATTGGGTTCCATCGTGGATATTATGTTCATCATGACCTATGAATGGGGTTGGGTCGGCGGGCCGCCCATGGCCATCGCCCCTCTGCCTCAAGTTCGCCAAGTTATCCAATATGCCGCTTCGCTAATGTCGCCTCTGAAAATCATTCAAGGCGTACCGCTTTACGGATATGACTGGCCGTTGCCGGATACCCCCGAAAGCCAGGCTTCAGCCGTCAGCCTTGACAATGTCTATAACATCGCTTATCGGTACGGCGCTGTCATCAATTACGATACAGTTGCCCAGTCTCCCTGGTTCCGCTACATCAACGAGCAAAGAGTAGAACATGAAGTATGGTTTGAAGACGCCCGGTCTGTCCAAGCCAAATATCTGCTTGCACGCGATTTCAACCTACGAGGCGTCGGTTACTGGGGATACGTCAACGAACCCTTTGGTTTCCCGCAAAACTGGCCGATTTTAAATGAGATTTTCAATATCATCAAATACCCGTCCTAAACACGATATCATCGCCAATAAGGATTCTCCAGTTATACAGAACATGAAGGGCATGAACATCTTGCATGCTTCTTTATGTTCTTTGCTTTTTGCAAATATTAATTTCAAAAATTCAGCATCATTTTTATTCCGTTTTAAAACAAAAAAAGGAAATATATAGCAAATGTCGAATGTTATCTGACATTTATGTAACGCCTCAAAGAAAACAATACCTTGCAAACAGTAATTAAAAGAAGTTCGAGGTTTTCGTTATGATCATGAAAGTACTTTTCAACCATTTTATCCTAAGACAAAGTTTATACCTGAGAATGATAGCGAAACCTATGTTAACCAGTTTAAAAACGAAAATATTAGCCATGATTTGTTTGATTTCATTCGTAACAATCGGAATTGGAGCGCTGATGACTGGAAGGTTTTTTAAGCACGAGTATACCAGTGCATTAACCCATGAATTAACCGTCATCGGCCAAGGCCTCAAATTTCAGCTAGATCGTTTACTGGCTATCGAAATCCCCCTTGAGGAACTCATCGGATTTGAGGAACAATGCCGGGAAATTATCGATAAATATCCCCATGTTTCTTTCGCGGCCGTCGTCAACCCCCAAGGTAAAATCCTATTTCACAGCAATCCGACATTCCATCGCACCGTTTTACCTAATTTGGCTCTGCGAAAAGCTTTAGACTGTAAACATGACCGCATCGTCCAATTTACCGAAAACCGTCAGCGGTACTATGGTTCCATTATCGCCATTACCAATAGTATGAATGAGTTCATCGGCGCCATCATTCTGGCATTACCGGAATCGGTTATCACTTCCAAAACCGCAACATCCATCAGCAACTCGGTCACCATATCCCTGGCTTTTTTAACTCTTTCTTTCGCACTAATCACTTTAGCATTAGCTAAATGGGTCACTTCTCCCTTAAGCAAGTTAGATCAAGCCACCAAAATGATTATTGACCGGGGCCCCGAATCCTTTACTCATATTATGCTGAGATCCACAGATGAAATCGGCCGTCTGGCTCAATCCTTTAATAAGATGGCCGATGAGCTGCAAAAAACGACCGTTTCTAAGACCTATATGAATAATATCATCTCCAGCATGAATGATGCCCTCTTTGTCACTGATTTGAATTTAACCATCATCACAGTGAACCGGGCTGCCTGCGAGCTTTTACAGTATCGTGAAGAAGAACTTCTGCAGCAGTCTTTATATCTGATTTTCAACCCTTCAGAATCAATCCCTATGGAATCCGATGAACATTCGTTGCTTAACGCCGAAACGTCAGTCATCACCAAACAAGGCTTAAAAATTCCGGTCTTACTCAATTGCTCTTTTATCAAAGAGTCCAACGGTAAAATCAAGTCATTGGTCGTCACCATTAAAGATATTACCGAGCGCAAAAAGGCTGAAGAAGCCTTAATTGCCAAAACGCAAAAATTGGCCCGTTCCAATGCTGCGCTTCAAGAGTTAACCTACGCAGCTTCCCATGACCTCCAGGAACCGCTCCGCAAAATTATCGCCTTTAACGAGCGGATTCTGACCAGACTTGGTCCCATCGCCGACGAACAAAGCCGAGATTATTTATACCGAGTCCAAAATGCTACCCAACGCATGCAGGCATTAATCAATGACCTGCTCAGTTATTCCCGGATCACCAGTCAGGTGCAATTTTTCCAAAAGATCGATCTCTCCCTAATCGCAGAAGAAGTATTAAATGACCTGCAATTTCGGATCGAACAATCCGGAGCCCATATCGAATTAGGGCCACTGCCGGAGATCGAAGCCGATCCGACCCAAATTCGCCAATTATTCCAAAATCTCATTGGTAACGCCATCAAGTATCACCGGGAAGGCGTATTGCCCCATGTTAAGATCTCGGCAAACATCATCCCGCACCGAACCGGCCATTATCACTGGCAAGCCAATAGCGAGTGCTGCGAATTAATATTTGAAGACAACGGCATCGGAATCGATCCCAAGTATTTTCAACGCATCTTCGGTGTATTTCAACGATTGCACGGTCGAGATCAATATGAAGGTACCGGCGTAGGACTGGCTATTTGCCAAAAGATCGTCGAGCGACACAACGGAACCATTACAGTTGAAAGTACCGTTGGAGAAGGATCCAAGTTTATTGTTATCCTTCCAGTGCACCAACCAAAAGAATGGGACGATGATGTTTCATCCCATCAACCCATCAACCTCCCTATTCCATAACCATACCGGATATTGTTGATACCCAAAATGCCCATATTCATCGCCAATTTGATCTGAGGAGGAGCACCATGAGTGAAACCGTCATTCGGATACTCATCGTTGACGATGACTCCGACGATTTTGTGCTGACCCGAGATATGCTCGCTGAAATCAATGCCACCAAATACGAATGGCAATGGGTCAGCAATTTCGAAACCGCCCTACAGTATGTGAATAACCGTTCCTTTGATCTTTTTATCTTTGACTATCAGTTAGGAGCCCACAACGGCCTGGAACTTTTGGAAGAAGTTAAAAAGAACGGTAATAAAACACCGGTCATCTTACTGACCGGTCAGGGCGATCGGGAGATCGGCCGGATTGCTATAAAATGGGGCGCTTATGATTACCTCACCAAAAACGAAATCAACGCCTCCCTTTTAGAGCGTTCCATCCATTGCGCTTTAGAACGGCGTAAAATGGAAGAGCTGATATCTCAAGAAGAAAAACAGGCTGAAGTTACCCCGGATTGGCTAATCCATGATATCTAAAGCCTGTCTTATACTTCTATCTTTTATTCTCCCAAATACGCTTTCCGCACTTCAGGGTTGTTTGCCAATTCAGCGGCAGGGCCACTTAAAACCATCTCCCCTGTTTCCAATACAAAGGCCCGATGGGCAATGGAGAGAGCTAAATGAGCATTTTGCTCCACCAGCAAAATCGTTGTCCCTGCCGCATTGATGGCCCGAATAATTTTGAAGATCTCATCAACCAGCATAGGAGCCAAACCCATCGACGGCTCGTCCATCAGCATCAGTTTCGGCCGAGCCATTAAGGCCCGCCCCATGGCTAACATTTGCTGTTCGCCGCCGCTTAACGTGGCAGCCAGCTGACGTTTACGTTCCTCAAGCCTGGGAAACCATTGAAAAACTTCCTTAAAACCTTTCCGGATTGCCTCTTTATCTTTACAGGTATAAGCCCCCATCTCCAAATTTTCCATCACCGTCATCCGGGGAAAAACCCGACGTCCCTCCGGCACATGAACGATGCCCGAAGCTGTGATTTGATGCGGCGGTAAATTGGTAATATCACGTTCCATAAATCGAATAGTCCCCGCAGCAATGGGCAATACTCCGGAAATGGCATTAAGGGTTGTCGTTTTACCGGCACCATTGGAACCTATCAAGGCAACGATCTCCCCTTCCCGAACATCCAGGGAAATACCGTTTAAAGCCCTAATCGCACCATAATTCACAGTAAGATGTTCAACGGTTAACATTGGCCGGAAACCCCTTTCCCCAAATACGCTTCAATAACTGCCGGATTGAACCGAACCTCTTCCGGAAGACCCTCCGCTATTTTTGCGCCATAATCCAAAACCACAATCCGATCGGATAAACCCATCACAAATTTCATATCATGTTCGACCATCAGAATACTAATACCGGAAGCCTGAATTTGCCGGATCAATTCCATCAACTCTTTCTTTTCTTGAGGATTCATCCCGGCTGCCGGCTCGTCTAACAATAACAAACTGGGCTTCACCGCCAATGCCCGGGCAATCTCCAGACGGCGTTGTTCACCATAGGATAAATTCTTAGCCAATTCCTCCGTTTTCGAATCTAATTGTACGAGCTCAAGACATTCACGAGCTAAAGAAGCTAAAGACCGTTCTTCGCGGCGCTTTGCCGGTAAAAAACCTCCCAAAGCCCCAAAAAGACCGGATTTTCCTTGAGTATGGGCCCCGATCAAAACATTTTCAAATACAGACAACTCATTAAACAGATGAATCGTTTGAAAGGTCCGGGAAATCCCCCGCATGGCAATATCATGGGGCTGTTTGTCGTTGATCATCTCCTCCCGGAACCGTATCGTCCCTTCGGTCGGACGGTAAATCCCGGTAATCAGGTTAAATACCGTTGATTTTCCGGCACCATTAGGCCCAATCAATGCCAGAATCTCGCCTTGCCTTACTTCCAGATCCAGCTGATTGACAGCCACCAATCCGCCAAAACGAACACTTACCCGCTCCATCGTCAATAACGGCATTATTTTACCCTCCTGCCTTCCATGTTGGAATCCGTTGACAAAGACTGGCGCGGACGCGGCTTAATCCCCAATGCTTTACATACCAATTGACGAACACTGACGCCTCCCAATAAGCCGTTGGGTCTAAAGATCATCAAAAACACCAACAAGGCTCCATAGACCAACATCCGGTAGCGCTCCATAAATCGCAAAAACTCAGGAGCCGCCGTAAGCAACGACGCACCTAAAACCGAACCGGGAATACTGCCCAAACCGCCCAAAACCACCATATTCAAAATGTCGACAGATTTCGAGAAGCCAAAATCCGACGGATTGATATAGGCGATAAAATGAGCATAAAGACAACCGCCCAACCCGGCTGTAAAAGCACCGATGGCAAAGGCTTGAATCTTATACAGGGTCGTATTGATTCCCATGGTCTCTGCAGCAATCTCATCCTCTCGGATCGCCCTGAGCGCCCGGCCAAAACGGGAATTTTGAATCAATATCATAGCAGCAATCACCAATAATACCGTTAACCATACATATATCGGCAAAGGGATGGGCGTATTCGGTAAGGGAACGGATAACCCCAACGCCCGGTTGGTAATATCCAAATTTAAAAGGATGACTTTGAGAATTTCGGCAAATCCCAACGTAGCAATGGCCAAATAGTCTCCAGACAGCCGGAGAATGGGAAAACCGATCAACACTCCGAAAAACGCAGCCATTAAGCCTGAACTGATAAGATTCACGCTAAAAGGCATCCCCAGCTTTATCGTTAAAATGCCTCCGGTAAATGCACCAATACTCATAAAAGCCGCATGCCCCAAGGATAATTGGCCGGTGACTCCTGTTACCAGATTAAGTCCCAACGCTAAAATAATGGCAATACCGATATTCACGAATATTTGAAGGTAATAGGCGTCCACCAGGTTGACTAAATTTTCCAAATACTCTCCAATCATCGAATTTCCCTACACTTTCTTCTGTATCTTCTGTCCGAGTAGCCCGGTAGGTTTGAACATTAACACGCCGACCAAGATCGCAAAAGCAATCGCGTCCCGATAGGACGAATATCCGGCCGCCACACCTAAGACTTCCACCACGCCAAGGAGTACCCCGCCCAACATGGCGCCGGGGATCGAACCGATCCCACCTAAAACGGCAGCAGCAAACGCTTTGAGCCCGGCCATCAGTCCCATATTAAACGAAACCGCATTAAAATAGATGCCCACCAAAACGCCACCGGCTGCCGCCAACGCCGAGCCCAGTGCAAAGGTAAATGAAATCACCAGGTTTACATTAACTCCCATTAATGCAGCCGTCGTATAATCCTGAGATGTCGCCCGCATGGCTTTACCGATTTTCGTATGGTGAACGATAAACTCCAAACTCAGCATCAGCAAAGCTGAAATCCCAATGATCAACAATTGCAGAGATGATATTTCCGCCGAGCCGATGTGGATCTGAACCACCGGGAACACATGATCGGGAAACCCTTTAGCGTCTGCTCCGAAAATCAACAAAACCAAGGTCGAGAGGAAAGTTGACACACCGATGGCCGAGATCAACGCCGAAAGTCGTGACGAGCGACGGAGTGGCCGGTATGCAATGAACTCGATCACCACTCCCATCAGCAAACAGACAGCCATCGCCAACACCATGGCTAGAAAAATATTCATCTTAAAAATCATGACAAACACTAAAGCCGCAAAGGCTCCCACCATGTAAATCTCGCCATGGGCAAAGTTGATCAACTGAATAATCCCATAAACCATGGTATAACCCAAAGCGATCAACGCATAAGTACTTCCCAAAGCAATGCCGTTAATCAATTGCTGCCAAAACATCTTTGTCCCCCTAACAGCGTCTAAACAACGTTAAACATAAGAAAGACCACCAACCACAGCTGGTGGCCTTGCTTTTATCATTTATTCACCTTGACGTCGACCTTGGCTTTTAACTTATAAGCGCCATCTTTGATTTCTAACAGATATACCGGACTCTTAATCGGTTCCTGATTCGGTTGAATGGTAATGGTTCCGGAAACGCCTTTAAAGTTTTGGATCTTAGCCAACTCATCCCGGAACTTCTTCGGATCATTGCTTTTTGCCCGTTTCATTGCTTCAGCCAACATCATGATCGCATCATACCCTTGGGTTTCAAACAATCCGGGCAATTTACCATTGTTCTTGGCTTTGAAAGCATTGATAAACTTCGCTGTCTCCGGTGAAGGATTTTCAGGGAAGAAACCGACATAAACCATGCTTCCCTCCACCGCTTTACCGCCAAGGCTAATTAAGGTCGGAGAGTACAAACCGTCACCGCCGAACATATTCACATTTAACCCTTGCTTACGGGCCTCTTTCATTAACAGGGCCCCTTCAGTGTAATAACCGGAGAAGAAAATAATATCCGGTTTCTTCGCCTTAATATTGGTGATTTGGGCGCTGAAATCCTTATCACCGTCTTTGATTTTTTCATCGGCAACAATCTGGGCCTTTTTGCCCTTCATGGCGTTTTTAAACACTTGAGTCAAACTGACGCTGAAATCGTTATTATCGGAAGTCACCACGGCAAATCGTTTATATCCCGCTTCATTTACGAAATAATCCACCAACGGCGGGATAGCTACGGAATCCAGCAAAGTGTTACGGAAAATATACTTTCCTAACTCCACAACGCCTGTACCAACTGCGCCGGCCGAGAGTAACACCACTTTATTACGCTCACAAATGGGCGCAACCACTTTGGTAATACCTGTTGTCGGATCCCCGACAATGGCTGCCACCCGGTCACGACTGATGAATTTTTGAGCGATGTTCGCCGCCTCCGGTTTATCGCCCCGGTTATCCGCTTCCACGATAACCATCTTTTGGCCATTAACCCCACCGGCTTTATTGACATCTTCAACAGCCATCTTCATCCCAGCTAAAGTTGGGATCCCAAACATGGCCACATCACCGGTTAACGCTCCCATAAAACCAATCTTAACAGTACCTGCAGCACCATATACACTCATGCATAACATGAATATGATCAAAATAAGTACGCTTATTTTTTTGATCATCCAGACTCCCCCGTTCTATATTTATGAATAAACTTTGTTGTTCTACACAAACGATTGAATTCCTTTTTTGATTTTCCCGAACATCAATCTTATCATATCCGGTCCCTTTACCGTTTGAGCACCCGAGTCCGGACCACAACCGGTGCCAGTCCGTCCGAAAAATAGTGAACATCATCAAAAAAGGGCGGAATAACCATATTTCCCTGACGATCGATAAAACCCCATTTGCCATTGACCTTCACTCCAGCCAATCCTTCCGAAAATTTCCGAACATCATCGTACACCGGTGGAATCACATATTTAAAGGAGCGATTCACAAAGCCTACTTTGGATCCGGCTGGCAGAGCAGCGATTCCTTCGGAAAAATCCAAAAAATGATCAAATTGGGGTTCCACCGCGATCCGTCCGGTCCGATCAATATATCCCCATTTCCCGTCGATCTTTACCGGCGCCAATCCTTCGTAAAAAGGCCCGGCATCTTCGAATTGAGGCTTAATGACGATATTCCCTTTCGTATCCATATAACCGAAAACATTGCCTACCTGTACTGCCGCCAAGCCTTCCGAAAATAAAGACGGCCGGCGAAACTGCGGTTTGATCACCAACTGACCTTTGGTATTGATATAACCATACCCGAACTGATCCGGCAGCATTACGGCAGCCAAACCTTCCGAAAATTTATAGACGTCCGTAAATACCGGTTCAATGACAAACTTCCCGGTTTTGTCGATAAACCCCCAAAGTCCGCCCCGTTCCAACTGGACTCCGGCCAAACCCTCGGAAAACACCACAGCATTAAAATATCGATAGGGCAATATCAGTTTACCGCCAGCATTAATATAACCCCATTTACCGAGAGCAACATCGGTAATTTCGTCATATGTAGCTGAATGGGCCAGGGAGAATAGGAGCCATAAGCCAACCCAAATAATTAACGTAACCTTTCGTTTCATTGGGATACCTCGAAGGGATTTATTTCTTTGATACTTTGACAGAAAAAAGGATTTCCCTGTTGCAATCATGTAAACAAAAAGAAGGCCTTTCAGCCTTCCATCTATTTACTCTTTTTTCCCAATCAGTGCCGGACGAATTTCCCAACGGATTCCTTCGGGCAGAGTCAATCCAAACTTCGCCGGTTCTCCCCGAAGTGAAATCCACCCCAATCCAGCCACTGCGATATCCCGGCCAGGTGCCAGTTCAACCTCGGTTTGCATCCATCGAAGTTTCCCGGAACACCCTTTACAGACCATCCCCAGCCAATCGGGCTGACTTTCTAAGAGTTCAGTCACCTTCGCCTGATCCGTCCGGTGAAAGACCATTCCTCCGGGAGCAAACGCCAGAACAACCCGTTCTCCTTCGCTCCGGTTTTCCACACCGAACAGCCCCCCCATGATCAGCCCTTTTCCAGGTTTAAGTCCCCATAATTTTCGCTCCATCTGGGTCGTCGCCAACTTACTGCCACAGGTCGGGCATACCAGATCCCCTAACCGGTCTCCCGGATTTAATCCCGGGGTATCGATAAGTGTATTCCGCCCTCGTAAAATACTCCAATTGCTAAGCCCCAGAGTAGTCCCTGGAAATTTGGATATGGTCGGCGTTCCGGAAGATCTTTCTGCCGTTAACATCCGTTTAATCAATGACGATTTACCCACATTTGTAGCTCCAAACAATGCCACCCGGGTTCCCCGTGGAGTTAAGGCTTCAATCCGGCGGGAAAGTTTATCAATACCATACCCTTTCAAACTGCTTAACGGGATGATTTCCCGAGGCGGGTTAAGTCCGTGATCGCGCACATAATTTTGGACATATTCGATGACCTCTTCCAATAACGTCCGCCCCGGAAGCAAGTCAATTTTATTTATGACCAGAATGTAGGGTTTATCCGGCAGCACATCTTTCCAGACGCTGACTGTTCCGGTAAGATCCAAAAAATCAACAACCAGAATAATAAGTTCGCTGAGATTGGCCGCTTTCCGGATACTTTGGCGGATCTGCTCAGAACTGGGCTGAATCGTTCCTGCCTTACCATAATGAGTAATCTGAAAACAGCGTTGACAGATGGTTTGCTTCTTTTGAAGCAACACCGTTTCCGGTATATATCCGGGCTCTCCCGGATCATGAGTTTGCAATACCGAACCGCACCCTCGGCAATAATCCGCACTCATCGTATGATCCCCTTCTTTCGAAACCGCTTCAGCACTAACTGTTCCAGACAACGAACTATCCGGGTACTGAAAAATTCGGTGTTGCTGATGGGCGGGGTCCATATCGTATACAGCTTCATCCGATTGCCGCCCAAAATATCCGTGAACAATTGATCCCCAACAATGGCTGTGGTTTGCGGCGTCGTCCCCAAAATCTCCAAAGCTTTCCTGAATGGAGATTTTCTGGGCTTGACTGCCCGTGAAACATAAGGCACACCCAATACCTGGGCTACCGCTTCCACCCGATACTCCAAAGCGTTGGACAGGATGCACAACTTAAATCCTTCAGCTTTGAACCGCTCAATCAAAGCCATCACTTCCGGGGTCAATTGATCCCGTTTCCATTCGACTAACGTATTATCGAGATCAAAGATAATCCCTTGAATCCCAATTTGCCGCAAATAATCCGGATCCAAATCCAAAATGGAATCCGCCTGAATTTTCGGGCAAAGTTTCTTAAGCATGCGAGCCCTCCCCGGTCTCCAAATCATGCTGATCATAATGATATAACCTATTGCAAAAATGACACCGCACTTCTACGGCACCTTTGGTCGCTAGCATCTCCTGAACCTCGTCTGCTTCTAAGGTTAACAGCGGACCCAAAAACCGTTCTTTGGAACAGTCGCATTCATAGCAAACATCCACGCCATCCAAAAGCTTTAATGGAGTGTATTCACCGATCACTTTTTGGATAAGCTGAAGTGGAGTCATTCCCTGCTCTAACAATGTCGTTAACGGAGGCAACTGGGATAGCCGTTCTTCAATAAAAATTGCTGTACTATCCTCGGCCCCAGGCATCATTTGGATAATCAAACCGCCGGCTGTTAATACATGACCGTCAGGCGCAACCAATACTCCTAACGCCACCGCTGACGGAGTTTGCTCCGACTTGGTGAAATAATAGGCAAAATCTTCACCAATCTCCCCGCTTTGCAAAGGGACAACTCCCTGATAGGGTTCTTTTAAACCGATATCCTTAGTGATATACAGATATCCGTTGCCAACGGCCGTACCCACATCCAACTTTCCAAGGGAATTAAGGTCCAGATTCACTTGAGGATGATTCACATAACCTTTCACCGCTCCCCGACGATTAGATACCGCAACGATCCCGCCAAGAGGACCGTCTCCGGCAACCCGTACCGTGAGACGGCGAATATCATCGTGCATCACACCCATGATCAGGGTTGCAGTCAGTGTCCGACCCAATGCTGCCGTTGCGGTAGGCCAGGTATCATGAAGGTGCCGGGCAGTTTCAACCACACCGGCGGTTAAGGCAGCATAAATACGCACTGTATTGTCAAAAGCAGTAACAATCTGTAATTGATCTTTCATCTAAAATTCACTTCCGTCTTGTCTTGGATAGCAAATTATCGTAACAACCCAAAACCGGAACCCCTTACGAAGTCCCGGCCGCCAACAAGGTTACCCATTTAGAACCTGTCCGGCTTCTATTGCCGTCATTCACTGCTTTGTTCGATATTTCGTTGAGCCCGTAAATGTTCGGCATAGGTCCGGCTGAAGACATGAGACCCATCGGGTTTAGCAACAAAATATAAAAATTGGACTTGAGCAGGATTCGCTGCAGCAAGTATCGATGACAACCCCGGATTGGCGATGGGCCCTGGCGGTAAACCACGATGCTTATACGTGTTATAAGGCGAGTCTACCTGCAAGTCTTTGTATAATAACCGCTTTTTATGGGTACCCAAAGCATATTGAACCGTCGCACAAGACTGCAGAGGATAACCTTGCTGCAGACGGTTGTAAAAAACACCGGCGATCAACGGCCGCTCCTCAGCTTTTTGGGCTTCTTCCTCAACGATGGACGCTATAATCAAAATATCTTTCAGACGTTCCGAAGAAACCTTGGGCAGATACTTTTGGTAAATCTGCCGGAAACGCGCCACCATCGTCTCGATCACCGTTTCTTCAGTTGTCTCCAGGCTAAACCGGTAGGTATCCGGATATAAATATCCTTCCGTCAAACCCATGGAGCTAAGATCCTTTAAAACCGTTGCCATGTAAACAGGATCCGCCAACAGGCTCAAAAACCGTTCCCGATCCACAACACCTTTTTTAGCCAGCAAGTCCGCAATTTCTTTGCTGGTTAACCCTTCAGGAATAGTCACCCGGATATCCTGAGTTGTTCCTTTGGTCAATTCCTTGACGATTTGAGGTACAGACATACCCGGCCCCAATAAATACCGTCCGGATCGAGCCATCCGTGCTTTAAAATCAAGCCGGACATAGAGTTCATAAACAAACCGATTGCGAACGATCCCTTTGGTTTCGAGCTGCTGACTGATTTGCCGCAACGAAGCGCCGAAGGGGATTTCCACCACTTGCCGCTCACTGCTCTGGAAATCCACCGGAGCCAGATTCCAAAGGTAGGAAACGCCGACTGCCGATATGATCACCAAAGAAATGATAATTCCACCCCCGAGCAGAGGGTGGGATGTTATCCATTGGCGCAATTTTGCCAAAACATCGTCCATACGATATCGATTGATCTTTGTATAATGAAGCCAAGAGGTTAAACGCAAAAACATCCCTCCCGGCATCATTATACTAAAATTCTGACTAAAAAACAAACTTACTTACTGCGGATTCTCTTCATCCTCATCCTCAGCCATCAATTCATCCAGCAAATCGCAGACTTTGGCAAATTCTTCATCATCTTCAATATCGACTAAAACCTCTTCACCATTCTCGTCGGTTTCAATCCGGAAAATAACCGCTTCTTGTTCTTCCTCTTCAGTCATTTCTTCCTCAGGAACCATAACGGCATATTTGGCGCCGTCCATCTCGACAACATTCAATAAAATAAATTGATGTTCCACATTGTCTTCATCGATCAGAGTAATTTTATTGCTTTCTTCTGCCATCGACATTTCCTCCTCATATTATTTCTATTAATGTATTGCATAATGTTCGGCCATGATTTCTTAAACATTATGGCAACGGTAAACAATTATAACACTGCCAAATTAGAATGTGCAATTCTTACCGGAAATATAATCTCCCTTATTTATTACGGTTTCGACTGTTCAAAAAATTTTGCAATATGATGGCTGCTGCCAACTGATCCACTTTTTGCCGGCGTTTCCCCCGGGACAGATCTGCTTCAATCAGCACCCTCTGGGCTGAAGCTGTCGAAAGCCGTTCATCCCAAAACACCGGTCGGATTCCAGTAATCTCTCCCAAGGCTTCGCCAAATTGTCGAACTTTCTCGGCCATCGGCCCTTCGCTCCCGTTCATATTAACGGGTAAACCGCAAACGATTCCGGTGACTTCATAGTCCAGCACGAGCTGTCGCAAATGTTCCAGATCACGAGACAACCCGCGCCGTTCCAACATAGAATGGCTCTGAGCCGTTATCTCCAAGGGATCACTCAATGCGATCCCGATCCGCTTATCTCCAATATCCAAACCCATCCAACGCATCATAGACTTCCTTATATGTATTTAGACAATTTTCAAGCAAAACTCCGGGCAAACCCGAGCACAATATCCGCACATCATACAACGGGCCCGATCAACCTTAGCTACGCCGTTTTCCAGATGTAGCGCTTCAAATCCGCATCGGGCCACACAACGGCCACAACCGCAACACCAATCTTCTATCTGTAACGCCCGGGCCGTTCCTGCCACCTCGTCCCCAAGGTCCGGCGGCGGAGTCTCTCCCTCCACTAACATCCGATTGAACCGAATTTCCGCTTCAGATTGCATGCCGATGGCTATGGAATCTACAATACCCAGTTGACGAACAAACCGGATCGACTCAACAGCCTCCCGGTATAAATGGCCACCGCCCAATACTTTCATCGCATATATCCCTTTTCCGAATTCCCGGGCAGTTCGAATCGCTGCAATCATATCATCAACCGTTCCGTCTTTGATACCGATTCCAGCCCGGTTAATTAAGGGATGTATCACGTCGATCCCCGGTTCATTGGCACCGGCCCGAACCCCGGCAACGGTATGGGTGGAGATTCCGACCGCCCGTACAATTCCCCGTTGGCGCGCTTCATAAAGATAATCCAAAGCCCCGCGATGGCCTTTCAATGCAGCACTGTTTTCCACTTCATGAAGACAAAAAATATCAATATAATCCCGGTTTAACTCCTTCCGGGCTTTCTCAATGCTTTTTCGCATCTCATCCGCTGTGACGGCATAAGATTTTCCGGTCACGATCAGTTCCGGATAAGTTTGCAACGCCAATCCCAGGATGGGATAGGTCCCATAGATCTCCGCCGAATCGAAAAAATTGATTCCCAACTCATACGCTCGAATCACCAAATCCGCAGCTTCCTGCTGGGGCAGATTTTTCTGCGTAGGACCTACCGTCAGCGTTCCCATGCAAAGCGGAGATACCATTAAATCGGTTAAACCCAGCCGTACTCTCTTCATGGTCGAACTGGCTCCCGGGAACCAGCCGGAAATAAGGTGCGGATCTGAAAACCAAACGACGGTAGCTTAGAACGGCCATCCCGAAGGTCAAATTTGCAATCAGCCACTTCATTCAGAGTTGCCAACGCCGCTTTGGCTTCGGTAATGGTTTTACCCTTGACTAATTCTTTGATCTTTGCCTGATTGAGAATACCACGAATGGTTCCCCGGCCGACCAACTCCAATTGGATTTTGCCGGAAGCAGTGACAGCATTGGCACTGACCAAACTGACATCATTATTTTTAGCCTCAAAATTTGCAGGCATATTCTTGTCCAACTGTAACTTCAAATACTTCCTGATCCCTTCCTGCGACGGTGCTAACGTTGAAACCCGGTATTCCAACTTGGTGGTGACCGTCTCTGCTGTTTCTCCAATCTCCGGTGAACTGGTAACTCGGATCAACTCCAGTTCCGTTAGTTCCGGCAGATATAAATAGTTTTTATCTACAAGCCGCCCGGCTTCTTCAGTACCGGAAATCATCATTTGTTCTCTGGCTTCAGCTTCGCCCCGTTTGACATCATCAAGAGTGACAACAGCAACCTTTTGATCGGTTCCACCTGCTGTAGGAGTCAAATTGATCACCGTCAGATGCCGTTGTAAACTTCCTTCAATCCGGTTAATCGCCTTGGGCGGCAGATTGCCTCCGCTTCCTTTGGCCACAGCAGTAATCGGAACCTCCACCCGGCCGTACTCTTCACCGACTGGCAAACCATACTGATACTTGGTGACTTTCTTAGGAACCACAACGGCCTTATCGGAAGTGAACTGAATACCGTCCTTACCGACAAATACCGTGCCTTTCGGAATGGTCAACGGTTGCGCAGTACTGTTAATCACAGTCACCTTTCCGGTTGCCTGGGTGACTCCGATCACTTTAAAACCTGTGGCTTTACTTTGAACCGTCAAGGTAAAGTTTTTCTCAAACAGCTTCGCTGGAATACGGCCTTCAGCCAAATCCCGGTCCTGATATTCCAAACCTGATAAAACCTCGGTCCGAAAATTTAAAAATTGCTCTTTGGGATAAACAATCACTGTGGCTTTGGGTTGCAAAAACCACCATACCGCGACGATGAAAGTGAAAAAAGCAACCAATAAGGCAGGTATCAGTCCACCATGATAACGATAGACGCGAACCGGCTGGGACTTCGAACCTCCCCCGGCCGACGGCCGTTTTGACTTTGGAGCCGGTGATTCTTCCGGACGAAAATCGGCTTCAGTTACTTCCCGTTCCCGAATCGTCGACAATCCCACCCGCTGTGCTGCCGCAATCAATGCCTCATCACTGGCGTTGATAATTAACTCTTTATCGACTTCTTCAGCATAAAATTTGACCAGCCGAAGATTGACCTCGTTATTCAATAATTTACAATCCGGTGCAACTCGCAAAATAACCTGATCAGCCGGATTGTTCATCATCTCTTTGACAAGTTGTTCGATTTTAGTATCGGAATAGACAGTAATAACTTGTCCTTCACCCACTAATCTTCAACTCCTTAAAGAGGTTTTCTCCAAAATCAACACCATCAGCAAAGGCACTCCAAAAATAAACATCGTTGCCACGCTTACGATGCCCGAATCATTAGCAATCAAAGCGATCAATGCAGTTAGCGATAAAGCCGTTAAACCCCGGATTCCCCGTCGATGGCTGTTAACCCATCCTGCAATGAGCTGAGGAGGTCTCTTGTATAAAACCGGCACTAATAATAACATACCGATGAGAACATTGGAGAGCGGCGTATATCCGATCAACTGCAGGTTCATATTGAGTTTTCTAGAGAACAACTGCAGCAGTGCGTCCAAACCTTCTTCATGAAATGATTTTAAAAATTGGCCGAAATGAGTTACCTTCCCGTCCATAGCCAGATCCGACACGGCAATGCCCAATATGAACAGGGAAAATACTCCGGCCAAAATCAGCAGCTGCCGTATTCCGACCGGCCGGTTTAACCAAAGGTAATTGGCGATTCCCAATCCCAGTAACGCCGTAATTCCTCCGCCGATATTGGCTCCCAGAGCCGGATAAGCGAGAAGTACCGCAATCCCCAAACCTAAAGGCCAAACGGCTTTTTGCCACCGGCACGGAATCCGATCCAAACCCAGGGTAACCATCACAATATAGGCCCCCAGCAAAAACCCCATATACTCATTGCCAATACCGTAAAATCTGGCTCCGGCAACAGCCGAATAGCCCCAAAAAGAATACAACTGGGTATAACCATTCCCCAATCCGTCGATGATGATGCCGACAACGGTCACACCAGAAATAAACAGCAATGCTTTACCGGGATCGCCTTTGGCCACCTTATAAGCCAACCCCGTGAGGACGGCAGCCCCAACCGCGGTAAAACCGATAATCGCCAACCAATCCACCGGTTGAAACAATGCTTCCGCCAGGAATATCACCGGAAAAGTCAGTAAGAACAAATAGATTCGCATTAACCATTTAAACAGTGTGATCCGCTTCCGGAAAGCAATAAATCCGATGACGAATGCTACTACCAAAGCAATGAGTCCATAACCATAAACGGATAACAACGGCCAACGCAAATCATAATTGATGACCAAGTCTTGCTGCATGGAAGAAACAGCCTGCCAATTCCCGGAAGTCGCTTTTAATGGACGGCCTTTAAAATATCCTTCTTTAATCTCCATATGCTCGAGAACCGTTGCCATCACATCATATCCGGTGACCAGCCCCGGCCTTCGGGTACTGTTAGAATAAAGCATTCCGCCGGAAATGCCGGCCGTTTTAATGATAACCGGATTCAGCTTGGCTCCGGTTTTAGCATAATCGGGACCGGTTACCGAAAAGATAACAAGCAACGTCCGGTTGAAATCGATTCTCGATAGCAATCCCTCAAAGAACTCTTCATATTGTCGAAGCACTTTCTTTCGGTGATACTCCAGACGCGGCCCAGGCAAATAATTGCTAAATTTATTGATTCGCTCTAAATCACCGAGGATAAAATGGGTTACAGCCGCTTCATTCGAATGTTTTTCCCATACATTCAACAGGTATGAAGTTGCCGTTTTAATTCCAAATACAAAATTAAAATCTTCTGCCACAGTCTCCCAGCCGATGGAAGCCTGATCCACCGTCCCCTGGTCATCCATCAGTAGCGCCGTTCCTATCCGGTTGAAATTATCCCGATCCGCATCGGCATTCCCGGCAACGATGGTCTTGTACCCTTTCTGATGAAGAAGCTTTCCCACTAAACCCAGGGATTGATTGGCTTTGTTTGGAAGATTCAATTGAACAAGCTTGGAAAAACCCAGATTGACAGCACCTTCTGCCGGAGGTTCCACACCGGTCAATGTTCGATACAACGTCCCGACCGGCATCCCTCGATAAACATCATGAACCTGAAAAAAAACCATCGCATCAGATGTGGTTTTTACCGGTGTGCCGCTGTTTAACTCGAGATATGTCTTATCTGGGGTCTTTACTTCCACATTTGGCAAAGCCATAATACCGGTGGCCGACTCATGGACCAATCGGTTCAACACCGGATACTCCGATGTAATATCCGAAAACGTCAAGCGAGGTATATCAATGATCAGTACATTCTTGAAGGCTTGGCCGGTTGCCGGAGTCCCAAAAAGGCACAACATCATCATTCCCCAAACAACCATGGCGCGCAATAACCGATGGTGCAATATGATACCCTCCTGACTGAAACCTAAAACAAATAAAGAAAAAGCGGATTACCTCCGCCATGTTTATCATACCTAATCTTACCAGGGTTGTCAATCCGGCTCTCCATCATTAAAATCGGGCTTTCCTGGGATTTGCCCCGTATTTACCAAGCCGAAAGCGATTTCATAAATACTTTTAAAAATAATCAAGATTAAGGCTCCCAAAGGAACGGCAAAGATCATCCCCCAAAGTCCAAATACCTTACCTCCGGCTAAAACCAGATAAATAACAACCAACGGATGAAGGCCAAGGCTGCCGCCAATAATTTTAGGCGCCAGATACATCACTTCCAATTGATTGACCCCGAAAAATAATAATATGACATAGACGACATGCCATGGTGATTTCAAAAGCGCAAAAACAATCACCGGAATGGCACCCATTACCGGCCCGAAATAGGGGATGAGATTAAAAATTCCGGCAAGCATCCCCAAGAAAAAGGCGATCTCAAATCCCATCAACACCAGACCAATGCTGATTAACAGTCCGACAATTAACGTCACCAATAATTGGCCCCGGATATATAAACGAAATACCGCATCAATCTCTAAAAACGTTTGCGTCCAATGCTCTCCGAAATGTTTCTCCAGCCAATGATGGGTTGTCCTCTTCATCCGGGGATAATCCCGACTGATGTAGTACGAGATCAATGGAACCAAAATGAAATAAAGGGTCTGCGAAAAGAGATTGACGGCGCTTTCTGCCAGATCAATCATAAACCGGCGCAACCACAATTCGCTGCGGCGGGTCACTTCCGAAGTGAGAAACTTCCATTGAGGCCACATTTCCCAATGACTAAGAATTCGGTTTACAGCCCGTTCTATCTTGTGAAACTCATCAACCAACACCGGAATTTTCTGCAAGGCCCGGGTTAAGTCATTGAGAAGGCGTGGGATGACCAAACCAAAAAAACAGCCGCCACAATGGCCAAACCAATGTAAACAGTGACGATGGCGTATTCCCGCCTGGCCCCCTTTCGCTCCAAAAATTCAACCAGCGGATTGATGGCATAGGCTAAAAAAAAAGCCACTAAAAAGGGGGCCAGCATAGTTTGGGATAAATAGATGACCACGCCTAAGAGGAGAACCGTTATAATAAGAAACCCAGTTTTTTTCTTAATAAACGTCGGAGAACCTTCTTTCAATTAATCTTTAACTCGACTTATTAGAAAAGCGCACAATTGTGCGCCTATATCTCGGAAAATATGAATACCATATTAAGTTAATGCATACGCCGGATAAAATTTCGGGACATCATTCCCGTATTCCGCCGCATACCTGAAGTCAAATGCATGGCTTGATCCCGCACCATTTTCCAAGTATGTCCGGCTTGGCGGCTAAATTGTCGGCCCCGTCGATAACTCATACGCATCCAACGATGGCGGTTCCGGTTATTTTGAAATAACATCGCCGCACCGACGGCCGCCCCAACCATACTTCCGGCAATCACTCCGCTAATAACTTTATTCACTTAGTTCACCTCTTTTCCGGGAGACAATTTGCATTCACAGTGCTTATTATCCCCCGGAAAAGTCTCGGCTAAACATAGATTATATCGCCTGCACGATGGTTCCTCCACCCAAAACCAGATCCTGTTGGTAAAAGACCACAGCCTGTCCCGGAGTAACTGCCCGTTGAGGCGTTTCAAATTCTACACGGACCCGGCCGCCAGGTTCCGGTTTTATTAGTGCCGGTACAGGCTGGGCACTGTAACGAATCTTGGCTTGGGCTTCCAATTCCCCGTTTAAATCATCCCAAAGGATCCAATTGAGCTCATTGGCTAACAGGCCTTTAAAGAAAACGGATTCAGCCGGCCCCACCACGATTTCATTGGTATCCGGACGAATCTCCTTGACAAACAAGGGTTCCGGAGCGGCAATCCCCAGCCCTTTCCGCTGCCCGATGGTATAATGAATGATCCCGCGATGGCGTCCCAAGACTTTGCCACTCTCATCCACAATATTGCCGGGCTGGACAGACCCGGGCTGATAATCCTCAATAAAGCGGCCATAATCCTGGTCCGGAACAAAACAGATCTCCTGGCTGTCCGGTTTGGAGGCCACTCTCAAACCCAATTCAGCCGCTTTCTCCCGAATGGCGGCTTTGGTATAACCACCCAGCGGAAATAAAGTCTTTGCTAACTGAGGTTGGGTCATTCCATACAACACATAACTTTGATCTTTCGAAAGATCGACGCCTCGACGAAGGATAAATCGCCCTCTTTCAGCATCAAAGCTGCGACGGACATAATGACCGGTGGCAAGAAAATCTCCATCCAGCGAAGCTGCTTTCTCCAGCAAAAGATCGAACTTGACGCTTTTATTACAGACAATACAGGGATTGGGGGTCCGCCCCTGCAGGTACTCATCAACAAAATAGTCAATCACTTTCTCTCGAAATGGAGCATGCATGTTCAGCACATAATAGGGAATACCCAAGGTGTTAGCCACTGCCCGTGCATCATCCACTGCACTCAGGGAACAGCAACCCCCTTCCACCTCAGTGCCATAGGGAAGATCATTATCCCAGAGCTGCATCGTGACGCCGATCACTTCATATCCCTCTTCCAAGAGTAAGGCTGCTGCCACCGAGCTGTCGACCCCTCCGCTCATCGCCATAATGACCCGCTGCTTCATCCGCCGTTCTGACCTGCCCGATAATTTTCGATGGCCTTATGCAATGCGTCAGCTGCCAAATTTGAACAATGCATTTTTGCAGGAGGAAGGCCATCCAATGCCTCAGCTACCGCTTTGTTGGTAACTTGGAGGGCCTCCTCTATCGTCTTGCCCTTCACCATCTCCGTTACCATGCTGCTGGTGGCGATAGCAGCACCGCAACCAAAGGTTTTAAATTTAATATCCACAATCCGGTTATCTTCAACTTTGATATATATCTTCATAATATCCCCGCAGGTAGCATTGCCCACTTCACCAATGCCGTTGGCATCGCTAAGTTCACCGACATTACGGGGATTTTGAAAATGGTCCATTACCTTTTCCGTGTACATGACGCGCACTCCTTTCGTTCAGTTTCTGCATGATATAAAGGCGACATAGCCCGGAGTTTATTCACGATCTCCGGCAAAACGCTCATAAAGTAATCTACTTCCTCACGGGTGTTCCCTTTCCCCAAGGAAACCCGGAGAGAACCATGGGCTGTTTCATGGCACAATCCAATACCCAGTAGAACATGGGACGGTTCCAATGATCCGGAAGTGCATGCTGAACCGCTGGACGCTGCAATCCCTTTTAAATCAAGATTGAGAAGGAGGGACTCACCTTCAATGAAATCGAAACTGAAATTGGCATTTCCCGGCAGCCGCTTGGTGCGATGCCCATTTAACCGGACGTAATCCATCTCTGACAACACCCGGTCAATCAGATAATCCCTAAGTTCCGTTATTCGGGCCCGGTTCTCTTCCAAATGGCTGTTGGCCAGTTGCAATGCTTTGGCCAGTCCGACGATTCCAGCGATGTTTTCCGTCCCGGCCCGCCGGTTCCGTTCCTGAGCACCTCCGTAAATCAACGGATTTACCTTGACCCCGCGTCGGATATATAAAGCACCGGTACCTTTTGGCCCATAAAATTTATGAGCGGCCATGGACAGCAAATCAACGTTTAAATCCTGGACATTCACAGGAATCGTCCCTACCGTTTGAACCGCATCCGTATGGAACAAAATGTTCCGCTCTTTAAGTAATTTCCCGATTTCGGCAATGGGTTGAATGGTTCCAATTTCATTATTGGCATGCATAATGGAGACTAAAATGGTCTCTGGTGTTAACGCGTCCAGTACAGTCTCCGGATGAACCAATCCATCGGAATCAACCGGCAAATATGTGACCTTATAACCGTTTTTCTCCAAATAATGGCAGGTATCCAGTACCGCATGATGTTCAATCGATGATGTGATAATATGTCGTCCTTTATCCCGATAAGCCTCGGCGACCCCGCGCAACGCCATATTGTCGCTTTCAGAACCGCTACCTGTAAAATATATTTCATTGGGAGCAGCTGCCCCAATTTCCGCTGCGACAATCTGACGGGCTTCCTCAATAGCCTTCCGGGTTTCCCTCCCAAAAGAGTGAATGCTCGACGGATTGCCGAAAGTTTGACTGAAATACGGAATCATCGCCTCCAATACTTTCGGGTCAACCCCGGTTGTCGCCGCATGGTCGAAATAAATCCGTTCTCCCATAATTACACCTCCCACGAAACTTTAAAACGTAGAATTTGGAAACCGGTACGGACACCCGCTTTTCAATTCCTACTAATTTAGTATGATTTAATTAAATCCTAACATACCTTTATTTTACTGTCAATATAACTCACAACATTAACCCAATGTTCATGTTTTCTAATGGGTGTGCTCGGTTCACAGTACATTGCCGACAGTTTGGTTTAGACTGGTTTTGCATAACCGGTTCCAAATTGGGATAAATCTGCATGCTTATTATCTAACAAAAATTATACATTATAAACCAGTTTTCAATAAATTAATTTGTAAACTGCGAACTGTGCACTATGTACTTTTTAACCTAAATGGCCAAATGCCCAAACTGCAGCATATCATGGCTTACTCAAAGTATTCTTTCTTAATATAAACGGTGGACATGGTGGTTAAAAGACTCCAGTAATCAGGGATGAACCGGAGCCGGGTACCTACCGACAACTGCCGGGTACTTGCTGCCACCAGATAGTCGCTGCTGCCACCGAGGACAGTAATCCCGGGATCTAACGGCATCAATCCGTTTAATGCCGCATCCTGGGCTCCAATATTTAAGAGAACCCGATATCCCGCTTCCACCTCCGGAATAACCGCTTCATGGCCAAAAGCATTCCGACCGATCTTGCCTTCGGGACGGCTCCGTTTAATCTGAGACTGAAGCACCTCCGCCTCAACAATAAAAGCATCCGGGTGCAAATCCGGAAGCCGGTTTCCATAAAGGGTCTCTTTCCCAAGTAAAATGCCTTCACCAATCCGCAAATGATTGATGCCCGAAGGTATTGTCCCGTCGTATACCAACGGCAAGCTGCTGGAATTCCCCCCGGAAACCCGTTCGATGGGAAAACCGTATTCATCCCGAAGCATTCGGCCTAATTCAACCAACAATTTCAGTTTTTCCTCAGTGGGCGGTACCCCGGCAAAGCAGGAAAAATTGGTTCCAATCCCGGTAACCCGGAGAGAAGTTAAGGTCTGGCACTCCTTTGCCAATCTACGCAGATCCGCCGGATCGACGCCTTCCCGCAGATCGCCCAGATCGACCATTAACATGACTTCATGAGTCATACGGGCAGCCGAAGCCCTCTCGTTCAACAAACGCAAGACCTCGATCTCTGCATTCAAACTTCGCTTAGCATATCGCAACACTTCATCCAATCCGGACATGGCCGGTAAACGAAGTAATGTAGGGCAAACCCGGGGATGATCTGACATCAACCGCAGGTTTTCCAACCGGGAATCCCCAATATCGGTGATCCCACTATCGACAAAGGCCTGGATGATCCGCCGATCTCCGGCAACGCCTTTAACGACCGCCGTAATCTCAATCCCCGCTTGCGAACACCGACGCTGAATCTTCCGGTAATTGTCAATAAGTTTTGCCGTATAAATCAACACCCGGGGAGTATTGTTCATGAGTTATTCTCCTTTTGCTTTCCGCTTACGAATATGTTCGAGATAATCTTGGATCTCCCGCTCATACCCTCTGTTCGTGGGATGGTAATAGGTTTTATCCAAAAGATTTTCAGGCAAATAATCTTGAGGGACATATCCTTCAGGATCATCATGAGGATAGCGATAACCGACTCCATCCCCCAGCTTATGGACGCCCGGATGGGAACTGTCCCGTAAATGCGCAGGGACCATTTTATTTTCCAGATCCTGAACATCCGCCATGGCTTGATGAATCGCAGCACAGCAGGCATTGGATTTAGGTGCCGTTGCAATATAAATGGCCGCCTGAGACATAATAATCTGCGCTTCAGGAAGCCCAATCATCTCGACAGCCTGCGCTGCCGCAGTCGCGATGAGCAATGCCCTGGGATCCGCATTGCCCACATCCTCCGCCGCATGAATCATCATCCGGCGGGCGATAAATTTGGGATCTTCCCCTGCCGTTAACATCCGGGCTAAATAATAAACAGCCGCATCCGGATCGGATCCCCGCATCGACTTGATAAACGCCGAAATCGTATCATAATGGGCCTGCCCTTGTTTGTCATAGACCAACGGACGTTGTTGGATGCAGTCTTTCATAACTGCTAAGGTCAAATACCGAATGCCGGTTGCCGGATCCGGTTTGGTGGTGACCGCTGCCAATTCCAAAGCATTTAAAGTCATCCGTGCATCGCCATCGGCTACATTCAACAAAAAATCAAGGGCATCTTCGGCAAGCTCGATCCGCATATAACCCAAGCCCCGCTCCGAATCCCGGAGAGCAGATTCAATAATGGCTTTCAATTCTTCCCGGGTCAGTGGATTTAACCTGAAGATCATACTTCGGGAAACCAACGGAGCATTCACTTCGTAAAAGGGATTTTCAGTGGTGGCTCCGATAAGCACAATGATTCCTTCCTCCACCGCCGGCAGCAATGCATCCTGTTGCGATTTACTGAACCGGTGAATCTCATCGATAAATAAGAGCGTTTTTTGACGGTAAAATTTCAAACGCTCCCGTGCTTCATCCACTACCCGGCGGATATCAGCTACACCGGCCGTTACAGCATTTAAACGTTCAAAATGCGATTGGGTGGTCTTGGCAATGATCTCCGCCAATGTGGTTTTTCCGGTTCCGGGTGGCCCATAAAAAATCATCGAAGTCAGCCGATCCGCTTCAATCGCCCTCCGTAACAAACGGCCTTCTCCGACAATATGTTCTTGTCCGTAAAACTCGGCCAAGGACCGCGGACGCATCCGGGCTGCCAACGGAGCTTCCCGGGAGATCTCCGGCCCTTGCGAAAACAAATCCATGATCACCACTCCAGCTTTATTTTAACTTACCCTTATTTACACTTCGCTAAGCTATTTCGGGGAAACACCTCAAAACTCCTACCCGTTTACAGAAGATTTATTACAAACAATTACCACTACATCTCTAGGGCATCCGCTGTTATAATACTTAATGCGTCATTTTTGTCGACTAGAAATTAATTTTTGGAATTTAACAATAGAAAGGAGGCGACTGAAATGACGAAAAAGGTATTAAGCTCCCTTATGGCGTTTTGTATCTTTAGCTATTCGGTGGTTATCCCAAGCGTCGTCATTTTCGATTCAGGTACCGATTCATCCCGGCAAACAGCAATGGTAACCGTCAAGGAACCGGTCAAGACTAAAACCCTGACAACGGTTCAGCCGCCTCAACAAACAGATAAAACAACTGAAAAACCGGCCACGAAAACAAACCAAACAGCTATGACCAACCCAACAACTGTAGCAGTGACGAAAGCAAACCAGCCGGCCACACCAGCAACAGTAAGTACTAAAAGTGCCGAAGTTTCCACGACGGCATCAAAGACTACCACACCGAAAACGGTCTTATCCGCAAAAGAATATACTATGCTGGTCCGCATCATCAGCGCCGAGGCCAAAGGAGAACCGTTACAAGGTCAGGTTGCAGTTGGTGCAGTAATTTTAAACCGGATAAAATCCGGCAAATTCCCGAAGACCGTCACAGCCAATGTACTCAAAAAAGGCGAGTTTGAACCCGTATCCAACGGACAAATCTGGAACGAACCGGTGGCTTCCGCCTATAAAGCTGCCCAATTGGCATTGAAGGGCTGGGATCCGACCTATGGCGCACTGTATTTTTACAATCCTGCCAAAACCTCTTCTAAGTGGATTCGGTCTCGGACAACCATCATCCAAATCGGCGATCATGTTTTCGCCGCTTAAAAAGGGTTACCTGATGTAATCAGGCAACCCTTTTTTCATCGATTCAACATGTTTCTGCACCTCATCCATCCTCTATCCTTTTGGATTAAGCCGCAGAAATCGAACCTGACCGTCTGCATGGACCAAAAAACGATAGAGCCAGCCATTCCAACGCTTGGGTTTAAAATCAACTTGCCAGGTATCATAATCATAACTGACACCCACAAATTCGCCTAATTCAATCTTATTTAATGTGGCCCACATTTCAGCAGCCCGTTTGGCGTCTGCGGATGAAGCAATGCCGACAGCAGTTTCATCCATTACCCCTTTGTCCTCAAACATTTGCCATGTGTATTGCTCCGTGAAACCTGCCACCTGCTCCGGAAGTCCCCAATTGCCTTCTTTTAAGGCAACACTAACCCGGTAAGGGCCGTTCAACTTTTTTTCAATGAGTTTGGATGGATAAAAAACGACTTTAGCCACATTATTCTTGGCAGTCCATTTAAACGAATCAACGGTTGTCGCTATCGGAACCCAGTCTGCACCTTCCTGAGCTTCCAAAGTAGCAGTCAGCGTAAAGTTTCCTTCGCGGTACGACTTGATGGCGATCGTAAATTCGATAGCTTCGGCTTTACCATTTCCGTCCGCATCGACTGTCTTAAAAGCTCCAGGAACCTCCAGCTGAACTTCCTGATCGAGAACAACATCGGAGGGATCCGCTCCAATGGGTACAACCAAGAAAAGGGCTACTATCAATACAAATGTAAAAATAATATATCGCCTGAACAAAAAAATCACTCCGACAATAGTTTCGGAGTAATTTGGTCGAATCATGCTGTCATCCCTTTATGTAAATTAAACCAAACTAGGAGGCAGCTAGCTTTTTCACTAAATTTAGGACTTTCTCTTGATCCAATGGTTTGACTAAAAAATCGGTAGCACCGGCCTTAAGCCCTTCAATAAGCAAAGCATTACACGAAAGGGTTGTACAAAGGATAATTTTAACCTTAGAATCCAATTCTTTAAAAAACCGGATCGAATCCACTAAATTCCATCCTTTCATATACAAATCTTTGATAATGATTTGCGGATGAAATAGTGCGAACATTACTTCGGCCTCTTTGAAGTTGGCCGCAGTTACGACTTTAAAGCCGGCTTTAACGAGGCAGTCTTTTAACATCATTCGGACAAGCAGCGAATCATCCACGATGAGGATTTTCACGCCGATCCCTCCTCGTTTGGATTGAGACCCGGTTTTAAGTTTTGTAATTAATTTCGCGAGAAACTAATTTTTTCCTTTTATGGTAAATTTAAATTTTTAATGTGAAAGTTGATCTCCGTCATGCACCTGATAAGTCCAATTTCGTCCGTAGTTATTGTCCCAATTTTCGGCATCATCCCGGAAGCAAAAATTCAAACTGGATGGATCACTGACTTGGACCGTAGCTGACCAACTTCCATCCCTCAGTTTACGCATAGGAATGTCTTCGATATTTCTCCATTCATTGGCTCCATAACCCATATGCAGATAAACCTTGTTGGCGCCCGATTGGGCCAATAATCCTTTATATCGGATCCTCACTTCATCTCCTAAGGTGATCGGTACCGGTTCCATAAAAATACCGTCAACGACCTCTTCCGTTTTCTTCCGAGGCATTCAGATTCCTCCCTCATCCTTTTTTGAAATTAGTATATCCAAAGTCGCTAAAGTTACCCCTTCAGCCCATTAAAAAAACCCTCCTTTACAGGAGGGTTTTACATGGCAAGTTTACGATTTTTTAGCCCAGGAATCCTTCAAGCCAACTGTCCGGTTGAACACTAAGCGCTTATCCGTGGAATCCGGGTCCACACAGAAATATCCTTGCCGTAAAAACTGGAAGCGGTCTCCGGGCTTCGCTGCTGCCAAACTGGGCTCTACCATACAATGGGTCAGGTAAACCACAGAATTAGGATTGACCGTCGCATCTTCGCCCGGGTATTCATCTAAAAACAGATGATCATAGAGCCGGACTTCGGCAGGAATGGCATGAGCTGCCGATACCCAATGGGAGGTTCCTTTAACCTTACGGCCGTCTTGTGTCCATCCCCCGCGGCTTTCCGGATCATAGGTGCAATGAACCTCAAGGATCTCGCCGGTCTTTTCGTCCTTCACCACCGACTGACAGGTAATATAATAAGCATGCTTTAAGCGGATTTCCCGACCCGGGGCTAACCGGAAATATCCTTTTGGCGGATTTTCAGTGAAATCATCCTGCTCAATATAAATCACCTTGGAAAAAGGAACTTTTCTGGTCCCCATTTCCGGTTTTTCCGGGTTGATTTCAGCTTCAAACTCTTCCACCAAATCATCGGGATAGTTGTCAATAACCACTTTTAAAGGATTTAACACCGCCATAACCCGGGGCGCCCGAGCGTTAAGATCTTCCCGGAGACAATGTTCCAAAAGGGCAATCTCTACTGTGCTGTTGGCTTTAGCCACACCGATTTTTTCACAAAAGGCCCGAATGGACTCAGGAGTATAGCCCCGGCGACGCAAACCGGAAATGGTGGGCATCCGCGGATCATCCCAGCCGGAGACGATATTTCGTTTCACCAGGTCCAACAATTTCCGTTTGCTCATCACCGTATGGGTCATGTTCAGACGAGCAAACTCAATTTGCCGAGGTTTGCTCGGTAAATCCAAGTTTTCAATGACCCAGTTGTAAAGCGGCCGGTGATCTTCAAATTCCAATGTACAAATGGAATGAGTAATCCCTTCTAAGGCATCGGAAATAGGATGGGCATAATCATACATCGGATAAATACACCATTCATCGCCGGTACGGTGATGATGAACTCGCATGATCCGATAGAGCACCGGATCTCGCATATTGATATTGGGAGAGCTCATATCGATCTTCGCCCGCAGAGTCATGGAGCCGTCCGGAAACTCACCGGCCCGCATCCGTGCAAATAAGTCCAAGTTTTCTTCAACCGACCGGTTCCGATAGGGGCTTTCTTTTCCAGGTTCTGTCAGGGTCCCCCGATATTCCTTGATTTGCTGGGGAGTCAACTCACATACATAGGCTTTACCCGCTTTGATCAGATCGACAGCATATTGATATAGCTGTTCATAGTAACTGGAAGCATAAAAAAGACGGTCGTCCCAATCAAAACCCAGCCAACGGACATCTTCCATAATGGATTCTACATATTCCGTATCTTCTTTGGAAGGATTGGTGTCATCAAACCGGAGATTGCATAATCCGCCGTATTTAGCGGCGATGCCAAAATTCAAGCAAATGGATTTCGCATGTCCGATATGTAAATATCCGTTAGGTTCGGGAGGGAACCGGGTATGGACCCTTCCGTCATTTTTGCCATTTTTAAGGTCTTCGTTGATTATATCTTGTATAAAATTAGACGGCAAATCAGGAACTGGCGCCGACGTTTCACATTCGTCAACTTTATTTTTAAGATCTTCCATCTTAGCGCTATCCTCCATTGTTGTAAACCACCTCATAACAAGTGAGATATTTCCTATATTATAAACAATTTCATTGACTTTGCAAACATTTCAATTTAATTCGAAACGATTTTCATAGCCCTTACCAACTCACCAACGGTTAGTAGCGGGGGATATGATTTCCTTAGGTAATTAGGGACAGAACGGGGATAATAACTGCAAAGGAGGATAGTGCGATGATTAATCTATTAAAATGGGCGATCAATTCAAATCTCACTGCTCGTCATGAATTTGGGGGCGATCCCGATCAGCCCGTATCCATTGAAGCCTTTGTAACCCAAGACACCCAACAACTTCATGTGTATTATCAAGGGCTACTTAAAAACGCCGGTGCTAAGGAAGTCTATCTCCATTATGGGACCCATGATTGGGCCAATACCACAACAGTTAAAATGGAAAGAAACTACAATGGTAGCTTCACGGCTAGAATTCAACCGGATTCACCGGAAGTTGAATTCTGCTTTAAAGACAATGCCGATAACTGGGATAACAACAACGGCCTCAACTGGAAAGCCCATATCAGTTTGGAATAATTAGCTTTATTTCTATATCTACCTAATTTATCTAAGCCATCCAAAACGGATGGTTTTTCTCTGTATGCTTCCCAGAATCTCCAAAAACGGCCTGTCGGCCGCATGGGTGAGCTCAATGAACGAATTTTTCCCAAGGGGTGGTGCGGTCAACCCCTTTGGGAACCCACAGCTGGGGACAATTATGTCCCCAGACCCCTCCAATCCCGATTTTACGCTCCCGACGTCCATGTCCTCTCGCTTATTCGCCCCAGCCTGGAGCTTACATCCCTGACCATCAATAGATAAGGCTTCGCCATCGCTATTATTGCCGCCGCATCCATTACGGCGGGTTCAGGGCAACGGAAACGACTTGACTTTAGGAGGTGCAGGAGGGCAAAAAGCCTCCTGTCGACATAATTTTTAACTTTAACATAAAGACGGAAACATGACTTCGATTCTTTAAAAACTATACATCATGGTTACCCTATTGGCAGAACCCTCTCAAAATTGATATAATTATACGAACCAATCCGAAAAGGAGCCAAGCCCCCCATGGAATGGATAACTCAACTGGATAACCTCGTCTCTTCCGGAATTACGGCTATTCGGAATCCGGTTCTGACCCGTTTTTTTCAGATGATTACCCAATTTGGTTCCGTTTTCGTGATTATCCTTGTGTCCCTGGGAATGCTGGGTTATTTCGCATATCATAAAAAATGGACCCATTTCAGAGTCTTCTTCTTCACCGTCACTCTCGGCGAAATCATGAATGAAACCCTCAAATGGGCCTTTCATCGGGAACGTCCTCCCCTTCCCTGGCTGACGGATGCATCCGGCTATAGTTTTCCAAGCGGCCATACTCTGATGTCAACTATCACATACGGTATCATCGCCTATTTATTGTTTGTTAAAGATTCTCGGCGAAAACTTCATCCGGCAGCAATATGCCTATTCGTTTTACCGGTTTTAGTAGGAATAAGCCGTGTTTATCTGGGGGTCCATTTTACCACCGATGTCCTCGGCGGATGGATTCTCGGCATTCTCTGGATCAAATTAGTCTCCTGGTTGAATACCAAACATTAATCTCCTGCGATCTAAACTCAGGATGTTGCCGAGCGTCGGTAATAACGGTTTAATATTTGTATAGTTAAACCTATGCCTAAGCCAAAGACTAAATGGACTAAAAACTCAAGGAAAGCATCAATCTCCCCCGCTCCCCTCAGTTTTACAACTGGCAAAGCCCGTATGCCACTATAGGAAAAGAACCAAACAAATGACCCATACAACAACCCCTTTATCTGGATATACTGCTCCTCCACCCTGGAAATCAGAAAAATGAAGACAACACCCAAAAAGGCTCCATAAAGATAATCCATCAGAAAACCAAGCCCCGACCCAAAAAACATATCGTGGTTGGGTTCGACAAATATACTGGCAGCAAAGTGGGACAAGGGATGCTTGAGCCAGTGAACGTCCCAAAAGAGAAATTCCACGATATTTTTCAGCAGATTGCCGAATATTCCGCAAACTGCACCGCGTATTGTTTTATCCTGAAGCATTTCCATCAATCCATTCTTTTTACACCCATCGTTTCCATTCCGGAGACGGTTTATCCAACAGATCCTCTACATTTCATCCGTACCATCCGCTCCTTCTCCCTCCACCACAACATCGGTCAATGCCTCAGCCTCCTGTTGAAGTTCCTCCGGATCATCGACCAATGCATTTAAAACCATGGCTGCCTCCGCTTCGCCCGGCTCATCCGCCAGAAGGTCGAGAGCCATCCCGTTTTTCACCTCTTCTAGATCATCCTTAAAATTCATTCGTTGCTTCTTCATTGTTCTGCCCCTTTTATTGTTTTTCATAGTATCCCCTCGTTCTTTAAGATTTTCTCGGCAAAATTATCATCGCTTGTTTCCAAAAAAAGATAATGCTATAATAAATGAACTTTAAGTAAGGAGGACCCATAATGGAATTAAATAAGATAATCATCGGTACTATGCGGCTTCCCAACCGTGAAACTGCCGTACAGCTTATTCGGAAAGCCATCGATTACGGATTTAATTATTTAGATACTGCACCCTTATATCGGCTGCAAAGTGCGACCGAAAACTCAGAAGCCTGGGTGGGTGAAGCTCTTAAGGCCGGAGATTACCGGGAACGGGCCTTGGTCTCCATCAAATGCGGCACCGGAAACGGTGGAATGAAAGTAGGCGAAAAATTCGAACAGGAAAAAGGCTTCGGCGTGCGGACTGCTGAAGACTTTGCCAAAGTCTTTCAACAATCCCTGGACCGGTTAGGCCTCTCTCAAGTTGACTATTACCATTTGTGGGTTTGTCATACCATGGAACAATACGAGGAAGCGTTTAAACCCGGAGGATGGTATGAAGGATTTTTAAAGGAGAAAGCAGCCGGACGCGTCCGGCATCTGGGCATTACTACCCACGCTGATTCCAATACCATTATCAACTATCTCAAATCCGGCCATTTTGAAACGGTCACATTGCCCTTGAACATCACAAATCTAACCCGGATGGAGGCCGTCAAATATGCCAGTGAACACGGTATCAAAGTGATCGCCATGAATCCGCTGGGCGGCGGTTTTCTTGCCAGCAATGAACGTCTTAAAGAATTGGCTTTGCGCTACCTGATGGCCTTGGATAATGTCCACCTTCTGATCGGGTTTACTTCCGAAGCTGAAGTCGACTATGCCAAATGGATCGAAGAAACATCCCGCCAAAATCCAATGTCCCCCGAAGCCATCCTGGAAGAGGCCAATCAAATTATCGGATCTTCGGAGCCCCGCTGTACCGGTTGCGGCTATTGCCTCCCCTGCCCTCAAAAGCTGGAGGTCGGCGGCATATTGGGCTATTATAACCTCTACAAATTCTTAAACATTGAAAGCGCCAAAAACCAATTTAATGAAATCCAATGGGATGTTCGCTATAAACTGAAAAACTGTACTTCGTGTGGATTATGCGAATCCCGCTGTCCCAATCAACTTCCGGTCCGCCAAATCCTTAAACATGCCCGTGAAATACTGTATTAAAATGAAGAAAGGATATCCTATGGATATCCTTTCTTCCATTTAAAGAAATTGGCTGGGATGTTTTTTAAAGAAATCTACTCTTGGTTCAAGGAATTTTAGTTTGTGGGTTTCCGGGTTCTCCATAAAGTGATAAATAGGCTCAAAGATTCGTTCCCAGCTCCAAATGGCCTCACCTACTCTTAAATATTCCCGGACCATCTCCGTCCCGGAAGGAGCAATGGGATGCATAAGAACGAGAGCCGTCCGAACCCGGTGGAATGTATCGATCAGCACTTGCCGCCGGAGGTCTTCGTTTTGGCTTTCCTCCGCTTCTTTCATATTTTTGGCCCAGTCTTTGTTGATACTCCGGATATAGGTATCCAACAAATTCATCACTAAGTGAAAGTTAAATTGGGCCATCAGTTTTTCGTATTCAAGAATGGCCTCCCGCGACTCCTTCAAAACGTTTTTACTGATATCTCCCACCGGAATTATTCCATCATAGTATTTCTGAGCAGTATAAAAACAGGAACGAACCGCCCGGTTGAAGACATTGGTTAAAAGGTTTCCTTCTTTAAGTACAGGGTCATTGTCTGTCTCTTTGGCTCTGGGATTGAAAGGTTTAGGTTGGAATCCTACACTTTTAATCCCAAGCCCCAACCCAAGAAAATGAGCTCTCAGCTGCTCCGGCGTATAGTATTCAAGCAGCTCTTTTGCAGTCGGCGGTTTTACAGCTCCGCTGCTACTTGCCTTCTTATTAAGAAAGAGAATATGATTGTTCACAATGAGCTTGGGCAGCTGTATTTCCCCCTCCGGCGGATCGACCGAAGGCGAACCGGATTGTAAAGCCATCCACAACGACATCTCAACAGGCCCGTAGAAATACACGTTATCTTCTCCGATAAATTGATAAACCTGAGCCTCTTTTGAGCACCACCAATCTTTCCAAGATTCCGGATCCCTGTATCGGAGTTCAAGACAAGTCTTGGTAAATGAGATCGGGGCCCAAAGAGATTCGGGCCAAACCCAAACTGTTAAATCCGCCAATCCTTCAATAACAGGCGCCGGAATGCCCCATTCGATATTTCCGGTCAGTCTGAACGGAACCAAGGTTTTCCCGGTACGATAACGGATTTTGTGTTCAGTAAGAATGGCACAGGCTTTCTCCCGCTCTGCAACGTTATCAAAGATCATAATTACCGACGATTTGTTGGCTTCATCGTACAGCGTAAATTGGGGAAGTTGGGTCTGCAAGGTTTGTAAAATATCCATCTGCTCCCGTTTAACATGAATAACCGGCGGCTCTAAAAACTCCTGAATACTTCGAATCACAAAATTCCGGCTATCCGGCGATTGCTTGAGGGATTCAACCCACTCCACCAGACGATCGTGAAATTGATCCAGTTTAAAATACCAGTTAGTCACCTCTCTCATCTCGGGTTTCTTTCCCGACAAGGTACTGACGGGATTAATCAAATCAGCCGGCATATATTGATGCCCCAGAGAACACTCATCCGCATAACCCCGTTCCGACGAGCAACCAGCTATCGGGCACCGCCCCACCACTTGCCGCCCGTTTAAAAATACTCCGTGCTCACTATCGAAAAACTGGGAAGTGGTCAACTTCGTCAGAAAACCGTTCTGATATAATTTCCGGATAATATCCGCGGAGACATGCCGGTGAATCTCGGCAGCACGTCCAATGGCTGACGCCCCATAAAAATCGAGGCTAATGCAATATGCTTCCAATACTTCTTTTTGGCGTTCATGATAATACCGGACCAAATCATCGAGAGTGCCGTCGAACTCCCCCTTCTCCACCAACTGCCGATGGCTTTCCACGATTGGCGAGCCATAACAATCCGTCCCCGATATAAAGATCACATTTTCTTTACCGATTCGATCTCTTAAAAAACGGGCAAACGTGTCCGCATGAACAAACACACCGCCAATATGCCCAAGATGAAGGTCTTTAATCCCATAGGGCATCCCGCCGGTAATCACTGCCCGCTTGGGAAATTGAGGCCTGCTTTCATAAACATGCAAAACATTGTTTTCTTTTCCATCAAAGTCATTCATGAATAGATCCTCCCATATTCGTCATTATCCTTTTCTGTTGATTTCAAACGCCGCCTTTATAACGCCAATCTTTCCCACATTCAAAGGGGTACCGTATTTTTAAACATATAAAAAGCTCCCGTCTCCAGGATATAATCCTGGGGACGAGAGCTTTAATCCCGTGGTGCCACCCCAATTTACCGACACTTGACAGTATCAGCCTCAACAAGTACGGTATTTCCACAAACAAACATAGAAATACGTATACTCTGGCGCGTTAACGGGCGCACCCGTTACAGCCTAAACCATTGAGAATTTCTCCCGAATAGTCTCGGTGCAAAGCTCAAGAGCCTGTTCAACCAGTTCTTTTTTACCCCTTCTCAGCGCCCGGGGTTCTCTGTACAAAAAGCGATCTGGTTTACTATCCTCTGTCATCGCGGTCAAACTATAGTAACATTAATTACCATTTATTATATCAAGCTTTGCCTAAAAGTAAAGCCAAAATTTAAAACTAAATTTCGGATAATATTTTACTTATTGTTCCTCAAGCCATATCAGATTATTCACATAATCTACCTTTACCACCCGATAAACCCGTTCATCGTCGTAAAGACATGGACCGGTGCCGTTTTTTGAATTACCATCCCAGAAAAACGGGAGATCGCCAATGAACTTCATTCCTACATCATCTTGTTCAACATAGGTTAACTCCAATCCCGGATCCATGTCAAAGGGAAGAGATTCTACACGAAATAACCATTGGCTTCCCGATGAATCTGTCACGGGACCATCCCCTTTCATTGCCCGGTTAATGGTTAAGGGCCGCCATAGCGGCCCCTACTAATTAAAATTATTTTATCTTTTTACCGGTTATAACATTTGACAAAGGATTTATACCCTTTGGAATGGCTTACCTTCGGGAAAATATCATGTTTGGTGACAACATCCACAAGGGCCCATTCAGAAACCCTTACCAAAATATGAGCCACTGTCTTTTGAATGATTTCTCCCTTCTTATCATGGCAGGCCGGTTTCAGCGTAAAATCAACTTCCAGATCGAGCAGATGGTTTTGAACCTCCGTAAACGGATTGGGTTCAACCCCCGGAATATCCACAGTCAACATAAACGGGACATCCTCGGAAGCATGGCGTACCACATCATAGGGGTCTACATACAGAATTTGCTTATGAATGATTCCCTGCTTAACCACTTTATTTTTGAATAAATGATCGGTAGTATCCCGAAGTTCAGCATCAACTTTGATAATCTTAATCGCATCGATATCTGCTTTGTTTTCCAATACCAATTGGCCAACAGCTTCGCCAATCACTTTTAAGGTTTTGATCCGCTGGGTCTCAACCCTCGCATGTTGATGACTTGAAATCGGAACATGGTTGATACTCATTATCATTCCTCCTTTAGGAGTTCTCTAACCAGTGTATTGCATTTTGTTTTAAAATGAGCATCTGCGTTTCGTATATTGTTATATTCAAAAAAAACTTTTGATTTCGCCCATGAATATCTAAGAAATTTCAAACGGCCAAAATACAAAAAACCGGCATAACCTTCGTTTTGCCGGTATAAGAGTCCCATCTAAATCGAGTCAAAGGTTCCCAAATCTGCCGCTTCTTCAGCTTCCGATACCACTTTTGTCGATAATTCACTTTCAGGCTCTAGCCTTTCCTCCTCATCGTCCCGGTTTTCTACGGCCATCAGGCTATTTTGATACTCTAAATTTCCCTGAAGCCCGTTTTTACCATATTTTTTCGTTCGATGGCTAAAACTTGGCATTCCTCTCCTCCTCAAAAAACCCATATCCTATTGTGAATTATGTACTGGAAACTATAAACCAGATACTGCGATTAAATCGAAACCGTCGACTCCGTCATAATATACTCCAATTCTGCCAAGCCTACATCCAAATGATGGGCGGCTTCCAACAGCAGCTTTTGCACATTAGGATTGGATTCATTTTGGGCCATTTGACGCAATTGCTCCGCACTTCGCCGGCAATTTTGCGTTGCTTCTTCCACTTGACGTATGGTCATTTTCGCCTCCTAGGACTTCAAGGTTTTGGCATTAACCAACGCATTAATGCACATTTCGATATGGGCAGCACCCAAAGTAGCCGTTTGACGTTCCATCGCACAAAGCATACTGCAGGCAGCATGTCTTAACATATGGGCTGACTGAGTACAACTATCGATACATTGTTGGATTTCTTCCGCAGTTGCCAGAATTATTCACCTCCCTTATCCTATCGGCCATCAGGCTACTCAAGATCATCTCACAAAAGAGCGTTGTCCATACCTGTGCTATAACCCTTTTTTTGTTTTTGTTGGAAAAAAGAGGTTTATAAAGAATTTTATTGAAAATAATTATATAATACTCGCACATCCGGAGGAACGCAGTGAAGGATTTTTTCAAGACTTATGAAGACCAATGGGGCATTTCCATCCTGGAGACCATTTTAAACCAATCCGATTTACAAATCGCTTTTCTTGACCGAGACTTCAGATTTATCTATGTTAATGAAGCCTATGCTCTAGGCTCCGGTTACCCCAAAGAAAAACTCCTCGGACGAAATCACTTCGAAATTTTTCCGGATAACGATTATGAACAATTGTTTATCCAAACCAGAGAAAGCGGCAAAGCCATAACCTACCGCGCCAAACCTCTCATCTACTACCATGAGCCTTGGCGGGGAACCACCTATTGGAACTGGACATTATCACCGGTGAAAAATGCGAACGACCAAGTCATCGGGCTCATTCTTTATCTAAAGGAAACCACTGCCGAAGTTCAATCCAGCCATGCCCTGGAAGCTGCCATGAACTTAACCCAACAGCAGGAAGCTTTTTTAAGAGCAGTCCTTGATCAATTGCCTTTCGGTGTTGTCATTGGCACGGCCCCGTCGGGAGAAATTATCCTCAGCAACCGAATGAGCCAGGAGATTTGGAAAGAGCCCATCACCAGTTTCAAAGAACTCAAAGGTTTCCATGTGGACGGTACACCGTATTCAGCTGAAGAATGGCCTTTGTACCGTTCCATATTCCATGAAGAAACGGTCCGGGATGAAATCATCCATATTCAATGCCACGATGGTTCTTATACCGTGATCGAAGCCAATTCCGCTCCCATTCGGGACGTTTCCGGTCAAATCATCGCCGGAGTCATCGTCTTTATCGATGTGTCCGAGCGAATGAAGCAAGATTTTGAAAGAATGCAGCAATATGAAGTCTTAGGCAATCTGGCCGGAGGAATCGCCCACGATTTCAATAACTTTCTGGCCAGTATTTTATCCAATGTCCAGCTGGCACAGTTAAAACTAGCCCGGGGCAACGATATTAGCAACCTGTTTTCCCGAATCGAAGATACGGTAACTACCGCATCCAACCTTACCCGCCAATTACTGACCTTTTCCAGAGGAGGCGCACCAATTCTCAAACCCACCTCCTTGAAAGAAGTATTAATTGACACCGCTGAATTCGTGCTCCGTGGCTCCAAGAGCACATGGAGTTATGTCATTGCCGATGACCTTTGGCCGGCTAATGTTGATGCCGGGCAGATCAGCCAAGTCATCAGCAATCTTTTTCTCAACGCTGATCAAGCTATGCCCAATGGCGGTACCATTCAATTTACCGCAACCAATACCATCGTTCAACCGGAAAACTTGCTCAATCTGAAACCCGGCCGATATATTAAGATTCAGATCAAAGACCATGGTGTTGGCATACCCAAAGAATACCTCAATAAAATATTTGACCCTTATTATACCACCAAAAAAAATGGCAACGGCCTCGGCTTGTTTATGGCCCTGTCGATTATCTCCAGACACCAGGGACATATCTCCGTCGAATCCGTTGTCAATGAAGGAACAACTTTTCACATTTATCTTCCGGCAGCTGAGGAAAGGATACCTCCTCGCCACCCAACCCGGTTACGACGTTTGAAAGACAAAGGCCGCATTTTGATCATGGATGATGTCCAATCAATCCTTCAGGCCACTTCTGAAATGTTGGAAACCTTCGGTTATGAAGTCAAGACGGCCCGAGACGGAGAAGAAGCGGTTACTTTATACCGGGAGTATAAAAAAATGGGCAAACCTTTTGATGCCGTAATCATGGATCTGACCGTTCCCGGCGGAATGGGCGGAAAAGCCGCTTTGGAAGAACTTAAGCAATTCGATCCCAATGTTAAAGCCATCGTTTCCAGCGGTTATTCCCATGATCCGATCATGTCCAATGCCAAAGCTTACGGTTTTTTTGCTGAAGTGACTAAACCCTATAAAATCGCAGAATTGGTTCAAATTCTCCAAAATATTCCAAAATAACCTGAAGACGCGGACTATTGGGCATCATCTTCCCCAGTGGTTTCATTTTGGCGGAATAACTTGTCAACAAATGATGCCATAGTTCTTAAGGAAAATACGATGACCCGGTCCCCCGGGGCGATCCGCGTATCTCCCCGAGGAATCACCACTTCCCCGTCATGAAGCACAGCCCCGATCACGATACCAACAGGTATCTCCAAATGCTTCAATGGCAAATGGGTCGCCGGCGCATCCGGTTCGACCTCCAGTTCCAAAATCTCAGCCTCTCCTGTATTCAGAAGGCTTACTGCAATAACATTCTTCTTTTTGATAGCCTTCAATACCGAACTTACGGTAAGCATTCGCGGCGTAACGGTCGCCGTGACCCCAATGGTTTCTGCCAACGAAATATAATCTTCCCGGGAAATTTCACAGAGGATCTGAGACACCTGCAATTGCTTCGCCACCATACAGGCGACCAGATTGGAGTTGTCGGAACCAGTGAGAGAAATAAAGATATCTCCCGCTCCCAAATTTTCCTCCTCCAAAATTTCAAGGCGGGTCGGATCGGCATGAATAATACTACAGCCTTCCAATTGCCGGGATAAGGCCCGGCATCGTTCTAAAGACGGTTCGATAACTTTAATATCCGGGACATTCCGCTTCGTAGTCAACTCTTGAACCAGATATTCGGTGATCAATCCACCGCCGGCGATCACAATCCGCTTAAAACGAGGAGTTTTCAATTTCATCAACGGGTTTAAGTTATGAAAACCGGCAGTTTTCCCCATCACAAAAACTTTATCATTGAGAAGTAACTGGGTACTGCCGTTCGGTATCAATACGTCCCCTTGGCGGATAATTGCCACTACGGTAATTTTATCCAAATTTAACTCATAAATCCTTTTACCGGCTATCGCCATATTTTCACTGATCTTAAGGGAGATCAAGCTCAGCTTCCCATCGGCAAAATATCCAACCGAGGTGGCATTGGGCACTTCGATCAACCTGTAAATTTCCTGGGCAGCCAGGTATTCGGGATTTAAATAAAGGTCAATTCCAAAATTATGATATGCCCCTATCATCGGCAGCGACACCGGAGCATAATCCGGATTACGCACCCTGGCGACAGTCATGGGAACGCCTAACTGTTTTGCAATCATACAAGCGATAATATTTAACTCATCATAGTCCGTGACAGCCAAAACCATTTGGGCGGATTCGGCCTGGACCTTCTCTAAAATCTTAATACTGGCCCCGTTGCCATTGACAATCATCACGTCAAAATTGTCTGCGATCGGTTTAAGAGCATCCGCATCCTTGTCGATGACAATCACTTCATGATCCTCTTGAGATAAGATTTTGGTCAAGTCATATCCCAGTTTTCCCGCTCCAACAATGATAATCTTCAAGTTAAAATCCTCCTGCTAAGCGAAACCTTTTTAAATATAAAAAGATTATAGATCCTCATGCCCACAATTGCAACAAAGGTTTTGATGATAAAATGAACAGCAGTTGCATGATTATTTCTTCCAAAAGCCGGGATAAAGCATAACGAGAATAGTCATAATTTCCAACCTTCCGGTTAACATCAAAAAGGTCATGGTCCACTTCGCTAAAGGATGTAGCGCACTATAGTTTTCCAAGGGCCCGACCTGTCCCAAACCATTCCCGACATTGCCGATAGCCGCAGCGGCTGCACTAAACCCGGATATCAAATCCAGGCCGGTACCAACGAGAATCAGCCCTCCAACCACAAACAAAAAGATATAAATGAAGAAATATGCCAATACCTGATGAACCACCATATCGGTGATGGGCGTATCCCCCAATTTGGGTTGGATCATCAAGCGGGGTTGAGCCACCTTCAATATCTGTTTACCCATGTATTTAAATAATGTAATAATCCGTCCGACTTTCAATGCTCCGCCTGCCGAACCGGTACATCCTCCGATAAACATCAGAATAAACAAAATCGCCTGAGCGAAAGCCGGCCATGCGGCATAATCGGTTGTGGCATAGCAGGTGGTACTGCAGAGCGAAACCGCCTGAAAAACAGCATGCCTTAAGGCCTGGCCCAGGGGAAGTTTTAAGGTAAAATAGAGAGACGCCGTCATTAACACAGCCGCTGTAGTAATAATGATCAAAAATCCTTTCGCCTCTGCATCTTTAAAAAGCGCATTTAAATTTCGCCTTTGATAAACGCGAAAATACAGAGAGAAATTTAAACTGGATATAATCATAAACACCGCGAGAATGATCTCTATAGCCGCATTATCATATGCAGCAATCCCCTGATTTCTGGAAGATAATCCTCCGGTTCCCATCGAGCCCATAGCATGAATAATACTGTCAAAAACCGGCATCCCCGCCAGCCACAGCGCAATTACCCCAATCAACGTAATACAAGTATAAATCAGCCATAGTACAAAGGCGGTATCTTTGATTCGGGGAAGAATTTTCTCATGGGTTAAACTCGGAACCTCCGCCTGAAATTAAGAAGCACCGCCCCCAATTCCCATCATTGAAAACACAGCCAGCGACAGTAAAATAATCCCCATGCCACCTAACCAAGGCGTAAAACTTCGCCAAAATAAAATCCCGCGCCCTAATACTTCAACATCGGCAATCACCGTCGCTCCACTGGTTGTAAAGCCCGACATAATCTCAAAATAGGCATCCGTATAGGTTGGTACGGAACCAGAGAAATATAAGGGCAAAGCTCCGAAGGCCACTAAGATCATCCATCCGATACCGACAATGATAAACCCCTCGCGCCGCCCAAACTTACCTTCCGGTTTAAATGTCCGCAGTGCCAATCCAACGATAGCTGTAATAATGATGGCCGAAAAAAAGGCAAAGGTATCTCTGCCGTCCAGCAAAGTAAAGGCCAGCGGAATCCACAAAATCAATGCAAGTAAAATCAGAATATTTCCGAAATAATGCAAAATAAGCCGGTAAGACATGATGCTCCTCCATGATGTTATAATTATTCTCCCTTTATATCAAAACCATTTAACTACAGGCGACTACCTTAAGTCTACTCTTTTGGCTGTTTTTCATAAAAGCTAATAGTTCACCACCAACCGTATTTTTCCTTCCAGGATTTATCTCTGTCGCCTAATTTTTTCGATTCAAATACTCCATCTACCTCTCTTCATCCATAGGTTTCCCAAAGCCAATCCACATCACCCTCTATTCCATGTACAAATCCATCCCTAAAACCTTCGATGTTCATGGAATACTATGCAGTTATATCGGGTTCAGTAGTAAAAATCTTTAATCCATAAAAAAACCCGCCAAAAGCGGGTTAAAACCGGTCTCAGGTATTCATTTATGCTTCCTGACTAACTTCATCCACAATATTCTGAGCTTGTTTGTAAGCGACCATAATTTGGTTCTCCGGAACGTCGTAAGGATTAATCCAATTTTTCTTCAGGGCGAGTCCAACCAAATTCTCATGCCCCATGATGCATTGGGTCAGATACTCACTAAACAACCGCCGGACTTCTGGAGTGGTCGCTTGAAGGGTTGCCGTAAGATATGCCCCGGCAACTGTGGCTGCAGCAGCAATTCCATTTAAGGCTAACGTTTCATCGACAGAGGTATCGGTCATCTCTTTAAAAAAAGAATCGACAATAGAGGCCATCACTGCACCTCCTTTATGGGAGCCACCTGATTTTCCGCTATAAATTGCTGCAATCCCATGATCCGGCTTTGCGTAGCCGTAATCCCGGCTTGGGTTAGTGTTTTCAATTGCTCATCGTTAATAGCCATTAATGATGCTTTGGCTACGGCTAAGGCATTGGATTCCATCTGAAGTAAGGAACTTAACGATAAAATTTCTCCTGGCGTTAAAGCGCGCATAGAACCCTCCTACTCCTATGGTTTAATTTTGACAGGCATTAACCCGTCTTCGGTTAGTTTGGAGGTTTTGCCTTTTAACTATGCCAGGAGATATTATGCATTTAGAACCAGCTCAATCAATAATCCTTGGTAATCCCCTTCAGGATCTCACATAATAAAATGTAAGTCCGCTGGGTCGACCCAATGCTCAGATGTTCATCTGGCGAATGAACGTCAAACATATCCGGCCCGAAAGAGATCGCGTCCAGTCCCGGGATTTTTTCGACGAAAAATCCACATTCCAAACCGGCATGGATCACATTGACCTTTCCGGGCTTATGGTATAAATCTCCATAGGTTTTTAAGCACAAGTCCCTAATTTTCGATTGAGTAGCATATTCCCATCCCGGATAAAGGGAAGAGACGCTCACCTGGATATGGAGGATTTCCCCAATGGCTGCAGCCGACTCCAGGAAATGATCCAGCAATGACCGGATCGAGCTTCGCGGAGCACAGGTTAAGGTGATCGCCTCATCATCGGAGGTCAACACACCCAAATTATTGGAAGCTACAACCACATCATGCTCCAGATCCCGCTGGAAGGGCCCTCCGGGAACCAGATTGAGCAGATGGACCACTTTAGACTGGGTCGCCTGATCATAAACTGCCTTAACCGCATCGGCAGGTTCTATTTCAATCCGTACAGCCGGGTCCGTATACGCCAATTCATACTTTAACGTGCTATCCCAACGGGCAACCTCCTCAGCAAGCCACACTGGATCGTCAACAGCCAGCAAAGCCTGACTTTCCCGGGGAATAGCATTGGCTTTGGAACCGCCGGAAAGCTGAAACAGTTCGCACCGCTCCTTTAATCCGTTTAAAATCCTCCCCAAGATACGGATGGCATTTCCCCGTTCTTTATCGATGTCCGCTCCGGAATGCCCTCCTTTCAGCCCTTTCACAGTCAAACGGTAAAAATGTTTATACCTTGGAGTTGTTTTACGAACGGGAACCGTAAACTCCACCCGGCCTCCTCCGGCACATCCGGCTGTAAAGACGCCTTCTTCTTCACTATCCAGATTGATCAGGATCCGGCCTTTAAGAAGCCCGGGATCCAATTGCTGAACTCCGGTCATACCGGCTTCCTCATCTGCCGTTAACACCACTTCTAAGGGAGGATGGGCAAGTTCCGGCGAATCCAGGATCGCCATGGCCATGGCCACCGCAATCCCGTTATCTGCTCCTAAGGTAGTTCCGGAAGCATAAATATAATCCCCTTCCACCCGGAGTTTCAACGGGTCTTTCGAGAAATCGTGAACCGTATCCGCATTTTTCTCACAGACCATATCCAAATGCCCCTGTAAAATCACAGTTGGCGCCGTTTCATACCCAGGACTGGCGGGTTTCTTGATCACTACATTCAAGGCTTGATCCTGAATCACTTCCAACTGCCGCGCCCTGGCCCACTCCACCAGATAATCGCTGACTTGCTTTTCGTGGGAGGAACAACGGGGAATTTGGGTTAACTGTTCAAAATAAGTAAACACCTTGCGAGGCTCCAGGCCTTCTAAGACTCCAGACATGAGATTCTCCTTTATCCATCGAATGGTATTAGTTTTATTTTATATCATTATATCAAGCACCGAGCTTATTTATAAACGTTATAAGGGATTTAGGTTTTAAAATACATTTTCGGAAAATGGTTCTCTCCCTTTTTTGTAGTTGCAAAATGTTTTCCCGAGAAATACCAGTCTATGTGCCTATTTAAACCATAATAAATCTTTCCCAAAATCTTCGTGCTTTTGAGCGCATTTTTTGCATGATTCACCATCAATTCTGTTTTTCCACAATTTTCTATAAAACAGCAAAAAAGTCCTTTCAGAAAACTGAGAAATCTATTCTGAAAGGACCTTAAACCCATAGACTGTCTTTTTATTTTTCAGAGACATGTTTCATCTGATAAACTTTTGTCCTGTTCACTGTTGAACCATGCCTGATGAAATATTGTTTTTCAAACAAGAGGATACATCCTCCCAGAATCAGCAATATAACGATTGACGGTTCAACCATTTCCGGATCTGTATCTGTTATATGATCAACATTACTCACATCAACGATTTTTTTCGCCGATAATATCTGCTGCTGCTTTTCGCGAAGTGCCTTTTCCTGCGCAGCGTTTTCCAGAACAACATATGACGTATGCCGACTCATGACCCCTTTTTCCATACTTTCCCGAATAATTGCCAATTCACGTTGATGATAATTGGAAGGATTTAATGATAACCCTAAACTCATCAATTCCAGAGAAAGTCCGGTTTCCCATAATGATGCATTTTCAAGAACCAATGATGAGGAGAATGCGTCATCGTATAAAATAAGACTGTCTTGATGATCATCAGGCAGATACACCCGGGGGTTCTCCCGAGGCCAACCCAAAACAAACCGGGAGCCCAATATCGTATCCGTTTCTTTCCCTTCCCCCTCCCTATTCAACAACGAAAATTGATACAGCTCTCCTCTTTCGCCTAAACGGTAAAAAGCATCAGTTTCAGGGAAGGTTATTTCCCATAGTTTATAATCCTCATAGAGCCGTAAATGTTCCAACTTATCAGTGACGACGATCATCACCGGATAAGTTGCAGCGCCGGAACGATAATGCTGATACAAGATGGTCTTTAATCCCCGATCAAGGAAAAAACCACCAGTTACCGGAAATTGATCAAGTACTGACTGCCATTGATCTTCCATGGGTATGACTTTTAAGTTGTAATTTAAAGGAACCAAATAGATATCTGAATCCTTCCACTGATATTTTTGAAGACACTGTCTGATTTTCCCAATATAACCTGACGTTCTTCCATCCGCAGCCATCGAATAATCAAGGAGAAAATAATAAACCGGCCGGCGATGTATCTTTACAAGATTTTGTTTTGCTGTTCGTGAAATAAAAGCACCGGCTTTCGTCGAATGAACTATTGGTGACATTTTTGACGAATCACCTAATTGAACCGTATGGTCATCCAGCTTAAGGGCAATTGGCAATCGATGCACCAGTTCCAGACCGGTATAGCGTTTTTCCCCTTTTTCAAAGGGAAACACTCTTAAATTGATTTCTTTCCCGGAACGGTAGATCAAAATGCCAGGATCCTTTTGAACATTGCGAATTTGTTGATAGACCCAAACCGCCGCCCGTTTGTCAACAACATTCCCCTGTTTACGTTCACCGTTAACATCCAGATAATACCCGGTAATATAACATCCCGTCGGAAGTTCAAAGCTGCAAGTGAATTCCTGCCGATCGGAATTTACCGAATTTTGTAACTCCAAATCAATTTTACTTAGATAAGTCTGAGTGTGTTGGTCAAACCTTGTAAAACTTTTGATGTTCGTGATATGGACAGGTTTATTGGACAAAGCAGTTTGACGGCTGACCCGAGCCGTATTTTCATTAACCTCCCCAAAATAAACCCGCTCCAGTGCCTGCAACTTATCATCGGCCAAAGTTAGATTGTTGAGAACCAGCCAATTATAGATCGATGTCAAATAAGGGGTCCGTTCTCCAAAACCAAACCCTACGCCCGTATCTTCCATCTTATTCATCTTAAGGTTTTTAATGGCCCGCTTTAGCGCAGATTGCGAAAGGTCAATCGAATGGTCCGTTTGGTATTCAGTTCGATAAAGATAACTGAGTGCTTTTTGAATCTGGTAATTATCTTCACGAATCATTAAATATAGGCCACCCGGAATGATGGTGGAAGCTAATATCAGAGTCATCAGTAAAATTGGTTTATTAAACGCCGAACGCAGGAAAATATAATCTTCCCGAAGAGAAAGAACATGCTTAAAACCTAAAACCAATGGCGTCAAAATTAAAAAACCGAAACCCAAAGCCAAAATTAACGGAATGGCTAATGGCAAAAACGGTAAAAACACGATAAAGAAATATAGCGTAAAAGGAAGTACGATACTTTTAGCAGTATAAAGTGCTAAACGCAACCCTTTGTTGTCCGGTGCCGGAAGAATCAATAATCCACCGGTAATAATGGCTAAAATATAATAAACCGGGTGCGAAAAGTCCCCAAATAAATTGTTCAATTTCCGGTTCAACGCCAGGCCAGCTACAGGCATAACCATAACAAACCACGTGATTAACTTTAAAACCAGGTTTTGCTTCGCTCTAAATAAAACATAAAGCAGTCTTCCTAACAAAAACAAAAAGGTCAAGGTGCTGACTATCAGGGCTATTGGAACAATATGCCGCGAAATATCGGATATATTCGGACCAAAACGTAGCACACCTAAAAATACGTTAAATATCAAATACCACGCAGCGGGGATTCCTATGGCCCATGCCAAATCCCGCCACGGCCTATAGTGCTCAATCTCAGGAGTATAAGCAACAATAAGCAGCACCATCGCATAAACCAAACCAGGCAGTAAAAAAGTGAAGAGAAACAATTCCGGCGCCACCCAAAACAACATCCATCGCGGTATTTCCCAGGGAATAATCCGTACAATATTATTCAATACCCCATACATCCATGAAATATAAGTTCCGAAAATGAGTATTGCAGTCATGGCGTGCACTGGCTTTTTAGTTATCATCCTGATCCCAGCATATACACTAAAACCAAGCCACAATAGGATTAACGAAGCACCAAATCCCTTCCAAGCTTGAATGGAGTTCTCTTTTAATAAAGGGTGAATAACAGTATATAATTTCCAAAAGATCGCAAGAAGGCCTAACTGCGGCAATGTAATACTCAAAAAAATCCATTGAGGTTTTCAATTGCTTTCATCCTTATCCCCCCGTTCGTTTAAACAACAATTACAAAATGTCCGCACTATTCCATTGCCCAGCACCAGAAAGGAAAAATAGATTAATGTTCCGAACATCAAATGCACTTTCCCCTTTAACAATGAGGGAAACCACCCCGAACGGCCTAAGATGACTGAAATAATGATCCGTGAAAAATTGGCCATAAAAGTCAAAAAATAAGCAGTCACAAAAAAGAATACATAAGCTCTGACTTTTCTCTCTTCCCGTACCCGATGAAGATTTAAGAAAACAAATAAACAATGGGCTATGACAAAATAATTCATGCCGCCGCAATCTTTACTAATTAATACTCTCCATGTTGAATTCCAGTAACCATCCGGCCTAGCCATGAAAGGAGACCCTAAAAAAAACCGAAGAACAATAACCAAGGGTAATAAAAAAATACCTGGTTCTGTTGGTTTAACATGATGCCAGGACAGTTTCAATCCGATCACCAACAAAAAAGTAAATCCGTAAAACCAAAAATCCCTTGGTTGAGACGAAATCCATTTCCAAAACCGTACTCCGGTTAAATGTTTTTGTGTTTCCAAGCTCCGCCTCCAAGTAATGTTTTTACATTCCTTCGCTTAAAAGTAATTAATTCCTTCCTTTTCCAAATTGTCGCTTGATACATATCATAATTTAAATTTTCAGATTGCATATATCTTTTTATTTGAATATACTAATATTCATACAAAGGAGTTAATTCGTCATGGAACACCCCAATGATCTGGAATTATTGGCCGAAAAGGCAGAACTTCTAAAAGCCATGGCCCACCCGGTGCGATTATGCATACTGCGCGGCCTTTTGGAACAAGGTGAATGTAACGTCACCAAAATCCAGACCTGCCTGGAAATGCCCCAGTCCACAGTCTCTCAACACTTAGGAAAGCTGAGAGATCTGGGGATCATCAAAGGTACCCGCCACGGTGTTGAAATTTACTACCAGGTAGTCCATGAAGATGTCCGAAAGATTCTGAAAGCCTTATTTTAAAAACGTTATATCCGGAAATCATTATATATTGCTTATTAAATCGGAAAGGAGCAAACCGATGGCGAAGAAAATTGTGATTATCGGCGGCGGTGCCGGAGGAGCCAGCACTGCTGCACGTTTACGACGTTTGGATGAAACGGCTGAGATTATCATCCTGGAACGAGGCGAAGCCATCTCCTATGCCACTTGCGGCTTGCCCTATTATATCGGCGGCGTGATCGAAAACCGGGACGAATTATTTGTGCAGACGCCAACAGCCATGCAAAATCGTTTCCAGATCGACGTCCGCGTCCGTCATGAGGTTTTACAGATCAACCGGAAGCAAAAGGAAGTGACCGTCCGGGATCTGAACGATGGACGGACTTACACCGAAAGCTATGATACATTAGTCCTCTCCCCTGGCGCTTACCCGTTAATCCCCAATATTCCGGGCACTGACTTGAAAAATGTGTTCGCCCTACGTAGTATTGCGGATAACGACCGGATTAAGGATTATATCACAAACCACCCCATCCGCTCCGCTATCGTTGTAGGCGGCGGTTTCATCGGCGTTGAAATCGCCGAAAACCTGACCCGTTTAAACCTGGAAGTCACCCTACTTGAAATGACGGATCAGGTTATGTCCAATTTAGACTACGAAATGGCCGCCTTCATCCATCATGAACTGCGGGCCAAAGGAGTCGAGTTGCGGTTGAACACGGGAGTGGCCGCTATTACTGAAACTGATGACCGCCTGAACGTGGCTTTAAGCAACGGCGAAAATCTCTCTGCTGATATCATCATCCTCGCCGTCGGTATCCGCCCGAACACCAAATTAGCTGCAGACGCCGGCCTCGAACTGGGAATCACCGGAGCTATCTTAGTCAATGACCAATTGCAAACTTCAGACCCTGATATTTATGCTGTCGGAGATAGTATACAGATCCGGGATTTAGTTTCCGGGCGGGACAGCTGGCTTCCTTTAGCAGGGCCAGCCAACCGGCAGGGACGAATCTTAGCGGACATTTTAGCCGGACGGGTGGAAAAATACTCCGGAGCTCAAGGAACCGCTATCGCGAAAATCTTTGACCTCACGGCAGCGTCCACCGGACTCAACGAAAAAAACTTAAAAAAATGGGGCATCCCCTATCTAAGCTTGATCACCCATTCCAGTTCCCACGCTGGCTATTATCCAGGAGCTTCTCCGCTCAGTATCAAACTGCTCTTCTCCCCTGAAAACGGGAGACTCCTCGGTGCACAAGTGGTCGGGTACGAAGGAGCCGATAAACGAATCGACGTCCTGGCTACTGCCCTCCGGTTTGGGAAATCCGTCTATGATCTGGCAGAGCTGGAATTAGCCTATGCCCCGCCCTTTTCGTCCGCCAAAGATCCGGTAAATATCGCCGGATATGCAGCCAGTAATATTCTTAACGGCGATGTCAAGATCATCACCTGGGATCAGCTTTTATCGCAACCGCCGGGTAACGCGGTTTTACTGGATGTGCGCGAACCGGATGAATCCCATCTGGGCTCTTTCCCTGAAGCCATCAATATACCTCTCCATCAATTACGAAATCGCCTGGATAAACTCCCCAAGGATCAGGAGATCGTGGTCTACTGTTATGTCGGATTACGCTCATATATCGCTACCCGTATTCTGATGCAACATGGATTCACCCGGGTAAAAAATTTAAGCGGCGGTTATAAAACCCTAAACACCGTTATAAAGGATCGTGCATTACAGGCAGCCAAACCTGCCCATCTGGAACCGGTTGGGGTTTAATCATAACGTCCAACGGATTAACCATCGCGTTCCGTGAAAATCGGGACCCGGGTTGAACGGATTGAACGAAACGTAGGGAACAGGCATGCCTGTTCCCTACGTTTCGTCATCCCGTTTCGTCATCCCGTTTCGTCATCCCGTTTCGTCATCCCGTTTCGTCATACGTTTCCAATCATCATTACCCCACATTAATTTTCATCATCAATAATTTATCAAATCATATTCCAATTGGTGGTAAATGTCATCATCCCATTTCAATGGATTTCTTCGGATATAATTTTCAATAATATGAAATGAACGTTCGTTCCGGATAATATGGTCATAATAGGATTTTTGCCATTTGAAATTGGACTTTTCATCATGAAGATGAACTAATTTGGTGACCGCTGATTTATATGAACCGACAATTACAGGCAAGCGTGCATATTGCGGCCGTTTCGATTTGCTGGATAAATTCTCTACCTTATCCCAACCAATTATTCCATGAACATGATTTGGCATGACAAGAAACCTTCAGGAAAATGGGAAGGAATATCCATCCAGCAACGTTCGGCTATTTTCCCGATTTCTGATAGAATAACTGTTCCTCCCCCGAATTTGTCCAAACCAGTGCTCTCTATTATGAATACAAATAGTAATGAAATAGGCACCCGGTGAAGAATAATCGTAACCAATTCACCGGATACGTTTTCTATGCCGTATCATTCATCCACACCTATCATCTGATTTCATAAGTTAGTTCTCCTATTTATCACCGTTTTCCTTTTTGTGGTAATTGCATTAGCTGCAAGAGTGTTTCTACTGTTATATTTTATAAAAAGAAAACCGCCGCAATATCTTGCGGCGGCTCAGGTTTTAACTCTTAAACATGTCTTCCTTAACGTGTTCCGGACAGTCTTTGTTTTACAGCGGCAATCTCAGCAGTGGTCAGGCCGCATTTTTGGAGGTAACTTTCGCTGGCTTTTGCCAGATCTACTTTGGAAATATCGGTTCCTTTCGGATATCCGCACATCACCGTGGTCATCGAAGCGATAATATTACTCTTAGCAATGGAGTTATACTGCTCGCTTCCCTTTTTCACACCGTAATAATTTTCGTATGTCACCATATAATCAGCAACCACTTCATCAAGACTTGCGCCCATCAATGCTTCCAGTACGGCACTGACAAAACCGGCCCGGTCTTTTCCCTCGGTGCAATGAACCAGATAGGGGCCTTCATTTTTGATTAAGAAACGAAGACCCTCAGCCAATTTCTTCTGGAAGTCGACTCCAGCGATGTCCACGCCCATATTCAGCGCTTTCACCTTACCCGCTTCATAAAGGGATTTATAATAGTCGGAAGCAAAATCCTTTGCCCCGAAATACCCTTTAATTTCCTCATCCGAATCAGCCAAATTTAGTACCGTTTTGATTCCGGCTGCTTTGACCAACGCATTGGCATAAGCGGCCCGGCCCAATTCATTATTTACCGGGCTGCTGCTCCGGTACAACATCGACGGTTTCATACCGGTCGTGGTAATGTTGCGGAAATTGGCAAACACCACATCCGAAGCATAATCCCCACGGACATTGGTCCGTTTCAATTGGCGCATTTGATATTCGGCAAGATAGCCTTCTTTTTCAGCCAGGGCGAAAGTTACTTTGTCGCCGACTTTAACGCCATAGGTGGTGGAAAAGTTGCCCATGTTGATGGCGACGATCAAGAGGTTATTGGCCCGATCATCCCGAACCACCAGACTTCCGGTATCCACATCGCTGTAGGACGTACAAAACGGGATCGTCAAAACATGGGAACCAGCTGTGACTTTGAGAATATCTCCCAATTGATATCCGGCATCATAAAGAGCCTTCGGTTTGATGTCCAGGGTTAAGTTGCCGTATTTTTGCACCTCAACTACAACGGCCGAAACCTCAGGGTAACTGTTCGCTGCACTGATGGGAAACGCCAAAGCGGATACCATCATCGTGATAACCAACAGCCATAATGCTAATCCTTTAAACTGTTTCATGGTTTCCTCCTTAAAATGTGATGTACTCCAGATGTGCTGAAACAAAAAGAATTTTCGCTGTTTTTCGATGGTTTCCTGCTTTGTCGAATTTTTTCAGTGATTTAATTTTGTAAAGTTTTTAATGTCAATAAATGAACAGTCACCCCCAGACCAATGATAGCCAACAACCAGCGCCATAACGGTTGGGAAACCACAAAACCAATGGAATACCCCATAGACAACCACAGTAAGCAGAGTGCCTTAATCTTTACGGACCAGGGCAACCCGCGGCCGCTCCGGTAATGGTTGATATATTGACCCAGCGTTTTGTGGCGGACGATCCTGTCATATAGCCTGTCCGAACTCCGCCCAAAACAGGCCAGCGCCAGTAAGAGAAAAGGTGTTGTCGGAAGTACCGGTAAAAAAATACCCAACACGCCCAAACCTAACGCCAAAAATCCGCAGATCAGCAAAATCATTTTCATCACCATTTCATCTCCTTTGCCTCTTCTCTATCGTCACTTGCATGAAAAAACCAGCTTTTCGCTGGTTTCATAAGTCAATCCTTTTTCGTGTCGATATAGTTGTTTTCGACATGAACCTCAGTCCCATCATTGGTGAGCTGGGCCTCTTCTGACTCTGACAGCCCGTTTTGATGGGCAGGATCCAACTCCCCACTGCGGTATCCCGTCTCCGATTCCACCGGAAAACCGGAATAGCTACGATGAACTTCACTCTTTAACTTTCCCATCGGTTCGCTCCATTTCTCCTAAAATAACTTAAGTCTTTACCCATAGTATGGATAAAGACTCAGCGTTTTAAACCATTCCTGTTTAAGAAGTTTAAATATGAGATTCACCTTAAGCAACGCTTCGATTTTCCATGGTATGCAGAATGTGATCCTCCACTTGATGAAATTGAGGATAAAGATCATCCGGATCTGTATGCATTTTGTAATCCCATACGATTCCCCAAATCCCCAACGTAATAAATGACAGGAATAAATACAGGGCAAAGTTTCGCTTCTTGGCAGAAACGAGGTTAAAAGTTAGCCCATCTGTTTTTAAGCCTAACGTTTGCCAAAGAGAACTCAATTGCTGATCAAAAGCATACTCGAAGGATTGAAGCATATCCCAGATTTTATTCATCCGGTAACAAATCACCCAATTCCAAATTCCGAAAGTAATGATGACATAGAAAAAGGATAACCCGGCATTGAGCGGAAGTATCTTCCTCTGATAGGTCATATTAAAGAGATCTTTTAGGGCTTGAATCTCACCAGCCACAGACTCATATCCTCCGGTACTCCGGGCAAGCGTTTCGGTATAATCAATGACCGCTCCATAATAAATCCGTTTTCGGGCAATAAATTTATCAATCCGGCCAATCCGTTGAAAAAACAAGATGAGCGGGTAAATCCCAAAGGTTATCCAGCTAAGCAAGAACAGATATAACCAATAATTGATGAGCGGCCGGTCTGTTGTCTTTCTTTGAAAGACAGCGTCTTTAATGATTTGGATTTCATTCAGCATCATCTGTGTTTCCTCCCTCAATGGATAGCTTGTCTGTCATTGGATTAATGTCTCCACCAGACGGTTAATCACCGGTTCATAGTCAACCTGTTCATTGGCAGGATACTCCAGGACAAAGCCACAAATCCGGTCAGAATTGACAATTCCCTTTTCAAAATGAATCATACTCCCATCCGACAGGGAGAGCGCATACCAATTATTTTTGACCACTTTGAACAGCACATCATTTTCAGCTCCGTTGAAATCCAGAGATATATTGCAAACATCCTCCGGAGTCCAGCCATCAGTGTTGTAACTTCCAAAAACCCGCAGTTCTGCAGTGCCATCCGGCGACCGGAATACAGCACCGCCTCCATTTTCCAACTGGTTCACCAGCATATAATCTACAGGAATCTCCACCGAATACCCAAAACGGCTATTGCTATAGGTCACATACTCCACCCGCTTTTCAGCGAGTTTCACCTCTCCAGTTTCAATAGTGACATTTTCAGTTACTTCACTCCCGGCAAACTGCTGAAAGATGCTGAAAACAACGAAGCCTGTGATTATCGTCATAACAGCCAAAGTAATGAGCGAGGCAAAGATCCAGTCATGCCTTTTAGCCACCGGAACCCGCCAGTCCGTAGTCGTATAGGTTTTTCCCCCTTCCAATCCAGACGGGCTGACGAGCGTCTCCGGACTCACCGAGGAACTGGCGTTGGTAACCCCAGGCTGACCCGGGCTGACCGTACCGGTCAAAGAGGACTTGCAATGTTTACAAAGAATAGCTTCTTCCTGAATTTCTTCAGCACAATATGGACAGATTTTGGTGGCCATAACATTCACCTTCCACTCATCGATATAATGATTTCAAACTTTCGATCCGGCGTTCCAACGACGGATGGGTTGAAAAAATCTCCCAAAACGAAGGCTTGGAGTTCACTTTAAAGGCGGCATACTTCAGCTGAGTTTGCGGGGCTTCTGCTTTATCTTGCATCAGCTGCTCCAAAGCTTTCACCATGGCCTGAGGATTACACAACCGGGCTGCGCCGGCATCAGCGGCAAACTCCCGTTTCCGGGAGAAAAATTTGACGACCAAACTTCCTAAAAAAAGCAGGATCGAGGCTACGATAAACCGGAAAAACCGGGCGATCAGCGACATCCACCAGGCATTACGCTCCGAGGAAAAGCATAATATCCACATCAATACGGTTATGGGCAAGGTAGCGATGAACACGATCCCGTTGACTACAGCCTGAACCATTGTTAAGGTAACCATATCCCCGTTGGCAATATGAGAGACTTCATGGGCAGCCACTGCTTCAATTGAGGCCAGATCCATCCGCTCCAACAGTCCACTGCTGAAAGCAACCATGCTTCGTTTACGGGTCATCCCCGCCGCAAAAGCATTCATATCCGGACTGATGTAATAGCCCACTTCTGGAGTTTTCGGCAAACCGGCTTTTTGGGCCAGTTCCTCAACGATGGTGTAAATCATTTTCTCCGAATCATTACGGAACTCATCGGGTTTGATCAGAGTTACCCCAAAAGTCTTCTTCACCATCCACTTGGAAAATAGCAAAGCCACGAAAGCTGAAAGAAACCCATAAAACGGCGCCAGTAATGCCAAATCACCCACAAAATAAGTCAATCCTAGTACCACCGCAGCATTGACCAACAAAAAATAGCCAACCCGCTTTCCCCAACCGGTATTGAAATAATTCGTTCCAACCGGACGGGACGGTATCTGCCGGGGCATCATAGGAGTCACCGGCGCTGCCGGAGTAACCGGTTGCGGAACTGTTGGCGCCGGTGTTTGTTCATTGGTTACCAAGCCCAATTGGGAATGACAATGTTTACAAAGAACTGCTGCTTCCTGAATCTCTTCCGCACAATAGGGGCACTTTTTCAAACCCATCATTTATCACCTTCCCTGATTATTGATTTGGAATTTGATTATAGGTCCATTCAAAAACAAGGCACATCCTGTATCCGTTATTAACGAAACAGGATGTGCCAAAGGACTAAACCGTGATCTCAGTAAGCTGTGTAAAGAACGTTGTTGCGTCCATCCCTGTTACCAAATACACTTCCTGTTACTTTTAATTTTCGGCAGATTACGTAAAGTTCTCCAACCTTTTTCCGATTTTTTCTGCACACTCCGCACTGCCCCTGTCCCAAACACTCTCCGGAGGGGTTCAGGGGCGAACAGCGCCTCCTGTCGGCATCCAAAGCAATTAACATTCATTAATAAAAGATTCAATAATTTACCACGCCCAACGAATATATATCAAAAACCCCGGAACATCACTATTCCAGGGTTTTATCTTAGTTCAAATTTGCATTTTGCCTGCTCCTGCACCAGCCATTACGCTTACTTTGGCCTCTTCGGCAGTTTCTAATGTATACGGATAGGGCACCGTTACATTAGCTGTGCCGCCATTGCTTCCCGGCCTTCCGACAAAGACATTTCCTGCTGCCAGCCAGGTTCCTTTGCCGTCACTGCTGGAAATAGGCGTTTTTACATTTTCAAAGTAATTGTTTTCAACCAAGACTCTCGCGCCGATCCGACTGTTGATCCCGGAGCCTACAATATCGGAGTAATAATTATTATAGATATGGGTCACACCGGCCCGCACCATAGGCAAACGGGAATTGCAATTTCTGAACCAATTATGATGAAAGGTAATCCGGCGGTCGGTCAGATCGGAATCATTGCTCCCGATTAAACAGGTCTTCCAGCTGTCAGCCACCACATTCCATGAAAAAGTGATATATTTGGAATTCCCGGTAACATCAAAGAGGCCGTCATACAAGTTTTTGGGGGACCCTTCCCACTCTTCGGCCTGTGCGGCAGTATATCCTTTGGATATCATATCCGCCACGAACGCCTTTTGAGCAGCATCATCAACGCCGGCATTGTACAAGGTGCAATGGTCTACCCAGATACGGCTGGAATCCACGATTCCGATGGCATCACCGGACGTCAATTCCCGTTGATTGGGCTTATTGGGATTGTCGAATTGATGAACCACGTGGTGAATAGTTAAATTACGAATCACAATATTTCGAGAGTTCATGACTCTTAAACCGATACCATTCAGTTCTCCTCTGTCCGCGACACCGATAATGGACAGGTTGGATACATAGGATATCTTAATTTCCCGAAGAAAATCCGTTGGCGTGATCGTTCCGTCAATATAAATGGTGCGATTGGAGCCGATAGCTTTTTGCAACTGGTTAGCGTCACTGACGGTGATCACCTTCGGATAACCGGTGCCGCCTGTGGTCCCGCCATTTAACGTTGCAAATCCTACCAGTTGGCTATCCATCACTACAGTCTCCTTGGCACCCAGGACGTTTTCTCCACCATATGTCAGGCTCCCGATGATCAAGAGAACAATCATCATCCCATAGGTCTTTTTCACTACCTCAAACCTCCAACTGTAAAATATGGGCGATTTTTGATAATTACTGTTCAATTTTAGACTGTTTTTGGGGAAATAACAATACTGATTTATATCTGGAATCATTGGATTACGTTTTATTGTCGGGAGTGTTCCAAACCAGGCATTAGTGGATATAAAAAAGGGTTTTCCATTGATAGTTGAAAACCCTTTCAAACTCTTTTATCGATTTGCCATAATAAATTCTTTTACAAACTCAATTCCGCGAACGGTCAAATCTTCACAGAGATGCGGTTCGTCCTCCGGAGTGAAGCCGCCCGGGCGCAGATCATAGCAACGGAGGGAAGAAAATTCGTTGGTGAAAGCGTCGGCGAAGTTATAACATAAATCGATAATTTCAGTTTCGGATTTACCCAGATGATGAAAGTAAATACCAATAAACATCAAAGCCCCTTCCACCAAGCCGCATTGGGCCCGGTACCCTCCGGCGCCGTGAAGGCCGACAGCAGCCTGAAAGGTTTGGGATTCGATAGTGATGTCAAAAATCTTGCCCAATGTGAGGAGGCAAGTTCTGGCACAGTTGAGATCTCTATTCCAATAAAGATCGTGAACGGATTGAGCGATCAATGTATCCATTGATTTCCCCCTTATTCAGTACCATTGATTTGTCGAAGGGTATTAGGGAAGATAATAACCCTTGCCCAAGTCTCCGGACAGGTTTATTTAAAAATTTCCGAATACAGCTTTTCAAGGGCTGCAGCATTTTTTTCTTTCTTAATTTTTTCCTGATCTTTCTTCCACTGTTTAGCCGTTTCCTCTTCCATCTTCATCACCTGTGGCCAGGTACTGCCGGAAATAATGTCCCCAAGGAAACGGGAGTTAACAGTATACATAAAGTACAGGTTGTTTTTGACTTTGACAACATCCAAATAGTACAAAAATGCTGAGTACAGATCATTATATCCAATTTGACCCGTTGCGTCAAAGTCGGATTTCTTCAGGTTTTCCGCAACAACCTTTTCGTAGCTATGCCAGAGGTATGTGGGCCCGTTGCCCCCTTCAAAAGTAAGGGTGTAGAAACCTTTTTTCGGATTGAGTACATCGCCGATGGCAAAATAATTGGGATTCTTATCCGAAGGTGCCGAAGGTTTGGTTTTGAAGTTGGACTGGGTAACTCCGGCATAATCCGCAAAACGTACTCCGTCGTTCCAGAAACGATACAGCCTGTCAGCGACAATCTCGGGCTCTTGGGGAACCCGTTCAATGAAGGACACCCCACACACATGTTCCTCATTGGAACCCCATGGCAGCGGGCCGCAATTCTGCAATCCATAGACATATAACCAGATCCAGGTATTTTCGCTTAACTGGTACATCAGGCCGCCATTGGGCAGGCGCGTTTTGGCGCTCATCTTTTTGATGGCCTTTTGCTCCATCGGTTCCAGGCCTCTCTGGGCTGCGAACTGTTTAACATAATCAGGCCTGTAGAAAACCCAGTCACGAATCTCTGTCAATATACACTTATAATTGGTTTTAGGAACATTGCCCGGTGCATAACAGTAGTAGGTTCCAGGGCCATAAAACTTGCTTTTGAGTGTGTAACCGGGTACATCAGGGATAAACCCGCAGGTCGGTGTCGGCTCCAAATCAAGTGGCTTATAAATGGTGAAAGTACTCTTACCGTAAGTAACTTTCTTTTGTGCCTGCGCATTAACGTCCGTAAATGTTAACGCCAGTACACATAGTAACAGCAGTGCAAATTTCAGGTGTTTCATCATGTCATCGTCCTCCTGTTGGGTCATGATTGGTTATAGCGCTTTTGAAGTTTCACACACATTTTGTTATAAATCATCTCCATTGTCTCACTGCTATTATGCCGGATCACCCAGCAGGCTTTAGGATCCAAGGGAGTCGGTTCATTATTGATGATCAATAACCGGGCACCTTTCTCTACGGCCCACGCTGGCAGTAAATTAGCCGGGCCCACCGTTAAGGAAGAGCCGATAACCACAAAGAAATCCGACGCCGTACTGTAGGAAACGGCCTTTTCGAACTCCTCCTGAGGCAACCCTTCGCCGAACAACACAATATCCGGCCTTAGCCTTCCTTTACATTTGGGACATACCCACCGGCTGTAATCACCGGTTTCCGTTGCATCCGGCCGTTGGCCCGCTGCTTCCAATAACATCTTTTGGCTGGGATACCGTCTTCGGCATCCCATACAACTTACGGTCCGTAATGTACCATGAAGCTCAATCACATTTTTAGACCCGGCAGCCTGGTGTAAATTGTCGATATTCTGGGTAATAACTGCCTTTACCAAATTTCGTTCTTCAAGTTCAGCCAGGAACCGGTGACCGGGATTGGGTTGGGTATTAACTAACCGGAAGAGCTGATTCTGATAATAACTGTAAAATAACTCCGGCTGATTCATAAAGGTTTCGATGGTCGATATGATTTGCGGGTGTTTCTTCCATTCTCCTTGAGGCGAACGGTAATCCGGGATTCCCGAGTCCGTACTGACCCCCGCTCCGGTGAAAACCACCGGCGACTTAGCCCCACACCACTCCTCCGCGATTTCTTCAATGACTGTTTCGGATAGGGTGTTATCCATTACCGCTCCCCCTTCCATCTTTTATTCTACCAGTTTTATCCCAGAAGAGAGAATAGAAATGTGATTTTGGGATATTTGTTAATGAAAATAGCAGAAAAGATACTTTCGGAAATTGAAAAAGAAGACTTTCCATGTAGGGAGAGTCTTCTTTTGGGAATATCTTTCAAATTTCCATCTTTTCCACGTCAATCATAGTGCAAATGGTGATAAAAAACCAGCCGGCCTGGGAGTAATCGTATCCTTTTAAGCGTATGGAAAGGCGATGATGAATGGTTGGCCTGTCCATGTAATTTCTCTAAGTTATCATCCATAATTACGGTAGACAACCGCCCCTCAGCACAATCTCCGAGATACACGTATCATCATATTTGGTCCCGGGATAAACATCCTCTATTTTGAACCATACGGTCTTTGTCATCGGATCTGAATTATCTGCAATATAATCACTGGGAATTTCAAATAACTGTAATTTATTATCATCATTCAAAATCAGCCGAAGGGCAACCCACTCATTTTCTTGTGGAGCTGATTCCGGAGTATATATTACTACCAGCATTTTTTTGACTCTGTTATTCTCATACCAAGTTGTCCGACTTTTAGCATAACCGGGGATTATCCCAATCTCGCTTATACTGAATGGCGTCGATGAATGACTGATTTTTTCGGCATCCAGCTTCAATTTTACCCATTCGCCTTTTCCCGGACCTTTTACACCTTCCACCCAAGCGGTCTCCAATTTTTTGTCTATAATATTGGGAGCCTGGTAAGCTTTCCCCAAGGTTGAAGACGCCGTTACTTTAATTTTCAACTCGTTCAAATTAATTTTAGGGGTTATAGTGTTCCACACTCCGGAATACTTCTTTTGTATGGCTTTATCTTTTTCTGCAAATTCTTGATACTGATAATATTCTTCCGGATGTAATTCTATAATTGGAATATTAGCTATTTTCTCGGCAGGAAACTGCTCCTTGGTCGTAGTAATGCTTGTACAGCAAAAGAGCATCACCAAAAACATTAATAAAAAAGTATAAATTTTTTTCATCTTCATCGATTCTCCTCTTAAATTTATATTGAGATTCATGCTATTTTGCCAACCTCAGCACTACCTTGATGAGATGGAAACAGGCAATAAACCTATCCCACTGGGAACGATGGATTGTTAAAATAAAATCCTTTAATACGAAATACACATAATAAAAGGATAAGCGCAGCAAATATCCTCATTTTCCAAAAATACTTCCTAATGCCATTTACGGTAGACAACCTCCTCTCAGCACAATCTCCGAGATGCACGTATCATCATATTTGGTCCCGGGATAAACATCCTCTATTTTGAACCATACTGTCTTTGTCATCGGGTCAAAATTATATGCAATATAATCAATGGGAATTTCAAATAACTGCAATTTATTAACATCTTTCAAAAACAAGCGAAGAGCAACCCACTCATTTTCCTGGGTGGCTGATGCCGGTGTATATATTACCACCAGCATTTTTTTGACTCTGTTATTCTCATACCATGTTTTCTGACTTTTAGCATAACCGGGTATTATCCCGATAGTGCGAATACTGAACGGAGTCGATGAATGACTAATTTTCTCGGCGTCTAACTTTAATTTTACCCATTCACCTTTTCCTGAACCTTTTACCCCTTCCACCCATGCGGTTTCTACCTTTTTATCAATGATATTCATCGCTTGATAATGATTCCCCAAGGTTGATGACGCAGTTACCTTAATTTTCAACTCATTCAAATTAATCTTGGGGGTTATAGTGTTCCATATCCCGGAGGACCTTTTTTGTTCGGCCTGGTCTTTGGCTGCAAACTCATGGTACTGATAAAATTCTTTCGGATGTAACTCAACAATTGGGATATTAGCTATTTTCCCAACTGGAAACTGCTCCTCGGCAGCAGTAATGAAAATGCAGCACAATAACATCCATAAAAGCATTAATAGAAAGATGTGATGTTTTTTCATATTCATCGATTCTCCTTTTAACTTATAACGAGATTAATGCTATTTTGCCAACCTCGGCACTGCCTTGATCAGTTGGAAACAGGGCAATAAATCTATCCCATTCGGATTGATGGATTGTTAAACATCCTTGCTCTTTATCAAGAAACCTTAAACCAGAATCAATTCTGGGACTTTTTTTCATACCTTCGTGCGCCATTTCGGTTTTAATCTCATGATGTACCTGACTATCTCCCAATGGGTTCCGCGCAAGTTGATCATACTGATACGCAAGGGCATCCCCTTTATTGATCCCTTCGCGTTTCGGGGATCTTTCAATGACAAAATTGCTCATCTGAAAAATCTCCTCACTCCTATTTGTATTTTATTTCCATTTTTACTATTAATTTGATATAGACAAACCGGTCTCCTGCTACGAAGGTTATTGAATTGCCTTTTTTTGAACGTTTTTCGCCACCCCGTCGTACCGAAATCTTGCCCGATCCCAAAGCATCACCAATATAAAAGCTTCTTAGCAAAGAAAAACGTCCTGCACTGTCACAAGAACAGCGAAGACGTTTTCATCTCATTCTACACTTCTTCTATCCTTCCACCGGTATATATATTTCACTCTCCGACTGCGGATTATCCGGCCCGAGATAATTCTCCCCATAAACCTCGAAATTATAAGGCAGCGTTAACCGATAATCCGTCTTCGGCAGCCAGGACTCGTAGATATATTGATAAGTTAACCCCACATCCCGGGAGAGACCCTTATGCACAAACCGGAGATATTTGGCTGGCGGCAGGCGTTTCCCAACCAGATTCGGATTGATGTTATTTAAATCAGCCACTTCAACCGCACACATGATAAATAAACCGTCCATCTCCAACTTATCCGGCCAAAAGGCAACCTGATACCATTTTTCAGGGATCACTCGGTTTGGAATCAAACCGGCTTCTTGGGAAAAATGAGCCCACAGTTCGCTGATGAGTGCGGTATTTTTCCGTACCAGCGTGGTCAGTCCCACCAAACAAATGGCATCCAGCTCCACGATTTCCGGCTCTAAATCTTTCATCCGTTGCCAATTGCGGAGATTGGCTTCAGTCATGGCCGACAAAAAGGGTAACTGTTTCAGAACTGCGCATTTCCGTAACTCCGATGGATTTAAACCAAAGGCACGTTTAAACGCCCGGTTAAAGGTCTCAGAGTTGTTAAATTGATACGTAAGAGCAATATCAGTAATTTTTCCTTTGGAATGCAGCAGCTCCTTCGCAGCTTCTGTCAGTCTACGTCTTAAAATATACTCTTTCGGAGTATGGCCGGTAATACCGTTGAACAGCCTGATAAAGTGATAGAGCGAATAACCGGCAGCATCGGAAACATCCGTTACCGTGATGGCCTCTTTTAAGTTGGTTTCGATATAGTTGATCGCCTTTATAACCATATCCAAGTTGGACATTGGCCTGCCCCCTCATTTATTCCCCATCCACAAACACTGACTCCCAATCAAAAAAGGCAGAGTCTTCATACCATTCGGGCCAATGGGAGCACCGCCCGGGAACTTTCGCTTCCCTAACCCGATCAAGGGACGGATGATAGGGTTTCACATCGATGATCGGACTTCCATCAAGGGCATCAATATACGGGATGATGATCACACCATTCTCGATATCCACGGATAAAATCTCCGTCACGGAAAGAGCCACCGGATTGGGACGCCGTGGAGACCGGGTCGCAAAGACCCCGACAACTTCCGGAGCATTCCGATAAGGCTTCTCTTCCTGAGT
>JAKOTQ010000092.1 GCA_029776205.1 Bacillota bacterium | reverse complement strand
AAAATGACGAGGGAAACTCCGAATATAGCAACTGCAGAAAACAGGCGGAGTTCCGCCGGGGAGATTAACTCCCCATCGTCACTGATTGACTTTGGGTTTCACCAAAACTCTTTTGGTGTGTACCGAGCCACCATAACCCGGCAGCGATCAACCCAAGCAGTACAAGGGGCACAATGATCCAAACCAGCTGATGCCCAATGGCGATTTGATAGAAAAGGGTAGCCACGATCCAGGCGAGGATCGTTAAGTACCCCATAGCCAGGGTTCCATAACCCTTCCCAATTTCCCGCATGATCGCCCCCATCGCCGCAACGCACGGGAAGTATATCAGGACGAATAGCAGATACGCATAGGCTTGCCAACGCCCCTTTGAGAAATACCGTTGCATTGCACTGTAAACCTGCTCATCCGCACCGACTTCTTCAGCGACGGCTTCCCGGTCGGAACTGATAACTCCCAACCCCAAGGGATCCATCAAGGTATCTTTGATCCCGCTCAACGCTTCGGGAATGGTTGCAAAGGCTTCCTGAATACCGGCCCAGAAATCAAAGCCCTCGTCTTCTTCTCCTTCCTCTGCAGCTGCTTCCGCATAATCAATCTGACTATAAAGAGAGTTTAAGGTACCGACCACCGCCTCTTTCGCAAAGATTCCGGTAAAGATACCTACCGTTGCAGGCCAGTTATCTTTCTCAACGCCCATCGGCTCAAACACTGGCGTAATCGCCTTACCGATATGGGCAAGTACCGAATTGGGAGAATCTTCATTGCCAAACGTACCATCCACACCGAAGGAATTTAAGAAAGCCAAGATCGCAACGACCACAACAATCACTTTGGTACGGAACATAAAGACTTTCAACCTGTTCCAAGTGTAAGCCATAATATTAGAGAACCTGGGAGCATGATAGGGCGGAAGTTCCATGATAAAATGGGAGGCTTCCCCTTTGAAGAGCGTATTTTTTAATAAAAGGCCCGACAAAACAGCCATCACAACTCCCGCTAAGTAAATAGAGAACACCATATTCCCTGCCCCGGCGCCGAAGAAGGCCGCACCGAACAAGGCATAAACCGGCAACCGGGCGCCGCAGGACATAAACGGCGTCATAAATACCGTTAAGTACCGATCCCGCTTATTTTCCAAGGTCCGGGTAGCCATAATCGCCGGAACACTGCATCCAAAACCGACCAACATCGGGACGAAGGATTTACCCGGCAGCCCGATCCACCGCATGAACCGATCCATAACAAAAGCTGCCCGCGCCATGTATCCCGAGTCTTCTAAGATGGACAACATGAAAAACATCGTAAAAATGACCGGGATAAACGTAGCCAAGGTCTGAACACCGGCGCCAATACCCCCTGCCAGGATCGAAACCAGCCATTCGGGAGTACCGATACGGCTCAACAATGCACCAAAACCGTCCACACAAACCACACCGAATAGAACATCAAAGAAATCGATAAAAGCACCGCCGATATTCATCGTTGTCCAAAACAAAAGATACATTACAAAGAGAAAGATCGGAATCCCCAACACCCGATGAAGGACCACCCGGTCAATCTTATCGCTGACCGATTCCCGTTCGACCTCCCGTATCAAAACTCCCTCCGTCACTTGTTGCACAAAACGATACCGGGCATCGGCAACCATCAATATGGTAGGTTCGCCGGACTTGGCTGCGAGACGGGACATTTCTTCCTGAATCTCCGTTTCGGTTAAACCACCGGAAGCCACCACTTTCTCTCTCACCCACGGGTCCACTTCCAAAAGTTTCAACCCAACCCACCGGGGAGCTGCACCCATCCCTTTAGCGACAGCTTCCAGTTGCGGCGACCAACGGTGCAACAGGTCTTCGATTTCTACGGCATATTCTATCTTAGCTTGGCTGCATCTTGGCTTCAGCCAAGCTTCCGTCAGGGCTTTCCTTAGCGCCAATAAATCAATTTTCTCAATGGCGCTGATGCCGATGACCGGACAATCCAGCCGTTTTTCCAGCTCTTTCAGATCAATGCTGATCCCCTTATTCTCGGCCAGGTCCATCATATTTAGAACCACCAGGACCGGAACATTCATCTCCAACAATTGGGTTGTCAAATACAGATTCCGTTCCAGATTGGTCGCATCTAAAATATTGACCACCAACCCCAGTTCGCCGCTGAGGATATAATCCCGGGCAACCCGTTCATCCTCAGACTGGGCCGATAACGAATAAATCCCGGGTAAATCCACCAACGTCACTTCCCGGCCAGCCACAAATATCTGGCCTTCTTTCTTTTCGACCGTAACGCCCGGCCAGTTACCAATCCGCTGGTTACCGCCGGTCAATCCGTTAAACAATGTGGTTTTACCGCAATTCGGGTTTCCAACGACAGCTATCGTTTTCACATCACCCATCAAACTCTCCTCCTAATTTCCAGGATATCCGCTTCCGCCTTTCGCAACGAAAGATTGTAACCCCGCACCATGATCTCCACCGGATCTCCCAACGGAGCTACCTTCACCAGTTTAATTTCGGTCCCTTTGGTCAAACCCATAGCCAACAACTTGTTGAGATATACCGGATCGCTGCCGCTATATCCAGTCACTATGGCACTTTCTCCAGGTTTTAAGTCCTTCAGCCGTTCCATCCCCGTCTCCTCCTCCCGTTAGATTTTTTTGGGCTGGTTTTAATGTAGATATTATTTAACGTCGTCCAATCCACCATCACCCGACTGTCGTCAACCCGTAACAGATAGGGTTGTTTCCTGCTTCCGCCAATGACTGCCACCGATTTCCCGGGGGAAATGCCTAAAGCCAGCATTTTATTGTAAAATTGTTCGCCGCCCACTAGGCGCGATACGGTTCCACGTTCACCGATTCCCAGTCCCGATAAAGGGATTTCAGTCAATTCATTTCGGACTGCTTCCAACGTCCGATCTCCTCTTCCCCTAAACATCATCGATAACATCTTCCCCTTTCTAATTGTTAGATCAAACTAACATTTATGTTAGTTCTGACTAACATTTGTTGTAAAAAATAATATACTTCATCTCCATTTAAATATAATAAATTTGAAAATTGTTAGGTTAAACTAACTTGTGAACATTTTTATTGTACTCTAATATTTCCCATCTGTCAATGATGTCCATGTTATTAAAAAGATTAAAAACCCGGAGCCGTTTTCACGGACTCCGGGTATCTCGGGTAACCTATTTTTTTGCTACAAACCTTGCGGTCATCAACTCAAACCCCTTAAATATTAATCCGAAAGCAACCGTTTCTCACCGCTAATCTCCTGAATTGGCTGGATATCCTGGGTTACCTCCAACACACCGATAAATTCATTGGCTTCATTGCGAACAGCAAAATAACGGATGTAAATATATTGAGAACCTTTTTTTAGCCAGAAATCTTCATGATCCTTTTTCCCGGATGACAAATCGGCCACAATCTGCTCTACTATATGAACGCTGGCTGGAGGATGACAGTTTTGAACCAATCGGCCGATGACTGCTTTAGTTCTCGGAAAAATCCGTTCCTTACCTTGGGAAAAGTATTTCACCACACCATCTTTATCGACAAAAGTAATATCCAAGGGAAGCGTATTGAATATTCCCTCAATCTCTTCAGGTTTCAGGATCCCGGTCTCAAATCGGATGTACCCGTCGTTGGACGGCACTTCGCCCTGGGCCCTTTCTTTGGCTTCCACATTGACCCGTGGCGGTTGCCATTTGACTGCCGGCCGGATCAAGCAATACCCCAATTCATCGCTTTCAGCTGCGATCTTCTGCCATTCATCTTCAGCTAATGTGTCAATAACCATAGGGAATAGAATATTCTCTTCTTTGAAGATCATCTCTATGATCCGGGTTAGTACGTCGTTCACCCGGGCCGGTAAATCACCAAGATCTCCGCTATCCGACATCAAGCGCTGTTTAACTTCTTTAATCGCCGCCCGAATCTCATCATCCACACCCCACATCACCTTCGGAGGGGCCGTAATTCCATACTTCTCCATATAAGGAAAGAGTAAATTTTCCTTCCGTAAATAATGTTTGTCAATTTCCCACAACTGTTCAAAATCAGTAAGCAGCTGCTTTCGGTTTTCCGGTGACGGATTGGCCTGAAATGCAGCCAAATGTGGACGAATCGACTGATCAATCAATTTTTCAATCTCCCGGTTCTCCACTTTAAAGAGATGGATGGGATGGCCTGGAGTTTCTTCCGGTTTTTGCTCCCGATGAATCTCCGCAATCGATCCTTTAAAGACAGCAGCATGCACATCACACAACCGTTGGATCTCCTCGACCGGCATTCCTTCCCCAATCAATGCCTGCTCCATTTCGGAAATTTCCGACGGCGATACACCTTCGATTAGCTTTGCAAAACGCGCTTTGACCTCTTCAACGCTTTTTCCTTGATGTAATTCAGCAATCAGCTCTTTTAAAACTTTCTGCCGGTATTCCCGGTTATTAATATACTCGCTCACCGCCAAGCCCCCTACTCAATACCTTTATGCAAATTAGCAAGGATGCTGTTATTCTATCCATATTTTTTCTTTCTAACCGTTTCCTGAATTGCTAAAAAAATATCCGCCCCAAAGGCGGATACCGCAAATCTACTTCATGGCATATTCTTTGAGCAACCCTTCTCTTAAGTCCCACAGGGGCTGCGATAAATCCACATAATAGCGATGAGGGTTTTCAAAGCGGAGCACTTCTTCCCATAAGGTCCCCACTTGAGATTGGCAGTAAGACCGAATTTCCCGAAGTTCCCTCCGTTGGTGAACACAGTGTCCTTTCTCAAACAGGCGGGTTAATAACCTTCGCGCCTTAAACTTTGAAAGAGTCTTCCGTTTCCAAATATGGTCCGGATCAAAGATCTCATAAGGCCGGCTGTCATCGATGACTTCATCAGCCAAGGTAATCACATCCGCAATGGCTTTACCCGTATCTTCATCATAGAGACGCCACAGTTGCTTAAAGCCGGGGATAGTTATCTTGGTGACATTTTCGCTCACTTTGATCTTTGGAGCAATACCTGCCTCCGTCTCCAAGGCAGCCAACTTATACACACCGCCGAATACCGGTTCCGATTTGGAGGTTATGAGCCGTTCCCCAACACCGAAGATATCCACCTGGGCTCCCTGAATCAAAATATCCCGAATGATATATTCATCCAAAGCATTTGACGCCACAATCTTGCAATCGTTGAACCCCGCCTCATCCAGCATCCGGCGGGCCTCCTTGGACAAATAAGTGATATCGCCGCTGTCAATCCGAATGCCTTTCGGCCGGTATCCCCGGGGAAGAATCTCTTCCCTGAATACCTGAATCGCATTAGGGACACCGGACTTCAACACATTAAACGTATCCACCAACAATGTACAATCATCAGGATAGGTTCTGGCATAGGCTCGAAAAGCTTCCAGCTCGCTGGGAAAGGCTTGAATCCAACTATGGGCCATCGTTCCCAATGCCGGAATCCCAAAATCCCGTTCAGCGATGGTACAGGATGTCCCGACACAACCGCCGATAAAAGCCGCACGGGCACCAAAAATAGCTCCGTTATACCCTTGGGCCCGCCGGGCACCAAATTCCATCACCGGCCGGCCCTGGGCCGCCCGGACGATCCGGTTGGCTTTCGTCGCTATTAAACTCTGATGATTGATGGTCAACAGAACCATGGTTTCAACAAGTTGCGCCTGAATCATCGGACCCCGGACGATGACAATGGGCTCATTGGGAAAGATAGGTGTCCCTTCCGGAACAGCCCACACATCGCAACTAAACTTGAAGTTTCTTAAATACTCCAAAAAATCCTTGCTAAACAGCTTCCGGCTGCGTAAATAGGCAATATCCGCATCACTGAAATGAAGATCTTGTAAATAATCGACCAACTGTTCCACACCGGCCATAATTGCAAAACCGCCGTTATCCGGGATGGTCCGGAAAAACATATCGAAATAGGCAATTTGATCCTGCAACCCGTTTTGAAAATAACCATTGGCCATGGTCAATTCATAAAAATCCGTCAGCAGGGTTAAGTCCAGTCGTTCCATGATTAACCTTCTCCTTCCGGTTCAACAATCCGGCCCACAATTTCCACCCCGTTACCGGACATCATAAATAAAGCCATCTCGTGCATTAAATCGCCATGATGCAAACCGCCGTCAAAGGTATCCACCGCATTCACCGGCACAATCACCCTGGATTCCCGGTTGTTCATATTAAACCAGGCTTTGAGCGTCACTGCCAGCTGCTGAATGCAAATATCGGTACAGTCCCCAACGACAAGATATTGGTCAATAGCCTGGTGTTCCTTTAGCCACTGTTGAAATTCAGTCTCCAAAAAACCATTGACCGAATTTTTCAAAAATAACCGATACCCTCCGAGAGCTTTCAACTCATCTACCAACTCGGCTTCATTGGTTCCAGCTAGGCAATGGGGAGGATAAGCCCGAAACTCCGGTGACATCTCCCCATGGCTGTCGGCAAAAGCCAAAACGGGTATGCCAGCCTTTTGACAAGCCCGCGTTAGGCACACGATTGGAGCGATAATTTTTTCCACCCGGGGGCTTTGCAAAGCCCCTTCCCGTGCAAATCCGTTAATCATGTCAACAATGATTAACGCCGTTCGCTTAGGATCCAACTGGGAAAGACAAAGTTCCGGCCGTTGGTCCAACCATTCAGCAATAGCACTAAAGACTTTCCCGCCCTCTGACAAAATACTTTCTTTACTCCACTTTACCATCGTTAAACCCCCATCTCTCTAAAATCCGATGTTGTTTGAGCCGCCGAATGCCCTCAAAAATAATTTTGGCATGATCGAAAGCAAGGCCGTGAGATTCCAGGATCTCCGGTTCCGGCCTGATAGGCCCCGAAAATTCCTCTACCGTCCGAATCCTCGCAAAAAGTCGGTGTTCCCCGGCAGTAAGCGTTATATGATATTCTTCTCCATTCGGAGATTTATGGCCCGAACCGTTCTTCCCTTCATGCTGCGGACGACAGTCCACCGTAAACCAGGCCGCATCATCAGCATCATCAGCTGCTTTGGCATGACGGCAGCTTTGATCCCCCAATGCTAAATACGAGACAGTGATGATCCGGGTCCGGGGATCCCGTCCCACCTTGCCCCAGGTATAAAGCTGCTCCATATAAATCGGAGTAACTCCGGTTTCTTCCTGTAATTCCCGTAAAGCAGCCTCCTCCAAATCTTCATCCATATTGATAAAACCGCCAGGCAAAGCCCAGTGCCCGATAAAGGGATGGTCGCCCCGTTTGATCAGGAGTAATTGAAGTTGTTTCTCCCATCTTTCCCCGCCATCACCCACGGTGTCTGCCAAAGTAAACAGCAACGTATCTGCCGTCACTGACGGCCGGTCATATTTCTCAGGATCATATCTGGCCAAAAATTCCGCTTCGGTCAATCCCTGTTTGTTCTTTAAGGGAGGAGAACTCAACAGACGCACCTCCAAACATTATGTCGAGAATAGTTTGGCATAAGGCTAATGCCATTATATCACCGGTCAATGCCAAACCCTTCCAACAGCCTGTTAATTCCTATTCTAACAAAAATGCAGGAAAAGTTCATCGTTCATCATTAATTTGTAAAAAAAAGAAAACCATCCCGAACCACGGAATGGCAAGCTTTTACATATTGTTACTCACTCAAACGATTACCGAATTTGCTTTTTAAGCCAGGCTACTAATTCCGAAAAGCCTGCTCCGGTTGAACAGGAGACTTCAAACAGCGGCGCCTTTTCATTAAGAGCCCGAACACCCTGGATAAAATTATCCCGGTCAAAATTGATATACGGCATTAAATCGGTTTTATTAAGAATAACCACATCGGCCGTTTCAAACATGTATACATATTTATAGGGTTTATCATGGCCTTCCGGAACACTGGCGATCACCATCCGGAGTGTTTCCCCCAGATCAAAGGCAGAAGGACAGATAAGGTTTCCTACGTTCTCAATGAAGAGCACTGAATGATCCGGCGGTTGAAGCTCCTGGACCGCTTCCCGGATCATATTGGCATCCAGATGACACCCGCCTCCCGTATTGATCTGAAGCACCGGAACGCCCATAGCTTCGATTTTTTCCGCATCGATCGCCGAAGCAATATCGCCCTCCACCACGCTGAAGGCCACTTCACCGTCCAAACGACGCATCAGTTCTGTGATAACGCTAGTCTTGCCGGCTCCCGGTGAAGCCATGACGTTCAATACCGTGATGCTTCTCCGATTGAACTCCTCCCGGTTAGCTTCAGCCAATTGGTCGTTAGACGACAGAATATTTTCCATCACTTTAATTTTCATTCGATCTCAATACTCTCCACATAAAACTCTTTTCCAATGTCAGTCGGCATGCCTAGATTACCGCAGACGGGACATTCAAAACCGTGAGCCGGTTTAATAAAGTTCTTCCCACATTGTTTGCAATAAAACTCGGCTTTAATCCGCCTAAACACCAGTTCGGCCTCTTCAGCCACAGTCCCGGCAGCAATCATCGGAAAATATAACCGCACCGAATCATCGACAATCGTGGAAAGATCGCCAATCACCAGATGAATCCGGCTAACCTTCCGGGCACCAGCTTTTTCGGCTTCCGCTGCGACAATTTTTACGATGCTCCGTGTAACGGCATACTCATGCATAATCTATCAACCAGCCTGAGACTGGCTCTCCTCTTTCGCTGCCTGAACATATGTGAGTTTATCTTTTGCAGTTGTCGGCTGAGTATACGCCTCATCCATGATTACGCACTTTTTAGGGCATACTTCGGCACATGCCCCACAAATGACGCATTTGAAAGGATCGATCTCCCACGACTTGGCGTTACGGTCCACCCGGATCGCATCAGCCGGGCATTTTCTGGAGCAGATTCCGCAAAAAATGCACTTTTCAATCTCTATTCCTTTCACCCGACCGCGGCTTGCCTCAAAGGGCTCCCGTTTTTCGAAGGGATAACAACGGGTGGCAGGTTTCGTTCCTAAGTTTTTAAAGATATTCCCGATCATATCAAACATGATTTATCCTCCAACACCTTTAATCAAAACCCGCTTGAGCTTATCGCTCAGTGCAGCTGATACAAGGATCAATCGTTAAAATAAGGATAGGCACATCCGCTAAATGGTGTCCCGGCAGCATCTTCAACAACGTCGGAATATTAGCAAAGGTCGGCGTCCGAACCCGTAACCGATCCAACGTTTTTCCACCGTTAGCCCGCATATAATACAAGGCTTCGCCCCGGGGTTGTTCCACCCGGGAGATCACTTCGCCATTGGGGTTCCCTTTCACCGGCACATTGATGGGTCCCTCCGGAATCTTAGCAATAGCCTGTTTAATCAGATCGATGGACTGGTAGAGTTCCCGCAACCGTACCTTCATTCTGGCGTAACAATCACCGTCCGTTTCGACGACCGGTTCCAGATCCAATTCGCCGTAAGCCGCATAACCTAAGGTCCGGACATCTTCGGCAATTCCGCTACCCCGAGCCATGGGCCCAACCGCACCCCAAAGCTTGGCGTTTTCTTTACTCAAAACACCAATGCCTACCATCCGGTGTTTCACCGTATAGTCATTGCAGAAGACTTTTTCAACCCGTTCGATATCTTCTTTCACGTCATTCACGACATCCACAATTTTGGCGAGCATCTCCGGAGAAATATCCCGACGGGTTCCGCCAATCTGGTTGGTCGAAATAATCACCCGGCTGCCGGCGGTCGCTTCCATGATATCCATCACCTTTTCCCGATCCCGCCAGGCTTGCATGAATAAGCTTTCAAATCCGAAAGCATCTGCCAGAAGTCCCAGCCACAGCAGATGGCTGTGCATCCGATGGAGTTCACCCCAGATCACCCGTAAAAACCGGGCCCGATCAGGCACTTCGATTCCCATCAGGTTTTCCATGCCCTGACAGTAAGCCAAAGCATGCTTAAAACTGCAGATCCCGCAAATCCGTTCAATTACAAAAACGTTTTGTGTAAATTCTTTGGTTTCCGTTAATTTCTCAAGTCCCCGGTGAACATAACCGATGGCCGGAATCGCTTCCACAATCTTCTCATCCTGCATCACCAATTTCAGTTGCAACGGTTCCGGCAACACCGGATGCTGCGGGCCAAACGGGATTACTGTTTTACCGTTCATTGGGGCTCACCCCCTTTATCCTTATTAACGATGGTAATCTGCCGCGACATCGGCGCATCCAACTCTTCATCGGATAACAACATATGGCCGCCGTAATCGATGACAATATTCTTAATATTCAAACCAAACAACTCTTTCATCTCATTTTCAACCAAAACGGCTCCAAAATAGATACCGGAAATGCTCGGGATCTCATCTTGTTTATTCACTGTAATCCGCAAGTGTTTCATCTCGAGCTCTTTATCAAAATGATATAACACGTCAATGGTGCCGTCTCCATTATCAACACTGGTAGCGGTGATAAAACGATAACCACTGAACAGCATATCCTGAACATGACCTAACAATGATTCCAGGGGAATATTCGTTACATTCTCTATCATCGGAAACCTCCTTCACCGACTGTATAAAGCCTATACTTAAATCCGTACCGCTACCGTTCAAGCATGGGCTTTGGCCTTCATGGCCTCTGCCTTTTCTTCCAGTTTAGAGACAGCGATCATGATACCGTCAATAATGGCTTCCGGTTTGGCGCAACAGCCGGGCACATAAACGTCCACCGGCAATACTTTGTCAACACCGCCAAGCACATTATAACAATCTTTAAATATACCTCCGGTACAGGCACAAGCCCCTACCGCCACCACGGCCTTAGGTTCCGGCATCTGATTGTATAGATTCTTTAAGACTTTCTCATTCCGTTTGTTCACCGAGCCGGTGACTACCAGAATGTCCGCATGCTTAGGATTTCCCACATTGATAATGCCAAAGCGCTCCACATCATACAGAGGCGTCAGACATGCCAAAGTTTCAATATCGCAACCGTTGCAACTGGTGCAATCATAATGCAAGACCCATGGTGATTTCATCCGTGATTTTTTCACTAAACCCATTGGTTTTCACCATCCCATCATTTTAAATAAAGCCAAATGATATTGGTCATCGCTACACCGATTCCCACAATCCAGGTGGCCTGGAGCATCCACTTCCAAGTCATCCGGGCGCTGATATTATCGATGACAATTTCAAAGAAGTAACAAATTAAAGCGATCAAGATACCAATCCATACCGGCTGAGCGAAGAACATGGTAATCAGTCCCAGGAACAACACCAGTTCATACCAGTGCGTAAGTTCAATCACAGCCAACTGCGGCCCCGAAAACTCTGTGGTAATCCCCTTAATCAACTCCTGATGCGCATGATGGGACATTGAAAAATCAAAGGGCGATTTACGGAGTTTAATGGTTAACACATAGATAAAAGCTATAAATACCAGCGGCAAATCATATAAGAGGGGTTTGCCGAACCCGAACATATCGGAGAACAACGGCCGAATCATAAAGCTACCGGTGGACAAGAAGACTCCGACCACCATCAGAATCAGTACCGGTTCATAGGCCATAATTTGTACGATTTCACGTTGCGCTCCAATCTTACTGTAAGGCGAACGGACGCTCATCGCTCCCATAATCAGCATAATACTGGAGAAAGCCATGATAAACAGGAGCATCAATAAATCCTGGCCCAGCATAAACATAGCCAATGCTGCAACGGCAAAAAACAAATGTCCAATCACAAACATCATCTGGGTCTGATTGACGATTAACCGTTCTTTTCCAAGGAGCTTAAACAAATCATAAAAGGGCTGGAATATCGGAGGTCCGCTCCGGCTTTGCATCCGCGCTGTAATCTTCCGATCAATTCCCGTTAACAGTCCGCCGATAAACGGCGCCAAAATAATGGTTGCAACGACTGTCAAAATATCTTTGAGGATAACAATATCCATCTCAAATCACCACCCCGAACATGATCATGATAATAGCCCCTGCGATAAAGTTTGCCCAGGGTGTCAGGTTGGCCTCTCCGAAGGCCCCGGCAAAATAGTAATTATGCACGATCACCTGATCTACCGTATCCGCCGGAGCATTAAACTCCAACCCTTTGGTATCTTCCTCCGTATTGGCTCCGCAGAGATATGGCGGTTTTAAGAGCTCTGCCTTGGACTTTCTGTAAAGATACGGATATAACAGGAAGAGCAAAAACAAAATCATGAAGAAATAAATGGACGAAAAACCACCGACCACTTTCCCCGAATCGCCGACCAACCACAAGCCGTTGATTCCGTTGAGAATGGTTTCCGGTACCCCTTTCATGGACTCCAACAGGAACGGGGCGACTGCCGCTTTAAATATCATCGAGATATCAACGCCTGTAACGATAATCGCTACAACCAAGATGGCCATGGTAATCCACATCGCAAGAGGCAATTTCTCCATTTTATATTTGGCGTGATAGGAAACAGTCAAAATAATACCGATCCATTTAGACCAAAACACTAAGGTCAACGCACTGCCAATGATGATACAAATAAGAACCAGCGGAAATTTAACTGCAGCTTCCAACGCCAGCCACTTGGTTAACAAGACGCCAAAGGGCGGCAACAACATAGAGATCATACCGATTACCGCAATCACCGTGGTAAACGGCATCTTTTTAAACAAACCTTGCATATCTTCGATATCCCGGCTTCCGATCTCCAACTCGATAGTACCCACGCAGAGGAAAAGAAGAGCTTTTGAGATAGCGTGGAAAATCATCAACAATATCGCTGCACCCAACGCAACATACGAACCGATACCGGCACAGCAAACGATTAAGCCTAAGTTAGCAATGGTTGAATAAGCAAGTACCCGTTTACCATTGCTCTGGCTGATGGCAATGGCTGAAGCCATCACAAACGTAAACGCACCGGCCAAAGCAACGATCATTCCCAAGGTTGTCCCACTATAAACAGGAGCAATCCGGACAATCAGGTAAACACCGGCTTTCACCATGGTACTTGAATGAAGCAAGGCCGAAACCGGAGTCGGCGCAACCATCGCTCCCAGTAGCCAACTTTGAAAAGGAAACTGAGCAGACTTGGTAAACCCGGCAAAACACAACAACCCTAACCCCACCGGGAATAAACCAACCGGCGTCATCTTGCTCCGAATAATCTCTTCCACAGACAAAGTCCCAAGAGCGTTATAAATGAAGATAATCGCTAATACAAACGCCACGCCGCCTAACATATTGATCCATAATGCCCGCAAACCGTTCTTCACTGCCTGTTCATTCCCGTCATGGGAAATCAAAAGGAAAGAACAGAGGGTGGTCACTTCCCAGAAGAGCAACATCCAGGAGAGATTATTGGTTAACACCAGCCCGTTCATTGCACTTAAAAAGACGAACAGAATCGCAAAGAACCGGGGTTGTCTGGATTTCTCCAAATGTTGATGATGTTCATGTTCTTTCATGTACCCCGTTGCGAAAATGGTAATAAGCGGCCCAATCACCGATACTAGCAAAAGCATTATTAACGAAAGGTAATCAACGACAAATGCAACATGCGGTTCCTTAACAGAACCAAACAATTCAAAAAGGAGTAAAAGTACGCCTTGAATGATCGCCAAAACCACGATCAATGGCTTTTTACGTTTCATTCCGATATCGGCAATGATCGCTAACAATACAAAATCTAACAATTTAAAGATAAATTCAATATCAAACGGTAGATGGAGATCTTCCAAATTGATCTCAATCTTTCCGCCGGATTGAAGCAGTTGATAAACAAAGCCCCCGGCCACAGCAAACATTAATAATGCAGTTACGAAAACAATGACATTTCGAACCCACGGTTTGTTAAAAACGTAACAAAGAAATGCACTAAGCGACGGGATTAAAATCGCCAGGGCTAACAGCGTATACTTATCCACCGAATTTACTCCTTTCCGCAAGTTACTCCTAACGTCCGCCCAAGTCACAACTATGGCCCTGAACACCGCTTTAGTTTGTAACTTTTTTCACTTATCCTATTATACACCCGTTTTTAAAAATAAATTGTTACAGTTTTGAAAAATACGGAACTTTAACACTGATTTTATTCGTTTTTATATTTTTAATCCATATCTTTACGGTTCCGCCATTAACCCCCGCCCAACACATTTCACCAAAAAAGGAAAAACGTGCTGAAGCACGTTTAAACTAACATATTCTGGGCAACTGATCGCCGGTCATCATTTCGACGATCCGTTTCGCGCCAGTCACCGTCTCCAGCAATACCCTTTTGGCCGGTTCCCTGATAACTTGGCCGATGATCCGGGAATCCTTCCCCAAAGGATCGCTCTGAAGGATCTCCATCACTTTTCCGGCATTTTCCTGCGGCACGACCATGACCATCTTTCCTTCATTGGCCAGATAAAGGGGATCCATCCCCAACAGCTCACAGATGCCCTGAACTTCCGGCCGCACCGGAATATCCTTCTCCCATATTAAAATGCCGGTATCACTCTGGAGTGCAATCTCATGCAAAGTACTGGCCAGCCCGCCCCGGGTCGGATCCCGTAGCACATGAATATCCGGAACATCGGCCAATACCCGGGCTACCAAATAATGTAGTGGAGCACAGTCACTGGCAATATCAGCCGCAATATGGAGCTCTTCCCGCTCCAGCAAAATCGCAGCGCCGTGATCGCCGATCATCCCGGTCACAATAACCACATCCCCCGGCTTGGCCCGGGATGCCGAAATATGACATCCATCCGGAATAATCCCTATCCCGGAAGTGTTAATAAAGAGCTGATCAGCAGCTCCTTTAGGGACTACCTTGGTATCTCCGGTTACAATCCGGACCCCGCAACTCCGGGCAGTCTCCGCCATGGAGGATACAATTCTCTCCAACCGGCTGATCTCAAAACCTTCTTCGATAATAAAACCGCAGCTCAAAGCCAACGGTCTGGCTCCGCTGGTTGCCAAATCATTCACAGTTCCACAGACGGACAGTTTACCAATATCGCCCCCTTTGAAAAAAAGGGGTGTAATCACAAAACTATCCGTGGTATACGCCAACGTCCCTGCAGGAACAGGAAGCTTCGCCGCATCGTCACCGGTCTGCAAAATGTCATTGGCAAAATGGGGATAAAAAATCCGCCCAATCAATTGATGGGTCAATTTCCCGCCACTGCCATGAGCCAATGTAATACGTTCAGTCATCGAATTCCTCCATACTTATAGTGTGCCGCACAAGTTCCTTCAGAAGATACCATGCAGGCTCCTACAGGATTTTCCGGCACACAACGGGTTCCAAACAACGGACAATCTCCCGGCGACTTGGTTCCTTTCAAAATCTCCCCACATCGGCACCCTTCCGGTTCCGAATATTCACCAATCTGAAGATCGAATACTTTCCAAGCATCATATCGGGCATACTCCTCCCGTATTGCCAACCCCGAACCGGAAATCCTCCCAATTCCCCGCCAAACTGCATCCGCCGGCTCAAAGACCCGTTCCATGGCTTGAACGGCTCTCGGATTGCCCTCCGGTTTCACGACCCGAGTGTACAAATTTCGGACCGTATGTCGGCCTTCATTGCAAATTTCCGACAAAGCCGCCACTGCAGTTAAAATGTCCAGCGGCTCAAAACCGGCAACGACTCCCGGGACGCCATATTTCTCCGCCAGTTCCTCATAAAAACGGGTCCCGATAATGGCACTGACGTGGCCGGGATAGAGATACCCGTCGATCCCTACCGTTGGATCTCCCGCCAGAACCTTTAAGACCTCTGGCATTGTCTTATTGGCAGAAAGCACTGTAAAATTATTCAGGCCTTCCTGACTTGCTTTATCAATGGCCAGCGCAAAAATGGGCGTTGTGGTTTCAAACCCAACCGAAAGAAGGACCACCTGACGCTCAGGATTATCCCGGGCAATTTTCAATGCATCCAACGGTGAATACAACACCCGGATGTCCGCACCCAGAGACTTCGCTTCCAACAACGAACCCTCATCCCCCGGAATCCGCATCAAATCGCCGAAAGTAGCCACAATCGTCTCCGGCCGGCGGGCCAAAGCCACCGCTGAATTAATATAATACGACGGCGTGACACAAACTGGACAGCCCGGCCCCGAAACCAGCCGGATCCTCTCCGGCAAAAGGGTTCGAATCCCATAACGGGCGATGGCCATAGTATGGGTCCCGCAAACCTCCATCAATTTCAATGGTTTTCCTTGGTACTTTTGAAGTCTTTCAGCCCACAGGTGCAATAAACCCGTATCACGATAAGGATCCAAATAATTATTCATGGTAAATATCCTTCAATTCCTTAAACAGTTCGATGGTCTTTAACGCTTCGGCTTCATCCAGCTTTTCAATGGCGCACCCCGCATGGAGAATGACATAATCTCCAACCTTCACATCCTCCAGCAGCTCCAGAGAGGCTTCCCGTAAAACACCCATAATCTCTACAATTGCTGTCTTTCCCTTGATCTCCGTCACCTTTCCCGGTACGGCTAGACACATTCTCATTCACTTCCTTAATCATGGATTGATCGATTCTATGTTGTGCATCCGTGCCAAAGCAATTAGCGCCTGCCCCAGAGCAATCCCGCCGTCATTGGTCGGAATCCTGCAGTGGGTAAACACCTGAAAACCTTCCTTTTCCAACCTGGATACGGTCAACTCCAACAACAGCATATTTTGGAAAACGCCTCCGCTTAAAACCACTTTATTCAAACCGGTCTGTTCACGCATCCGACAGCAAGCATCTCCAATCGCTGCCGCCACGGTCCGATGAAACCGGGACGCTATGATCCCCGACGGGACATTAACCAAGTCACGCAGGATCTCCCGTACCATGGAACGAAACGTTATCGAAAAGCAGTCATTTGAACCTTCAAAAGCAAACGCATATTGTCCCTCTTCTCCCTTGCCGTCTGCAGCATATTCTAGGGCAATAGCCGGTTCCCCCTCATAGGAGGATTTCCGGACAATCCCCAAGAGCGCTGAGACGGCATCAAAGAGCCGGCCGGCACTGGAGGTTAACGGGGTATTCAACCCTTTATCCAGCATGGCCTTTACCATAGCCAGTTGCTCCCGGCCAATATCTTCAAAGAGCAATCCTTCTTCTTCGACCTTAATTCCTTGTTGTCCATCGGCCGGTTCCCATTCCACACCGGCCCCGGCCAATAGTCCTAAAGCCATTCGCCAGGGTTCTCGAATGGCCGCTTCTCCCCCCGGCATCGGCATATATTCCAAATGACCTTTCCGACAGAAATCGCCATACGTTCCGGCAAAAAACTCGCCGCCCCAAATATGTCCGTCCTCGCCATAACCGGTACCGTCGAAAGCCACACCGAGCACCGGCTCCATCAGATTATTCTCCGCCATACATGCTGCAATATGCGCATGATGATGTTGAACCGGGATTTTTACGGGGATATCCTGTTCCAAAGCATAGCGGGTCGACAGATAATCCGGATGGAGATCATAAGCGATTACCCGGGGGTGAATCTCCAACATCCGCTGAAAATGTCCAATACTCTCTTGATAGGTTTGAAATGTATCCCATTCATCCAGATCACCGATATACTGGCTGAGATAAAAATACTCCCCTCGATTGATGCAAAAAGCATTTTTCATCTGACCGCCACAAGCCAAAATCTCAGGAATCAACCCTCCAGACCCCGTCAAACTTTCGGCAGCTTGACATTGAAGCGGTAGAGGCACATACCCCCGGCTTCGCCGAATCAGATATTCTTTTTCCCGAAATACCCGGGTAACCGAATCATCGACCCGAATATAGATCTCTCGGTTATGGGTCAGAAAAAAGTCAGCAATATCCTTCAAACCGGCTAAAGCCTCATCATCTTTATAAAAGATAGGGGCATCACTCCGATTTCCGCTGGTGACCACCAGCACCTCCAACCGGAATTCATCCTGCCGCCCGCTCTCAAATAACAATAAATGAAGAGGCGTATAAGGGAGCATGATTCCCAGATAAGGATTGCCAGGGGCAATGGCCTCCGGTAAATCCGTCTCCTTCTTGCGCCGTAACAATACAATCGGCCGCTTTGGCGATAATAATAAGTCCTGTTCTGCAGAAGACAGATGGCAAAGGGATGCAGCCATTTTTTCATCCTTCACCATCAGAGCGAATGGTTTTCGGTCCCGGTGTTTCCTGAAACGAAGCTGCTCCACTGCAGTTTCGTTTCGGGCATCACACACCAGATGGTACCCGCCAATCCCCTTCACCGCAAGAATCTTGCCCCTAGCCAGCAAAGCCCTGGCCGTATTCACCGTGTCGGTGCCACAAACCGGCGCTCCGTCGGAATCAAGCAACACCAAGGACGGGCCACATTGATAACAGGAGACGGGCTGGGCATGATACCTCCGGTCTTTCGGGTCAGTGTACTCCTTCCGGCAATCAGGACACATGACAAATGCATCCATGGTCGTATGGCCCCGATCGTAGGGCAATGCTTTAATGATGGTAAACCGAGGCCCGCAATTGGTACAATTGATAAAAGGATACAGATAGCGTGGGTTATCCGGGTCATAAAGTTCCCTGCAGCAATCCTGACAAACAGAAACATCCGGGGCAATAAAAACAGCCTTCCCGGAATCCGTATGGCTCTCCCGGATCTGGAAATCAGGATAGGGCACCACCGTCTGTTCGAAAAGGTCCAGGCGTTGAATATCCGACAACACCGGCGCTTCAGCGGGCAATCGTCGGATAAACTCCTGTAGCTGCTCTTCCCTGCCTTCAACCTCGATGATGACCGCAGCCCCAATGTTATACACAATACCGGTAAGTTCCAACTCATGGGCCAACCGATACACAAAGGGACGAAATCCGACTCCCTGGACAACTCCTTCGACTTTTATCCGATAAGCCATCATCTTACCGATAGTTGCCAAACTGCAACTCAACCCCGTAATCTTTAGTTTTTAAAGCTTGAATCACTTTTTGTAGATCATCGCGGCTTTTCCCGGAAACCCGGACCTGATCACCGGTAATGGCAGCTTGAACCTTCAAATTGAGAGCTTTAATATCTTTCACAATAGCCTTGGCTTTTTCTGTTTCTATCCCATTTTGAATTTTAATGATCTGCCGCAGCATCCCACCGCTAGCCGGTTCCGCCTTTTCAAAAACGAGATTTTTTACCGGAACTTTCCGACCAATAAGTTTAGCTTTAAGAATTTCGATGACGCTACGGAGTTTATAATCATCATCGGCCAACACTTTTAAATTGTCACCCTCAATCTCTACGGTAGATTTGCTATTCTTGAAGTCATATCGTTGTCCGATTTCTTTATTCGTCTGATTCACCGCATTGTCCACTTCCTGCATATCCACGGTGGAAAAAATATCAAATGAAGCATCCTTGGCCATGTAAAATACTTCCTTTCGTAATTTTTAAGTATATAATGTGTACAGCTCACAGTACACAGTTCACATTATAAGACGGGACATGAAGCATAAGGCGCGAGTATAAATTTGGATGAAGATCCACGGGACAGTACTTTAGCCTTTACCTTTTACAATTTTAACTTTCTTATCATCCAGAACTCAGTGTCCAGACCCAGAACCTATGACCAAAGCCATAGACTTCTCTCTTTATGTTCTGTCTTCTTTTACCGACTACTGACTCCTGTCTACTGTCTCCTAAAACACCTAGTACCCAATACCCTTTAAACTGTCCCAACTGTCAACTGTCAACTATTTATCCATCTGCTCCATCGCCCGGATCAATTTAAACAACAGATCATTGACCGGAGTGTCGATACCATAGGCATCGCCCATTTGAGCTACAGTCCCGGCAAAAATCTCCACTTCCGTTTTGCGTCCCGCCTCCACATCCTGTAACATGGAGGTTTTTCCTTCGGGGGACAAAGCTTCCGCGATTCTCAAATGTTCCTGAATATCAGCCTCCACAAGATGAATTCCGGCCCGTTCGGCAATAGCCAAGACTTCCCGGGCAGCCATCTCCCATAACTCCCGAGCCTCTTTCACCTTTCGAAAGACGCCATAAGGTGCTTTCAAAACCGCTGAAACCTGATTGACGCCGACATTCATCATAAACTTCCACCACATTTCCCGCATAATGTCATTCGGGACTTCATAGGGCACATGAACCCGGTCAAAAAACTCCTGGACGGCCAGGACCTTCGGATCGTCTTTCCGGTTTGACCTGTCACCAAAGACGATCTTTCCGATACTGCTGTACCGGGTGGATGTTCCCACACGGACTGCATCCGTGCCTACGACGAAAGAATGAAGCACTTTATCCATACCAAAGGCCTCGCCAACCATAGTTTCACTGGTGATTCCGTTTTGCAGGGAAAGAATAATCGTATTTTCCCCGACAAAATTCCGGATTTCTTGGATAGCCTCCCCCAATTGATGATATTTCACTGCGATCAGGATCAGATCCGCCGGTTTTTCCGATACATCCGGCGTAACCATTCGAAAAGAATAGGCTTTCCCGTTTATGGTGATCCCTTCCCGCTGGTACCGCTCAAGTCGCTCTGTATCAACAACGACCGTCACCAGTTCCGGTGATGTATCATAAATCCTGGCTGCATATGCGCTGCCGATGGCGCCAAGACCGGAAACGATTACTTTTTGAATCACTAACATCCACCCTCCTTTGAAGTTTCCGCCATTAGCTATGCTTATATTTTACCAGAAATCCGAAAAAGTCCAACGATTGCAGTGAAAATTTAAAAATCTCCTGCCTCACCGCTTTCAAAAATCAAACGATGAAAAAACCGCCGATTGGCGGTTATAAACATCATCGACAACATCATTTATTTTTCATTAAGCGAAACTACATATCATCCATTAACCAACAGCTTCTTCTTCACTGCGGGCTACCTCTACCCTAGCTTTGATAGTTTTCCATTTACCCGACCGGAACCGCAGGTAAATCACTGATGACCGAATATATTGATCCATCACCAAAGCGATCCAGGCTCCGTTCAATCCCCAACCGAATACATTCACAAATAGATAAGTGGCACCAACCCGAAATCCCCAAATTCCAATGATGGATGCATATAACGGATACATGGTATCTCCGGCCCCCCGCAACGCGCCAGCTAGACTGAGCTGAGTTGATTGTCCAGGTTGAGCCAACGCCAATAACTTAAGAACAGTCCCTGCCATCGCCGCCACAGCCAAATCCTTCGTATACAGCCGGGCCAACGGATAAGAGAAAAGAATATAGCAAACACCGACCACACAAGCAAACCCAACAGCCACTTTTCGAATGAACCGGGCATATTGCTCCGCTTTTTGCGGCTCGCCTGCTCCCAGGCTTTGTCCGACCAGCGTTGTCGCTGCTACTCCAAAGGCCATGCTGGGCGCAAAAGATAACCCGCTGATATTCAATCCGATTTGATGGGCAGCAAATCCGGCTGTACCTAAGCCGGATACGATCTTTGCAAACAACATCAAGCCGCTTTGGAGGGTAAACTGTTCAAACGCTGACGGCAATCCAATGGAAAATACCTTTCGGATAACATCAGGTTTAAATCGATACTCGCCTCGGAAAGATAAATGAATCTTGGTGCGGCGCGAAAGATAAACCACATATAGAGCAGCCAGGCACGCCAACAAACGGGACAAAGTGGTCGATGCTGCCGCTCCGGCTACCTCCCAACGCGGAAAACCCCACTTACCGTATATAAGAATATAATTGCCGACTACATTCAAGAGGTTACTGCCTACGTTATAAAACATTGGAATTCGGGTCTCGCCAGCACCCCGCAAGCAAGCCGTAATTCCCATAATGATCCCCTGAAACACCATCCCGGCGGCAACTATTTCAAAATACCGTTTAGCCATGTCCAACGTATCGGGACGGGCTCCCATAAACCGGACAATCGGCTCGGCAAAGAAAAAGCCACACGCCGCTAGAAGAATCCCCAAGAACGTATTGAGTACGATAATCTGGCGGGTCACAATTTTCGCCTTATCATGATCTTTCGCCCCGATACTCCAAGCGACCAACGTTGTCCCGCCGATATTGACCGCTGCAAAAATTGCCGACAGCAACATAAACGGTTGATTGGTGAGGCCGACAGCCGCAATGGCCGCCGGACTCAACTGCCCCACCATTACCATATCGACCATTCCGAACAACGTTGACATCACCAGCTCAATAAAAGCCGGCCAGGTAATCCTGAACATCTCCTGCCACATTGAATTCCCTTGCAATTTATGCTTAACATTGAGTTTTTGCATTTAACTTTCCTCAGTTCATGTTGGGTTTTATGGTTTATCGCAGCGCTTTTCCTTGAATTCGCAGGCATTCTCAGCCATTTTCCCCAATATTTCCATCAACAACATGATCTCATCTTCGGAAATATTGTTGGTCGCCATCCGTTCCCAATCCTGAATCGCTTCCTTGATCGCCGGAATAACTTCGACACCTTTGGGGGTTAAAAAAACTTTGTATGCCCGCTTGTCCCTGGGATCCACCTCCCGGCGGATGTACCCTTCGTTCTCCAATTTTTTAATAGCTTTGGCCGTAGTCGCTTTATCGATTTTCATATATTCGGATAATTGCTCTTGACTGATTCCGTCATGCCGCGACAAGATCATCAAGAAAACATGCTGGCCGCTGCCAATCCGATAAGCTTCAAGCCGTTTGGTTAAATAGTTTTGACGATGGCGATGAATGATGGAGATCCATCGGCCAATCGTCAGTTCAGAAGCGTTCATCGTTTCATCCTCTCAGCAACCGAAATATAGTTGCATATGCAACTATTATTATAAAGAGAAATGGTTGGAAGTGCAACTAATATCATAAAAGTTTCCGTCATAGCGTATGCTGCATCCAGCCCGAACATCCAGCTTCCTATTGACCCCCTAGTTGAAATATTGTAAATTTAAACTGTTGTTAATCCAGCAACTTGTGAATTTCACATGAGAGGAGTCAGTTGAGATGAGTACTTTAGAAAAGACCGGATTTTTCGGAGAATACGGCGGACGGTTTGTCCCCGATGCTCTAAACCCAGTATTGGACGAAATCAAAGAAGCCTTCTACCATTTTAAGGACGACCCCGAATTTCAAGAAGAATTGAATTATTATTTCAAGAATTTTGTCGGACGGCCGTCTCCCCTCTACTTTGCAGAAAAGTTAACCCGAGCCCTCGGCGGCGCAAAAATCTACTTAAAACGGGAAGATCTCAATCACACCGGTGCCCATAAGATCAACAACACCATCGGTCAAGTGCTCTTGGCCAAACGGCTCGGTAAGAAACGGATTATCGCCGAAACCGGAGCCGGACAGCACGGAGTGGCCACCGCCACCGCTTGTGCCTTATTCGACATGGAATGTATCATTTACATGGGCGAAGAAGATACCCGCCGGCAAGCCCTCAATGTGTTTCGAATGGAACTCCTCGGCGCTAAAGTGGTTCCGGTGACCAGCGGCACCCGGACTCTGAAAGATGCCGTTGACGAAGCCCTCAATGATCTCATCGCCAATTATCAAACCACATATTATATGTTAGGTTCAGCAGTCGGCCCGGATCCTTATCCGGAGATGGTCAAATACTTCCAGTCGGTCATCGGCAACGAGACCAAGGAGCAAATAAAGGAAGCTGAGGGCCGACTCCCGGATTATGTCATTGCCTGTGTCGGTGGCGGCAGTAATGCTATCGGACTCTTTGCGCCCTTTTTCAATGACCCTTCTGTCAAAATGATTGGCGTAGAACCGGCCGGTCGGGGACTGGATACCCCGGATCATGCAGCAACCCTCTCAAAGGGAACTCCTGGAATCATTCATGGATTCAAATGTTATCTCCTCCAGGATGAAAAAGGCGAACCTCTACCGGTTTACTCCGTCGCCGCGGGTCTTGACTATCCTGGCGTCGGTCCGGAGCATTCCTACTATAAAGATATTGGTCGGGCCGAATATGTGACGATCACCGACAAAGAAGCTATCGATGCTTTCTTGAAGCTCTCGAAAATTGAAGGCATTATCCCGGCTGTTGAAAGTTCCCATGCCATTGCCTATGCGATGAAATTTGCCGCCGGTCTCCCCAAGGACAACATCGTGGTCGTCAACCTCTCCGGCCGGGGCGACAAGGACGTGGCCGAAGTCGCTCAGATCTTGCAAAATAAAAGTATATAATCAAAATGCCCGGAGCAACCGGGCATTTTTTATATCATCTGAGCATAAACCTAGGCGGGTTGCCCGATAAAATGAAATATGTTATGCTTTAATTATCCCTTCCGCCAACCTAACATCTCCCTCATTCTCCCTGATTTAAACCACTTTCAAGCCGCCCATTATCATAAATATAGAAAGAAAGGAAGTGGGCAATATTTGAATGTCCTCGTTGAAAAATTTAAAGAAGTGTTATTTGCAGTACTTCCCGTCACGTTCATTGTATTGGTGTTAAATTTCACCATCGCCCCACTGGAGACTCACTTATTGTTACGGTTTTTAATGGGAGCCCTTTGGATCATTCTTGGCTTGTCCATCTTTTTGTTTGGCGTTGACATTGGCGTTACCCCCATCGGAACCTTGATGGGCGGATATTTGACCAAATCCAATAAAGTATGGTTTGTTGGCATTGCCGGTTTTATTCTCGGATTCTTTATCTCGGTTGCTGAACCGGATTTGCATATTTTAGCTGCCCAGGTGGCTTCAGTCACTGCCGGAGCCGTTTCCAAGACTGCCATTGTAGTCGTTGTTTCCATCGGTATTGCGGCTTTATTGGCACTGGGATTGTTTCGTATCGTTTATAATAAACCTTTGCATATATTATTGACAGTCATTTATCTTATCATCTTCGTACTGGCGCTGTTCACCTCTCCGGAATTTTTAGCTGTCTCCTTTGACGCTTCCGGAGCAACCACCGGGGCAATGACCGTTCCCTTTATCCTGGCTCTCGCGTTGGGCGTCTCCTCTTTGAAAAAAGGCGGAAAATCCTCAGAAGAGGACAGCTTCGGCTTGGTAGCCATTGCTTCAACCGGTGCTATCTTAGCCGTCATTATCATGAGTATTATATCGAAAACCGATAAGATTTCAGGAAGCCTTCAGGCGACCGTTTCCGAGTCCATCTCGCTTATTGGACCATTTATCCAAAAACTTCCTATCGCGGCTGGTGAGGTTTTCCTCGCTTTGCTGCCTTTACTGGTTATCTTTTTGGTATTTAACTCCTTTTCCTTTAAACTTACCCACCGCCAGTTTATACGGGTTATGAAAGGCTTAATTTATACCTTCATCGGCTTGGTTCTCTTTTTGACCGGAGTCAACGCCGGGTTTATGGACGTAGGAACAAAAGTCGGATTTATCTTGGCATCAACGGGTCACCCCTGGGTGGTTATCCTGGTCGGTTTCATTTTGGGTTTAGTGGTCATCCTGGCTGAACCTGCCGTTTATGTCCTGACCAATCAGATTGAGACAGTAACCAGCGGTTACGTTAAACGGACTGCCGTTATCCTGTTCCTCTCTATTGGCGTGGGGATTGCCGTTGCATTGTCAATGCTGCGGATCACTGTATCCCAAATCCAACTTTGGCATTATTTATTGCCTGGATACCTGATTTCGATTATAATGATGTATTACGTACCCCCCCCTTTTCGTGGGAATTGCTTTTGACTCGGGAGGTGTTGCTTCCGGCCCGATGACGGCCACCTTTGTTTTGGCATTTGCCCAAGGTGCAGCCGAGGCCATTGAAGGAGCAAACGTATTAGTTGACGGATTTGGGGTCATCGCCATGGTCGCTATGACTCCGCTCATCGCTTTACAGGTTTTAGGTATTATCTTTAAGTACAAATCCACAAAAGGAGGCTTGGAAGTGGATGGATAATCCTTCCGAAGTCCAACAATTTGAATTATGCCTTGCCATCGTTAATTTCGGGACAGGCAGTAAAGTGGTTCACATCGCCAAGCAAAACGGCCTCACCGGTGGCACCATCATTCTCGGGAAGGGAACAGCGAAAAGTTCTTTATTGAAACTACTGGATCTCGCTGAAGTCCGTAAAGAAATCGTCTTGATGATCGGCCCCAAGCCAATTACGGAAAAAACCGTACAAACACTCTGTCAACGGCTGCAATTCGAAAAACCCAGCCATGGTATTGCTTTTACCATGCCGCTCACAGGCGTTATCGGTTCCCGGAACAGAAATTGTAGTAACCTTTCAGAAAGCAGAGGTGTTCAAAATACAATGCATAAAGCCATTTTTACAGTGGTCGATAAAGGCAAAGCCGAAACATTGATTGAGGCCGCTAACAAAGCCGGTGCCCGCGGTGCAACCATTATTAACGCCCGGGGAGCAGGGTCTCATGAATACCAGAGATTGTTTGCCATGGACATCGAACCCGAAAAAGAGATGGTGCTGATCTTATCTGAAACCGCTCTAACTGAAACTATCGTCAATGCCATCCGATCTGAAATGCGTATCGACGAACCGGGTAACGGAATTTTATTCATCTTAGATGTCAATCAAGCCCACGGCTTACGATAATCATCAAATCAAAAAAAGCACTCCTGGCAACAGGAGTGTTCTTTATTTGTAACCGGTTTATAAGGTATCAGCGACGTTTTGACGGTATTCATTAACTGCAGCTGTTAATCGGTAGTTGTTTTCCTCTAACACCTTGAGATATTGGCTTAACAGGGTCGAAAATTTTCCATCTTCCGTCCGCCATGTTTCCTGAAGAAATGCTATTTTAGCTTTCCCATTGATCTCCCCAGTTTCATAACTAAACAGCGGAGTATTATTGGAGCCAAACAGGGCAAACATAACGTATCGTTTCAATAATTGCCGCACAGCCCCGGCCTGAGCTGAGGAAGGATATTCTTTCAAAAACGCTTCCTGCCGCCGGGCCCGTTTCAACACCTCATCCCAACCGATGACAAGTGCAGCATCCTTCGCCGGCATTTGTTCGGACTCAACAGCCATAATCTCCAAATACTCAACTAAATCCGGAGACAGCCTGTCCTGATATTTTTGATACACAGTATAATCCACTACCGGGAAGAACATCCCTTCGGCTGTTTCCACTTTATATCCATTTCGAATGGCTTCAGTCACAATGGCCTTCGCCTCCGCATCCTGTATACCGCCTAAGTTCGCAAGAGTCCATCCATTCTGACGATAAACCTCAAACAATGCTGTTTGCACAATTCCCCTTTCGAACGTTGCCTGCCATTCCGATAGCTTGGCCTGTTGCATTTGTTCCAATTTTAGCACCATCTCTCCGGCCTTGTCTGAAGAAACGGCCCCAATATTTTGATCCAACCAATGCATCAGATTAACCGGTTGGATATCCGCTTTCGTTATGAATGATTGATATTCGTTTATTAATGTCCTTTCTTTGAACAGGCGAAACACGGTTAGCCCGATAATCGCCGTCAAAATCAGAAGGATCCCGCCCAGTCCCATTGCAACCCATCCCATAGGTATACGTTTCATGGATGCATCTCCTTATCATTTATATACCTCTTTGACGCAGAAACATGGCCCTGAGTTGCATGAAACAGGACGGGAACTGTTTCCAAATGATTGGTCCTACGCTTTCTGGCTCAGGCATCATTTCATCCTTTACTTCGAATATTTCTGCCATCCTTCGCTCGCCAGTTTTTCCTCCCAAATCATCTGCAACACTCCTAATTCCTCACTGTAATCGGTTTTAGATTCATCCTTATCATACGCCAAAATTTCCGAGATCTCCACCGAAAACCCGGCTTCTCCCTTTTCATTCCAGGCTTTTTGGAGCTCCCGGTTGGGATGGGAGCCGGCGCTCAACTGAAAACGGGCACGATTGACGGCTCCTTTCAGATTGGAGACGGCTTCCAGGTGATAACGCTTATCTGTAAGGGATTTGATTAAAAAGATACCCATCTCCGGTTTCATCCGCTTATATTGTTCTTTCAATTCCTTACGCCGGTCCATTATTAATACCCCATCTCCCGTAAAATCCGGGCCAACGTTTTTAAACGTTCCCCAATCAACTCGTCATCATCGCTCAAAGCCTGTCTAAACAGTCGAATATCTTCATTAATTTTTTCATTTTCCGTGCATACAGCCACTGTCATCGCATCTCCCTGTAAACCCACCCGATCGATCACCGGTTGCCCCGGGTCATATAAATCAGGATAACGATATGCTTCCCTAAAATAAAGTTGAGCACGGCATACCAGGATCGCTAAATCCAATACCCGGTGCAATGGTAACTCTTCCGACTGACGTGACCATTTTTCTCCGGTATACCGCCATACTTTGGCTGAAATATCTACTTTGCCCCGATCATTCCACTGAGCCAGTCCCAAGGAAAGTCCTTTGGCATCCGAATGATAGGCATATCGCCCATCGACATTTTCATAATTTTCCGCAACAATCACCGGCTTATGTTTTAAGGTTGTTGGAATCTTCATTGGCTTCCTCCACGTTAATTTAGTAATTTACTAATTTAGTAATTTACTAAATAAAAGATACTCCCCTCTAGCCCCTGCTGTCAAGATCCATTCATTTGCAATTAACCATAAAAAAGCAGCCTTATTAGGCTGCCTCGCATTGAACTTTCTTGATTAATTGACATGCTTTCTCTCTATTGAATATGCTTCGTCGCAATCAAAGCAATCCCGGTTCCGGCCAGATTTTCCCGGATGACATCTCCGATACGGACCGGTTTTTCCACCGTTACTTGCCGGATCTCTTCCATCACACGAAAGATCGCTTCTTTAGGAACCGGCGCCGCAGTTTTTACCGGTAAAAGTTCTGAACAACCCTGTACTGCCACAACGCTGGTCACCACTCGTTTCGGCGCCGTCATTTCGTCCCGGGCATAGAGTTCGCCCCGGCGGCAACCCTGATCCTCGACCCTGATCTGTCCGTTGTCTTCATAAACTTTGATACGGCACCCCATGGGGCAAACGATGCAGGTCAATTCACGCATTGGATTCTACTCCCCCTTCAATGGCTACCGGTAATACTCCGGCAGAAAAATCAACATCCTCCGGATGCAGCATAATCCGAACGGTTTCTCCAGGAGTCACGATACGGTGTTTGCTCCGATGGCGACCGGCTGCCACGATCACATCCCGTTCAGGGAACGCAGCCCGAATATATAACACGGTCGGTTCACCAGCAACAATCTCCTGGGGTGTAACGGACCGGATATTCCGTCCCGGTTCAACCTTCACGCGATTTGGCTCGGACCCTTGCTGTGCGCCTAAAACATAGGCGGCAGCCGCTTTACCGGCAATCCGGCTTTCCTCACTGACATCATCCACCAAATCATGAACATGGGCTACATTGCCACAGGCAAAAATCCCTGGAACAGATGTACGACATCCGGAATCGATCCGCGGCCCTCCGGTGGATGATTCCATTTGGACTCCAGCCTCCCGCGACAGCTCGTTTTCAGGAATCAACCCTACTGACAATACTAAAGTATCGCAGTCAATCATAAAACTCCGTTCCATTATAGGACAGCGGTCCGGGCCAACCGGAGCTGCCTTAACGCCTGTAACCCGCCCTTCACCGCAGACCTCTACGACGGTATGGCTTAAATACAATGGAATATTAAAGTCTTCCAGGCATTGCACCACATTCCGGTTTAATCCGCAGGAGTATGGGAGTAACTCCAGCACGGCCGCCACCTCGATCCCCTCCAACGTCAGCCGGCGAGCCATGATGAGCCCAATGTCTCCCGAACCTAAGATCACAGCGCGGTTTCCGGGACGAAACCCCTCAATATTCATCAATCGTTGCATGGTACCGGCTGTATAAACCCCGGCCGGCCGAGTTCCCGGAATATTAATAGCGCCCCGTGGCCGTTCCCTGCACCCCATCGCCAAAATCACGGCATTCGCCTGATAGATTTTCCAGCCATCCCTCCGGCTGGTAGTTATGATCTGCCTGTCAGAAGTCAGTTCGACCACCATCGTTTCCAACTTCACTTCAATCTGAGGATACTCTGCCAACTGAGCGATAAACCGTGCCGCATATTCCGGTCCGGTCAACTCCTCTTTAAAGTAACGTAAACCGAAACCATTATGAATACATTGGTTCAAAATTCCACCCAGCTCCGTCTGGCGGTCAAAGATAATGATCCGTTTGACCCCGGCTTCAGCAGCTGCAATAGCCGCCGCCAATCCTGCCGGTCCCCCTCCAATCACTGCAATATCGATGACTTGTTCCTCCATCATCTTATATCTCCTTCGTGATGATATTTTCATTTGAAATAGGCTTTATCGCTAAACTCCGCTTAAGACTGAGACGGACGGTTTCGGAGATTCCCAAATAAAAGCGAACTTCCCGGCCCATTTTTCGTAACTTCTTCCGGCTTAAGTTTCAACTCTTCCATCAAGATCCGCATCACCGTCGGACTGCAAAACCCTCCCTGGCAACGGCCCATGCCGCTCCGGGTTCGGAGTTTCACTCCATCCAGCGTTGTAGCACCCCGGAGAATCGCATCCCGGATCTCCCCTTCGCTCACCATTTCACACCGGCAGACAATATTGGCATAGGCCGGGCGTTTCACTACCAAGCGATTCCTGTCTTCCAAACTAAGATCCCGGACCCGAATCAACGGCCGGAGAGGATTGAAGGAGCGTTTATGCTCCAACTGTAAGCCGGCATCCTCCAGAAGTTCGGCAACGTATTGAGCAATAGCCGGAGCAGCCGTCAACCCTGGCGAATCAATCCCGCCCACGTGAATAAAATGAAAATTTTTCTCCGAAGGCCCAATAATAAAGTCTCCAGTATTCCCTGCTGCCCGCAACCCAGAAAAACTGGTAATCACATCAGAAGCCTGCAACCCCGGTACCAGCCCTTTGGTAAACCGGAAAATCTCATCCCATCCGGCGGCACTGGTTGAAAGTTCATCAAAGGAGCCCACCCGGTGGGCCGTCGGGCCCAGCATGATGTTGCCTTCCACCGTTGGAATAACCAAGATACCTTTGGATTCCGGAGTCGGCAAGGGAAAAATAGTATGCTTAATATATCCCTCCAACTTTCGATCCAGCAGATATTCTTCACCTTTCCTTGCATAAATGGTGAAGGATTCATCCCCAATCATCCCTGCCACCTTGGCAGCACCAAGGCCGGCTGCATTCACAATATACCGGGCTTTCACCATTCCACGGCTGGTATGAACGATAAATTGGCTGCTTTCCCATTGGATCTGTTGGACTTCGGTACCAACCGCCAGTTGAACTCCATTGGTAATGGCATTTTCGACCAGGCCATACACCAGATCAAAGGGAACAACGATTCCGCCGGAAGGAACCAACAGTCCACCGATTAATTCAGGATTTAAATTAGGTTCCAGCCGCCGCAATTCATCGCGGCCAAGCACTTGGACGCCGGTCAGCCCGTTTTGCAACCCCTGATTGACCAATTCACTCAACAACTTCCATTCGTCTTCATTACGGGCTACCACCAAGGTGCCATTTTGCTTGTATAAAACATCTAGCTCTTCAGCAAGTTGAGGATATAACCGGTTTCCTTTTACACACAGTTTGGCTTTCAAAGTTCCGGGATGATCGTGAATTCCCGAATGAACGATTCCGCTGTTGGCTTTGGAGGTTCCAAAGGCAACATCCACCTCTTTCTCCACCAGCATCACCTGGAGCTGGTACCTGGAAAGCTCCCGGGCTAAAGCTCCACCCACCACACCGGCCCCTATAATCAGGACATCCATTTCCGTTTCAGTTAAAAACATGAGGACACCTCCTATATAATCTTCTGGGTAGATATACATTTGGGTTCACAGTAGGAGTATAAGAGTTAGGAGATAGGAGTCAGAAGCTGGAAAATGATGAGAGTTGGAACTCTAAAGTCCCAGTTTCCTGTTG
>JAKOTQ010000087.1 GCA_029776205.1 Bacillota bacterium | reverse complement strand
CGTGTTGCATTTCATTCTACAATGAGCCTTCGGATAAATATTAAATTTGTGTCTTGACAATGGGGGGCACTTTACTGATCCACTTTGATCATCTCCTTACCTCCTGTACATGAAGTGGTTGGTACCTCCAATATACAGGAGTTTGATTAAAGTGGATCACTTTTACGTTAGCGTTTGTCATTCAAATGGATCAGTTTTATATTAGCGTTTATACCAGGCAAGCGATATTTGCGTACATCGAGGGTTTTTACAACACTCGCCGCGTCCAAAAACGCTTAGGTTATCTTAGCCCGTTAGAATGGTTGAACCAGTACCAAGAGCTATCTTTAGTTGGTGTCACTTAAGGAATGTCCGGAAAAGTGTTGACTTCCCTACAAGCACAACGGCGATGTTAGCCTTAGGCGATGCTTTGGCTATTGTTTTACTGCAGTCACGCAAGTTTACCCCGGAGGATTTCGCCCTCTACCATCCAGGAGGCGCCCTTGGGCGGAAATTGCTGTTGACAGTGGAACGTCTCATGCACGTGGGGGAGGATAATCCCATTGTGGACATAACGGCAACCGTCAAGGATGCGATTATCGCCATGACGACACAAGGAAATCTCGGCGCTACCAGTATTGTCGACGAAGAAGGTCGATTGGTGGGGATATTGACCGATGGCGATCTACGGCGATTACTCAAAAATTATGAACAACCTTTGGAATTAAAGGTCGCGGATGTCATGACGAAGAATCCAAAAACCATTTCGGGCGGGCGGATGGCGGCTGAAGCCATGCATGTAATGGAGGCGAAAGGTATCACGGTGTTGCCGGTCATCGATGAAGAACGGCACCCGATTGGACTCATTCATCTTCATGACATTATTCGGGGCATGACGGGATTAAGATAAGGCGGAGCTCTTAGCTCCGCCTTTTTGACTTTATACGGATGATTGATGATTATCCATCGTAGTTTGCTTTAGGCTTTATTGAACTGTTCAACGTTCGATGGCGCAACGGCTGTATGGGTGGGATTGGCAAGCAAAAGGCCGAGCAAAAATAAGAGCGGTGTGGTATAGTACTTCAATCCGAAGGTATAGTCGAAGAGTCCGTGGATATTCCAGATGATTAGCCACCCGAGCAAAACGATGGCTAGTCCACGAAGGGGGGACTCTTTCGCGCTATCCTTGATTAAATGGCAAATACGCCAAAATAAGAGGATATCTAAGAAAATAAAGAACAAAAGCCCAAAGACCCCTGCCTCCACTAAAACCTGGAGAAAATTGTTATGGGCGTGAATATGGTGGATAGCGTTAGGTGAAGATGTGAGATGACTCGTCCTGGTATAGAATGTTTTAAACATCTTCGGCCCGACACCGAACCATGGGTGATCGCGGACGATATTAAGCGCAGTCTGCCAAATCTCTACCCGTCCGTTACTGACGTCCTGAGAATTATGCATGATGGTGGTTGTCACGTTTTGAGGCAGGGTTAGTCTGGGCACTATCAGGAAGAATGTGCCCAGTGCCAGGAGGATAAGGGTTGCAACTAATGGGATGCGTTTTTTCGACAGGTAAACGATTAAGATCAAGAGGGTAATGAATAGTCCAAGCCAAGCCCCGCGGGAGAAGGTGAAATACAATCCGGCTGAGTTGACAAGAAACATGATGGTAAAAATACAGCGGAGAGAAGGATTTTTATATTTAAAGAGCATCCATAATAGAGCCAGACAACTTAGGGCAATCAAGCCGGCGCTAAAATTTGGATTGTAGTAGAATGATAAACGATTATTCGCCACGAGTGAATACGGCGCTTTGTTTAAGACCATTTGTAGTAAAGTGTTGGCAAAGACGGCTGTGGCGAAGGAACCTAACAAAAAAGAGATTTTCTTCCATGAGATGGGTGCCGAGCGGACAATGAAAAACCAAATGAAAGGTGTCGCCAGTGAAAAAATTTCTTTACTAACCGAGGTATGGCTTTTGACAAATTCACTCGGGACGTTTCCCCAGTTCACAATGGAAGAGATAATATATGAAACCGTTAATAGCCCCATGACAGATAAAAGCCAATCGCCTCGAAAGTTTTTCTTCACGGTGAAGAACCAGGCCAATAGGGAAAGAATCATAAAATCATTCGCAATGTGGTTTGAAAAAGGAATCGAGATGGAAAAGAAGAATAGGAACATAAAATAGATATTCTCTTTGACCAAATACTTTCGTAACGAGTCCAATCGCTTCAACTATAATCACCGACCTCGAAAAATAAGTAGGTAGAAATTCGTTTGAATGTACAGAAAAACCTTCCGATTTACAGAAATTATAATTGGCATCAGAAGGAGAACTTGGAATGGCCTTGGGATTATTCGTGTATAATCTCTATCTTTTTCTGTTTGGCATTCTTAGTGTACCTGTCATGATCGCTCGAGCGATAAAAAAGGAGAAACACGTAATCAAACTCCCTGTTCCCAATCGAGAGACGCCAAGAACCATCTGGGTATTAGCGGAGTCGGCGGGGGAAGTCATTCTTGCCCAAACCCTTATTACGGCATTTGACAGGAGAAGGCCGGATACGCAATGGCTTATTATCACAACGACTAACTCCGGTTACCGAATGGCCCAAAAGTTGCTGGGGGATTTTTACGTGGCTTATCTACCCGTTGACTTCCCGATGATGGTTAAAACACTGATCAAACGGTTTAATCCCGTTTGCTTATTGATGATCGAGAATTTTTTCTGGCCGAATCTGCTGCGGCAAACTGCAATTCATCATATTGCAACGGCGGTTGTCAATGCGCGTATCAGCGACCGCGTTATCCGGCGCAACCGTTTCTTTCGAAGCCTATTTAGAAGAATGGCCCAACAGGTTGAGCAATTTTATCTTCAGACGGAAACCGCCAAGCACGACTATCTTAACTTAGGCGTCAATACGGAGCGATTGATTGTGACGGGGGATTTAAGATTCGATCGCGTATTAGCGCGATCAACCCAGAAGCAAACGGAAGCGTCTTTGGAGAAGTTTGGCTTCTCCCCCGATCAACGATTGGTCGTTGCGGGAAGTACGCATCGCGGTGAGGAATCGATTATTTTGCAGGCATTCGAAAGAATCAAGCAGGTCTATCCGGCATGTCGGCTCTTGCTGGCCCCGCGACATCTCGAACGTTTAGAAGAGGTTGGCGCGCTACTGCAGAATCGCGGCTTTCATTATCAGCTATTCTCAAAGATGCAACATGGCCAAGACGATGTTATTCTGCTCGACACCACGGGCGACCTTGCTACGCTCTATGGAATCGCCTATCTTTCAATTGTTGGCGGGAGCTTTGTGGACGGAATTGGCGGACATAATATTCTTGAACCGGCGGCGCAGGGATCACCGGTTTTCTATGGCCCTTATATTGAGGACTTTGTCGCGCCCCACGAAGTTCTATCGCGGGCGGGTATAGGGTTTATGGTGACCAACGCGGATGAGCTGGCCGAAGGTTGCCTGCGCTTGCTGCGGGATCCAAGCGCGCGTAAGCAGATCGGCAGTCAAGCCCAACAACTTATGGCGGAACAACGAGGGGTAGCCGCCAAAATGGCGGATGCCATCCACAACCGGCTTTCTTTGGTTAGGTAACGAATCGGAGGGTCTTTTCGTTGAAAGCGACATCGAAAATTCTATTCATCAGCGCCAATAGCCATCAGAAGCAGACATTTCTCTACGTCGCCAGCAATCTTCCCCCCGAATTCACCGGAAAAGTGGTGCGGATCAAGTCGTTCCTGAATTTTCCGGTGACCCTATGGATGCGGGCATTGCCAGCGCTTTGGCGGAGACATTCGGGGGAGCCCATAGCGGGGATGATGGAGTTTACCTATAAGAAACGGGTGGCCCGGTTCGGTTGGTTTAAAGGCCTGATTCGGATCTACTTACATGGGCGAAGTAAGCTATTATATCGGCTCTTTTATGCGTTATTAAAGGATGAATCTCCTGATCTCGTTGTCGTTTGGGGCGGGTTGGCCTTGCCGGTTTCGGCGGCGGTGGCGGCCGCCAAAGATCTTGGATGTAAATTGCTTTATTGCGAGAATGGTTATCTGCCTAAGACGATTGTGATGGATCCCGTCGGAGTCAACGCGAAAAACTCGTTAGTTGGGAAGGACCGCTCGTTTTACGAACAGATTGCCGTTGATGCGGAGAAGATGACAGCCCTCTTTCAACAGGCGCTTATCCAGCGACCGCTAAAAAAAGCGGACTCCGCCTTGGAGGATCGGATTAAAGCGTCGGAGAGCGAGGTCCGCTTGCCCGATGACTATATCTTTCTTCCGCTGCAAGTCCACGATGACAGCCAAGTCCTTCTTTATTCGCCGCGATTTAAGAATATGCCCGATATGATTCGGTACTGTCACGACCAGATCGGTGATTATAACCAACGACACCAAACCAAGCTAAAACTCGTGGTCAAGGAGCATCCATCCGATTTTGGCAGAATTGACTACACGGCTGTTAAAAAGGAATTAGAAGGGGATGTCCATTTTATTCAAGCCCTCGGAACGCCCGAGCTTTTACAAGGTTGCCGAGCTGTGATTACGATCAACTCTACCGTCGGTATTGAAGGATTATTCTGTTTCAAGCCCGTCATCACCCTCGGGGATGCATTCTATAATGTTCCAGGTCTGCTCTATCATCTTGACGAGGGGTTAGAGCTCTCCGATCTCTTGGAGACGGCGCTTACGACGCCCGTGGATGTTGAATTGGTCGAAAAATTTCTGTACTATTTAAAGTATAGGTATTTGGTCGCTTTCGACCGGCGGGCCATTGAGACCGTCGATCCGGCGGCAGTGATTGCGAGAATTAGGGCCACGCTGGATAGCGATCAATTGGTATTCTAATAAACGTGGATCGAGATTCGAATAATAGTCTTGCGAATCGATATGGGGGCAAAACATGAATAAGTTGCTGGCATGGATTTTTCGGATATTTGCCTTTTTGATTCTGGCGCTTCCGTCGAAGATGCGTTGGGGATTGGCCAAATTCATGGGCCGGTTGGCTCGTTTTTTATTGCGAGCCCGTGCCCGGCTAACTTTGGAGAATCTGCTGGCGGCCGGATATGATCCAAATGAGGCTAAACGTATCTCTGTCGGTGTGTGGGAGGCCTTGGGCCTTGTCGGCGCGGAGTTCATCTATTATATCATGGGCGATGTTGAGGCGTTGGAGAAGGCAGTGACGTGGGAAGGCATTGAACACCTCGAAGCGGCGCTTGCCAAGGGCAAAGGGGCGATTATCGTCTCGGCCCACCTGGGTAATTGGGAGTTGCTCGGCGCCGCTTTAACCCGTAAGTATCCCGTAGTCGCCATTGCGCGCGAACAAGGGAACGCGGAGTTTGATAAAATTATCAGCGAAGCCCGGAAGAAGGTGGCGAAGATGGTTCCGATGAGGGCTTCGCTAAAACCGCTTATTTCTGCGCTTCGCCATAATGAGCTCGCCTATTTTATCGTTGACCAACGTGGACGAGGCGTCCATTGTGAGTTTATGGGCCGGGAGACTCGGTTTTACGTCGGGGCCGCCACATTTGCGTTACGAACGGGCGCCGCCCTAATCCCGGCCCGTGTTATTCGGGTTCAACCGGAACAGTATCGGTTGGTGATTGATCCGGCCGTCGAACCGGTTGAGTCGGGGGACTTTGAGGCGGATGTCAAAGCGACAACCGTGCGTATTATGAAGGTTTTGGAAGGACAGATCCGGGAGAATCCCGAGCAATGGCTATGGATGCATAAACTTTGGCCAAGTAAGATCAAGGTGTGAGGATGAGGCGGATGGAAGAGGCAAAAGCAATTCGATTATTAGCCATGGACGTGGACGGCGTCCTCACGGACGGCGGGATTATCCTTGGCAGTAACGGCGAGGAATTGAAATGCTTCAATGTCCGTGACGGCATGGGTCTCTCCCTGGCCCGGCAGGCTGGTATCCGTACGGCGATCTTGACAGGCCGTTCCTCAGAAGCGGTTCGACGCCGGGCGGAGGAACTGCAAATCACCTACTTGCTGCAGGGATTAAGTGATAAGCGCGACGCTTTGCAAAGCCTAATGGTGAAAGAAGGCTTTACGCCAAAAGAGACCGCATTTGTCGGCGATGACCTCAATGACTTGGGACCGATGGCCTTGGTCGGTCTCGCGATCGCGGTGGGTGATGCGGCGCCGGAGGTTCAGGCGGCCGCTGGCTACAAGTGTCGAACGGCCGGCGAAGTTTATCATGAAAATCTGTTGCCCCATATGAATCATTTTTGGCTTCCTTTGAAAAGTAAACGTCAAGGGGAATGGATTCCAGAGTTAAAGAGACTGATTAGGCTTGAAAGCGAATCAGATAAAACGATAGTTCTTCATATGCTTTTCAATGGTCTGCCGCGATTGGATTGGACGATGATAAATCGGATTCCTTATCAAAATGGTATATACATCATGTTTG
>JAKOTQ010000082.1 GCA_029776205.1 Bacillota bacterium | reverse complement strand
GGTATGCTATCGGTGGTTCCTTTTTGCTTAACTGCCAATATTATGCTTGCGAATAATATTTGTGATTTGGAACAGGATGTAAAGGTAAACCGGTATACGCTCCCGTTTTATCTGGGAAAAAATGCACTATGGCTTTTTGCTGCTTTGTATTATATCGCCTATTTGTCAGTCATCGCCATGGTGGTCGCGGGCTTTATTCCGCCCCTTAGTCTTTTACTGTTGGTGTCCTTGATCCCGGTTCAGAAAAATATTAACCTCTTTTTTAAAAAGCAGAAAAAGGAAGAGACATTCATTGTTTCCATCAAAAACTTCTTAATGATCATTATTTTGCATATTCTTTTGATTTATCTCGGAAGTTTTCTGCCGGGATGGGGGCCCCAATGAAATATTTTCAAAAAACGGATGGAATCATCCTAGCGGCAGTCTTAGGTTCAGCATTGATTTTTTTACTGCTGAACGGGTATTTTCTTAAAGGCCCACAGGATGAAGTTTTTGCCGAGATTTACTATGATAATAAACTGGTGTGGAGGAAGGATCTTTCCTCTGCCGTTGAAGGTGAATTTTCCGTACCCGGAAAACCCGATGTGGTTTTCCAGATTTTTGCCGATAAAAGTATTGCGTTTGTTCAGTCAGACTGTCCGGACAAGGTTTGCATTCATATGGGCAAGCTTAAAAAAGCCAATCAATTTGCTGCTTGTCTTCCCAACAAGATGATATTGAAGATTGTTTCCAGCAAGGAAGAAAATAAGAGTCCAGATTTGATTGTCAGGTAAAAGAAAAAAACGCCAATTTTTACAGATATACGGCATCAATAGGGGCATCTTCTTTCATTGGATCGGCGTTCCGTCCTATGAGGGATTGATCCGATAAATCATCAATTTTAAAGGAGGTAATCAGTCAATGAAAAAGTTAGCAGCAGTAGTATTGGTGGTTTTACTGGTATCCGCGTTTTTCGTTATTAATGCCGCAACCAATACGCAAACGGTAAAAACAGGTTTAGCTGTCATTACGGAATTAGGCAAATCCACCAATGCCGGTGACAAACCGGGACTGGCTCAAATTGATTCGACTGTCGTTGCGGTGACCGTTGACGGTAATGGCAAAATCGTTAAATGTGTAATTGATGCTGTTCAAAGCAAGATCAATTTTGATGCATCCGGTAAACTCCTTACACCAGTGAATACCACATTCCCGACAAAAAATGAGCTTGGTACCAAGTACGGGATGAAAAAGGCCTCCAAAATCGGAAAAGAATGGAATGAACAAGCGGCAGCCCTTGCCAAATATGTCACAGGTAAAACCATCAATCAAATCAAGGGTATCGCGGTAGATGCCGGCGGTCATCCGACCGGTTCCGATCTTAAGTCTTCAGTCACCATTTCGATTAACGGATATATTGCAGCCATTGAAAAGGCTGTTAAACAAGCCCAAAATCTCGGGGCATCAGCGTCGGATGAACTGAAACTCGGCGTTGTGACCAACATGGCCAAATCAGTCAATGCTGGTGACAAGCTGGGTGTAGCTGAAAGTTATTCGACCTATGTGGCTATTACCCAGGATGCTAAAGGCAAGATCACCAGTTGTGTCATTGATGCTACTCAAGGCCGGGTCAGTTTCAACAAATCCGGTAAGATAACCAGTGATCTTAAAGCTGTCGTCAAATCCAAGAATGAGCTTGGTACTGCCTATGGTATGAAGAAAGCCTCGAAAATCGGGAAAGAATGGAATGAACAAGCAGCTGCATTCGCCAAATATGTGACGGGTAAAACTCCTGCCGAGGTAAATGCTATCGCTGTTAATGCCGAAGGAAAGCCAGCCCAGAATGATCTGACGGCTTCCGTGACGGTCTCCATTAGTGACATGAAAGCTGCACTTGCTAAAGCTGCAGGTAAGTAAGACTATCGGAAAGTATTTGCTATAGAATACGAATATATGTCGCAATAAACTCCATGGATCCACATAGTTTATTGCGGCATATTTTCATTTCTGAATAGGTACTTTATCTCAATATTCATAAGGAAACTGAGCGATGAGACGATGGACTATTGTTTTTCTTGCTGTTTTACTGCTTGTCCCCTTCGGATGTGTGCGGAAAAAAATGCGGTATCAAGCTGAGTTTTTATCTTTGTTTGATACCGTTACGACGATTGTGGGTTATTCCGAAAGCAAACAGGAGTTTACCGCCCTTGCCGAAGAGATTAAAGCCATGCTTACTGAATATCATCAGCTGTTTGACATTTACAATAACTATGAAGGTATACATAACCTTAAAACCATCAATGACAATGCCGGTAAAGCCCCGGTAAAGGTTGACGGGAAACTCCTGTCCATGCTCCGTTTCGCAAAAAAACAATATTATACAACGAACGGCCGGATGAACATTGCCTTCGGTTCGGTTCTGTCCATCTGGCATGATTATCGCGTCAGAGGAATCTCGGCTCCGGAGGAAGCGGAAGTGCCGCCGCTGGAATTGTTAAAACGTGCTGCGGAACATACCAACATTGACAATTTGCTGATTGACGAAAAGGCCTCAACGGTTTTTATCAATGATCCGGAAATGCGGTTGGATGTAGGAGCCATAGCCAAAGGCTACGCAGTGGAGCGCGTTGCAGAAATCCTTGAAAAGCGGGGGATATCTTCATTGATAATCAGCGTCGGAGGAAATGTCCGTACTATCGGCGGAAAGCCGGATAAGAAAGAGATAGTCCCTTGGAATATCGGGATCAAAAACCCGGATCAGGAGAGCCCTCATACCGAGTTGTGCAGCATAACTGTGAAAGACTGTTCTGTCGTGTCCAGCGGTTCCTATGAGCGGTATTATACGGTGGACGGGATCAGGTATCATCATATTATTGATCCAAGAACGCTTATGCCTGCTGTCTATGTTACGAATGTGACCATTGTATGCCGGGATTCGGGCCTGGCCGATGCGCTGTCCACAGCCGTCTTCAATATGCCCTACGAAGAAGGGAGGGCGTTCATTGAAAAGATGGATGGGGTAGAGGCTTTATGGGTGACGAAGGACGGAGAGATCCGATATACGGATGGGTTTGGGAAGCTTTTGAATGGAAAGATTAATAAATAATATTCAGTAAAAATGCAGCCTGGTGTGAGGTTGCATTTTTTTATGTGGCAGATTGAATTGCAAATGAAGTTTTTTTAATCTTTGGGATGACTTTTTTGTCAACAGGAGGCGCTGTTCGTCCTCCTACCTCCTGAATTAGGGGTGATACCGCACCTACTTGAAGAGCCTTTATCAATTATAGGTTACTCGTGAAAGCACCGAACGCCTATTACCAATTTTTACTAATAAGAAACGGCTCAAAAAGGGGCTCTTTGTATGCTATATCTTCTTCTATACCTATTCTTGGAATTTATTATTGGGTATATGCTTAAGCTATGTATTTTAGCCCACAGATTCCGGCGGCGGGTGACTTTTTGACCGCGCAAAAAATCACCAAAAACGCGCTGGAACCATATGGTTCCAGATCTCCTTTTAACCATCCAAGGTTCTTGTGGGTCTTCGCGATCCTAGCCTTTCTACTGTCAATTATGCTAAGGCTTTCGACGGCGACCGCAATTTTTCATCCTTGAAAAGATGCGTCGCAAGGCTCCATCCCTGGAGCCTTTGGATAGCGATAGATTCGGCTTTACAAGGAAAACTTGATATAAGAGTGGCGTGCCATTATGGCAGGCTTGCGGCTTTGATTTCGCTTGTCACGATACAAAACAATCCGAGGATAGAATACCCTCGGATGATATCAGCATTTAGGTTTCAAGAAATAGAAGGCAGTGTTATCGTTGTAAGCCAGATTAAATTCTATTAATCGAAATATCAATTTTAATATGTCGTCCTTTGGCCGGTTTTTTTGAGTTATTGGCAGATTTTCCGTCATACTGGTATAAATCCCACCGGTCCATTACTGCGCCGATCTTTTTTTCATAATAGTCTCCACCCAAATGGTTATATCCCAGGTTGGCGATATCCTTGCAGAATTGTTTGGAGGCTTTGGCATAGGGCCATCCGGCGGCGATGCGCTTTTGGTAATTGGCCTGTGCTGATTGATATTTTCGGTTGATGAAGCTCCCTAAATAGTTGATGGCTTCGGCCCGGGTGTCAAATTTTCGATACCAGTTGTCATAGCGGGCTTTTTCATCAAACACGAAGCGATCTTTTCCAAAACCGGCGATGATTCCGACCCGGCCGTTATTTTCATCAGGTTGGCCTTTGAGTTGCCATCCGTTACTTGGGTTTTGGGCCCAGATCTTGATTCCGAAAATATTATTAGCATAATAGGCAGAACGGGTAAAACCATAACCTCCTTCGACGCATGCCATGCCGATAATGGCGCTGGCAGGGATTCCATAGGTAGCGCTGGTTGCGATGGCTGCATCTTTAATACTGTCGATAAAGGCTACTTGTTCATCATAGGTCGGATGGCCAATGGCCGGATTGTAAGCATGACTGTTTCTTCCGTTTACTTTGTCCTCATAAGGAAGGGGTTGGAAGAGGGCGGCTTGGACGATTCCGGCGCCGGCGAAGAAGGCCAGCATGATCACTGTTATGCTCAATCGTGCAGTTCGTCGCTGCATAGTTAACCTCCCGGGAGATAGTGAAGTGAATATGTAAGATTTGAATATAACCCTCGGTATTTCCTTTGGAAATTAACCCTATCCAGCAGTTTCCGATGGCGGGAAACAGGGTGCTTTTTGGGATAGTTCATGACGGAGCAGGATTCAACTAGATAAATATAAACCCCACAGCAGTGGCTGTGGGGTGTTTTAAAAAGATAGATGGAGAAAAGTGTCAGATGCCGAGAAGATGGTAGATATTATTATAAATAATGAAGGTCGTTTTTCCGATCGGTAAAACATCAAAAATAATCAATCCAAATAATATCGTTGCCCCGATTTGAGTGAATTTATCGTAATATCTGTCATATTGATCGGGCAAAAGAGACAATATTGTAACCCAGATAACCAAAGATGCCAGAGACAGTTTTCCGGTTTGGGCCAATGTAAAGAACTAAACTACGAATCATAAAGAAATCCCGGTTCGTCCACTATAACGGATGGGAAGAACCGGGACTTTTATTTAGTTAATTATCTATCATTTGGCTTACTTTTTGAATTGCTTGTCTAACCAATCAAAGGCAGCATCCTGCATCTCGGCGTTGAAGGAATGGCCGTATTGAGGCCAAATTTTGGTTTCGAGTTTATCGGAGGCTTTATAGGCTGTCCAAACTTTCTTCATCTTGGTGAAAGCCTCGTTGACGGATTCCACCGGGAATAAGGTGTCTTTTTCACCGGCATAAACCAAGAGAGGTTTCGGCGCAGCCAGTGCAGCAACGTCCGGATAATCAAGATATCTAGCGATAAACGGGTGAAGCATGGCAAAAGCCGATTGGCCTTTTAATTGGTTGTTACCCGGCACCATCAAACCTTTCATGGTGGCCATCCAGCAGTCCGCTATTCCGGCGGTTACCGCATCCGAGAGGGCTGCGACTTGCCAAGCCCGGAAGGCACCCATCGAGAAACCGATAGCGGCTACCCGTTTTTTGTCGACTTCGGGCAGGCTGGCCAAAAATTCGGAAGCCCGGACGTCTTCCTGGGCAATAATACCTGCGAAGGAAGTGCCGAGATTAAAAAGATTGGATGCTAAGGCTTGTTGGGAGTCGGTGCGGAAACCGGGAACCGAACGGTGCCCCCAGCCAAGGGCGTCAAAAGACAGAACAACATAACCCCGTTTCGCCAATTCATCTCCTGGGAACCGGCCTGAGAAGTATTGTTGAGCCCAAATCTGGGAAGATTTCAGGCGGGCATCGTCACCCCAGGTTTGAACGAATTTTTCTTTTCCGATATCAAATTTGCTGCCGTGATCATGGAGGAAGAGAGCGGCAGGGAATGGGCCTTTCCCTTTGGGAACTAATAGGAGGGCCAATATCCGGCTTTCAGCACTGATATTGAATACGACTTTTTTGGCAACATAGGTGCCACGGTCGATTTCGTCAATGACTTTCGGATTAAAGGGGGTTTTATCGTCGTATTGGATGATAATCTCCTTGGCTTTGGCGAGGCCAGCTTTTCGCCAAGCCACTGGATCTTTGACGGAGTCATTCCATCCAAGGCTGAATGGCATCTTGGCTTTGAGGGCCTCGTAAAATACAGGTAAACTCCGGTCAGGTGCATTAATGGCCTGGGTTTGATATTCTGGAGATTCTGAAGCAATACCGGTTAAAAACATCGAAGTAAGCACCACCATTCCAACAATTATTAACCAAAAAAGGGGCCTGCGATTCATTTTTCTCCTCCTTTTGTTAAACTTGTAATCTAATTTTAACCTGAATGGTCAGGATTCTCAAGAGTGTCTCTGAAAAGGAGAAGAGTTAATGAGCCGGAATCATTTCATAAGTTCCGGTTTCTCCGGTAAATATGGCTACCGGCTGTTCGGGGTTAATTCGGAAAGATGTTATCAATCTACCGTTTTTCCATAGTTGCCATTGCCCCGGGTTTAAATCGGTGATCACGGTTTGACAGCCGTCTTCTTTTTTTGGAATTGTAAAAGAAAAGGGCTGGGCCGAGGGTTTGCCTGTTTGGTTGAAAAAGGCAAGACGGTTACCGATGAGAACGCCGATCATGTCACCGTTTTCGATCATGGAAACGGGCAATCCCTCCTTTATGTCCGCATCCTGGACTTGCAAGACATTGAGAAAGAGAGTCGTAGGGCTTGGTTGCTTCGGAGTGATCTCGATCCGCCAGGCTCCCGATTCGTCAGTCGTGGAGCGCGGATTAGGATGGTTTGGAAAGTTGATGCCGTTCACCGTAAACTCTTTTCCCGGGCCGCCGATTTTAGAGATGTTGAGATCATCTTCTTTCGGCAGCAACGTGGTTGTGATTAATTGGCCATGATACCCTTTATCGATGCGCCGGATGGTGGTTATATTCCCGTTTGTTTCCGGTTCTTCAATGCTATGAAGGAGCCAGGTTCGTTTGAAGGACGGATCGGCGACTGTCACCCGGTCCAGGACGATAAGGGCAGCCGGATGTTGATCGTTTTTAAGATTCCAAAATAGAAAAGTCCGTTGATAATCCTGAACTTTGGCCGTATAGGCCCTGGTAAGGTCTCCTTTGAGGTAAGAGATATCCGGTTTATGGCGGTCAGGGCCAAAGTAATGGGACATCACGGAACCCACCTGATAATCTCGGGTTAGGAGTTCCTCCAGCTTTTTAGGTTCTATACCGTTGTTGGGAAAACGCTGGCCGCCGTCATTGACCAATCCGGTGCGGCTGCCGAAGCGAAATTGCTCGTTAGGATCATAGACTAACAAACAATTGTGGGCAATGGTTCGCTTGTAGTAATTGACATCATGGGGGGATCCGTACTCATAATCCCCTTGATAAATGCCGGAATCGATGGCCAAACCGCCCCGGTAATACAGTTGGAAATGGCCCGAGTCCACATGTTGATGGTTGTTAAACTGAAATACCCCCACTTTCATTTCGGCAACGACCGTGTTGGAGTCAATCCCGGTATCCCAACCGGTCCGGGCTACCATCGTCCCCATGGGATATCCGAAATACCGGGTGAGCGGCAGTTCCGAAACGGATTTCGTCGGCAGGTCCGGATCGATAAAAAGTAATTCAAAGATGGGATCGCCGGATATTTTGGTATATTGACGGCTTAATTCATCGGCAAGATAAGGATCTTGGTAATATGCTGCAGGCAATAAAAAAGCCATGGGCTCGGCCCAGTAGGTTGCGGCCCGGTTGGAATTGAAACAATCGCCGTTTCTGAGCATCTGGCCGTCCGGCCGGCGGATGTAAATCCAATAATACGGCAATTGGCCCTGATGAGCGGAGAATATTTGGGGATATCCCATCCGGCGGTAGATCCAGGCGGCCGTCATCTCCCATTGATAACGGTACATGCCATAGGAGTCACCTTGATGATGGAGATGGGATGGATAAAAGAAATTCCGGGCTGGGATAAATTCGGTAAAGAGTCGTTTCGCAACTTGATGATAGATGGTCGGATCCTCATCATAGACGGCAATTCCCATGCTTAACAGATCCCGAAACAATTGGGCTTCTCCGGCGTGGCCTGTGAGGGCGCTTTGTTTCACCGGCGGAAAACCGATCTCCATCGTTTGGGCCAGCCGGATGAAATGACGGATCAACGTCTTTTTTTCCTTTGGAGTCAATAACGGATAACACCAGTCATATACGATGGCTCCTCCGGTGATGGCACGCCCGATGTCGCGGGTAACATCTTTTTTAGTAAGAGGAAAAGAGACTTTATCGAAATATTCCAATGCCAATCCAATGGCTATTCGCCCCAGATCGGGGTTGTTGTAAACCAGGTATTTCAGGGCATAGGCTTCAAAAGCCAGACGTTTCTTCTCTAAGTTTGTATTATCTCCGGCATATTTTTGAACGGCAATGGTTTTCTCCCAAATGGGTTTGACGGAAGGATGGTGAATATTCCGGCGGAGTTCCTCAAGATCATGTTGGCGGAGGTATAACCGGGGATGTTCGGACGGGGGCAGTGGAATGGCGCCGGTAGTTTGCAATGGAGCACTCTTTGCAGCAGATATTGCTGGAGGTGCCATGTAAATAGCAAAAGCGAGCAAAAAGACAAGTCCTAAAAGCATCGAAGATCGGCGAATGTTTATGAAAAGTATGTTCATGGGTTCCCTCCAAAAAGCAGGAATGATAAATCAAAGGATACTTTTTAAGCGACAGTATCATTTGTTCTTTCAGTTGGCTTTGTGTCCAAAATTCTTTCAATCTTCACAAATACCTGCTGTTTTTGGAAATTTCCTTTTCATTCGAGTTTTAGCTGTTTCCCTTGTCCTGCTGAAATCATCGCATAGCTTCATCTTTTTTGTTAAATACTAATCCCGGTGATAAGAATGATGCGAAAACCGGGATTAGTATTTTTAATTATGGGATTACTTATTTTGCTGACAGGTATCTTATTCTTATATGCTGCTTCTCAACCTAAGGCTTCGACACGGGCAAAGCTCGTTTATGATAGAGGGGAAATCGAAGCAGGGAGGTGGAGTTGGGAATGAGCGTCGTAAAAGTCGTTGAGCTGGTGGCTGATTCTCCGGTAGGTTGGAAGGATGCCATCGATAAAGCTGTCAGTAAAGCATCAGAGACCATCCATAATATTACCGGAGTCGAAATTAAAAATTTAACAGCAACCGTAGAAAACGGAAGAGTGGTAGAGTATAAAGCCGATCTTCATTTAGCATTTCGGATTGATGATTGATGCAGTTGAAAATAAATAAGATTGTGCGAAATAGAGCATTTAAAGCTCTATTTTTTTTATGGAAGCAGGGGATAACCGGGGAATTGTGGAATAGATCAAATGAGGTGAGTTCAATTATTAAACGGATTACGATCGATCAGGCACTAAAAGCGAAGCGGCTGCGGGGGGAGATGGAACGGATTGGGGTCGATCCCCGCGGCATAGAAATTATGGAAGATAAGTTCGAACATTTTGTGGTGAAACTTTACGGACTGACATTCCGGCAGGCTGCCATCATCAAACAAGAGATGCTGGCCCGGGGAGCTGATGCGGCGGTTTCCTGGCAAGTGTGCAGTTGGGCTCAATCCAATAGTGAAGCGGAATATGAAGTGATGCTCGGGGGTACTCTCCGTCAACTTCGCCAATTGGTCACGAAATTAAAGCAACAGCCATTTAAACTGGCTGAGGTGGCTCAGAGGCTTGAAGAGGCCCTTGGAAATTACCGAAATAATCAACCGAAATTGACCATCGGTGATGCCTATTACGACCTTTCGGAACGGACTCTGATTATGGGTATCATCAATTTGACACCGGACTCCTTTTCCAAGGATGGGTTACATGGCGGCCAACATGCAGTCGATGCAGCTATAGAGCAGGCACAACGGATGATTGAGGCTGGTGCGGATATTCTAGATATTGGGGCGGAATCAACTCGGCCCGGTGGAACTGCGGTGTCGGAAGAAGAAGAGGCAGCTCGTTTGTTTCCTGTGCTTAAAGAGTTGGTTCGGGCGGTGAAGGTTCCTATCTCCATCGATACATATAAACCGGCTATTGCGGAAAAAGCCTTGGAGATCGGGGCTACGATCATCAATGATATTTGGGGGCTACGCTCTCCTTATGATCCGGAACACCGGATGGCGAAAGTGGCCGGAGAGGCTAAAGCAACTGTAGTATTGATGCATAATCAATCTCAGCCGGAATACAAATGGTTAATGTCTGAGGTGATCGACTCCATAAGCGAGTCAATAGAGATTGCTTTAAAACATGGAGTGGAACTGGAAAAGACGATTATCGATCCGGGCATTGGTTTTGCAAAAAATTATGAAGATAATCTAAAAATATTGCAAAATTTGAATGAGTTGAAAGTGTTAGGGCGTCCGATTCTACTGGGAACATCTAGAAAATCGGTGATCGGATTAACGTTAAATTTGCCGGTAGAAGAACGATTGGAAGGAACGATTGCCACCGTGGTATGGGGCGTTGCTCAAGGAGCCCGAATCATCCGGGTTCATGACGTCCAAGCGGTTTCCCGGGCAATTAAAATGTGCGATGCTATTAGAAAATATGAATAGAATATATATCGGATTAGGGTCGAATATCGGAGACAGCTTGGCCTATTTGGCTGATGCAGTCAAGCGGATGGAGGATTGTTTTCAGGCTCAGGCTGTGGCTTCTTCGGTTTATCGGAGTGAACCGGTTGAACTGTTGGAGCAACCTTGGTTTTACAATCAGGTGGTCCGTTTTGAAATTGACGGACTATGGAAGCCAACGAAAGTGTTGAAAGCTTTAAAAACCATCGAGGAGCAGATGGGACGGGAAAAAACGATCCGATATGGCCCGAGAGTGATCGATTTGGATTTATTACTCTTTAATAACTGGGTTTTTGAAACAGCTGGTTTGGTTGTACCTCATCTTAAATTGGAAGAGCGGTCTTTTGTTCTTTTACCGCTGGTCGAATTGGAGCCTGAAATTATCAATCCCCGTACCGGCAGGAAGCTAGCGGAGATTATCCGCGAACGTGCGGCGGAATTGAGCGCCTGTGAACGTATTTGAAGATAAGAAAACAGCGGGGATTGCTTTATGACCAAACTTGAGCGTTTAAAAAAGATCCTTTCGAGTATAGACGGTATTATAATCGGTTTTTCCGGTGGTGTGGACAGTAGCTTTTTATTGAAAGTTGCTCAGGAATGTTTGCCCCCTGAGAAGATTTTGGCGGTGACTGCCAGTTCTCCCATATTTCCAGGGCATGAGCTGAAGACGGCTCGGGCCTTTGCTGCGGATTTAGGCGTGCGTCACCGGGTGATAACGGCTGATCCCTTCGCAGTGCCGGAATTTGCCGCCAATGTTCCGGAGCGGTGTTATTATTGCAAACGGGCTTTGTTCACCAGGTTAAAAACGATGGCTGCAGAGGAACAACTGGAAGCCGTTGTCGACGGTACCAATTTCAGCGACCAAGGCGATTACCGTCCAGGTATGAAAGCCTGCCGAGAATTGGGAATTCGCAGTCCTTTGTTGGAGGCGGAATTGACCAAGGAAGAGATCCGAAGGTTATCGGCAGACTATCAATTGTCAACTTGGGATTTGCCTTCTTTTGCCTGTTTGGCCACTCGGTTTCCCTATGGAACCCCGATTACATTGGAAGGGGTACGCCGGGTAGAAGCGGGAGAAACTTTACTGCGACAATTGGGTTATAGACAATTTCGGCTTCGGGATCATGGAAGTATTGCCCGTATCGAGATTGAACCCCTTCAATTTGATAATCTTCTGCAACATCGAATTGCGATAATCCAGTTTTTTAAGGAACTTGGTTATGTTTATGTTTGCATGGATATGGAAGGCTACCGTTCCGGCAGTTTAAATCGGATGGTTGAAAGCAGGAACTAAACAGTTTTCGCTGTGAACAGAGGACGTCCGAAGGCATAGGATTGCTGATGGTTCAACGTTGACTGTAAAGGATTCATTCGTTATAATCGAATTAGCAAATTATTGAAAATTAATCAAAAATAGGAGGGTAACCCTTTTTAATTTAGGTGACTTTGTGAAAAGACGAACAATCCTTGGAAGTTATTCGAGGATACGAAAGGGATGAATGTGTTGGAAAAAGTAAAAGTAACCGTTGACGGTATGACTGTGGAAGTCTTTGCCGGTACAACCATTTTAGATGCAGCGAAACAAGCTGGCATTGAAATTCCAACTCTTTGTTATCATCCGGATCTTAACACCAGAGCCATGTGCCGGCTTTGTTTGGTTGAAGTGGAAGGAGCCCGTACATTACAGGCTGCCTGTTCACAACCGGTAGCCAATGGTATGGTGATTAAAACGTCAACTCCTAAAGTGCGGGAGGCCCGCCGGGTCAATATGGAGTTGTTGTTGTCCAATCATCCTCAGGATTGTTTGAATTGTATTCGGAATCAACAATGTGATCTCCAGCGTCTTGCGGAAAAAATGGGAATTCGTTCCCAACGGTTTGAGATGACGAAAAAGTTCGATAAATCTCTCGATCGGTCGACGGTATCCCTCGTCCGTGATCATTCCAAATGTATCTTATGCCGTCGTTGTGTGGCAGTTTGCCATCAAGTCCAAGGAGTGGGGGCGATTTATCCGACACATCGGGGGATCGATACGCAGATCGCCCCGGCCGGCGATAGTGAACTCAGGGATGTCTCTTGCGTGCTTTGCGGCCAGTGCATTCAGGTTTGCCCGGTCGGTGCCCTATATGAAGTGGACGATACAGCTAAAGTTTGGGCTGCTTTGGCCAATCCGGATCTTCATGTGATCGTCCAGACGGCTCCGGCCGTTCGGGTGGCTATCGGTGAAGAAATGGGCCTGCCGGCAGGTAGCAAGGTTACAGGGAAAATGGTGGCTGCTTTACGCCGGTTGGGTTTTGCTAAAGTTTTTGATACGGATTTTGCTGCCGATTTAACCATTATCGAAGAAGGCAATGAATTGCTTTACCGTATGAAAAATCAGGGCGTCTTACCGATGATTACTTCCTGTAGCCCGGGTTGGATCAAATACTGTGAGCATTTTTATCCGGAGATGCTGGATCATCTGTCCACCTGCAAATCCCCGCAGCAAATGTTCGGTGCCCTTGCCAAATCATATTATGCCCAAAAAGAGGGCATTGACCCGGCAAAGGTTTTCGTGGTAGCGATTATGCCCTGTACTGCGAAGAAGTTTGAATGCCAACGCCCGGAATTACAACATCAAGGTTTGCCTGATGTGGATGTAGTGTTGACTACCCGGGAATTAGGACGGATGTTTCGTGAAGCCGGGATCGACTTTAATGCGCTATCCGATGAAGCTTTTGATGAACCTCTGGGGATATCGACCGGAGCAGGCGCTATTTTCGGAGCTACTGGCGGCGTGATGGAAGCGGCTCTGAGAACAGTGTACGAAGTGGTGACTTTGAAGGAACTTCCCAAGTTGGATTTTGAAGAAGTCCGGGGGATGGAGGGTATAAAAGAAGCAACAGTCGATTTGGATGGAATTAACATAAAAGTGGCAGTAGCTCACGGTTTGTCCAATGCCCGTCAGTTGATGGAAAAAGTAAAAGACGGCACAGCAAATTATCAATTTATCGAGATCATGTGCTGCCCTGGCGGATGTATCGGCGGGGGAGGCCAACCGTTCCCAACCAATACCCAAACTCGAACTGCCCGGATGAAAGCCATCTATGAAGAGGATCAAGGAATGCCGATTCGGAAGTCCCATCAAAATCCGGCAGTTAAACGTTTGTATGAGGAGTATTTGGGCGAACCTTTGGGCGATAAGTCCCATCATCTGCTCCATACCCATTATACATTGCGGAAGAAATACTAATTGTGGTTTGTTTGCCAGTTCGGAAAAATATTCTTCATATTTTCCCTTGACGTCCAGCAGTTTTGATGTTAAAATAGGTTTTGCCAACGGGGGAGTAGCTCAGATGGTTAGAGCGCTACGTTGACATCGTAGAGGCCAGCGGTTCGATTCCGTTCTTCCCCACCATATTATTTTAAGAGATTAAACGGGCTTATAGCCCGTTTTTTTATTGTTTGTGGTAAAGGAAAAAGCCGGATTTTGCGCCTTCCTTCCACAGTATACAAAAACTTTCCCGCACATATAATAGTCCTAAGAATGCGGGAGGTAACAATGTCAACTTATACAATCGGTACGTTTACGATTCCACCGGAGATCCGGGAGAATCTGTTTAATGAATTAAATTTTCTTTCCAGGGAAGGGATAAAGTTAAAATTCAGCGAAAACCTTGCTGGAAAATTCCACTTTTTTTACTGTGATTTTGAAGATGACAGCGACAAATCCGAGTCTCTTTTTCGTCAATATTTGGCTAATATAATTACAGATTTAATCATGAATCCGGTAACCAAAACTTTTATGAACCGGATTTTAAAGCATAAATACCAGTTTTTTGATGATAAAGAGGCTAAGGCGATTATCGAAAATGCATATATATACCTTCATGAGCTAAAAGAATCCGACATTAATGCCATCAACCGTTACAATATGGTTTTTAAAGAAGTCAACCAATATTTGCTCCATAATTCCAATTTATATCTGGAAGGTTTTCTACGATTCCGTTTAAAGGATTATTTTAAAGAGGTGATCGATGCGGTTGATCAAGCCGTAGATCACTTTATAATGGAGAAAGAATACAGAGAATTTATTCAGTTGCTCCGTTACTTTGTGGAAATTCAGGAACCCAAGATCGATGAAGTTCATGTGTTGGTCCAAAGTAAACAGGAGATTTATTTTTTAGATGAAGTCAATCAACCGGTAAAACCGGACCAAATTACAACTGTTTTACAGGATTTGGAACCGGAGGTGGAATATGAGGACTGGCTTTTAAGTGCCTTAATTACCATGGCCCCTCGGAAGATTGTGCTTCATCTTTCAGCAAACTCAGAGATGGTCCAGACCATCTTGAGTGTATTTGAACCTCGGGTTTTTATATGTGATGGCTGCCCTATGTGCGGTCAAACACACACACTGGTTAATCCCAAGATGGAACCCCATTAGTTTTTAGATTAGGATTGACAAAGTAGCTGTTTTTTGATAAACTTTAACATAAAGTAAGACCTTTAATACTAGTCCGGCGAGGCTAGGAAGGTGAAGAGCTAAAGTCGTATTATAACCTTCTTATGCCTTGGCGTAAGAAGGTTTTTTTAGTCTTGGGGGAGGCGTACGAATGTTGGATGTTATTAAAGCACAAGTGATGGATGAGGATAATATTCGGCGGGCATTATACCGTCTTTCCCATGAAATCACCGAACGAAATAAAGGAACATCGGATTTAGTATTGATCGGAATTCGGACCCGCGGAGTTCCTTTAGCTAACCGGTTGGCTGCTTTCATTAAGCAGCATGAAGGGGTGGAGATCCCCGTCGGGATGTTGGATATTACTTTTTATCGGGATGATTTGTCGCTTATCTCCCCTCAGCCGGTGCTTCACCGGACGGAAATTCCGTTTAATATAACGAACCAAAAAATTGTTCTTGTTGACGATGTATTATTTACCGGCCGAACCGTTCGGGCTGCGTTGGGTGCTTTGATGGATCTGGGGAGGCCCAGCCAGATACAGTTGGCGGTGCTAATCGACCGAGGCCATCGTGAATTACCGATCCGTGCTGACTATGTCGGAAAGAATCTTCCGACCTCTAGAAAAGAAATCGTTCATGTGAGACTTGCTGAGATTGACGGTGAAGACCGGGTGGTCATCACCGAAACTGAAAATGAATCCGATTGATTTTCCGGACCCCTTTAAGTTTGTCCCGTGAGGCAAATAAGGGAGGAACTTGGAAAAAAGTTTCTTCCTCCTTGCGTGACGGAGGATTTTTTTATGGTTTCAACCGGGAGTATCGGTTAAACAATATAAACAATAATAGCGGAGGCGAAAACTGATGATTGGAAAGAAAGTCGACGTAGAAGAACGTTTACCACTGCTTCAGAGTATTCCTTTGAGTTTGCAACATTTGTTCGCGATGTTTGGGGCGACAGTCCTTGTTCCTTATCTGGTAGGTCTTGATACGTCTATTACCTTATTTACCAGCGGTGTAGGTACTTTGCTTTATATTCTGATTACAAAGGGTAAAATACCGGCTTATCTTGGTTCCTCTTTCGCTTTTATTGCCGGGATGCAGGCGATTATCGGGGCAAAAGCCGGAACTCTCGGCGATCCGGATAAAATTGCGGTGGCCATGGGCGGTTGTTTTGTCGCCGGTTTGTTGTACCTGGTGGTGGCCGCGTTGATTGCCAAGTTCGGAACGAACTGGCTGGACAAACTTTTGCCTCCGGTGGTTGTGGGTTCGGTTGTTATTGTCATCGGGCTTGCTTTGGCTGAAACAGCGGTTGACATGGCATCGCAGAACATTACGACAGCGATGGTAGCCTTGGCGATTGCGATTATTGCCTCGGTTTACTTTAAAGGATTTTTGGGTGTGATTCCGATATTAATCGGGATTATCGGCGGTTACCTGTTTGCATTGGTGACTGGCCAGATTAATTTCGACGCTGTAAAAGCGGCCTCGGTCGTTGCAGTTCCTAAATTTATCTTCCCCAAATTTACATGGGAGGCTGTTATCGCCATTGCTCCCGTGGCATTGGTGACTATTACTGAACATATCGGGCATTTGATCGTAACCAATAATGTGGTTGGCCGGGACTTTATCAAAGATCCGGGAATGCACCGGTCTTTGAGCGGTGACGGTATTGCCACGGCCTTTGCAGCTCTCTTAGGTGGCCCTCCCAATACAACTTATGGTGAGAATATCGGCGTTATGGCCATTACCCGGGTCTTTAGCGTGTGGGTCATCGGCGGCGCAGCCGTTATTGCAACTGTTATGTCCTTCATACCGAAAATCGGTGCATTGATCGGGACCATTCCGGTGCCGGTGATGGGCGGAATCAGCATCATGCTTTTCGGGATCATCGCATCCGCCGGTATTCGGATGTTGGTCGAAGCCGGTATCGATTTCTCACAGAAGCGGAATCTGATCATCGCCTCCGTCATTTTGGTTATCGGAATCGGCGGCGCCAAAATATCCCTGTGGGGCGTGGAATTCCACGGGATGGCCTTGGCAACCATCATTGGTATCCTGCTCAATTTGATTATTCCGCATACCAAAGAAATGGAAGGTGTAGAAGCAGAGGCTGTTGAGGAAGCGGCTGCAACCAAGTGATTTTAATCATAATCCCCCTCACCGAGGGGGATTGTTCATATCAGTACGCAGGAGTGTGATTGAGCATGATTCAACTTCCAAAAGACATTTTGGGTTTGAAAGAGTTGTCGGCCGAGCAAATCCAACACATTTTAGATACAGCTGTCGTGTGTAAAGATATTTTCAAACGGGATTTGAAAAAGATCCCAACGTTGCGCGGGAAAACAGTGGTTACATTATTTTTTGAACCCAGCACCAGGACCCGGACCTCTTTTGAAATTGCCGGGAAATGGATGAGTGCTGATGTGGTCAATCTTACGGTCTCCTCCAGCAGTGTGGCCAAAGGTGAAAGTTTTGTGGATACGGGAAGAACCCTTGAAGCGATGGGAGTTGACGTAATTATCATTCGCCATTCGTTGGCTGGGACTCCCAAATTGTTGGCGGACACGGTTTCCGCCCATGTAATCAATGCCGGCGACGGCGCTCATGAGCACCCAACCCAAGGGTTGCTGGACTTATATACAATTCGCGAAAAAATGGGGCGGATCGCCGGATTAAAGGTAGCGATCGTTGGCGATATTCTCCATAGCCGGGTCGCTAAATCCAATATTTACGGACTATTAAAAATGGGAGCCGAGGTGACGGTGGTAGGCCCGCCGACCTTAATGCCCCGTGGTATTGAACAGCTTGGAGTCCGCGTGGAACATTCGTTGGATGCAGTCTTAAATCAGGTGGATGTGGTGAATATCCTCCGAATTCAACTGGAGCGTCAACAACGGGGGTATTTTCCGACGAAAAAAGAGTATTCCAAGTTATTTGGCGTCAATATGGAACGTCTTTCGAAGGCAGGGAACGATGTACTCATTATGCACCCGGGCCCGGCCAATCTGGGTGTGGAAATCGCCGAAGAAGTTTCGGTTCATCCCCAATCGGTCATTACCGAACAGGTGACCAACGGGGTTGCGGTTCGAATGGCATTGCTTTATTTGCTAACAGGGGGAGGGTCAAAAGATGAAATATTGCATTAAAAACGGAAAAATTATCGATCCGGCCGGCGGCTATGTCGGTGTCGGGGATATTTTAATAGATAACGGAAAAATTGCAGCTATAGATGGGGAGATTTCGGCGGACGATGCTGAGATCATCTCAGCAGAAGGTAAAATGGTCTTTCCGGGCTTGATTGATCTCCATACCCATCTCCGGGAGCCGGGACGGGAAGACGAGGAAACCATAGCTACCGGCACTAAGGCGGCACTTAAAGGCGGGTTTACTGCAGTAGCGTGTATGGCCAATACCCAGCCGGTAGCCGATAATGGCGTGGTGATCAGTTTTATACTGGAGAAAGCTCGAAAAGAGGCATATACGAAGGTATATCCATTGGGAGCGATTACGAAGGGGTTGAAAGGCGAAGAATTAGCGGAGATGGGGGATATGGTTGCATCCGGAGCCTATGGCTTTTCGGACGATGGTAATACGTTGATGAATGCCTCAGTGTTACGATTGGCTATAGAATATGCATCCATGTTTGATCGGCCGCTCATGTTGCATCAGGAAGATGTGAACTTGGCCGGTAACGGGGTGATGCATGAAGGGTATTGGTCTACCGTTCTTGGGTTGCCCGGCATTCCGGATATTGCCGAAGCGGCCATTATTGCACGGGACCTAACCATTGCTGAATTTACCGGTTTTCCGGTTCATTGCTGCCATGTTAGTACCAAAAAAGGGGTTGAGCTGATCCGGGTCGCCAAAGCCCGGGGGGTACGGGTCACCGCTGAAGCAACGCCCCACCATCTCACCTTAACGGATGCAATGATTGAAACCTTTGATACAGTGTATCGAGTCAGCCCGCCATTGCGTTCTGAGGAAGATGTGGAGGCCTTGCGCCAAGGGGTTCAGGACGGGACGATCGATGTGATCGCTACGGATCATGCGCCTCATTCTTTGGAAGAGAAACACCGGGAGTTTTCTTTGGCACCTAACGGAATGATCGGTTTGGAAACTGCCTTGGCAGTCATTTGGACGGAAATGGTTTGTACTGGTATTCTCACCCCGGAACAACTGGTTGAGAGAATGTCGGTTAATCCGGCCCGGATCCTGAAAGTAGCTGGTGGCCGATTGCGGCCCGGCGATCCGGCCGATGTGGTCATTTTCAATCCGGATAAACAATGGACAGTCCGGTCGGAAGAGTTGGTCTCCAAATCCAAAAATTCTCCTTTCATCGGGAAAAAATTGAACGGACGGGTGGAGTCCGTTTGGGTCGATGGAATGCTTAAATATTGCAACGAAAATTTTACTTGAATAAATATAACAACATAATGTATATTTATAAATAAATCAGTTGTTAATAAATGGAGGGCAACAGGATGAAACAAGCTCGATTGGTCCTGGAAGATGGGATGATTTATTACGGAAAGGCTTTTGGGTTCGAAGGCGAAGTCGGTGGAGAAGTGGTTTTCAATACTGGAATGACAGGATATCAGGAGATCTTAACTGATCCTTCCTATAGCGGCCAGATTGTGACCATGACCTATCCGCTTATCGGAAATTACGGAATCAATGCCTTTGATCACGAGTCCCGTCATCCGTTTGCCCGTGGCTTTGTCGTGAAAGAATGTTGTGATCATCCCAGTAACTGGCGGGTTGAAACCACCCTGGATCAGTTTTTAAAAGACCATCGGGTGGTCGGGATCTGCGGCGTGGATACTCGAGCTTTAACCAAAAGGTTGCGTACCCAGGGAACCATGCGGGGATTGATAACCGTTTCTGATGAGCCTGATGCAGAGGTGATTGAAAGAGCTAAATCGTTACCTCATTTGTCAGGACAGGATTTTGTCAGATTGGCGACAACGGATCGGATTTACACCGAAGGGGATGGCGCAAAACATGTGGTGCTTATCGACTTTGGTGCAAAGGCGAACATTGCCCGTTCTTTAATTGCCCAAGGGTGTAAAGTGACAACGGTTCCTTGTGATACTAGCAGTGAAGTGATTTTAGGAATGAATCCGGATGGCATTATGCTCTCCAATGGCCCGGGAGATCCCAAAGATGTGATGTATGCTGTGGAGACTGTCAAAAATCTCCTGGGCAAACTTCCGATCTTTGGCATATGTCTTGGACATCAGATTATCGGATTGGCTTTGGGCGGCGATACCTATAAATTAAAATTCGGCCACCGGGGAGGCAATCATCCGGTGAAGAACCTGCTCAACGGCAAAGTGACGATTACTTCGCAAAACCACGGTTTCGCCGTACGGGAGGAATCTTTGGACCCGAATGTGGCTATTGTTTCCCATCGGAATGTCAATGACGGTACGGTGGAAGGTTTACGACACCGCTATTTGCCAGTGTTTTCAGTGCAATACCATCCCGAAGCCTCTCCTGGACCTAATGATTCGGAAGAGTTATTCCAAGATTTTGTGGCGATGATGGAAAGACACAGTTGACAGTGGACGGTGTACAGTTATAAGAGAAAAGGGTACTTGGTTCTAGGTAATAGGCTTCCATAACTCAGAACTCAGGACCAAGAATTTCGTACCTGGACTACTACTGTGAACTAAAGTAAGACTTTCAGCGATAAATTGTAAAGAGTGGTGACACTATGCCTCTGGATAAATCATTGAAAAAAGTATTGGTGATCGGTTCGGGACCGATCATTATCGGGCAGGCAGCTGAGTTTGATTATGCCGGGACTCAGGCGTGCCGTTCATTACGGGAAGAAGGAATTTCGGTTGTGTTGGTTAATTCCAATCCGGCGACGATTATGACCGATGCCAACATGGCCGATCGGGTATATATCGAACCGTTGACAGTGGATTCGTTGCGGCGGATTATCGCAAAAGAGCGGCCGGACGGTTTACTGCCGACGTTAGGCGGGCAGGTGGGCTTAAACCTGGCAGTACAGCTGTCCGAAGCCGGCATTTTGGATGATTATAAAGTCAGGCTCTTGGGAACACCGCTGGAAGCGATTAAAAGGGCGGAAGACCGCCAGTTATTTAAGGAAACCATGTTGCAAATCGGGGAACCGATTCCGGAGAGCACCATCGTTTCTAAACTCCGGGAAGCCTTGGAATTTGCGGATAGAGTCGGTTATCCCTTGATTGTCCGTCCGGCCTATACCATGGGTGGTACCGGAGGAGGGATTGCCTATAATAAAGCGGATTTGGAGGCCATTACCGTCAAGGGGTTGACGTTGAGCCCCATTGGTCAGGTTCTTTTGGAACAGTCGGTGGCCGGATTTAAGGAGATAGAGTATGAAGTGATGCGGGATGCGAATAATACCTGTATCACCGTATGTAACATGGAAAATTTCGATCCGGTGGGGATTCATACCGGGGACAGTATTGTGGTGGCTCCCAGTCAAACCCTTTCCGACCGGGAATATCAAATGTTACGTTCGGCAGCGCTTAAAATCATCCGTTCTTTGGGGATTGAAGGCGGATGCAACGTTCAATTTGCTCTCGATCCGAACAGTTTGCAATACTATGTGATCGAAGTCAATCCCCGGGTAAGCCGGTCCAGTGCTTTGGCTTCCAAAGCAACGGGATACCCTATCGCCAAAGTGGCTGCGAAGATTGCTGTAGGGTATCATTTAGATGAGATTAAAAACGCTGTTACCGGAAAAACGTATGCTTCATTCGAGCCGGCTTTGGACTATGTAGTCGTGAAGATTCCGCGGTGGCCTTTTGATAAATTCAATTTAGCCAACCGGAAGTTGGGGACGCAAATGAAAGCTACCGGTGAAGTGATGGCCATTGACCGCTCGCTGGAATCCGCCTTGATGAAAGCCATCCGTTCACTGGAAATCAAACAATACGGACTGGCATTACCGGAAGCAGCGGAGCTTTCCAACGAGGCGTTGGAGGAAGCCATTGTTGCAGTGGATGACCGACGTCTTTTCTTCCTGGCGGAATGTCTGCGCCGGGGATACAGCATCGATGACTTGTATGAACGGACGAAAGTCAATCCTTTCTTCCTGCAGAAGCTGGCAAATTTAATCGCTGTTGAAAAAGAACTCCAGGAAAAGGGTTATCAGGATCCGGTGGTGTTAAAGAAAGCGAAAGAGTATGGTTTTCCGGACCGGGAGATCGCCCGGTTAACCGGAGTCAAGGAAGAGGATATTCGGAAATATCGAGCCCAACTTAAGCTGCGGCCGGTCTATAAAATGGTGGATACCTGTGCGGCAGAATTTGAAGCAGCAACGCCCTATTTTTACTCCTGTTATGACTTGGAAAATGAAGCCATTCCGACTCCTAAGCGGAAGATTGCGGTCATCGGATCGGGTCCGATCCGGATCGGCCAGGGGGTAGAATTTGATTACTGCAGTGTCCATTCGGTATGGGCATTGAAAGAAGCCGGTGTGGAAGCGATTATCATCAATAACAATCCCGAAACGGTATCAACGGATTTTGATACCGGGGACCGGCTCTATTTTGAACCGCTGACCTTCGAAGATGTGTTGCATATTTTGGAGTTGGAAAAGCCGGAAGGGGTTATCGTTCAGTTCGGCGGACAGACTGCCATCAATCTGGCGTCCCAACTTCATCAGGCAGGCATCAAAATCCTGGGGACTACGGTGGACTCCATCGATTTAGCGGAAGACCGGCGGCGTTTTGATCAACTGTTGATCGATTTAGGGATTCCCAAACCTCCGGGGAAAACTGTGGTTTCTTTGGAAGAAGCCGTGGCAGTGGCAGAGGAAATCGGTTATCCCGTATTGGTGCGGCCTTCCTATGTGTTAGGCGGCCGGGCCATAGAAATTGTTTACAATCAAAAAGAGTTGGAACATTATCTAACCTATGCGGTCACAGCTTCACCGGAACATCCGGTATTGGTCGACCACTATGTCATTGGCCGGGAGTGCGAGGTGGATGCTATCTGTGACGGGACCAATGTCCTGATTCCCGGCATTATGGAACATCTGGAACGGGCCGGCGTCCACTCCGGGGATTCCTTTGCAACCTATCCGCACCAACATTTGAATATGGCGGAACAGGAAAAAATCTTACGTTATACCTTGAAGCTGGCTCAAGCCTTGAAAGTTGTCGGTTTGATCAATATCCAGTTTGTTCTTTCGGATAAAGAGGTTTACTGCATTGAAGTCAATCCACGGTCCAGCCGGACAGTGCCCTTTATGAGTAAAATTACGGGTATTCCTATGGTGCAAGTGGCAACCAAAGCCATTTTAGGTCAGAGCATTTATGATCAGGGCTATGCCGGCGGGATGTGGCCGGAGACCAAACTTGTTGCTGTGAAGGCGCCGGTATTCTCCTTCCAAAAATTGACTCAAGTGGATATCTCCTTAGGTCCGGAGATGAAATCCACCGGAGAAGTGATGGGTGTTGATACCACCTATGCCGGTGCTTTATATAAAGCCTTTATATCCGCTGGTTTTACCTTGCCCCGGGGTGGTACCATCTTGGCGACACTGGCGGATAAGGATAAAGCCGAAGCCTTACCGCTTCTGAAAAAGCTGGCGGAACGCGGCTTTAAAATCATGGCGACCATGGGAACGGCAGCCTATTTACGGGTTAACGGCGTTGAGGTGACCAAACTCAGTAAATTAAGCGAAGGGTCGGATATTATGGATGCCATTCGGGGAGGCCAGATTCAATTGGTAGTAAATACTATTACCCGGGGTAAAGAACCTCAACGGGATGGTTTCCGAATTCGCCGGGCTGCGGTTGAACATAACATCCCCTGCCTGACCTCTTTGGATACGGTTAAGGCTTTCCTTCAGGTGTTATTGTCTTTAGATGAAGGCGGGACAACGGAAAATGTCTTCCCGATTCAAGAATTTAGCACTGTCCGGATGGAACAGGCGATTTAGCAGTTGAGAGTTGAAGTAGTACATGATTCACAGTTCACAGTATTGATTAGAGTTGGAAATTTAGGGACGGGAGATAGGCAATAGTAGACAGGAGTTAGAAGATAGTTTCGGTATTTGCCAATATCTCATGACTCCGACTACCGGCGATAAACTACTAACTCCTCACTCCTGTCTCCTGGATACTACTTAAAATGAATGGAGCGACGATGAGACAGACGGAAGCTTTAATTGTGGAACGTACGGTGTTGGGACCGGGATATTATTACTACCGGCTGTTATGTCCGGAGATCGCAGAGTTGGCCAAGCCGGGTCAATTTATCGAAATCAAGGTATCTTCCGAAGGAACATTGGATCCTTTGTTATCTCGGCCGATCAGCATTTACCGGATTGATCGGAAGGAAGGGTCTTTGGCCGTTATTTTCAAGACTGTAGGCCGGGGAACCCGCCGGATCGCCGAGTTAAAGATGGGTAATCAAGTTTCTATTTTTGGGCCGGTAGGTAATGGGTTTACGTTGCCGGAAGAAACCGGGCGGATCGCTTTAATTGCCGGAGGAATTGGTATGCCTCCATTGTTTAGTTTGGCGGAACATTATCCTGAAAGAGATTTTACGCTGTTTTACGGGGGACGAAGCGCCGGGGATCTGTTGGGTTTGGAAGCTTGGGAAAAGCTCGGTGTCCCTTACCGGCTGGCTACGGATGACGGTAGCGCCGGTTTTCACGGGTTGGTGACCGCTTTGTTTGAGAAGGAGTATGAGGCCAGACCCTTTGACTATATGATCGCCTGCGGGCCGAAGCCGATGCTTAGGGCGGTCCAGCAATTGGCCGCTAAGTATCGACTGCCGGGCGCATTGTCGTTGGAGGCCTATATGGCTTGCGGAGTAGGCGCTTGTCTCGGATGTACCTGCGTGACAACCAAAGGGTACAAAAGAGTTTGTGTGGATGGCCCGGTATTTGACATCAGCGAGGTGGCCTTCGATGAATGAATCTATGCAAGTTGAAATCGCCGGATTGACTTTAAAAAATCCTTTGCTCCCGGCATCGGGAACCTATGGTTACGGCCGCGAATATTTGCCCTTTTTTACGCCAGATCTCTTTGGTGCGGTGGTGACCAAGGGAGTATCGGTTACTCCATGGGTCGGTAATCCGCCGCCACGGGTTTATGAGACCCCTTCCGGGATGCTCAATGCCATTGGATTGCAAAATCCGGGAGTGGAGAGATTTATCGCTGAAGCCCTTCCCTTTTTGGAGCCTTATCGGACGCCAGTCATCGTCAATGTGGTCGGAAAAACCATTGAGGACTATGTTGCGGTGGTCGAACGGTTGAATGATTTTCCGGTGGTCTCCGGGTATGAATTGAATATTTCCTGCCCAAACGTGAAAGAAGGGGGAATTGCTTTCGGAACACAGCCGGACTGCGCTTTTCAGGTGACAGCAGCGGTTCGGAAAGCTACCCGCAAACCGCTGATCGTGAAACTTTCGCCCAATGTTACAGATATCACCGCCATTGCCAAAGCGGTGGAAGAGGGCGGAGCCGATGCAGTGAGTTTGATCAATACGTTGCTTGGCATGGCGATCGATATCCGGTCTCGCAAGCCGGTTTTAGGTAATGTGGTTGGCGGATTATCTGGGCCTGCTGTTAAACCGGTGGCCTTGCGTATGGTTTATCAGGTTTATAAAGCCATATCCATTCCCATTATTGGAATGGGAGGTATTTGTTCGGCTGCCGATGCTTTGGAATTTATCATGGCCGGAGCTACCGCTGTGGCTATTGGAACCGGCATGTTTCATGATCCCATGCAGCCCCAGAAAATTCTCGACGGAATTCGGGAATTTTTAAAGGATGAAAACATCGGAAGCATCGCAGAGTTAAAAGGGATTGCTCATGATTAACTTTTTTATGTTGCCGGAAAACGGTTGGAAATGATACCATTAAGAAAGAGATCTGGATACAGGAGGAATCATCATGCCATTGGTAGGAATTGTCATGGGCAGCGATTCGGATTTGGGAGTCATGAAACAAGCTGCCGAAGTATTGGAACAATTTGGTGTAGATTATGAGTTAACCGTGATTTCAGCCCATCGTTCTCCGAAGCGGGCTATCGAGTATGCATCGACTGCTGCCGAACGTGGTTTGGAAGTGATCATCGCCGGTGCCGGCGGAGCTGCTCATCTTCCCGGAGTTTTGGCAGCCATGACACCACTACCTGTCATTGGGGTACCTATAAAAACCAAAACCTTGGACGGAGTGGATTCTTTATATTCCATTGTTCAAATGCCCAGCGGTATTCCGGTAGCAACCGTCAGTATCAATGGGGCGAAAAATGCCGGAATTCTAGCAGTGCAAATTTTGAGCGTCGTTGATGCAGTGCTGCGTACGAAATTGGTGGATTATAAAAAGAGTCTGGCGAAGGAAGTCAATGATAAGGCGGTAATCTTAGAAGAAATCGGTTATAAAGAATATCTGAAACGGAAAGAAGAAGGCCATCTTTGAATTTAATCAGAATGTAATATATCCGGTTATGGCTGGATGATTGACAAAAAGTACTGGGATTTGCTAGAATAGAGCTGGTTGCAACTTATAATTGAATAACTGATGAAAGTGCACCTAGGGTTCCGCTCAAACGAGGTCTGGACCAAGTGGTGCAGGCACCGAAAGGTGTTACACCGTAGAGGGATAAAAACCCGGGCGGATAGGTTTCAATATTAAACCTATCCGCTTAATTTTTTTTAGGGGGATCGTATGATGGAACGCGATATTTTTGCCAGTTTAAATCCTTTTGATCACCGGTATTACGCATCTAACCCATCGCTCTTCGCTCAACTCTCCGAATATTTCTCGGAAAATGCTTACATTCGGTATGAGTTGAAAGTGGAAGCTGCGTTGGCCCGAGTATTAGCCAAACGGGGAATCTGTTCAACGGAAATCGCTGATGAGATCGAGCGTGCCTGCAATGAAGTTCAGCCGGAAGAGGTTTATCTGGAAGAAGAGATCACCAAACATAATATCCGGGCTTTAGTCAATTGCATTCAACGCCGGGTCAGTGATGGCGCTAAACCCTATGTCCATTTTACGACTACCTCGGTGGATATTATGGACTCGGCAACGGCGATGCGTTTTAAAGAAGCTACTGAGCAATTGGTTTTACCGAAGTGTTTGGAACTGGAATCCATACTCATTGAGATTGCCCGCAGAGAAAAGGATACCGTTCAGGTAGGACGGACCCATGGACAACATGCAGTGCCGATTACCTTTGGTTTTGCGATGGCAGAGTATGTGACCCGCTTCGGTTCCAGGATCCAGGCGATTAAAGCCACTGCGTCCAATCTTCGCGGAAAAATTGCCGGCGCGGTCGGAGCATATAACGCCAGTAACCTGTTTTTTGACGATCCAATGGAGTTTGAAACCGAAGTTCTTTGGGAACTGGGTTTGAAACCGGCGATGTATTCCAATCAGATTGTGGAGCCGGAGTATATTACCGATTATATTCATGCGATTGTCTCGGCCATGGGAGTTCTGGCTAATCTGGCTGATGACATCCGTCATTTGCAACGGACGGAAATCGGGGAAGTCGGGGAAGTGTTTGAGGCCCATCAAGTGGGTTCGTCCACGATGCCTCACAAACGCAATCCGTGGAATTTTGAACATATTAAAAGCTTATGGAAGACCGTGATGCCGCGGATGATGACTCTGTACATGGATCAGATCTCCGAACATCAACGGGACTTGACCAATTCGGCTTCCGGTCGGTTTGTTCCTGAGATTGTGGTTGGTTTTGTGGCAGCGGTCGATCGGATGACCCGGGTGTTGAAGAAGCTGGTGGTGGATCAGGAGCGGATGAAACGTAATTTTGACAGCACCAAAGAGATGGTCATTGCAGAGCCCATGTATATATTGTTGGCATCCCTTGGTCATCCCAACGCCCATGAAGCCGTCCGGTTACTGACGTTGGAATCGCAACAGACCGGAAAGACTCTACGGGAGTTGCTGGTGGAAAAGACCGAATTGTATCCCTATTGGGAAAAGTTAAATCCGAAACAACGGGAGATACTGGAGAATCCAGAAAAATATATCGGATGGGCTTCGAAAAAGACCGAAATCCTCTGTGATTATTGGGAAAAGCAATTATTCATTCAATAAAGGCAAAGGAGATAGCCATGAGTATGGAAGAGTATCGTGGCATGGAGCTGAATTGGGAGGACAAGCCCGAGGAAGCGTGTGGAGTTTTCGGCGTTTACAGTAATGATCCTGACTTTGATGCGGCTGCTGTAACATATTTGGGATTATATGCCCTGCAGCATCGCGGCCAGGAAAGTGCCGGTATCGTGGTTTCAAACGGCAACGGGTTTGCAACCCATAAAGATATGGGTTTAGTATCAACGGTCTTTGATAAGGATATTCTTGAAAAATTGAAAGGTCGGATCGGTATCGGGCATGTCCGCTACTCGACGACGGGTTCGAGTTTAATAGCTAATGCTCAGCCCCTTGTGGCCCGTTGCTCGAAGGGCATGTTGGCTGTGGCCCATAACGGGAACCTGGTGAATACCGAAGAACTTCGGATCAAGTTGGAGAACGAGGGCTCGGTTTTCCAGTCAACGACTGATACTGAAGTGATCATGAATCTTATTGCCCGGTACAGTAAGGAAACCTTGGAGAATTCCGTTATCAAAGCGGCCCAACAGTTGAAGGGTTCCTTTTCGTTGGTGATCATGACCAAGGATACGTTGATCGGTGTCAGGGATCCTCATGGATTCCGCCCTCTGTGCCTGGGCCAATTGGATGATGCGTATATCTTAGCTTCCGAAAGTTGTGCTTTTTCCAGTATGGGTGCACATTTTATCCGGGATATTCAACCCGGTGAGGTTGTCGTCATTACCAAGGACGGGGTGCAAACGTATATGCTTCCGCCTGTAAAGGAAAAAGCCTTATGCGTTTTTGAATATATCTATTTTGCACGGCCTGACAGTGATATTGACGGCTTAAACGTGCATATGGCCAGGAAAGAGATGGGCCGTCAATTGGCAAAGCAATTTAATAAACCGGCGGATGTAGTCATTCCGGTGCCGAATACCGGGTTGTCTACAGCTTTAGGTTTTTCGGAAGCATCCGGCATTCCCTATGATATCGGGTTGTTTAAAAACACCTATATTGGACGGACCTTTATTCAGCCCAACCAGTCCATGCGGGATTTGGGGGTCCGGATCAAACTCAATCCGGTTGAAGCGGTACTTCGAGGCAAACGGGTGGTTATTATCGATGATAGTATTGTCCGCGGAACGACCAGCAGAAAAATTATAAAACTTCTTCGGGAAGCCGGAGCCAAAGAAGTGCATATGTGCATCAGCGCACCTCCAATTACCCATTCCTGTTTTTACGGGATCGATACGTCGACACGGAATGAATTGATCGCTTCCGCTAATACTGTGGAGGAAATTTGTAAATATATCGAGGCTGATTCATTGACCTTTTTAACACTGGAAGGTCTTAAACAGGCGGTTTCTCCCAAACGGGAATTGTGTTTGGCCTGTTTTAATGGTTGTTATCCGGTGAGCGTCCCCGAATATGACAAGTATCTTTTGGAGGAATGATTGAAATGGCGGATCTTTATAAAGAGGCCGGCGTGAATATTGATGCCGGCAATGAAACAGTCAGGCGGATTAAAACTTTAGTGAAAACCACTTATAATCCTCAGGTACTTGGCGATCTGGGGAGCTTCGGCGGATTATATGCTTTCCCTAGAGACCAATTTCAACAGCCGGTTTTGGTTTCCAGTACGGACGGCGTGGGGACCAAGTTGAAGGTGGCTTTTGCTTTAAAGCAATACGATACGGTCGGTTATGATTTAGTGAATCATTGTGTCAATGATATTTTAGTGCAAGGAGCAAGACCCCTGTTTTTCTTGGATTATATCGGAACCGGATCTCTGGATCCGGCTGACGCTGAGGCCGTGGTGAGCGGTTTGGTCAAAGGGTGCCGGGAAAACAATACGGTACTGATTGGCGGAGAAACTGCAGAAATGCCGGGGATGTATGCTGCCGGAGAATTTGATTTGGTCGGAACCATTGTTGGGGTTGTGGAACGCGAGCATCTGATTACCGGATCGGGTATTCGCCCTGGCGATGCCGTATTAGGTGTGGCTTCATTGGGTTTACATACTAACGGGTATTCGTTAGCCCGGAAAATTTGCTTTGAAGTTTTAGGATTGAAACCTACGGAATTTGTGACGGAAATCAATAATGAAATCGGCCCTGAATTGCTTAAACCCCACAAATCCTATTTTAATGAAATTTATCCTTTGATTAGCAGGGGATTGGTCCAAGGGTTGGCCCATATTACCGGCGGAGGCTTTTATGACAATATTCCCCGGATTTTGCCGGACGGTTGCGGAGTAACGATTCATAAGGGTAGCTGGGATGTTCTTCCCATCTTTAAGTTTTTGCAAGATGCCGGGAAAGTGCCGGATGAACAAGCTTACCGGGTGTTTAACATGGGTATCGGCATGGTGCTGATTTGCCGGCCGGAGCATGTGGCTGAAGTCAAATCCGCAATTCCGGGAATTTATCATCTGGGTGAAGTAGTAGCATCTTCCGATAAGAAAGTTACCTTAATTTAAAAAGCTAGGGCCAATTAGGAGGTTACAGTGAAACGTATCGGAGTCCTCGTTTCAGGAGGCGGTTCAAATCTTCAGGCATTGATCGACAGTATTCGTAACGGCGAACTTTCCGCTGAAATTGCCGTTGTGATCAGTAACAAAGAGGGCGTTTACGCTCTGGAACGGGCCAAGCAATATGATATTCCCTCTCGGGTTATCTCCCACAAAGATTATGCCACTGTGGCCGATTTTACAGCTGCCATTGTCTCCTGCCTGAAAGAGTTTGACGTTGATTTGGTGTGTTTAGCCGGTTTCCTGCGCATCTTAGATCGGGTCTTGATCGATGCCTATCCTAACCGTGTATTAAACATACATCCGGCTTTACTGCCGGCGTTCGGCGGCAAAGGAATGTATGGGCATCATGTACATGAGGCGGTGATTGCATCAGGAGCCAAATATTCAGGGGCAACGGTTCATCTGGTGACGCCGGAAACGGATGTGGGCCCAATAGTTTGTCAGGGGATTGTCGAAGTTGCCGACGAGGATACGCCGGAGACTCTGGCAGCCAAAGTGCTGCAGGTGGAACACAGGATCTATCCTCAAGCAGTTCGTCTAATATTAGAAGGCGGTTATCGCATTGACGGCCTACGGGTTCGCCGGGCTTAACCGATTGATATCCATAGACCACCACCAAAATGAAAAAAGAGGTGATGACATGTTGGATATTCAGCAAATAAGAGAGATGCTTCCTCATCGGTTCCCGTTTTTACTGGTTGATCGAATCATTGAAATGGAAAGCGGTAAGCGTGCAGTGGGCATTAAGAACATTAGCTGTAATGATTATTACTGTCATCAAGAATTGGCCAATACCGGAGATCTGATGTTTTCCGGTGCATTACAAGTCGAAGCCATGGCTCAGGTTTCTGCGTTTGTGGTTATGGATATGATCGAAGATAAAACCAAGATTCCTTATTTTGCAAGTATCGATGGGGCCCGGTTTCGCAAAATTGCCAAACCAGGCGATCAGTTACGGATTGAAGTGGAGCTGCTTAAATTTAAAGGTGCCAGCAGTAAATTTAAAGCGAAGACGTATATTGACGGTGAAGTAGCTAGTGAAGCCACGATTATGTGTATGTTAGGTTGAATGTTTGAATTTGCTTTTTAAATAATGGTTATTAAACGATGAGGAGGATACCGATGCCGGTTGTACGAGATACGCAACTTAAAAGTTTTCCGTTGATTGCTAAAGGCAAAGTTCGGGATATTTATGATTTAAATCAATATCTCCTATTGGTAGCCACTGACCGCTTATCAGCTTTTGACGTGGTGTTTAACGAACCAATTCCTGAAAAAGGGCGGGTATTGACGAATCTCGCGGTATACTGGTTTGAAGCAACCAAAGATATTATGCCGAATCATTTAGTGACTGCCGATATCCATGAAGTGCCCGGCTTAACTGGTGAAGAGCGAAGCATTCTGGAAGGACGGTCCATGTTGGTAAAAAAAGGGAACGTAATTCCCATCGAATGTGTGGTTCGGGGTTATTTAGCCGGAAGCGGCTGGAAAGAATATCAGGAGAAGGGCACTGTCAACGGAATTCCATTGCCTGAAGGACTGCAGGAAAGCAGTAAGCTTCCGGAACCGATCTTTACCCCGACGACCAAGGAGTCTGCCGGTCATGATCAACCGATTACCTATGAGCAACTGGTCGACCGGGTGGGTGCGGAACTGGCTGCTCAGTTAAAAGAATATTCATTAAAATTATATAAAGCTGCTGCAAAACAGGCTGAAACCAACGGCATTATCATTGCCGATACCAAATTTGAATTCGCCTGGATTGATGGGGTGTTGACTGTCGTTGATGAGATCTTTACGCCGGATTCCTCCCGGTTCTGGCCCATGAGCGAATATAAAGCCGGATGCTCCCAACCCAGCTTCGATAAGCAATATGTTCGGGATTATTTAGAATCCATTCAATGGGATAAACAACCTCCGGCTCCCTCATTGCCTGAAGAAGTGATCCGAAAGACCACTGAGAAATATTTGGAGGCTTATGCCAGGATCACCGGAAAAAAGCTGGAGTAAATAAGGTTGAGCTGAAACCCTGCCGAAAGGAGACCTGTCCTTGAAAGTATTAATCATCGGAAATGGCGGTCGGGAACATGCGATCGCCTGGAAACTTGCTCAGAGCCCTCAAGTGTCGAAAATATACTGTTCGCCGGGGAATGGCGGGACAGCTGCCATTGCTGAAAATATTTCCTTTCAAAACATTCATGTGTTAACAGAATTTGCCATCAATCACGGAATCGATTTGACGGTGGTCGGTCCGGAAGCTTATTTGGCCGATGGTATCGTGGATGTATTTCAGAAGGCCGGATTGTGCGTTTACGGGCCAACTAAGCTAGCAGCCCGTTTGGAGTCCAGCAAAGCTTTTTCCAAAGCATTTATGAAAAAGTATAACATTCCTACGGCCAAATTTGAAAGTTTCTCCGATGCAGAGTCGGCAAAAGCATATATTCGGCAGGTAGGAGCGCCGATCGTGGTGAAAGCCGACGGTTTAGCAGCCGGTAAGGGTGTTGTCGTTGCCTTTGATGTTGAAACAGCTCTGAAAGCCGTGGACGATATGATGACAGCCAAGATTTTTGGCGAATCCGGCGCAACGGTCGTGATTGAAGAATATTTGGAGGGCGAGGAGGCATCGCTGTTAGCTTTCTGTGACGGTAATATTGGGATACCGATGATTCCGGCACAGGATCATAAGCGGATCGGCGATGGAGATACCGGCCCGAATACCGGCGGGATGGGAACCTATGCTCCGACATCCGCTGTCACGCCGGATGTGATGGAACGGATTGTGAATGAGATTCTCAATCCTACGCTAAAGGCGATGGCTTTGGAAGGAACTCCTTTTGTAGGGACTTTGTTTTTAGGCTTGATGTTAACCAAAACAGGTCCCAAAGTAATCGAGTATAATGTGCGTTTTGGGGATCCGGAAACCCAAGTGGTGCTTCCGTTGTTGGACAGCGATTTGGCGCAAGTCTTTAAAGATGCGGCCAACGGATGTCTGGATCCGAAGTCAGTCCGGTGGAAACAGGATCAGGTTGCGGTATGTGTGGTTCTTGCTTCCGGCGGTTATCCTGGGGCTTATCAAACGGGAATAACCATTGATGGTTTAGATACCATCCAAAATTCACTGGTATTTCACGCCGGAACGAAACAAACAGCGGATCAGGGACTGGTTACTGCTGGGGGCCGTGTACTAAATATTGTTCATGTCGGCGAAAATATTCAATCGGCGATTGAAGGGGTATATGCCGACGTAGAAAAAGTTCACTTCGAAGGGATGATTTACCGTAAGGATATTGCCAGACGGGAATTAAACCGTTATATTAAGAAGTAATAAATGAAGTCCGCCGGAGGCGGGCTTTTCCTTTGGAATTTATAGAGAGGGAGAAAACAGATGCTGACGATTGTCTTGTTAACAATTTCCAATATCTTTATGACTTTCGCCTGGTACGGCCATTTGAAATTTAAAGATACGCCGCTTTTTCAGGTGATCATTATCAGCTGGTTGATTGCTTTTGTGGAATATTGTTTTCAGGTTCCGGCCAACCGTTTAGGTCACACCCAGTTTTCTGCAGCACAGTTAAAAGTGATGCAAGAAGTCATCACCTTGGTGGTTTTTTCAGTCTTTTCAGTGCTTTATCTCAAAGAAAGTTTGAAATGGAACTACATTGTAGGCTTTCTCCTGATTTTGCTGGCGGTGTTTTTTGTTTTTAAAAAGTGGTAAGTTGAAAGTCAATTTAACATTTATTTTTCGGTAAATAACAGAAAACTCTTTTATCCAACGATAATATGTTATACAATAATACTATATACCAATCGGATGTGGTGTAACTCCGATACGAAAGGAGTCAAAGGGATGGAAGAACAGATTAAACAGATTGCGGAACGTATTAAAGGTTTGCGCGATATTTACGGGATTTCAGCCGAGGATATGGCGAAAGAATTGTCAATTTCTCTGGAATTATATGAACAGTATGAAAGCGGTACCGTGGATATTCCGGTAGGCATCCTTTATCAGATCGCTCATAAGTTTAATATTCATTTGTCTTCATTGCTGACCGGCGAGGAACCGCGACTGCATATTTATGCTTTGACCCGCAATGGCGGGGGAGTTTCGGTGGAACGGCGGAAAGAATATAAGTACAAAAGTTTGGCGAGTAATTTTGTTCATAAAAAAGCCGAACCCTTCCTGGTTACCGTTGAGCCGGATGGTGACGATGTGCCGGTAAGCCTTAACAGCCATCCCGGTCAAGAATTTGATTATGTGTTGGAAGGCACTTTAAAAATTGTGGTTGGCGGGTATGAAGTTATTTTAAATGAAGGAGATTCTTTATATTATGATTCCAGCGTTCCCCATGGGATGAAAGCATTAAATGGGAAACCTGCAAAATTTTTGGCAATGATTCTTTAATGAGTAAAAGAAAGGCTGAGGCAGATGCTTGAAAAATATGTAAATCTAAACTATAGCTCGTACGAAGATTTTAAACAGAACTTCGAAGTTAAAGTTCCTGAAAATTTCAATTTTGCCTATGATGTTGTGGATGAATGGGCAAGAATTTCTCCGAACAAAGTGGCTATGGTCTGGTGTGATGATCAAGGGAATGAAGCGAAGTTTACCTTCGGGGATATGAAATATTACAGCGATAAAGCTGCGAACTTCTTCAGATCCGTCGGGATCAAAAAGGGCGATCCCGTGATGTTAATCTTAAAACGCCGCTATGAATTTTGGTTCTGTATTATCGCCTTACATAAGATCGGTGCGGTCTGTATCCCGGCCACTCACTTGTTGAAGAAGAAAGACTTAACCTATCGTATTGATGCTGCCAGCATCAAAATGATTGTGGCCTGTGCTGGCGATGAAGTGGTCGAACATATTGACGAAGCCCAACAGGAATGTCCGGTGTTGACCCTTAAAGCTCTGGTCGGCGGAGAGAGGGAAGGCTGGATCAATTTTGATAAAGCCTTACAGGAAGCTTCCGATGTTTTTGAGAAACCGACCGGCAGTGAGATGACAACCAACGATGATATGATGCTGCTCTACTTTACCTCCGGTACCACCGGTTATCCAAAGATGGTCCAGCATAATTTCACTTATCCGTTGGGCCATATCCTGACTGCAAAGTTTTGGCAGTGTGTCAGGGAGGATAAACTGCATTTGACTGTTTCCGAAACCGGATGGGCCAAATCGGTCTGGGGTAAGCTGTATGGCCAATGGTTGGCCGGGGCTGTTGTGTTTGTCTATGATTTCAATAAATTTGTTCCCAAAGATTTGTTGAAAATGATCGAAAAATATCGGATTTCGACCTTCTGTGCGCCTCCGACCATTTACCGGTATTTGATCAAAGAAGATTTTTCCCAATATGATTTAAGCAGCCTGGAGTATTGCGTGGTAGCCGGTGAGCCCCTTAATCCGGAAGTATATAATCAATTTTATAAATTAACCGGACTAAAGCTTCGGGAAGGTTACGGCCAAACGGAGCTTACCGTGACTTTAGCAACATACCCTTGGATGGAGCCAAAACCCGGTTCCATGGGCCGGCCGTCTCCCGGATATGATGTGGATATCGTGGATGAAAACGGACGTTCCTGCGAGGTCGGAGAGATTGGCGAAATCGTGGTTCGGACAGACAATAAAAAGCCGGTTGGCATCTTCGACGGATATTATCGTGATCCCGAACGGACTAAGAATGTTTGGCATGACGGCTTATATCATACCGGAGATACGGCCTGGAAAGATGAAGACGGCTATTTCTGGTTTGTCGGCCGGACCGATGACGTGATCAAGAGCTCCGGTTACCGTATCGGGCCTTTTGAGGTTGAAAGCGCTTTGATGGAACATCCGGCTGTGTTGGAATGTGCTGTAACTGCCGTGCCGGATGAGGTACGGGGTCAAGTGGTGAAAGCCACCATCGTGTTGACTTCGAAATATTCACCCAGTGAAGAGCTTAAAGTCGAATTGCAGGAACATGTGAAAAGGGTGACAGCCCCTTATAAATATCCGCGGATTATCGAGTTCGTCGATGAACTTCCCAAGACCATCAGCGGTAAAATCCGCCGGGTGGAGATCCGGGATAAAGATCGCCAGGAATAAAACGATAACATTGGACATATGAAGATTTATCGAGTACCGTTTTCAGCGGTACTCATTTTTTATAAATTTAAGAGTGATCTGAAATAAAATATGGATTGAGCTTGGAAGAAAATCTGAATAATGATAGAATTAATAACGATAATGAATGTCAATATTTACCGACGGAGGAGTAGCACGATGATTCCGACTGAAGCGATGAATTATTTAAACCGTCGTACTATCTTTATTGCCGGAGATTCGACGGCTAAAACATATTCCGGTGAACAGTATCCACAGATGGGATGGGGGCAACAACTTCCGCACTTTTTACCGGAGGGATACCGGATTATCAATTTGGCTCAGGGAGGCAGGAGTAGCAAAAGTTTTATCAACGAAGGCTGGTTTGATATTATTAAACGGGAAATCAAAACGAATGATATTTTACTGATTCAGTTTGGCCACAATGACAATAAACCGGAAGAATACCGACGGACTGATCCTTTCACAACGTATCAGCAGTATTTGACGGAGTATATTAACTTAGCCCGTGAAAAAGGGGCGGTGTCGGTTCTGTTGACTTCAGTGAGCCGCCGTTCCGTCAGAAACGGAGTTCTTTTTAACAGTCATTATCCTTATACTGAGGCTATGCGGGAATTGGCTCAACAGCTGAATGTGACGCTTATCGACATGACGGAAATAACGATGAACTTATACAATGAAGTGGGATTGGAAGAATGCCGTAAGTTCTTTGTCCAAGTACCTGGCGGGTTATATCCCGGTTTCCCGGAAGGCGTGGACGATAATACCCATTTTAACGAAATGGGAGCTACCGTCATGGCAGCCATTATTGCTCAGCAGTTAAAAGAGAAAGGTATAGTATGAAGAGTTCTCTTTCGATAAATTGATTTAAGTGGAGAATATCTTGAAACAAAGGATTACGGACCAGGATATACTGGCGTTGATTCGCAGTCAACGTAGCACTTTACAGAGAATGTGGCAGCCGGAACGGTATGATGCGGAATAAATCAGCATAAGCAGAATGATAAAAGAAAATCTACGTAACTTTATCCCACGATGAAGATGGGGTTGCTTGCTATTTGGAGAAGTTCATTATGGAAGCTACTGCTTAAATTCAGATGGGAAAGGAGAACGATAACATGGGATTCTATAAGGAGGAAGATTTACGGGCACAAGCGGTCCGTCAGGTTGCTGAGAGGATGGCTATAGCGGCCCGGACTGCGCCAAAGGGAAGAGGCGTTGACAATCTGGTCATTGGGGTCGTTGAAAAAGATGTGATCCAAGAGATTGCTGCGAAGATGAAGGAAATGGCCGAACGGGAAGATCTTCCCGGGTTCAGCCGTGATGCCAGAAATATATTGGAAGCCGAAGCCATGGTACTCATCGGAACGAAACTGAATGCCATCGGCTTAAAATACTGTGGGCTTTGCGGATTTAAGAATTGTGCCGAACGAAACGAGCATCCTGAACATCCCTGTGCTTTTAATACCGGTGATCTTGGCATTGCCATCGGTTCGGCCGTTAGTGTTGCCATGGAGGCCCGGGTTGATAACCGGATCATGTATACGGTGGGCATGGCTGTTCGGGAAATGAAACTTTTAGGAGACGATGTGAAGGTTGTTTACGGTATTCCATTGAGTGCCGGCCCGAAAAATCCCTTCTTTGACCGGAAATAGTTTTGCAAAAACTCTAAATTTTGGGTATACTGCTTATGGAAACTCTATCCAAGACGGGTTTGATATTGTTCCAAGGAGGCTCATGATGTCGGATAAATTGATTCATCCGCTGGCTGGTCAAAAGGCCCGGGCGGAAGATTTATTAACGAAAGAAGAGATCTCGGAGCGTTATTATCATCCGGAGGAACCATTAGAACCGGTTAAGAACGGGACTTCGGGTCACCGCGGGCTGATTGGCAAGGGATTTGCTGAAGCTCATGTGGCAGCGATGACCCAGGCGTTAGTGGATATTCGGAAGGAGAAGGGAACCTTTGGACCCTATCTGCCGGAACGTCTGGTAAACCAGGAACTGGGACCGGTGATCGTCGGCAAAGATGTGCGGTTTGCTTCGGATTTGGCTGAGGAAACCGCTGTTGAGGTATTCGCCGGAAACGGGATGAAGGCTTTGGTCCATAAGAAAAACCGGAGTACGCCGACGCCGGTGATCTCCCACGCGATCCTCACTCGAGTTGCGCAAGGACAAAAGATTGAAGGAGTGATTATCACTGCTTCCCATAATCCTCCCGATGATGCCGGGTATAAAAGTAACGGACTGGATGGGGGGCCAAATACCAACACTAAGCCCATTGACGAGAAAGCCAATTATTATCTGCAGCATCAAGAGAGTATTCGACGGATTCCGTATCGCCAGGCATTGGAAGAAGGCCTGGTGGAAGAGATCGATTTACTTAATCCGTATATTAAAGATTTGGCCAGTGTCGTCGATATGGATGTCATCAAAACCCAACGCTTTGCTGTGACGCCTCTGGGGGGTTCGGCTTATGGTTATTATGAAGCGGTCAATGATCACTATGGCACTCAAATCGAAGTGGTCCTCTCTGAAGAAGATCCGACCTGTTCCAGCCGGTCCTATGATTGGGACGGAAGACTTAGGGGAGACCCAGCATCGGAATATGTGATGCGGGCTGTTCAAGGGATTCGGAACCAATTGGGCGTTCCCTTTATCGGCGCTAATGATAATGATGCTGACCGTTTCGGCGGTGAAGACAGTACCGGGATTTTAAATCCAAATCACGTCCTCTGCGTGCTCTTTGATTACCTCGCAGCTAACCGTGGATTTAATCCCAATATGGGCGTAGGCCGGACCATCGGTACAACGCATATGCTGGATCGGATTGCCGCTCATTACGGCAGACCTGTTTATGAAGTAAATGTTGGATTCAAACATTATGTGTCTGGCTTAATGGCCGGAAAATATGTGCTGGCTGGCGAAGAAAGCGCTGGATTGTCGTTACCGCGCCGGGACGGCAGTTTGTGGGTCACCGAAAAAGACGGCATTGCTGCTGTCTTGCTTATGATGGAAGTGATGGCGAAAACCGGCAAAGATATCGGGACACTTTATAAGGAGTTGGTGAATCAATATGGCCCTTATCAATACGAGCGAAAAGACAAGCCGGCCCAATCGGAACAGAAAAAACGCCTGTTGCAATTGGCTTCTGATCCGGATGAGGTCCGCAGGTTGCTGGCTAACCGGAAAATTGCCGGACGCTCCATCGAACGGTTGGTCATCGGGGATGGAATCAAAGTCGTGCTTGAGGGAGACGTTTGGGTGCTAAAACGCGCTTCCGGTACTGAAAATATCATCAAGGATTATCGGGAAGAACGTGGGGAAACCCTGGAGACTGCCAGAAAAGCATCTGAAGAAATCGATGCTTATTTAGGTTTAAATTAACCGCTTCGGCGGTTTTTTTATTGATTTTAGCGACACTCTTTGCTTTAATGGTACCAGAAATACCCAAATGAATGCGGTTAAGCCGATTTTAACTTTACGGGAGTTTGCAGGAATTTTTTAACGCAACAAAGAAAAACATGGTATTATATCTGGGAGTATACGATGAATACGTTCGAGTTGAAACATGAAATTATTAATTTTGTTCGAGAATATCCTGAAAAGAAGCAAACGGTGACCCGGTGGCAGGAACCGTTGGTAGCCTTTGCTGCTGCGGATGATCCGCTATTTTCCCAACTTAAGCAAGTTGTCAGTCCGACCCATGCTCTACCGACGGATTTTGTCGCTGATGCGCAAACGGTGATCGCCTACTTTATACCCTTTGATAGGGAAATTAATCTTTCCAATGGTGAGTTTGAATATAGTTCTGAAGCCTGGGCAAGGGCTTATATCGAAACTAACCGGTTAATCCGGGATTTAAATGGATATGTTCAGGAACAATTAAAGCAACGCGGATATGCCAGTTCAAACCTACCGGCCACCCATAATTTTGACGAGAAGACACTGGTCAGCGATTGGTCCCATAAACACATTGGATATATCGCCGGACTAGGTAAGTTCGGGTTACATCAGATGTTAATCACGGATCGGGGCTGTTCGGGAAGGTTGGGAAGTATCGTGACCAACTTAAAACTGGAACCTACGTCCCGTTCAGATCAGGAAAATTGCCTTTATCGAAAGAACGGTACCTGCGGGCGGTGTGTCCGGCAATGCCCAAACGGGGCTTTAACATTCGAAACTTATAATCGACATCGGTGTTATGAACGTTGTCTCGATAATGCCGACCGTTTTTCAACGTTAGGACTGGCCGATGTTTGCGGCAAGTGTTTAGCTAATGTTCCCTGCGCTTTTATAAATCCGGTAAAAAGAGAAGGAGAGAACCATGGGCTGGTTTGATCTGTCTCATCCGATCGACGACGGGATTCCGGCTTATCCCGGCGATCCCCGCCCGCGTTTAGAACGGATTAAAGAATTAACTTCCGACGGTTATGTGGCTTATCAGCTTCAATGCGGGATGCATATCGGAACCCATGTGGACGCGCCGATGCATCTCGTTGAAGGTGGGAAAAGGATCTCTGAAATACCTGTGGAGCATTTCATGGGAAAAGCCGTATTGGTGGATGTTCGGGGCCGGGACATTATTCATTATCATCCGGATTATCAAAAGAAAATTGCTTTTGGAGATATTGTCCTTTTTTATACCGGCTGGGATCGCTACTATGGGGAAGATAGATATTACCGGGAACATCCGGTGCTTGATCGGAAATTGGCGGAGTTTCTCATTGAAAAGCGGGTGAAGTTGATTGGTTTGGATATGCCCTCGCCGGATAAAGCGCCGTTTGAAATCCATAAACTTTTATTGACCAAAGATATTTTCATTATCGAAAATTTAACTGGTTTGGGTCAATTGGAAGGGAAAGATTCTATAGAATTGATAGCCATACCGTTAAAAATTCATGCAGAGGCTTCGCTGGTCCGGGTTATTGCCAGAATATCTTTTCCATCTGAAACAGGAGGTATTTGATGAATTTTCTCGATGAAATTCATATTTATATTGCTCCGTTACTGACTGCTATCACTGGCTGGGCTGCCGGAATTATTTTTGAACGGATTGTTTTGGCAAAATTACAACGTTTAATGGCGAAAATCCGGTGGAGCAATGATACAGTGATTATTCATGCATTACGCGGTAAAATGATCTATCTGTTTATTTTAGGAGGATTATACGGAGCCAGTTTAGGGTTGCCGTTAAAACCGGCTTACCTTCAAATCGTTCATAAGTTTTTGCAAATTGCAGCCATTATCATTGTGACGGCGATAGGTTCAGCTACCGTTAGTGGATTTATGACGAATTACACCAAGCGGGAAAGTGCCAATCTGCCTTCGGTTTCGATCTTTACTAATTTGGCCCGGGCGGTTGTATTTGGGATCGGTATTCTCATCTCGCTGCAAGCATTAGGGATTTCAATCACTCCGATATTGACGGCATTAGGCGTTGGAGGTCTTGCCGTTGCATTGGCTTTGCAAGATACATTATCCAATCTTTTTTCCGGATTACAGTTGATCGCTGCCCGGCAGTTTAAGCCGGGTGACTATGTCAAATTAAGCAGCGGGGAAGAAGGGGTTGTCACAGATATTTCCTGGCGCACGACGACGATTCGTTTGTTAGCCAATAACTTGGTGATCATTCCCAATGCCAAATTAGCCGGAGCAATCATTACCAACTTTCAGCAACCAACGTCTCAGATGTCCTTCCCGGTTGAAGTATTTATATCCTTTAAAAACGACCTGGCAAAGGTGGAAGCGGTAACTAAAGAAGTAGCTAAAGCGGTGCTGCGTGACATCCCTGGAGGGGTTGCCGAGGTAGAGCCTGTGGTACGATTTAATGCTTATCTCGAAACCGGCATTAAAATTGTGGTTTCATTCCGAATCAATGAGTTTACCGACCAATTTCCCATCAGGCATGAATTCATCAAACGGTTACACCAACGTTATCACGAGGAAGGAATCGAGTTTTCCAATCTGGTCCGGGGAATCATCCAATAGGATTTTCTTAAATCGATTGGAAAATCTATACGTTTATAAGTATTCGGTTGTCGGAAATCATCAAGTAAACAACGAAAGTAGAGTGTCTTATGGCAATTGATCAGAAACGAAATCCGATGGAATTGTTGGCGCCTGCCGGAGATTGGGAGGCTTTCCGGGCTGCTTTAGCTGCCGGTGCGGATGCTGTCTATCTCGGCGGAAAGATGTTTAATGCCCGTCAGTCTGCAGCTAACTTTGATTTGGATCAACTGAAGAAAGCTGCAGATTTACTTCATCTTCACGGTAAAAAACTATATATTACAGTCAATACGTTAATCAATGATAACGAGATGGCTGCGGCTCTGGATTATTTAGCCGAGCTTTACCGTTTGTCAGTGGATGCAGTGATTGTCCAGGATATGGGATTGATCGCTGCGGCCAGGCAAGCCCTTCCCGAACTCGAGCTTCATGCCAGCACTCAGATGACTGTGCATAATACGGAAGGAGCCCTTCTTTTAAAAAAAGCCGGAATCAAACGGGTCGTTCTGGCTCGGGAGCTGACCGCTGCGGAAGTAGAGGCTATCGCTCGAAACAGTGGATTAGAAATAGAAGTGTTTGTTCATGGCGCTTTATGTGTCTGTTACTCCGGTCAATGCTTGATGAGTAGCATGATCGGAGGACGTAGCGGCAATCGGGGAAGATGTGCCCAACCCTGCAGGATGGAATATCAGTTATTCCGGGACGGGAAAGCCGTTCCTTCCGACGGTAATTATTTATTATCGCCGAAAGATCTTTCGCTAATTTCCATGCTGCCGCAGCTTCTGAAAGCCGGGGTTCATTCATTGAAGATTGAAGGACGGATGAAACGTCCCGAATATGTCTATAATGTAACCAGAGTTTACCGGGAAGCTTTGGATGCGTTAAATGCCGATCCTGCGGCTTTCCGTGCAGAAGCGGCTTGGTTTAACCGATTGGAAGAGACTTTTAACCGGAGTTTTACCACCGGATACTTTGGAAACAACCGAAATAAAGCGTTGATGAGCTTTACACGCCCCAATAACCGGGGGCTGTACCTTGGCCGAGTGAAACAGGTGGACTCAGCCGGGGTGACCCTTCGTTTGGAAACTGAGCTTCAACAGGGAGATGAGATCGAGATTTGGGTAAGTAAAGGAGGACGGGCCACGGCGACCATCGGACAGATGTTCGTTAACGGCACAGCGGTAAATGCGGCGGCAGCCGGAACCATCGTTCGTTTCCCTGTAGCGGGGAAAGTTTATCCTGGCGATCGAGTCTTTAAAGTATTCTCCAGTCAGGTGGCAGAAGCTACCCGGAAAGCACTGGACCCTGATAATCCAGCTCTTAAAATCCCTTGTTGGATGCATGTCACCGGAAAATCCGGAGAACCTCTAATCTTAGATTGTCGCGACGATCAGGGGAATCAAGTCGCTGTTACCTCGGAAATTCCATTGCAAACGGCTAAAAACCGTCCTCTTACAGCAGAGGTATTGAGGGAACAATTGGGGCGTTTAGGTAACACCCCCTTTTATTTGGCTGATGTCCGGTGTGAATTGGAAGGCCAGGTGATGTTGCCTTTAAGCGCTCTAAATCAATTGCGCCGCGAGGCCATTGACCAATTGGTCGAGAACCGGCTGAAGTCCTATACCCATAAAGATCCGATTCCATCGGTACACCTCGATGCGGTGGAGAAGGTTCCGGTTGAAGCTCGAGACAGTCTCCGTCAACCCCAATTAAGCGTTTGGGCTGCTGATTTGGACGGAGTTTATGAAGCAGCTTTGGCGGGTGCGGACCTTATTTATGCCGGAGGAGATGAACTAACCGGTTTTCAATGGGATCAAGCTGCTTTTTCCCGGGCTGTGGCGATGGCTCATGAGGCTGGAGCCAGACTAGTGGTGGGTTTGCCTAGGATTAACAGAGAAACACACCGTTCTCTTTGGGAAAGTTATCCGGAATATGCTAGGAAGGCCCAGGCGGATGGGATTATCGTCTCCGACCTGGGAGGATGGGAAATGGTACAGTCCCAATCCGACCTCCCAATTTATCTTAATTATACATTGAATTTCTTCAATCAGTGGGCATTTAAGTTTATAACGAATGAGCGGATTCGTCAGATTACTCTTTCACCGGAACTAACGTTGAATCAAATTGCCGAATTGGCCAAAGGCGCGCCAGTTCCTCTGGAATGCTTAATTCACGGTCCCTTGGAATTGATGGTTTCTGAATATTGCCCTATAGGTTCTCTTGAGATGCAGTCAGGTTCTTGTAGTCGGGCTTGCCGTAAGCATTCTTTTGCACTTAGAGATCGGATGCAACTGGATTTCCCGGTGGTCACTGACCAGTTTTGTCGGATGCATTTATTAAATTCCAAAGATCTTTGTCTTTATGGTGATTTGGAACGTCTGCTCAAACTTCCGCTGATGTTGCGGCTAGAGTTAAAAATCTATACTCCACCTCAAACGGCTGCAGTGGTCAATGCATATCGCTATGCTATTCATCAAGGGATCGCGGGTAAAAAAATAGACGATGTTGAAGGCATCATGGAGCAGTTTAAACGTCTGACCGGACGGGGAATCACGAAAGGGCATTTCTTTCGAGGAGTTGAATAATATCCTCATAAAGATGAAAAAGGTTAATTTTTGCAAATTCCTATATTTCAAGCGATCTTTTGTTTACACTCTAGCTTAATTATGGTAAAATTGATGTTGTAATTTAACCGGATGATGGTTAAATCAACCTCTGGCTGGGAGTTCCGAAGCTCCGACGGTTTTCTCGGCAGAAGGCGTTTTGAAGAAATGGAGGTGACAACCATGGGTTTGAGCGTTGAGCAAAAGCAAGAGATCATCAATAAGTACAAATTACACGAGAGTGATACCGGTTCTCCTGAAGTTCAGATCGCGATTTTAACCGAGCGCATTAACTATCTGACTGAACATTTAAAGGAACATAAAAAAGACCATCACTCACGGAGAGGTTTGTTGAAGATGGTCGGACAAAGGCGGGGCCTTTTAAACTATCTTTATAAAAAAGATATCGAGAGATACCGCGCCATCATTGAGAAATTAGGTTTACGGAAATAGTGGGAAAAGCGGGTTACCCGCTTTTCTTTCTTATAAAGGGATATACTATAATAAGTCTCTTTATAAGAAATCGGTTTCAGTAAGGAGGATTCATACATGCAAAAATGGGAGATGACCTTGGGAGGTCGTCGGTTGGCCATTGAATATGGACAAGTTGCGAAACAGGCCAATGCTGCAGTCCTTGTTCGTTATGGCGATACAGTTGTTCTGGTAACAGCTGTCATGTCTCCCCAAGCCAGGGAAGGAATCGACTTTTTCCCACTCTTAGTAGATTATGAAGAGAGGCTTTATGCGGTCGGTAAAATACCGGGCGGTTTTATTAAGCGGGAAGGTCGGCCTCCGGAAAGTGCGGTATTGGCTGCTCGGATGATTGACCGTCCGATCCGGCCGTTGTTCCCGGAAGGTTTCCGAAATGACGTACAGGTTGTGGCCACCGTATTATCGGTTGAACCGGATAATGAACCGGCATTGGCGGCCATGATCGGGGCTTCGGCAGCATTACATATTTCTGAAATACCCTTTGCCGGGCCTATCGGTGGCGTTAAAGTCGGACGAGTGAACGGCCGTTTTGTGATCAATCCGACAGTAGCTCAATCGGAGCAAAGCGATTTGCATCTGGTGGTAGCAGGGACTGCAGATGCCATCATGATGGTAGAAGGTGGAGCCAAAGAGATCAGTGAAGCGGATGCTCTGGAAGCCATCATGTTTGGGCATGAGACCATTAAGGAAATTGTCGCTTTCATTGAGAAGATTCGGGAAGAAGTGGGTAAACCCAAAAAAGAAGTTGTTTTATATGAGCCCAATCCGGAAATCAATCAAATGGTTCGGGATTATGCGACAGACAAGATGGTTGCAGCTATTAAAACCGGAGATAAATTGCTGCGGGAAGAATTGATTGAAAATGTGAAGGAAGAAACCCGGCAATATATGGCTGAAAAGCTGGCTGAAACCTATGAGGTTTCTCTAAAAGAAATCAATGAAGTCTTGGATTCTATTGTTAAAGAAGAAGTCCGGAAAATGATCGCTGTTGACAAGATTCGGCCCGATGGGCGGGGATTGTCTGAGATCCGTCCCATTACTTGCGAGGTTGGGCTTTTACCTCGGGCTCATGGTTCAGGATTATTTACCCGTGGGCAAACCCAGGTTTTAACTGTTTGTACCTTAGGCCGGGTCAGCGAGGAACAGATTTTGGACGGGCTTGGTGAAGAAGATTCCAAACGTTATATTCATCACTACAATTTCCCCTCATATAGCGTAGGTGAGGTACGTCCTTTGCGGAGTCCGGGTCGGCGGGAAATCGGCCATGGTGCATTGGCGGAACGGGCTTTAGTTCCGGTAATTCCGAGTGAAGAAGAGTTCCCGTATACGATTCGTTTGGTTTCGGAGGTATTGGAATCCAACGGTTCCTCATCTCAGGCCAGCGTTTGTGGTAGTACGCTTGCGTTGATGGATGCCGGTGTTCCCATTAAACGTCCGGTGGCTGGTGTCGCCATGGGGCTTTTGAAGTACGATGACAGTTTCGCGATTTTAACGGATATCCAAGGGATGGAAGACCACTTTGGTGATATGGACTTTAAAGTCGCCGGTACCCGCGAAGGGATTACGGCCATTCAAATGGATATCAAAATTAAAGGGATTGACCGGACGATTTTAAGCCAAGCATTGGCTCAGGCTCGGGAAGGCCGGTTGTTCATTCTCGATAAAATGTTGGAAGTTCTGAGTGAACCCCGGAAGGAATTATCTCCCTATGCGCCACGAATTATCACCTTTGAAATTGATCCGGATCGGATTCGGGATGTTATCGGACCCGGCGGGAAAATGATTCGGAAAATTGTTGAAGAGACAGGTGCCGAAATCGACATTGAAGATGACGGCCGAGTATTTATCGCTGCGGTGGATGTCAATGCAGGCATGAAGGCCGAGCAAATGATTCGCCGGTTAACCAGCGATGTGGAAGTAGGGCAGATATATATGGGAAAAGTAACCCGGTTGATGAACTTTGGTGCTTTTGTTGAAATCTTGCCGGGTAAAGAAGGATTGGTCCATATTTCCCAATTGGCAAAAGAGCGTGTAGCTAAGGTGGAAGATGTGGTTAATGTTGGGGATGAGATCATGGTGAAAGTGATCGAAATCGACAAACAAGGACGGATCAATCTCTCTCGAAAAGCCACATTGATGCCGGACGAAGACTCTGCAGGTGAGTCGAAAAATTAAACCTTCCATACGGAGGGTTTTTTTATTTGGAAATAAAGTATGTACAAAGTAGGCCTGGGTACTGGGTAATTGGTTTGAGGAGATAGCAGCAGGAGATAGGAGAGTAGTAAGGAGTCGTGGTATGACGTCAACTGTATGTATTCATCTCGTACCTAAGACGTAGCATGTACCATAAATTAAAAGGAACGCATATAAGCATTCCTTTATAACCTAACCATTATGTCAAAAACTATCGCTGTGTACATTGAACTATGCACATATCGTCATCAAAAACTGTCAACTGTCAACTGAATTAAATCTTCCCGCTTTGATAAGGCCCATTTTGATCAATTCTCGTTGGCGTTGGAACAAATATTTGGTTATTTCATTTTGAATTTTTTCAGAGACGTTTACAAAGTCGAGAGCAATTCCTTTTTCGTCGTCGTTTTCAACAGTTTCAATTCGAATGATTTTCCCTTCAAAACGAAGTGGTTCGACTGAAGTTGGAAGATGTAATTGACAAGTTAGGATTTGAGAAATCCTCAGTGAAGGATGATTTTTAACGATGGCGAAGAGACCGCTGGCAGATAAGTTGATGATCCGTCCTCGATATTCCATTTCGGTATCATCTTGATAGATAAAGAATAAATCAACATCGCACCGGAAAAACCGACGACGGGATGACGTTTGCATCGGAATCGGCATGCTGATCGTGAGAGTTGCGGGATCGCCTTGATGGAAAGTGAGAACTTCGGCTGTGAAATAGTAGTTTTGAGAGTCGGTGTCATGGCGTCCGATCACAACTAACTTGGTACCGGGAGGAATCAGTTGAGAAACGGGAAGGATTAGCGTTAATTCGCGATCGCTTATTTTATCAATGATGGTCTTAAATAATTTTTTCTGTTTAGAATGATCGCGAAACTCAATTTGAAGAGAGTTTCCGCAACTGAATAGTTTTTTGAAAAAAGTATTATAGTCCATCCAGCAATCTCCTCCGAAAACGACTTCAAATAAGCTAAAAAATCCTAAATTTTATATTCTGCAGATCAAATGAAAAATCCTTTCAGAGTCGATTCCAAAAAAACCTTTGAATTAAATTAAACAACTGTCTATAACACGGAATTTTTTTTTCAGGGATACACATACTAGTTCAAACAGGAGGTATTGTTTTTGGAAAACGAATATAAAGTCCAAAACGAAATTGGCCCTGAAAATCCGAGTGAACAACCATTAGAACAGCCGATCCGGCAAAGTCCGCGAAAGCAAAAGATGGTGTTGCAAAATATCCAGTCCTTAGGCCAGACCACCACACCGGCACCATCGGAGAATAATATTCATACCTTAATTATCGTTGGCCAGATTGAAGGCCATATGGTGCTGCCGCCCAAAAATAAGACCACGAAATATGAACACATTATCCCGCAACTGGTTGCGATCGAGCAAAACAAAAATATTGAAGGGGTATTGGTCATTTTGAATACGGTTGGCGGAGACGTCGAAGCAGGACTGGCTATCGCGGAAATGCTAGAAAGTCTATCTAAACCAACGGTCTCTTTGGTATTAGGAGGCGGTCACTCAATCGGAGTGCCAATTGCTGTATCCACTGATTACAGTTTTATTGCGGAAACTGCCACGATGACCATTCATCCCCTGCGGTTAACGGGCTTAGTGATTGGCGTGCCTCAAACCTATGAATATCTTGAAAAAATGCAGGATCGGGTCATCCGTTTTGTAACCAAACATTCGAAGATTTCCGAAGAACATTTTCGGGAGTTGATGTTCCGAACCGGGGATCTGGTCCGGGATATCGGAACCGTGTTGGTTGGTAAAGATGCTGTTTCCAGCGGGCTTATCAATGAAGTAGGCGGAATTGCCGATGCGTTGAAGAAATTGGAAGAATTGATCGATCTTCGAAAAAAACCTGGACGAAAGGATTTTCCACAATGATTCTGTATACGATCTATCCATTGGAAATGGTGCTCGAAGAGGAAAGTGAAGAACAAACTCAGGAAGTGGAGATCAAAGCCGGTTCGGTAAGCCTGATGTGCCAATGCTTGCCTGGAGGAGAGATGAAAATTTCCCGGGTCATCAGTACCAATCCTCAAGATTATTTAAATCCTCAATGGCAGCCGGGAAAAACGATAACCCGTTAAGGTTTAGTTTATCCAATTTAAGTTTTATGGTAACTTTCAAGAAAAACCCAATATGGGTTTTCTTTTTTTTGCAGGAAATTAACTTAATTGAAAGAATAGAAAGTATTAAGATAAATAAACGTAAAAAGGTTTTATATCATAGGGGAGGAAAAAATTGTCATCGATCATCGAAGGTCTATTAAGTTTAGTCGGAGCACTGGGTTCCTTTTTGTATGCCATTTCACGGTTCGGTGATGGCGTCCAAAAATTGGCCGGAGAGCGTATGCGGATTATCTTCGAAAAACAAGCGAAAAATCCCGCATATAGCTTTTTTAGCGGTATTGGTATGGCAGCTGCCTTACAAAGCAATATTTTGACCTTTGGAATGATAACAAGCCTGATCAATGCCAGTTTCTTGAGCCTTTTACCAGCTTTATGGACAATGTTGGGCGTTAATTTGGGAATGACCTTGACTGCCCAATTGATGTCCATCAATATCGGCCCGTTTCTTTTTTTACTTTTATTTTTAGGTTATTTAATTTATTTCTATGGTAATAAGCATAGTCTTCATTATCTAGGCCAGATTTTGTTCAATGTAGGGCTGATGTATTTAAGTTTCAGACTTTTTCATCATGCCTTTAAAATATTGGAAGGTGAACCGCATGCAGTCTATTATTTGCGGATGCTGTTGACCAATCCCTGGCTTGGGTTTTTACTGGGGTTAGGTTTAGCAGCTATGTTCCGGAGTAGTAATACAGTGGTGGTGTTAGCCCAAAGTATGGTGGGGATCAATCTGGGATTGACGCCTGTTACATTTTTAAGCGGCGCATTTGCTATCGTGATCGGAGCTAATGCCGGAACCACAATTATTAATATGTTGAGCGGAAGAGACCGGTTGCCGGTGGTACGAAAAGCCAATTGGTTCCATTTGTCGTTCAATTTGTCTACAGCCATTCTCAGTATACTGTTTTTACCTATGGCCTATTTTCTGGTTCATGGGATAACCCTTCAAATTAACGGTTTTTTCCATAACTTTGCGAAAACTGTTTTTGACTGGAATATTGTGGTTACAGCTGAATCGGATCGTTGGTTTAACGTCTGGCAGATCGCTATGGCCCATACCTTATTTAATATGACTGTGATTTGCATCTGGTTTCCAATTACGTTTGTTGCTGGCAAAATGGGTTTGCCGATTCTGAAGGGTGATGTGAAGATAGGAACCAACGGTTCCACTTATCTGGACCGACGTGCTTTACAAACCCCGGCCCTAGCTCTGATTTTAGCTGCTCGTGAAATCAAACAAATGGCCGATATTACCCAAAGGATGCTAAAATCAGCTCGGTTGGCTTTTATTAAAAACCAGCTTCATTTGATCGACGGTATCATCCGGGACGAGACGGTAGTCGATGATTTACAGGAACAGATTACCTTTTATCTGTCAGCCTTGCTATCTCAAAATTCGTTGACCGAAGCCCAATCCCATCGTTTAGCAGGTCTGTTGCACATTGTCAGCGATGTTGAGCGGGTGGGTGACCATGCATATAATATTGCCAATTTAGCTGAAAAACGTTATCGGGAGCAATTACAGTTTTCCGAATTGGCTCTCAATGAAATTGAATTAATGTTTGGAAAAGTCATTGATTTTTATTCAAAAGCTTGTCAGGCTTTTTCCGACAACCAGCAAGGCGTCGCCAAACAGTTGCTCAGTCGCGAAGAGGGTATTGATAAATTAGAGGAAGAACTGCGGCAAAATCATATCCATCGGTTAAATCAAGGAAAATGTTGGCCCAGTTCCGGAGTTGTATATGTGGAGATGTTAAGTAATTTGCAGCGTGTAGCTGCCCATTCGGCGAATATCGCCAGTGCTAGCCTTGAAGAAGGTGAAGAATAATGCCACAAAATCATAAAGAGTCGTCAAAACAAGATCGGTTTTCAGAGCAAAAGAACGAGATTGCAGGGGTTTTTCTGATTGGACTTGCTGCATTGGCTTTTGCAGCCATTTTTTTTAATGGAGCCGGATTTGTGGGTGAGATTATAAAATCCGGTATTTATCTGTTATTTGGAAAACGGGGAGCATTTATACCTGTGATTGGCATGGCCTTTGCAGGAGGAATGTTGATCGGTTCAAAACGGATTATATGTTTGAACCGCCGTTTTTTTGCTGTTTTTTTGTTACTCCTTTGCACTTTGGTTATTATTCATTTAGCCAGCGCCGTTCCGCTTACCGGTGACTCCTGGGAGGTGGCATCATCCGGAGCAGGCGTTTTAGGGCATGCGCTTTCGGTTTGGTTGTTGGCCTGGTTTGGAAAAGTAGGAATCGTCGTTTTCTTGATCACCATCATTATTGTCGCATTTATATTAGCTATGGAGCAACCGCTCTTTAAAACTTTAAAGATCTGGTGGCAGAAGCAAAAAAATCTGTCGACAGCCAACACGAAAAAGACTCTGTCGGAACCATCCGGTGTCCAGCAGCAGGCTTCGGCTATTGATGAACCTGATATACCATTAGAAGTACCTTTAACGGATCAAGTGACGGATACAGCGAAACCGGATCCCAAATCCAGCAATGTTATTGCGGCTCTGCAAACCATGTTGAAAGATAAAGAAAAACCGTCTCGTCCCAAAAAAGCAGTTACCGAAGAAATAAAAGACGAGGAATTACCGTCGTTCACCCAAACTCCAGAGCAAAGCGGACCATATCAATTGCCGGATATCGAATTGATTGAATCTCGAGGGAAGGTTAAAAAGACCGGACGAAGTGCGGATCAATCACGGCAACTTGAGGAAACGCTGGCCCAATTTGGTGTTCAGGCAAAGGTCATTGAAGTCCATCATGGTCCGGTGATCACCCGATATGATCTTCAACCTGCACCTGGTGTCAAAGTAAGCCGAATCGTTAACCTCACCGATGACTTGGCTTTAGCTTTGGCGGCCCGGGGGTTACGTTTGGAAGCCCCGATTCCAGGAAAGTCGGCCATCGGGATTGAAGTGCCGAATAAGGAAAGTCAAATTGTTTCTTTTCGGGATATGTTGGAGTCAAAAGTATTCTGGGAAACCGGAAAACTTTCAGTGGCATTGGGGATGGATATTGCCGGAGAAGTAGTTATGGCTGATTTGGGGAAAATGCCGCATTTACTGGTAGCTGGTGCCACCGGTTCAGGAAAAAGCGTCTGTGTGAATACAATTATTATGAGTATTCTCTTTAAGGCTTTTCCCAATGAAGTCAAATTTATCATGATCGATCCAAAGATGGTTGAGTTATCCATGTATAACGGGATACCCCATTTAATGGCGCCGGTTGTAACCGAGGCCAAAAAAGCAGCCGGTGTATTAAAACTGGTTGTCGATGAGATGGAACGCCGTTATAAAATGTTTGCCGAAGCCCGGGTTCGGGAATTAGACAAATACAACGCCCAATTACCCGAAGGTGAAGAGCCACTTCCTTATATTGTGGTGATTATTGATGAATTGGCAGATTTGATGATGGTGGCGCCGGTGGAGGTTGAAGACTCTATCTGTCGTATTGCGCAGATGGCTCGAGCTACAGGGATCCATTTAGTTATCGCTACCCAACGGCCATCGGTGGATGTTATTACGGGCTTGATCAAAGCCAATGTCCCATCGCGGATTGCTTTTGCGGTTTCTTCTCAAATCGATTCCAGAACGATTTTGGATGCAGTTGGTGCTGAACGGTTGTTAGGCCGGGGGGATATGTTATTCTCGCCCGTGGGTTCGATGAAACCCCGTCGAGTTCAGGGAGCGCTGGTTGTGGATAAAGATATTGAAGCTGTGATTGAACATTGGAAGAATCAGGGCCAACCGGAATATCAAGAAAAGTTCATCAATATTCCCGACCGGGCTGAACGGATCATGGATGAAGAAGAGGATGACCTTTTTTGGGATGCGGTCCGGATCGTTGTCGAGCATGGCCAGGCTTCAGCTTCGATCTTGCAACGTCGCCTACGGATCGGTTATACACGGGCTGCCCGTTTAGTGGACATGATGGAGGCCAAAGGCTTAATAGGAGCCTATGAGGGAAGCAAGCCCCGGGAAGTCTATATCACAGCACGTCAAATGGAAGAGCTCAGAAGTAAAAGCCAGAATTAGTCAAAAGATGCTGGCAGGAACTTCGAAAGGAAGACACGAAATATATAATAAATATATAATGGAAATATTTTAAGGGAGGTGTCTCAGTGAAAGAGATCGGAGAATACCTCCGGAAAGCCAGAGAAGAAAAAGAGCTTTCGTTAAAGGATATTCAGGAGATAACCAAAATTCGCCTGCAATACCTGGAAGCTATGGAAAACGGAGATTTTGAGGCCATTCCCGGAGAAGTTTACCGAAAAGGCTTTCTGGTCAATTTTGCCAATGCAGTTGGCCTTGACGGACAACTGCTTTTGGAAAAATATTACGCGATAAAGAACGAAATCCCTCCGATTGAACCGGTGACAGACAGGGAAAAAATGGAGGTAACCCGAGGGTCGGGGGAAAACGCCAAACCCAAAACGAAAAGGTTTCGTCTGAAGAATAAGGCGAATTTCTGGGTTGGAGTTGCTATTATAATTATTATTGCTTCCTTATGCCTGATTGTACCCATGATTAAGGAGAGAACGATCAGCTTAAGCCATACCGCAGATATTTCTGAGGAAGCAGAAAGTCAATCCCCATCTGTTGCTGATGAAGCCGAAAATTCATCTGATGAGATTTCAGTGAAACAGGTTTCCGAAGATTCTTCATCGGAAGATATGATAACCACACAGGTGTTTCCTGCTCCGATAACAGTTTATGCCGAATTCAGCGAGGATGTTTGGGTACGGGTTAAGGCGGACGGAAAATATATTTATATGGAGAACGGAGTAACTTTTACCAAAGATTCCCCGAAACAAGTATGGACTGCTCAGGAAAGCCTGGAAATACGGGTAGGAAATTCCGGGGGTATTAAGATGAGCTTTAATGGTCAAGATTTAGGTGTTCTTGGCAAACGCGGTGTTTCAAAGACGTATCGATTTACACCGGATGGTTTGGTTGCGCCGTAGGGCGCTTTTTTTTCAGGAAGATGATTCCTCCTCAGATTTATCGAATTTACTTTAAGAAAATTTGAAATTATTATCTCTTGAAAAGAGGGAAAATAGTTTTAAGACCGAAATTAAGTGATTACTAAAAATGAGTAAGTCTGGTGGGTTATAAGTGATTCAAAACGGGAACACTGCATTGATTCAGGAAATTAAGGAAAAGAACGATATTGTTTCCGTGATCTCCGAATATGTCACTTTACGGCGTGCCGGACGATCGTATATTGGCTTATGCCCGTTTCATTCGGAGAAGACACCATCGTTCAATGTCAATCAAACCAAACAGTTTTTTTACTGTTTTGGATGCGGGACCGGCGGTGATGTCATCAGTTTCTTGATGAAAATAGAAAATCTCGAGTTTATTGAAGCGGCAAGGCGTCTGGCAGAACGGGCCGGTATTCCATGGCCGGATCGGACAACTGATGAAACCCATGGTCAAAAGGCTGAATTACTTCAGATTAACAAGTTAACTGCCATTTTTTATCATCAATGTCTTCTTAAAACCGAATCTGGCCGAGTTGCCCGGGCTTATCTTGAAAAAAGAGGCATTAGTTCTGAAATTTGGAGTAAATTTTATCTAGGGTATGCAGCCCCGGGATGGCATCATTTAACCAATGTATTACGGCGTAAGGGTATTCGATTGGAATTAGCGGAGAGCCTTGGTTTAGTCAGTTTGGGGGAGAACGGTTTTTATGACCGTTTTCGGGAGCGGTTAATCTTTCCGATTGCGGATGCTCGCGGTAATATTTGCGGATTTGGCGCTCGGGTTTTTGATAACAGTCATCCGAAATATTTAAACTCTCCCGATACTGTTCTTTTTCATAAAGGATATAATCTTTACGGGTTAAATCTGGCGAAAGAGGCTATTCGCAAATCGGGACATGCGATTATCGTCGAAGGGTATATGGATGTGATCCAAGCCCATCAGGGGGGATTTTGCCAAACTGTGGCTTCCCTGGGAACGGCGTTAACTGCGGAACAGGCTAAAATGATCAAACGCTATACTAATCAGGTTGTTTTGGCGTATGACGCAGATGCTGCCGGTCAAAATGCGACCATCAAAGGAATGAATATTCTGCGTGAAAACGGATTGGATGTTAAGATATTAATCATGCCGGAAGGGCATGACCCGGATTCCTTCATCCGAACCTTTGGTGCACATTCCTTTGGCGAATTATTGGCAAATGCCGTTGATTTTTTGGATTTTGTGATCCAAACGGCGGTACGATCCCATGATTTATCCAATCCTGCCGGCAAAGCCTCTGTCATTAATGAACTCCTGCCTTATTTGGCAACGGTGGACAGCGTCATCGTTCGAGAGGAATATTTCCGTAAGCTGTCTAGGGAAGTAGGAATTACAGAGACGGCTATCAATGAGGAATTTCGACTCTGGGTGCAAAAGCATAGGAAAAAAAATCAAATTTTGGATAGGAATATTGATAATAGTTATACTAAAGTAACAAGTGAAAATAATAGGCCATATCCTGGTTTTGTCGATCCTGGCCAACTTACTCCTCTAAAAAAAGCGATTTTTGAAACAGAAAAGGAACTTTTACAATTTGCTTTGCAGGAATATGACAAATTTGCGCGAATTAAAGAAAAATTACTAGCTCATTCCTTTTCCTTTGACGTTTGGCAACGCCTTTGGGATGATCTTCTGGCTAAAAATCCTGATTTCCAGACTTTCGAGGCAATTTGTGAAGAAATTAGCAGTGGTTTTAGAGAAGTAGCTGTATCCCTCTTGGCCGAAGCTGAGGTGAAAGAAGTCAAAACGGAAGATATTGACGGAATTTTTCAGCGGTTAGAGATGTTGCACCTGAAAGAGCGTATTCAGATTTTAACGCAACAGATATCCAGCGGAAAAGATGAAGCGTTTAATCCATTGACGGAAGAAGCATTAAAAGAAAAAATTATCGAATTTACGCAGTTAAAAAAGAGGCTGCAGCGGGATTACCCTAATTTTGCTGGTGAACTGTAAATATTATAAATTTATCATATAATTACGATGGAACAATAACTTTTATTGCTCCTATTCCTGGAAGGATGGTAATAAAACTTTGAGTAACGAAAAAACCTTGCCAAATATTGAAGGTATAAATGAACTCATCTCTAGAGGCAAGCGAAAAGGGATGCTTTCCTATCGGGAAATCATGGATAGCCTGGAACAAGTTGAACTGACCAATGATCAAATCGAAGAGGTATATGAGGCTTTAGCTAATCATGGCATCGAGATCATTCCCGATACCAGCGAAGAGATCTTAGATGATGTCGATGACGGCTTTCATCCTGATCACGAGGAAGATATTGAGCTGGATTTGACTATTCCTGAGGGAATTGCCTTAGACGATCCGGTTCGGATGTACCTGAAAGAAATTGGAAGGGTGCCATTATTATCTGCAACCGAAGAAATTGAGTTGGCGCGTCGGGTGGAAGCTGGAGATGAGGCTGCAAAACGCCGGTTGGCTGAAGCCAATCTGCGGCTTGTGGTTAGCATTGCCAAACGCTATGTCGGCCGTGGTATGCTTTTCTTAGACCTGATTCAGGAAGGAAACCTGGGGCTCATCAAAGCGGTTGAAAAATTTGATTACCGCAAAGGGTATAAATTCAGTACCTATGCTACCTGGTGGATTCGTCAGGCGATTACCCGGGCTATTGCCGATCAAGCCCGTACGATCCGGATTCCCGTTCATATGGTGGAAACTATCAATAAATTAATCCGGGTATCCCGTCAATTACTTCAAAGTTTGGGAAGAGAGCCTTCTGCTGAAGAAATTGCGGAAGAGATGGAGATGAGTCCGGAGCGGGTCCGGGAAATTATTAAAATCGCCCAGGAACCGGTTTCTCTGGAAACACCGATCGGGGAAGAAGAAGACAGCCATCTTGGTGATTTTATTGAAGATCAGGATGCGCCGGCTCCGGCCGAGGCTGCTTCTTTCCGGCTTTTAAAAGAGCAGTTGGAAGATGTGTTAAATACTTTGACTCCGCGTGAGGAAAAAGTATTGCGTTTACGGTTTGGTTTGGACGACGGACGGGCCCGAACCCTTGAAGAAGTAGGACAAATCTTTAATGTTACCCGGGAGCGGATTCGCCAGATTGAGGCCAAGGCCTTGCGTAAACTGCGCCATCCCAGCCGGAGTAAAAAATTAAAAGATTTTCTTGATTAATTTATAGTTGATGTTTAAAGCGAAAATATGTATAATATTTTATGTTACGTTTCGGGCCCATAGCTCAGCGGTAGAGCAGTCGGCTCATAACCGATCGGTCCTTGGTTCGAACCCAAGTGGGCCCACCAATACGTTACTGAAATATAGAAAGCAGTGGGAAATATCCCACTTTTTTTGTTTATTGGACTAAGTCGGAATGCTCAATGAATAAAATGAGAGTGGTTATACCTTTCAAGAAGGATTCACCGTACATTGACGCGAATTTAACCGGTGATCCTTAATGATAGGAGGAAGGCCTTTGCCGACATTACGTCAGTTAATCCAAACGATTGACCAATTTGCGCCGTGGGAGTTAGCGGAATCCTGGGATAACTCAGGTTTACAAGTGGGCAGTCCAGAGAGTCAGATCCATAAAGTGATGTTGGCTGTTGATTTTAATCAACAGGTTTTCGATGAAGGTATGGCCCATCAGGTGGACGGTTATATTGTCCATCACCCCTTTTTATTTAAACCTGTAAAGCGTTTGAACCTGGCAACTCCCTTCGGAAAGTTAGTCCAATCTTTGATAAAGCTCGATAAATTTTTGATTTCCGCTCATACCAATGTGGATAAGGCGGCTTTCGGAATCAATCATTATCTTGCTCAGATGCTCGAGCTTCAGGATATCGAGTCGCTGGAACCTGCAACTGTGCCTTCACGAAAAATTGTGACATTCGTTCCGGAAGATGCGTGTCAACGTTTGCGGGAGGCAATGTCGAATGCAGGGGCCGGCATTATCGGCGATTATTCTCAATGCGCATTTACTGTAGAAGGTAACGGTAGTTTTCTGCCGGGTCAAACTGCACACCCAACTATCGGTACGGCCGGAAAGTTAGAAATTGTCTCGGAAATCCGGTTGGAGATGATCGTTCCTCTTTCCAGAGTTTCGGCGGTGATTAAAGCTATTTATACTCATCATCCATATGAGGAACCGGCAGTTGACATTTATCCCATTGACCAACCGACAAAACATGGTCTGGGGAGAATCGGAAAACTCACCAACCCTCAGTCATTGGGCCTTTTTTGCGAGAAAATTAAACAGTTGTTTCAGATCGATCCGTTAAAGATTACAGGAGATCCGGAACGAATGATACGAACTGTAGCCGTTTGTTCCGGAAGCGGGAAAAGTTTGATACCGCAGGCATTGGCAAAACATGCTGATGTATATGTCACTGCTGATTTAACCTATCATGATCATCTTGATGCCCGGGAAAATGGCCTGGCTCTGGTTGATGTAGGCCATTGGACTAGTGAACAGGTTTTTGTCACGGTGATGGCAGATCACTTAAAAAAAATATTCCCGCCAGATGCATTACAGATCATCAAATGCACCACGATTCAGGAAGAACCCTATCGCTTTATTTGAGAAAACCGTTTCGATGCGAGTGAGGAGGTCGCGTGGGCATGGTGAAAAAATGTGAGATTTGCGGTAATTTGATTCCGAAAGAAAGGGTCGAGATTTTACCTCAGACTAAACGGTGTGTTGAATGTTCCAGAAATAAAGGGACTGATTTTTATGCCAAACGGATCGACGTGGGGATGGATGTTGACACGTATAAAGATTTAATTGGAGCCATTCGTAGTTAGGTATGGCTGCAGTCAGGAGGAAGTATGGCTGTTATATCCGCTTTATTCCGAGTTCAGCAAATTGAAACTCGGTTGAATGGTTTGCGCCAAATGGAACAAGATTTAAGTCGGGATGCCAATGTGTCGGCTTTAGAAGAACTATTGAAGGAAATTCGGTCTCAGCTGTCTGTCCGTACTGAGAAAGCTTCAGATATCAAAAAAAATCAAAAGCAACTGGAATTAGAATGTGAACGTTGCCTTGAACATTATCGTCAGGAAGAAACATTGCTATATAGCGGCAAGATATCCAATCCCCGTGAATTAGAGCAAATACAGCAGAAAATGGAGGAATATCGTCAGCTTCAAGACAAGTTGGAAACGGAGATTTTAAGGCAATTAGAGCTGGATGAGAAAATCGACTCAGAAATTGCTGTATTGGAAGACCGTTTGTCCCAGTGTTTGAAAGAGTTAGTTACCCGGAAGAAAGAAATTAACGAAAAGATGTTGGAGCTTCAATTGGAAAAGGAACAACTTCATGCTGAACTTGAAACGCTTCTTCCTCAAATACCGGATGACTGGATGGCGCGTTATCGCAAGATTGCCGATAATCACCGCGGGATCGGGATTGCTCAATTGAAAGGAAATGTTTGCGGCGCTTGTCATGTCAGTGTCTCGGATTCACTTTTAAAAGCAGTGAAACACGGTGACGATCGCTTATACTTCTGTGAAAATTGCGGCCGTATCCTTTATTATTAAGGAAATACTTTCATTTGACAGTATGGCGGCAGCCGTGATAAACTATATATCCAATCGATATGACATTTAACTGTCTCGGGTAACCGCAAGCGTCATGCTTGAGGAAAGTCCGAGCTCCATAGGGCAGGATGCTGGATAACGTCCAGGGGGGGCGACCCCACGGAAAGTGCCACAGAAAAGGAAACGCCGATTATTGGATTTTCCAATAAGGCAAAGCTGAAAAGGTGCGGTAAGAGCGCACCAGCGGTCGAGGAATCGGCCGGCTTGGAAAACCCCATCCGGAGCAAGACCTAATAGGGGAGAGATAAAGTGGCCCGCTTTTCTCCCGGGTTGGTCGCTAGAGGCATCAGGCAACTGATGTCCGAGATAAATGGTTACCGCCCGTTTTTCGGGTACAGAACTCGGCTTATAGAGACAGTTAAATTTTATTTTTTAAAGTCTGCAACGATGCAGACTTTTTTCGTTTGATGAAGGAGTTTAGGATTAAACGGTGAATTGATTTTTGTCAAATATTACTAGGGAGTGATTGATTTTGGCAGATTGTTGGATTAAGCGATGGTTTGTCATTTTCATTCTAATGTGTATATTAATAGTACCTGTATTCGCAGAAAACCATGCCCAGTTATCGTTGATCGGTGTCAAAAATTATAGTGGTGTCGATACGATTGGCGGCCGAAATTTGGAGGACGCAGTCAATGATTTGTTAAGCAATGAATTCCGCAAAGCAGTGGACGGTTATAGAGGACGCAAAGCGACGAACGATTTATTAAAAAATGTTGATTTAGGCTTGTATTATGAAGCGGAAAATCTCTGTACCAATGCTGATCTTGCTGCCATTGGCCGGAAGATCGGAAGCACGGAATTGGGCATATTGGAAATTAACGGTTATAATGAAATTAAACGCGAAAAATCCGGCAAAAGTTATCAATTGTTGCTTGGTTTAAAGGTTTTAAACAGTAAAACTGAAGAAGAACAATACTTCAGTGCTGAAGGCTTAAGCGAGAAAAGTCGGGATGATGCTTTTGCAAAAGCAGTTCAACAATTGGTCGGTGCTTATCTTGGTAAGCAGGTTGTTTCGGAAGAAAGAAGCCTTCGGGACGAAAATGCTCCGGTAATAGGACATTTGTCCAGTCGGATGTATCATTTGCCCCAATGTAATCACTTGCCACGAAAGGATCTCCAAGTTTCAATAAAATCCCGAAGAGAAGCAGAGCAAAATTTGTACCGTCCATGTCCGGTTTGCTTCCCGCCGTATAAATATTTTATCAACAGTGACCGTCAGTTGGAGGAAACTCTGGGGGCTGAAGCCTGTGGAACTTTGGAATACTATTATCGCTTGTCGGATAATCCTGATTTAATTGCCAGGCTAAGGAAAATTGCAGCACCAATCATTGCCGATTCGACCCGGAAGCATATGGATATTAAATTTCGGATTTTAGAGACGGATGAGATAAACGCCTTTGCTGCACCCAACGGATATATTTATTTTACACAAGGCCTTTTAGATGTATTAGAAACGGATGATGAGATTGCATTCGTCATCGCCCATGAATTGGGCCATATCGAGAAGAAACACGCTGTCGTTAGTTACAGGAAAGCCCAAGCCCTGTCTTTGTTTGCCGCAATTTTAATTGCCGGTACATCCAATAATACGAATGACCAAGCTAAGGCCAGCTTGTTTGCTACCGTGATGGCGAACATCATCATGAAAGGATATTCCAGAGATCAGGAACGGGAAGCGGATGAAATGGCCGTAGCTCATTTAAAACGGGTCAATATGGACTATAATGCCTATAAAGTCGTTATGGGGAAATTAATGGACTTGCGCAGAAACAGAGTATCGACCATTGAAAAAGTATTTTCAACCCATCCTTCGCCTGAGGATCGTATCGCCAATTTGGATAAATACTTGTTTGCTTATGAAAAGCTCCTTTCCAAACTATAAATGATTATTCAGTCTTGCTGTCATTGTACATATTCATGTTGTGAGAAAAGGAAATCCTTGGGATTTCCTTTTTGTGTTATAAGAGGTGATTTACGACAAATCAGCGGAGATGCTGGAAAAACTGAAAAAGGGCAGGATTAAGCGGATTAACGAAGAATAATCTCCGGTATGAAAACGAAAAAAATAGGTATGATCGCCATCATTTTATTATTCATTATGAATTTAGCCTATCTTCCGGCCATCCGTGCTGAATCCTTTTTAGGCAAATTTGAGCGGGGAGTGGAACAGGAAATTGGCTATTATAATTATCAAAGCCTGATTCGGCAGAAAAGCCCTGCTAGGCTAAAGCCTGCTCAAGCCAAACGGATTCAACGTATTTTTGAACAATTGGTGGCGCAATCATCCCGTTCTGATGAAGTTGAATATACGTTGACCATCGTGGAAGATCCGGCCATTAATGCTTTTGCCGTGCCCGGCGGTTATATTTTCGTTAATACCGGATTGATCGATTTTGCTCAATCTGATGGAGAAATTGCTGGTGTCATTGGTCATGAAATCGCCCATATTGACCGGAAACATACGATGAAATCCTTATACCGGACGGTAGGTATGTCTGCCCTTTGGAATCTGGCGATGTATAAAAACGATTCCTCGTATAAGGAAGTCCTAAATCGGGTTGCCGGTGTATCGATGACTTTGATTCAATTGGGATATAGCCGCGAAGCGGAGTTTGAGGCGGATGCATATGGGGTTCGGATGATGACGGCTGCCGGATATTCGAAAAATGAATTACTAAATTTTTGGAAAAGAGTCGATGCACAAAGCGGGAATGAATTACCATCCATCTTTCAAATGTTTTCCACCCATCCACCGGTAAAAGAACGGATCGCTGCCATTCAGGAAATCTAAACGGCGATCTTGATAAAGTGAGGTTTCATGGAATTGATAACCAGTACATCCAATGATTTGGTCAAATTGGTAATGAGTTTACACCATAAAAAGGGACGAAAAGAACAAAAGCTATTTATAGCTGAAGGAATCCATCCGGTCACCGAAGCGCTCAAAGCCGGGATTCCTATTCAGCGCTATATTTGGACCAGCAAACTCACCACCTCGCTCGAGGGGAAAACTCTTTTAGATCAACTCCAATCTCGGTATCAAGGCATTGAAGTATCTGATCATGTCTTTCGAAAAATGTCCGAGACTGAAAGTCCTCAAGGCATTTTGGCTCTGATTGAAATCCCAAGCGAAAAACCGATCGATTTTTCCCGGATCCGGTTTGGCCTGATCGTTGATGGAGTCCAGGACCCCGGAAATATAGGCACCATCATTCGAACGGCCTGGGCCGCTGGTCTGGACAGTCTCTTTTTTACTCCAGGGACCGCAGACCCTTATCAGGGAAAAGTGGTGAGGGCAACGATGGGAGGGATTTTCAATCAAAACCTGTATCCCAACCGGACTCCCGAGTACATTTATAAGAATGCGGAGGAACACGGGATTCAGATTGTAGCCGGCTATCCGGATGCAACCCAATCCTACTTCGAGGTGGAAATGCTTGGCCCAACATTATTCCTGGTCGGTAATGAAGGGAAAGGGGTGTCAGAAGTCTGGGAAAATTATCCCATCCGAAAAGTCTATATTCCGCAACCTGGCCAAGCTGAATCCCTCAATGTGGCTGTGTCAGCCGGCATCTTAATATACGAGGCGGTTCGGCAACGCATGATGAACAGGTCTTGTAAAAATTAAATGGCTTTGTTATAATAAATTTAGTACTGCGGTGACCGTTTTCACAAGCATAGTCTGTGAAAAAGGGGATGATTTTTGAAATGAAGTTATCTGCCGATTTTTTTTGGAGAGTTTTTGAAACCACTGGTTCAATCACCGCCTATTTGATTTACCGAGAAATCACAAGAACGTTGATTTAATCAATTAGTTGAATATTTTAAAGGTGATGATAGAGAAAAGTACCTGTAAGTGGGATGGGTACAGGGAAAAAAGCCGTGACTGAAAGCTTTTACCGGACCTTTACAGGGAAGTTCCCTCTTGAACTTTAGGCTGAACGTAAGAGTAGGCCGTGACGGTTTTCCCCCGTTATCGGGAAAGGGTATCGGATTACATATCCCGTACCTGGTAGAGTATAATATTTGGGTGGTACCACGAACTAAACCTTCGTCCCGATGGGATGAAGGTTTTTTTTATAGTGTTACTTTGGATAGGAGGCTTTACCATGAAAGAACAGTTGGAAAATCTACGAAGTGAAGCTTTACGCGAAATCGAAGCTGTCACTGATAGTAAGGTTCTTCAGGAAATCCGGGTTAAATACTTGGGAAAAAAAGGTTCACTTACCGCAATTTTACGCGGGATGGGCAGCCTTTCCCCTGAAGAGCGGCCGATCATTGGCGAAATGGCCAATAACGTTCGTGAAGCATTGGAACAGGCCTTAACTGAGCGTCATCAGGCCATTGCCGCCATTGAGGAAGAACGGCAGTTACAGGCGGAGCGGCTAGATATCTTTTTACCCGGCCGAAAACCGAAAACCGGTCATGCTCATCCTTTGCAAATGGTGATGGAAGAGATCGAATCCATCTTTTTAGGGATGGGATTTACCATTGCGGAGGGACCGGAAGTGGAAACCGACTATTATAACTTCGAAGCCTTAAATCTTCCAAAAGACCATCCGGCCCGGGATATGCAAGATTCATTATATATTACGAATGAGATCCTACTTAGAACCCATACGTCTCCGGTTCAAATCCGAACCATGGAAAAGTTATATCCTAATCCGATTCGAATTATCGCCCCGGGTCGGGTTTATCGTCGAGATGCTCTGGATGCAACTCATTCTCCCATGTTTCATCAGATCGAAGGGTTAGTTGTTGACAAAGGCATTACTTTTGCTGATTTAAAAGGGGTTTTGACGGTTTTTGTCAAGAAACTGTTTGGTGAAGATCGGCAAGTGCGTTTCAGGCCTAGCTTCTTCCCGTTTACAGAACCCAGCGCTGAGGTAGACGTCTCATGTGTCTGTGGCGGCAAAGGCTGTCGAATTTGTAAAGGCAGCGGCTGGCTGGAGATTCTAGGTTCAGGTTCAGTGAATCCGGTGGTATTAAAAATGGCCAAATATGACCCGGATGAGGTTTCCGGTTTTGCCTTCGGAATGGGTGTCGAACGGATCGCCATTTTGAAATATCAGATTAATGATATTCGGGTGTTCTTCGATAATGATCAGCGCTTTTTGAATCAATTTTAAGGGGAGGACGAACCATGCGGGTTTCAATAGAATGGTTAAAAGAACTGGTAGATATTGATTGCAGTGTTACAGAACTAGCTGAACGGTTAACCATGGCCGGAATTGCAGTCGAGGAGATCGAAGATCAGGCTGCCAAATATCAGGGAATCGTTGTTGCGAAAGTTCTCGAATTGGTGAAACATCCCCACGCTGATAATTTGACCATAACGAAGCTGGATGCAGGTGAATATGGGGTAAAACAGGTGATCACTGCAGCTAAAAATCTGTCCGTAGGCGATCTGGTGCCTTTAGCCCTTTCAGGAACGATTCTGCCTGACGGAAAACAGATTAATGACGTCATGTTCAAAGAGGTTCTTTCTGAAGGAATGATGTGTTCCGGGATGGAACTGGGCATCGAAAAAGAATCCAGCGGTATATGGATTTTCAATGAAGCTTATGAACCGGGAACTCCGGTAGCGAAGGCTTTGGGTGAAGAAGACCAGGTATTGGTTTTGGAGTTGACTGCTAACCGTTCGGATTGTTTGGGTATGATAGGCGTAGCCCGGGAGGTTGCGGCGATCTTAGGAACGAAAGTGAAACTTCCGGTTGTCCAGTTGAAAGAAACCGGCCAGGAGACAGCAGCCTTTGTTCGGGTTTCAATCAACGATCCGGATCTGTGTCCCCGATATGCAGGCCGGGTTTGCCGCAATGTGAAAATCAAACCGTCACCCGAATGGATGCAGCGGCGGCTTCGGGCAGCCGGTATACGGCCCATTAACAATATTGTGGACATCACCAATTATGTGATGATGGAATACAATCAACCGCTCCATGCTTTTGACCTGGATCAGATATCTGGAGGAGAAATCGTGGTGCGCCGGGCGAAAGCCGGTGAAAAAATGGTTACTTTGGATGAAGTTGAACGAACATTCCAACCGGATAATCTGTTGATCACTGATCCGACAAAGCCCCTGTGCGTTGCTGGCGTCATGGGCGGAAATACCAGTGAAGTAACGGACGAGACCTTGAATATCTTCTTGGAAGCGGCGTATTTCAACCCGATAAGCGTGCGTAAAACTGCTAAGTCCCTGGAGATGCGGACCGAGTCGTCTCTACGGTTTGAACGTGGCGTTGATCCAGAAGGAGTTATCCAAGCTTTAAATCGGGCTGCTTCATTAATGCAGGAGCTGGGTGAAGGCGAATTAACTAAAGGATATATCGATGTGTATCCTAACCCGGTTATGCCGAAAGTGGTCAAATTCAAAGCCAACCGGATTAACGAATGGCTAGGTACATCCCTTTCGGTGGATACGATTCGAAAATATTTGGAATCAGTATTTATGACTGTGGTTGAGAACGGTGAGTTTCTCGAAGTTACGGTTCCGTCCTTCCGGAGGGACATCAGTCATATGGCAGATTTAGCGGAAGAAGTGGCCCGTTTATATGGTTATGATCGGATTCCGGTGACGCTCCCGGCCAATCAAGCCGTTGGGGAACGGACCATCGGGCAGAAGTTCCGCTTTGAATTGCGACGGCTTTTACAGGGAAATGGACTTTCGGAAATTATCACTTATAGCCTGTATTCCAAAGCCGTTCCGGAGCAATTGGGATTGGCAGTTGATGACGGATTAAGGAATACAGTGGATCTGATGGTGCCGTTAAGTGAAGAACAGGCGGTCATGCGAACCACCTTAGCCCATGGCATGTTGGAAGCATTGGCTTTCAACGCGAAACGGCGTCAAAATGATGTGGCCTTCTTCGAAATGGCCCGGGTATATCTACCGAAAGATGATGCGATTCTTCCGGATGAACCTCTCCATTTAGCCATTGGCTTAATGGGGCATAAAGCGGATCTGGGTTGGAACCAACCTAAGGAACAATATGATTTTTATGATATTAAAGGTTTGATGGAGCTGATCGCTGATCATTTCAAAGTCACCGGTTTGGACTTTGCCATTTCTTCAAGGCCCTATTTACACCCGGGCCAGGCTGCGGAAATTTTGGTAAACGGCCGGAATATCGGTTATTTGGGCCAAGTTCATCCACGAGTTGCTAAAAATTATGAATTGACCGAGAGAGCCTACCTTTTGGAAGTGGACTTAGAGACTTTGATCGAAAGTTGGCAGCAGGACATACTCTTTAAACCGCTTCCCAAATTCCCGGCAGTGGAGCGGGATTTGGCATTGGTCCTTCCGGTAGACGTTACGCCGGAGCATGTGATCGCTCAAATCCAGGCTTTAGGCAGTGAATTAATTGAAAGTGTCGAGCTTTTCGATGTTTATACCGGTGAACAACTGCCAAAGGGCTGTCGGAGTATGGCCTTCAGTCTGAGCTATCGGGCAAAAGACCGTACTTTAAATGATGCCGAAGTGCAACAACTCCAGGCTGAACTTCTTGAGAAACTGAATCAACAATACGGAGCCGTTATCCGGGGCTGATTTTCAGTTGCCATTTTTTCAGTCTCTAGTTATAACTTCCCTCCGCGGTTCATAGATTGTACCAATATGGACCGGAGGGATTTTTTTATGATGGTTATCTCTCAAAAATTCAATAACGTTTCTTTCAAAAAGGAGCTCATTTATTTAGGTTTTATCATTGTTTGGCTAGGAGTTACATCATTGCTTTTGGGATATGAGGAAGCAGGTAGCGGTTTTAAGCTCAATCCTTTGCTTCAGTTTAAATTGATCTTCGCCGGTATCGTCTATATGGGCAGGGAATTATTATTTCCTGTCTATCGAAAACGAAAGGTTCTTCAGGGGATCTTTTTACTGAGCTTTTCTGTTTTTGCGTCCTTTCAAGGCAGCATATTGAACCGTCTAGATTGGCAATATTGGTTGTTGCGATTTGGGGATGGCCTGTGTTGGAGTCTGTTTATTGCACTAACCTTTGAGCCCATCATCGTATTGGCTCATTTTTGGATGACCATGGGTGAAATATCGGTGTACGATTATCATCGGTTATGGAACCGGGTGGGCTCAGAATTGCAAGCTTTAGGTTTTTGGCTTGTGTTTTTAGAGGCTGCGCTATATTTTTACCTAGTCCAATTTTATATGCTTGATACGGTGTTTTATAGCTATATTCTGGTAGGGATCCTGTGGATAGCGGGTTTGGCATATTATTCTATCTTTGCTTCAAAATCAATCCGATGGATTCAGAGCCAAATAACAGTTATTGATCAATTTTTCGAAAACCATATCAAGATCGAACCAGGGCATCTGCCAACTACTGAGGATGAACTTTCCTATTTGCAGTGGATGTTGGCAGTTCGCCAGTATGTACAAGGATTTAAATATCCTCGGATCTTTATTAAAAATCTTCTGCTGTATATGGTCTTTTCAGCATTTCTATTGACCCTTCTTTATCTGTTTGGTGCTATCGTCGAAGTTTAATTCCTTCTCTGAAGGAGTTTTTTATTTTATGGTTAAATTTAAAAGGATAGAAAGAATTGGCCGATTGGGGAGACAGAGGTGAAGAGATGCTCGAGCGTAAAAATGCTGATGGTGAATATGTATATAGTTTTAAGGTAATGGGTGATGAATATATTATTCGCGGCAAAGATGATCCGGAATATATCCAAGAGATTGCGAATTTTATCGAAACGGAGATCCAATCGGTTGCTGCCAATAATCCTAAGTTAAATCGAACCCAGGTGTCGGTATTAACAGCCCTCCGAATTGCGGATGAATTACATAAACTGCGGAAGCAGTATCGATATCTTGAAGAATTGCTCGAACAAGCCAAATAGGGGGGATTTATTTGACCTGGCTCGATTGGGTGATTGTCGGTGTCTTTGGCTATTTCATCGTCAAAGGGTTTAAAAGAGGTTTTGTTCAGCAACTGTTTGATTTGATAGGTAGTGTTGTAGCATTAATTTTGGCCTTCCATTATTATAAAACCGTCGGTGCCCTATTGGCTCCCCGCTTAAATTTCTCGATCCCATTGGCCAATATTATTGCCTTTATTTTGATTGTTGTATGCATAGCTGGCCTGGTCAGCTTTTTCGGCCGACGCTGGCATCAATCACGAAAAAATGAACCGATTGCCATAGTCGACGGCGGACTGGGTGCGGTTTTCGGCGGGTGTAAAGCCGGGTTAATGATCATGGTCTGCCTCATGATTCTACTGGCCCTTCCGTGGGAATTCATTCATACACCGATTGAAGCATCGGAATTTGCCGGTGATTTGCTTCGTTTGGCACCAATTTTTTACCAGGTTCAGGATACGGCCTTACCTTCCGAATTCCCCCGCATGATCCTTTCGGCCGAAGGGATTCGTTGGCGGAGTATCGATGATAAAAAGCTGATATCCGCAACGTGTATGGCTTGCGGAGAAAAGGTGCAATATAAAGGGATCGTAAAAAAAGGGGTTTTATACTATCCGCAGACTGTATGTTTCCGGTGTGGCCGTACGAGTGACGGTTGTTTGACCTTTGAAGGATATCATATGATTCATAACCGTTGTCCCTATGAAAAGTTGGGCAGTCTGGGGACGACAGACTGCAAAATATGGCCGAATGTGAAACCGGTGACAGTCAAAGGGAGATGTCCCGTTTGCGGCAAAACCCAGTAAGTCCGTAATAATCCTATCGCCAACCTGCTATACTAGCGTTGAGGCGATATGATGGAAAGCTGGACGGATTTTTTCAGTTTTGTTTTTAATTTGATAGCTATTTATGTGGCTGCTTTGGTTGTTGTACGTCTGATGGGAAAACGGGCTCTTGGTGAATTGAGCCTGTTCGATCTGGTGATTATGGTCGGTATCGGTGAAGTCATTGTCATCGTCGGTCTGGAGCAAAAAGTCTCTCTGTTAAAAGGGATTATTATTCTAATATTATTGGGAGGGCTTGAATTTATATTGTCGCTGTTGACTTTCAAATCCCGCTTTTTTTCCCGGCTGGTGGAGGGAAAACCGACGATTTTGATTAATGACGGCCAGTTGATCGAGGAAAATCTGGCCCGTGAACATATATCATACGCCGATCTAAGGCAGGAATTGAGAAAACAAGGGGTTTCCCGGATCTCGAAGGTATCCAAGGCGATTTTGGAAGCCTGCGGTAAGTTTAGTGTGATTTTAAAAGAAGAGGAAGATGAGGGCAGTTTAGAACTTCAAATTTTGGACGAGCTTCAATCCTTACGTCGCGAAGTAAACCAGCTTAAACAGTTGGTTGAAATGAATAAAAAATAGATCATAAGTAACTGAGGAGATGATCGTATGGTTCCAACCCGTGAAGAGGCTTTGCAACTATTGAAAAAGTATACTCATAGTGAAAGCTTGATTAAACATGCGTTGACTGTGGAAGCAGTTATGCGCCATTTTGCCAGTGTCTATGGAGAAGATCCCGATAAATGGGGGATCATCGGATTAGTTCATGATTTGGATTATGAAGCCTGGCCTGAGGAGCATTGCTGGAAAAGCCGGACGATTTTGGAAGAAGCCGGATGGCCGGAGGAGTATATCCGGGCAGTGGTCAGCCACGGTTGGGGTATATGTTCTGATGTGGAACCGGTATCGAAGATGGAGAAAGTGCTGTATACTATCGATGAATTGACGGGTTTAATTACAGCAACTGTTTTGGTACGGCCTTCAAAAAGTATTTTGGATTTACAGGTAAGTTCCGTGAAGAAAAAATGGAAGGATAAGGCTTTTGCTGCCGGAGCTAACCGGGCGGTGATTGAAAAAGGCGTTCAGATGCTGGAGGCTGATCTTAACGATATTATCGGAATGACCATCGAGGGAATGAAGTCGGTCGCTAAAGAAATAGGATTGGAAGGGATTCCTGCTTAAGACTTTATTTAACTGTTTTTCGGGAAACTTTCAGTATGGAGCGAAAACGGGAAGGTTAAACTTCAAAGAGAAAACCCTGTGGAAGTATACTGAAAAACAGAAAGGAAGAAAAGCTCTTGAAAATTCGCGACATCATGACTTCTCAAGTTGCCTGTGTCAATCCTGAAACATCGGTGGTAGAAACTGCCCAATTGATGCAAAAACATGACGTTGGCGTGATCCCGGTTTGCCAGGGTAAACAGGTCGTCGGATTGGTCACTGACAGGGACATCGTGGTTCGAAATATTGCTCACGGAAAAGATCCCCATACAACTCCGGTCAAAGATGTGATGACGTCTCAGATCACGACCGTCAATCCGGATATGTCCTTGAATGAAGCTGCTGCACTAATGGCTCATCAGCAAATTCGGCGGCTACCGGTGGTTGAAGATAATCAGCTGATCGGCATCGTGGCTTTAGGGGATCTGGCCACGCAAGCTAAATATGATGTGGAACTGGCTCGGACCCTTGGCGAGATCTCGACGCCTTCGGAACCGGAACAGATGCCAAAGCAATGAGCGAAGACAACCATCCATCCTTTATTGAACGTAAACGGCCGGCTGTCGAAGGACTGATCGAAGATTTGATTGGTCCCACAGCCCGGTTGGATCAGTTGATTAGCAGCATACCACCGCTTGACGTCGAAGAAGAACCTATATCTGATAGGAATGATAGTCGATCTTTTCAATGATAGAGCACCGTGTTTTCACACGGTGCTTTTTATTTATGGATTAACAAATGGTTACCTTTCCCATGATCTGAAGGAGAATTGTGGTGGCTATCGAAGATATCTTTATAAAAATTCCCTTGAATATCCTTTAGCTCTTGGAGAGGAATCCGAACCGTGACAATCAGAAAAATCATCGTTTTAACTTTAATTTTTGGACTAACTTTGCATGCTGTTTTTTTAAATCCATCTTTTTCAGAAGAAAAACCCCGTTCCGATATTAGCGTAAATTCACTTTCCTCTAAATTTCCCAATGATTGGGTAACCACCGGGACTTCATTGATGTATGGGATTTCAGACGACGCAGGTTTTATGGTTTCAGAGGATGGCGGGGCCCGATGGGAAACCCGGAATGTTGGTTTGCCGGTAAAATGGATTTATCCATATAATGATGCTGAACCGCGTACATTAACTGCTTTGGCTGTTGATCCCTGTCGGCCGGAGCGGGTGGCTGTAACAACAGCCCGGCAATTGTTTATTTCCGAAGACAGTGGTAGGACATGGCGCGAAATTGTCTTTTCCAAGCCTTTTCCGGCAGCTGCTTTTGTGACAGCGGTGGCTTTGTCGCCACAGGAACCGAAAGCTATCGCCGTAGGAACTGCTTATCAAGGGTTATATGAAACCCGGGATTTCGGCAAAACCTGGGTTAATCTAACGCCTCATCTTCAGTTTTTATATCAAGGCGCCGGGTTTTATGAGGAAATATCGGCATTGGCTTATCATCCACAAGACGGAAAAAGGCTTATCTTCGGTTGCGGTTTTGGAAAAGGTCTTTATCAATTACATCGGGAATCCGGAGCGGTTAAGCTGTCCGGCTTTGACCCTGAAAGCACTTCTCATATCACGGGGGTATATTTCAGTCGAATAGCAGGGGATGGGAAGAAACCCGAGTTTTGGCAATTAAGTCTCAGAACCCGTTCGCATACGGCACATTATCAATGGGATCCAATTCAAAAAATCGGTGAAACCAAGCACATTGAACCTATACTTGACGATGAGGCCGTGCAGCGCCGCCTACAGGCCTCCAATCGTTTTGGTTTGTATTTAAGGCCAGATTACGCTTCGGGACGTCGATTGGATGAAAAACTCAGTTTTATGAAAGAAAATGGTTTAAATACTATCGTTGTTGATTTTAAAGATGACTCCGGGTATATCACCTATAATACATCATTATCTTTTCCTAAACAAATCGGCGCTGTCCGAAGCCAAATCAATATCCGTGAGTTTCTAAAAAAAGCCAAGGAACACCGGATCTATGTAATCGGACGCCTGGTTGTATTTAAAGATGAGCGGTTATACAGGTACCAGAATTGTAAATATGCGATTTGGGACCATAAAACCGGGAAACCTTGGGGACATTTTGTCAAAACGACCGATGTTTCCGGAAATACTGTATGGGTACAGCGGGAATTTTGGGTTGACCCTTATCATGCGGATGTCTGGGATTATAATATTTCGCTGGCTCAAGAATTGGAGAGCCTTGGCGTAGATGAGATCCAGTTCGATTATATCCGGTTTCCCACGGATGGCGATTTATCGACGGCGACTTATCGTTATCGACGAAAAGGAATGGAAAAAGTGGATGCCTTAGAGTCCTTTTTAAGGAAAGCCCGGGCAGCGTTAAGGGTGCCGATTAGTACAGATTTATATGGATTTAACTGTTGGTTTAACATGGATAGCTGGAATGGTCAAAATATGGCCATTTTCTCCAAGTATGTGGATGTTATTTGCCCGATGTACTATCCGTCTCATTTTCCGTCAGCTTTTATGAAAGAAAGCGGATATCTTGAACGGGCCAGGCAGACATATCGCCAAGGGACCTATCGGGCTGAACAGATCGGACGAAGCCGGAGTTTGATTCGCCCATATGTTCAAGCATTTTTACTGGGTGGAGAACGTAAAATGGATAAGGCGACTTATAGTGATTATTTGAAAAGGCAAATTCAGGGGGCTGTGGAAGGAAATGCAAGCGGGTTTTTATTATGGAATTTTAGCAATCAATATTATATGGTAACGAAGTCGCTTGCCGAATTTTTACAGGAACTGCAGGGACAACAAGACGTTAGATCGGAGGAGTAAGTATATATGATCACGATTGACTTGCACGGCATGACCCTCGAAGAAGTCAAATCCGGGCTGGAACAGAAACTGCTAAATGCCTATCTTCATCAGGAACGGGTAGTTCGAATCATTCACGGGAAGGGAAAACACAGTGAAGTATTTCCGGTAATCAAATCCTATGTCCGGCATTGGCTGGAAGAATCTGAGTTTTCCCAGGAAAAAGTGGAGATGGTATTTCGAGGCGAGGATGGATCACCCTATACTCCTGCTAATGGCGGTGAAACCATTGTGATTCTGAAAACGGATGCGGGAGAACATTTACAGGAGCTATCTTGGGAAGAGGAAGAAGATGCTGAAGCACGTCGCCATTTAAAAAAGATCCGGGCAGATAAGAACCGGATCCAGCGACGTAAGAAATATCGTTAAAAATCGATTATATTTCGATCTCCATTGAATCTCCGGGTTCTTGATAGAGAAAAACGGGAGGATGTTCTGGCGCCAGCGACCGGTAAAAACGCTTTAGAGTTGCTGTTTTACCGAAGGTATGCATTGGTACAAAGAATTTCGGTTTGATTTTTTCTATAAATTCGGCAGCACCGGCCCAAGTATTCATGCGGGGATCCGTATTGACCATGGCCACATCGATGACATAAGCGGAGAGGCGGTCTAAGAAACGGGTATAAAAACTTTCCATAGCTTGCTTTTCCTCGATCTCCAATTCATCCCAGTTCCAATTGGCAAGATCACCGCCAAAATAAATGAGTTTTTCATTGAATCGGATTAAAAAAGCGACCCCTTCATCACTACTTTCGAAAGTGGTGATTTCCATTCCGTCAATGGTCCGACATTCATCAGGCAGGAAATAATGAATATTTCCATGGTAGTTCGCAGCTTCCGCATACGTATCTTCCGATAAGATAAATACTCGATCTTGAGCTGCCTGAATGATTTTTGAGGGGTCCGGATTAAAATGATCAGCATGGCTATGAGAAACGAAATAGTAGAGTCGGCGGCCAGCAATTTCGTTTAAAACGATCTGTTCCATCGTTTCGGATAAAAACCGGGCTTCCGGATAATCAAAGAGAAATACGGTGTTTTCAATGGTTATCATGAAGCAATTATGAAAAACATAGGTTAATTTAAGTTTCATGGGAAACCTCCTGGATCAGGTTGGATGACAGTAATTTGATTTTATTATAACATGAAGTATTATCCAACGGTTGCTTAGTGTAAAATTGTTTTAGGTTAAAAAAACAAGAGACCCCTCTTTTTTGGTAAAATATTGATCAACGAAAAACAAACAAAATACCAAGGAGGAGTCTCTTATGAGTAATATTATATATCAGATTTTCGAGAATTACATCATTGATGTTATGGGATTTCTTAGTTCAAACAAGATAAGAAAACTCGAAGAACTGGAGA